>CAWJTH010000133.1:0-7540 GCA_963845495.1 uncultured Chitinophagaceae bacterium
TAAACCGGTACATCGCCGCGTTATGTACGCAATGAACGAACTGGGCATGACCAGTAACAAGCCCCACAAAAAATCGGCCCGTATAGTAGGAGAGGTGATGGGTAAATATCACCCACATGGCGACAAGGCTATTTACGACACTATGGTAAGGATGGCGCAAGAATGGAATATGCGCTATTTGATTATCGATGGCCAAGGAAATTTTGGTAACCAAGATGGTGATATGCCAGCGGCTATGCGTTATACAGAAGCACGTCTCCAAAAATTTGGTGAAGCCATGTTGGAAGACATCGATAAAGATACCGTTGATTTTCAACCCAATTTTGATGACAGTCTTACCGAGCCGACCGTATTGCCAAGCCGTATCCCGCAATTGTTGGTAAACGGAAGTAGCGGTATTGCTGTGGGCATGGCCACCAATATGATGCCCCATAATTTGGGCGAAGTAATTGATGGATGTATTGCTTATATCGACAATAAAGAAATTACATGCGAAGAATTGATTAAGTATGTAAAAGGCCCCGATTTTCCGACAGCCGGTGTTATTTATGGCTTTGAGGGAGTAAAACAAGGTTTGCTTACCGGTCGTGGTAGGGTAGTACTCCGCGGTCGTGCTTCTGTTGAAACCGATGCGAAAGGCCGAGATAAAATCGTTATTTCTGAAGTACCGTACCAAGTTAACCGCGATATGCTGGTTGATAGAATTGGTCAGTTGGTGAACGAGAAAGTGATTGAAGGTGTAAGTAATGTAAATAACGAAAGTAACTTAAAAGAAGGAACTAGACTTGTAGTAGACCTTAAGAAAGATGCTATACCACAGTTGATTGTCAACTTGTTGTATAAACATACCGAGTTGCAAACTAGTTATGGCATTAACAATGTAGCACTGGTAAAAGGCAGGCCAAGAACACTTAACCTTAGAGATTTAATTTCAGAATTTGTTGATTTCCGGCACGAAGTGGTGGTTCGCCGCACTAAGTTCGACCTTCGCAAGGCAGAAGAAAGGGCGCATATTTTGGAAGGTTATTTAATTGCGTTGGATCATTTGGACGAGGTAATTCGGTTGATCCGCAATTCTACCACGCCAAACGAAGCCCAAGAAGGTTTGGTAAGCAATTTTGGCATGAGCGAAATTCAGGCCAAAGCCGTATTGGAATTGCGTTTGCAACGCCTTACCGGCATGGAAAGGGACAAAATAAAAGAGGAACATGCCGAAATAATGAAAACCATCGCCTATCTTAAATCAATTTTAGATGATCAAGGTTTGCGTTTTCAAATTATTAAAGATGAATTAAACGAAGTAAAGACCAAGTTTGCCGACAACCGCAAAACCGAAATCCAGTATTTAGCAAACGAAATGCGGATAGAAGATTTGATTGCTGAGGAAGATGTAGTTATCACTATTTCGCATTTGGGTTATATTAAACGCACTTCGGCTAGCGATTATCGCCAACAACGCCGCGGCGGTCGTGGCGCAATAGGCAGTAAAACAAGAGAAGAAGATTTTGTTGAAAAATTGTTTGTGGCCAGTACGCACCACTCCTTGCTTTTCTTCACCGAAAAAGGGCGTTGTTATTGGATGAAAGTATACGAAATTCCAGAAGGTGAGAAATCAGGGAAAGGGCGTGCTATCCAAAATTTGCTCCAATTGCCTGGCGATGATAAGATTAGGGCCATTATTGATGTGCCAAGAATTGATGATAAAGAGTTTACAGATAATCATTATATCGTACTTTGCACCAAACAAGGGGTTATTAAGAAAACGTCTTTGGCCGATTTTAGCCGCCCTCGTACAACGGGTGTAAATGCTATTACCATTAATGAAGGCGATCAATTATTAGAAGCGCAATTAACCGACGGTAATAGTGAAGTAATGATGGCTGTAAAAAGTGGCCGTGCAATTCGTTTTCCAGAAGAAAAAGTTCGGCCAACCGGGCGTGGAGCTATTGGCGTTGGTGGTATTGAAGTAGATGACACCAAAGACGAAGTAATCGGCATGATTTGTGTAAATAAAGCTGACCTTGAAACCAGCACGATTTTAGTAGTGAGTGAAAAGGGATATGGTAAAAAAACAAATATTGAAGATTATCGTGTAACAAATAGGGGTGGTAAAGGCGTTAAAACCATTAGCGTTACAGAAAAAACAGGTGCTTTGGTAGGTATTTTAAAAGTTGCTGAAACAGATGATTTGATGATAACTTGTAAATCGGGCATCACCATCCGTACAGCAACCAGTACTATAAGGGAAGCTGGTAGGGCAACGCAGGGTGTTAAACTAATAAGGATCGATGAATCGGACGAGATTGCCGCAATTACCCAGTTGCAAAGTTTTGAAGAAGTGGAAGAAATAGAAATTCCGACGGCTGAGATTATTGAAACCAATGAAAATGAAACACCAGCAGCAGACGAAAACATAGACAATAACACGGATACTAATGACACTGAAGGTTTAGAAAAATCTGATAACTAAATAAAAATCAACTAAATAAAAAAAAATGAAAAAATTGATTTTGGGTTCATTTATGGCGATTGCTGGGTTTGTTACCGTGAAAGCGCAAAGTTTTGACGACATAAATAAGTACATGCTTTTGCAAAAGTATGCCGATGCTAAACCATTGGTTGACAAGGCGGAAACGAATGAAAAAATGAATACTAAGCCGGAACTATATGCTATAAAGGCTAATGTATATGCCAATTTAGCAAAGCAATCTGGGGTTACGCCTGAAAATGCTACAACTTATCGTTCAACTGCTTTAGCAGCATGGGACAAGTATAAAACCATGGATCCAAGCTTGGCAACATTAAAAGAGAATGTGAGCGGCCCTGTTGCATTATACAGCATGTACATAACTGAGGCAATCGGAAAATTTAATGCCAAAGACTGGGCAACCGCTTTTACAGATTTTAAAACTTCAGCAGATATTTCTGATGTTTTGATTGCGCATAAATTGATAAATATGGGTTTTGACACCACGGCAAACTTATATGCCGGTGCCAGTGCGCAAAACCTAAAAAAAGATGATGACGCGGTAATGATGTTTACCAAATTGGCCGACAAAAAAATTGCAGGTCCTGATAATGAATTTTTATATCAGTATCTATCCAACTATTATAAGGATAAAAAAGATGAAGCTAATTTTAAAAAATATGTTGAGCTTGGAAAATCGCTTTATCCAAATAGTAAATATTTCGCCGCAATAGAGGGCGACTATATCCGGGAAAGCGGCGATTTTAATAAAGTAGTTGAATATAATGAAACTAAGATTGCGGCAAATCCAACCGATTATACATTGGTGTATGATTTAGGCGCTGATATTTATACCTATTTAAATCCAAAGGATACATCAAAAATGCCAAAAGGCGATCAATCTGCTTTGGAAAACAAAATGGTGAGCACATTTACAAAAGCTTCGCAATTAAAACCAGAAGCTGGAATGCCTTACTCGATCCTTGGCAACTATTACTATAACAAAGCGGTAATTGTAAATAGTGTTGATATTAAGAATGTAAAAGCCGCAATGAAAAATGCGAATGTGGGTATCAAGCCCGATAAAAACGGTAAGCTTCCGCCAATACCTAAGGAATTGATTACCAAGCAAGATGAGTTATATAAATTGTATGATGCGTACGAAGATACAGCGATGATGTATTATGAAAAAGCGGCAGTTGCTTTCGGTAAACAAGACAAGCTTGAAGCATACGAAAAACAAAACTACAAAAATGCGGTGAACTATTTAATTGAGCTAAACGACGATAAAAAAACCAGTAATGCAAAGAAGCCTGCAGAAGCTGCAAAATATGCCGCAGCATCTAAAAAGTGGACCGATGTTTATGACAAGATAAAATAAGATAACAAAATAAAACCCAACAGAAATGTTGGGTTTTATTTTGCCGTTTATAAAGATTAATTAAATTATAAATAGGTTAATTTTTGTCACTCGGCAAAATAATAAAAAAAGATGTGCCGCGGCCAGGAATGGATTTTGCCTTTAAAACACCACCGTGATTATGTACTATTTTTCTGCAATGGGCCAAGCCAGCCATGTAGCTCCCAGAAGTTTGGCTAGTATCAAAATTTATAAAAAAATCGAAGATTTTATCAATAGTATATTCTTCAATTTCAACCTCGTTGTCTTCAACAACTATCTCAAAATATTTAGGTTTATTTCCGCTTGCTAAATGGTGTTTTTCATCAACGGCCCCAATTTCTTTTGCATAAATTGTTATAGTAGAAGGAATATTTCTTTTCGAAAAAGTTGCTATATTATTGATTAAATGGAAAAACAACTGTTCAATTTGCGAAGGGATAGCCGATATTTTTGGCAACATTTCATATTTAACCGAAATTTTCTTATCCTTCAGTTTAGTACTAAGTTGAACGCAAACATCAAGCAAAATTTGGTTTAAATCTACAATTTCAAAAAATGACATCTCGGAACTTAGCCCTGCAAATTCAGTCAATTCTTGAATCATTTTCGTAAGTTCTTGTGCGAATGAATTGATTTTCAGCGCAATTTGTTTGGCACGTTCAATTTCGCCCTTATTTGTTTTGTTTACCAAAATGTCACTGAATACGCTAATTTTTCTAAGCGGCTCTTTTAAATTATGATTTGAAATCTGTTGATATTGCAGGTTTTCATCTTGGGAATAAACCAATCGGCGTTTGGTTTCTTTTAAGGCAAAATGGCTCATCTCCATCAATTCAACACTTTGCAAGTGAAAGGAGAGTAGCTCAACAAATAAACTAAACATGCCAATAATTTTTGGATTATTCAATTGCGCAGGTTTGGGATCGATTGCGCAAAGCGTTCCAAAAAAATCACCATTTTTTAAAATAATCGGGAAAGAAATATAGCTTTGGAAGCCATAAGTTTTTGGCGTATGATGGTTTAAATAATGATTATCTTCATCAACATGGTTAATAATAACTGCCTTAAGGTTGTCCCTAATTTCGTTACAAATAGTTGTCTCAATCTTTAATTCACCACCTTCAGCCAAACCAAAATTAATTTCATCACGAACATTGCAAGCTAGCCATCTATCATCGGTTACACGGGCCACAGCCGCAAAACCCATCCCGGTTGTTCGGCAAATTACTTCTAGCATTGTTGGAATAATAGGAATTTGCCTTACTGTTTCAAAATCCTTGTAAAGCTTGTCGTGTATATCAATCATTTAATGTAGCAACAATTTAGGTGAACCGTTTGTGCTGAAACGAACATTAAAAATAATCAAAACAGAGCAAAATTGTTTGATATTTTTTAGACATTTTTTTCTGTTGATTTAGCTCCAGTTGTAGTAAGGTAGCCATAGTTTTTATTTTAGCAATTAATGCAAGTTTACACTAAATGTTGCAATTAAATAATTCGCATCAGTCTATTCTAAAAAAACCTGAGTAGCATCGAATATAGCATGAACTTGTAAAAGATATGATCATAATCATATAAAAAAATCTAAAGTATTATTATGTTTAGGGCGAGTATGTCCAAGTTTATTGCAATAGCGTATCCTTTAATAGGCTACTCCCTAATTTTTTTCCATGAAAAACGCCAAGCCCATCATTGTGATAGATGACGATGAAGATGATCTTTCTTTTATTGTAGACACGGCGAATCAACTGGGTATAAAGTATAAGATATTGACTTTTAACGATGGCCAGCGGGCCTTTGATTATTTAATAGAAAATAATATAAGACCGTTTATAATTTTGTGCGACATAAATATGCCGCTTTTAGGCGGATTGGAATTACGCAAAAAAATAAATAGCGAATTGTTGCTCACATTAAAATCAACACCATTTATATTCCTTACTACTTCAAAAAATATTGCCGAAATTAATAGCGCCTTTTTATTGAACATACAAGGCTATTTTACAAAACCAGATAACTTGGAAGACCTCAACCAAATGTTAAAAAGTATCATCTTATATTGGGAAATTTCAAATAGGCCCGATCCCTTCGCCATCATTTAGTAGCAATTTTCTTTCCAAGGAAAGTTAGAAAGAAGTCGCAGGAGAGATGACCAATCAATCTTGACACCAAAGTCTACTTAACATAATATTAATTATAGACTAAAATCAAAAAATTATTAGGAGGTAACAATCATCACTAAATAGTAATTGGTTGAAATACTGTTATTTTTTGATAATGTAAAGAATTGCTCTAAAGCGCTTATTTTAAAATAAATACCGTTTTTTTTTAAGAATATTACGGTGATTTTATCAATTTTATATTATTTAATTGCTATTGTTACCTTTGGCAACTTTTAAGATATAATAAGGATTTTTATGGGGAACGATTTTGTTTTAGAAATTGCAGCGTTTAGTTTGGAAGGCGCTTTAGCGGCACAATTAGCAGGTGCTGACAGGATAGAATTTTGTGATAATCCTGATGAAGGCGGTACTACCCCATCGTTTGGCGCATTAAAAACAGCAAGGAAAAGAATTGGAACGCAATTATACCCGATCATACGTCCACGGGGCGGTAACTTTGTTTATACAGATGACGAATTTGAAATAATGAAAATCGACCTCCAGCTTTGTAAGGCCATTAAATGCGACGGCGTTGTAATTGGTATGTTAAATGCTGATGGAACGGTAGACACAAAACGTTGCGAAGAATTGGTAAAATTGGCCGATGGCATGGGCGTTACATTTCACCGTGCTTTTGACAGGACCGTTGATCCGTTTGAAGCCATGGAAGACATTATTAATATTGGTTGTGAGCGTATTTTAACAAGTGGACAAGTGCCAAATGCGTTGGACGGAATAGAATTAATTTGGAAATTAATTGAGAAAGCCGACGATAGAATCACAATTATGCCGGGCAGCGGTGTGCGCAGCGATAACATCGTAGAAATTGCAAAAGCTACATGCGCCACAGAATTTCATTCTTCTGCAAGAATGTTGGCAGAAGCTAAAAAAGTGAAACAAAAGAAATCAATGGATGAAAAATTAGCGACGGTTTCTGTGGATGAAAAAGAAATAAAGGCGATGATTAAGGCATTGGAAAAACACTTTAGATAAATTGAAAATTCACATAGATTTTTATCGCCGCAGGCTTGTAGATTAAAGATATTCTTTAGTGCCTATCTGTAAACCTGTGGTAATATTCTACATCAGTCAATCCCCGCCCCCTTCCAACAACATCAATTTTACTTTCATTACCGCGGCTACGGTTAATGAATCTGTAATTTTTCCATCTTTCACCATTTGGTAAACTTCATCAAACGGTACTTTTTTTACCACCAATTGCTCCGTTTCTTCGGGCATCGATTGATGTTGCGAAAGATTTCTGCACAAATAAATAATAGATTTTTCATCAGAAACAGAGTTCGACAAATGCATTTCCAAAATCTTTGTCCATTCGATTGCTTTCAAACCAGTTTCTTCCAATAATTCTCGTTTGGCACTATCCAAAGGATCATCTTGCAAAGGGCCACCGCCTTCGGGAATTTCCCAACTATAACTTTCTACCGGAAAACGATATTGCCCCACCAAATAAGTGTTCAAATCTTCATCTAACGGAAAAATACCGATTGC
>CAWJTH010000134.1:0-12952 GCA_963845495.1 uncultured Chitinophagaceae bacterium
GCCAATTAAAATAGCACCTAAAATAGTAAAACCAATAAATAAATTATGGCTAGCAATCGGAATTCCATTTTTTAATAAACCTGCGGTAATGGCACCACATAAAGCTAAAACCGAACCAACTGATAAATCAATCCCCGCGGTTAAAACTATTAAAGTCATGCCTACGGAAATACAGATATTTACGGAGATTTGGCGCAATACATTCCAAAAATTGGCGACGCTTAAAAACTTATCCGACATAAAACTGATGAATATACACAACGCAAACAATGCAATCAGCGATTGAAATTTTGCTAGCTTTTGTTTTTGCAATTGAGATATCATGCGTAGTAATTAGTATTTAGATGTTAGTATTTAGACTTAAAAACATTAATAATTTTTACAAATCAGTATTTGACATTTAAGTATAAAATAACAATTTGGATTTTTATATTTTAATTTTTACTTTTTAATTTCTTATTTGTTTAATAGCGGCTTTCAATAAACTATTTTCTGTTGCTTCGGCAATTGGTAACGTTGCCGTTAATGAGCCTTCGCTTAACACCAACACCCTATCACTTACGGCAAATATTTCTGGTAATTCAGACGATACCATAATAATTCCCAACCCAGATTCGGCCAATTGGATCATTAATTTATAAATTTCGTTTTTGGCGTTGATGTCAATACCTCGGGTTGGTTCGTCGAGCATTAAAACTTTTGGTTTAGTCGCCAACCATTTCGCCAACACAATTTTTTGTTGGTTTCCACCACTTAATTTACCGGCCAATTGCGCTTGCGACGATGTTTTAATAGCCAGTTCTTGTATATATTTTGCAGCCAATGTAATTTCCTTATTGCCATTTAAAATACCAAATTGCTCTGCATTTTGTAACGTTGTTAGTCCAATATTTTTCTTCACATCCAATCCAGCAATGATCCCATCTTTTTTTCTATCCTCTGGAACTAAGGCTAGGCCTGCATTTATAGCATCTGTTGGCGATTTTAAAGCAATTTTTTTCCCATCCATTAAAACTTGTCCGCTGCTTGTTTTGGGATGCAAGCCAAATAAGGTTTCCAGTAATTCGGTACGCCCCGCTCCCATTAAACCAAATATGCCAACAATTTCCCCGTTGCCAACGTTGAAAGAAATATCCTTCAATATATCGCTTTGCGTAGCCGGGTTTTTTAAGGTGATATTTGAAACGGAAAGCAATTCTTTTCGTTCCGTAACTATTGATTTTTTCTTGTTTATTTTTATTTCACGGCCTACCATCTGTTGGATTAGCTGGTCCTCCGTCATTCCTTGCATAGAACCGGTGCAAATCGTTTTTCCATCTCGTAAAACAAAAAATTGATCAGCAATTTTAAACAATTCATCCATTTTGTGTGAAATATAAACCATTGTTTTGCCTCCTCTTTTTAAATCGGTGATGATATTAAAAAGAACGGCTACTTCACTTTCGCTAATGGCAGACGTCGGCTCATCCATAATAATTACATCCGAATCAACCAATAAAGCTTTGGCAATTTCTACTACTTGCTGCTGGCCAACTTTTAACTGATAAATAGGTGTATTGGGCGAAACATGTAATTCTAATTTTTGTAATAACAATTGCGTTTGCAATTGCATTTCTTTTTTATTCAACAAACCAAAAGGTGTAATTAATTCGCGGCCTAAAAAAATATTTTCGGTAATACTTAAATGTGGAATTAAATTTAATTCTTGGTGAATAATGGAAATGCCACTTTCCTGCGCTTGTTTAGTATTGGCAAATTTTACTTGTTTTCCATTTAAAATAATCTGCCCTTCATAATCTTTGTACACGCCCGACAAAATCTTCATCAGCGTAGATTTTCCGGCACCGTTTTCTCCAATCAATGCCGTAACCTTGCCTGGTTCTAATTCAAGGCAAACATTATCCAAAGCAAGTACGCCAGGAAATCTTTTGGTTATATTTTGAAGGCTTAACAACGATTAAATTATGAATTAAGAATTATGAGTTATGAATTATTCTAAAGCACTAAAGAAAATACATTTTATTTTATCTTTAAAGCAATTGGAGTAATTTCTAAATTATCTATATTTAAATGTTCTTTATTTAATTCTAAAGCACCCGCAAACTCAACAACAGCGCCAACTTTGGCTGTTTTTTTAAACTCAGGAATAACTGTTGTTCTGATTGTTTTGTCTATTTCCGCAGAAACATTATTAAAATCAGTTGTGTTGGTAAAAGTGTTATTATCGATTAATCCAGAAGCATCACGGATTGCATTACCGTAAATAAATTCGGTAGCAATTAAAACCTGTTTATTGGTGCTATCCATTTTTATTGTAGCATCATCATCATTTATAGCAGTAATTATTCCTTTTCCTTTTACTAAAAAATAACGTTGATTGCCAATTGCCAAGGCATGGGAATAATCATCAAATGTTTTATTTTTTGAGGCTTGTAATTTAATAATCAATTCGTTTAAACCGATAGCATTATTTAATGCCGGCGTTAATTTCTTTTCCATGAAATTATGCGTGTAGCCCACCGCGTTAAACTTTTGTGTACCGGTATTTTGTAGTTCATCCAGTTTCCTAAAATAAACTGAATTGTAGACAATAAATATTACTAAAACGATAACCAAAATACATTTTATTATTTTCATTTGGTGTTATTCTTTTTTACCGTAAGCGGTATAATCAGCAATATTGTTTTGGGTAACCATTTCAACCGCAACGGGTAATTTTTTGGGAAAATCACGCTTGCCTTTTATGTATTCATCTGCAAAAATGGCGGCCGTTTGTGCCATCACTTTTGGAAATTGCATGCCCGTAGCTGTTATTTTTCCATCCTTTATGGAAGTGATAACATCCTCGGCACCATCAAAACCAAAAACTTTTACTTTATCTGCTTTGCCTGCTCCTACCAGCGCTTGATATGCGCCCATTGCCATGCCATCGTTGCCACAAAAAACCGCGTCTACATCAGGGTGGGCTTGTAAAATAGATTCCAATACTTCCATGGCTTTATTTCTATCAAAATCGGCGCTTTGCTGCGCAACCATTTTTAATCCGGGATAATTATCTACCAAACTGTGAAAACCTTTGGAGCGGTTCCACGTATTATTATCGCCAACAAGACCTAATAATTCAACATAATTTCCTTTTTTGTGCATTTGTTGCACAAAATATTTACCAAGATCTACGCAGCCAGAATAACTGTCGGACAAAATTTGAGAAGTAGGTGCATCGGTTGAATTAACTTCTCGATCCATACAAAAAACCGGCACGCCAACCGCCTTTGCTTTTAATACATTTGATACCGAGCCATCTGCATCTGTACAATTAAATAAAATAGCATCGTAACCGGAAACAATCGCATTTTCAAAATGATCAGATTCTAATGCTGTATTGTTTTGTGAATCAAAAATCTTTGTTTCATAACCCAATTGTTTTGCTTTTGCTGAAGCTTGTTCCGCTAAAAAAACAAACCAAGGATTATTAAGCGTTGAAACAATAATGGCCATTTTTTTAGGGCCAGATTTTGAATTGGATTTACAGCCAACATTTAATAAAAGCGTGGCTGCAATTATTAAAACAATGACAAAACCGTTTAATTTTATTTTCATATTTTAAAATGAATCGTTATTGAGTGGGGAATTATGAGTTATGAGTTATGAATTATGAGTTATGAATTGATTGTTGTTTTTACTTTTTAATTTTTAATTTTTATTTAATTCGTTCAACAATTTAACCGCAGCATCTGCAATTCCATTTTCAGAAATTCCATAATGATTAAAAATTTCCATTTGCGAACCCGTAACGGTATATTCGTCAGGAATGCCCATAATTTTAAACGGAAGATTTAAATTTTGTTGCATTAAAAAAGAAGCACAAGCTTCGCCCAAACCGCCATAAACACTGTGTTCTTCTACCGTAATAATTGCGCCACAAGTTTTCGCTAATTTTTCTATTAATTCGTAATCCAGCGGCTTAATCGTGTGCATACTTACAACGGTTGCTTTTATGTCAAAATCATTTTCTAATTTAATAGCAGCTTGCAAAGCAGGATAAACCGTTTCACCATTTGCAATTATTGCAATATCATTTCCTTGTTTTATAATCCTGCCTTTTCCAAATTCAAATTCCGTATTTCCTGCATTTAATAATGGCATTGTTTTTTTGCCGAACCTTAAATAAAATGGCTTGTTTATTTTTGCGGCAGCCTTAACTGCTTCGGCAGTTTCAAAATTATCAGCAGGTGCAACAATGGTGATATTATTGACAGCCCGCAATGCCGCAAAATCGTGCAAACTGTGGTGCGTAGTTCCCAAAGCGCCGTAACTAACACCAGCACTAATGCCTACGCATTTTACCGGATTATCGGAATAAGCCACATCGTTTTTTATTTGTTCGAAAGCCCTGGCAGTTAAAAAGCATGCCGGAGAAACAGCAAAAACTTTTTTACCGGTAGAAGCTAAACCTGCGGCCACGCCTACCAAATTTTGTTCGGCAATACCAACTTCCACAATTTGCAATGGATATTTTTTTCCAAATGGAACCAATTTTCCCGAACCGCGGGAATCGCTGGTTACAGCAATTATATTTTTATCAGTTTCGGCCAGTAATTGCAAGGTTTCAGAAAAAACATCCTGATTCGCTTTGTTGGTTGTTGTTTTATTTTCGGTAATTACTTCCAAAATATAATTATTTAAATTTTAATTTAAACCATCGATGGGCTTTGCCCAACGCTATTAGATGTCGTCCCTTTGGGACTCTAATTAGGCGTGAATTTTTATATTAATGAATTAATTTTCAATATTTTATACCATTTCCATAGCATCATTTAATTCACTAATTGCTATTTCATATTGCTCTACATTTGGTACGCCATGGTGCCATTTTAATTCATTTTCCATGTAACTAATTCCTTTACCTTTTATAGTGTGGGCAATAATTACGCTTGGTTTTCCTTCAGTAAAAGGCATTTCGTCGAAAGCAGTTTTTAATGCATCAAAATCATGTCCATCAACATGACGAACCGACCAACCAAAGCTTTCAAATTTTTTATCTAAAGGCTCGGTATTACAAACATCTTTTGTTGACCCCGAAATTTGTAATGTGTTTACATCAATAATAGCGCATAAATTGTCCAATTTATATTGTGATGCTGATAAAGCAGCTTCCCAATTAGAACCTTCGGGCAATTCGCCATCGCCCAACAACGTATAAACCTTGTAATTTTTATTATCCATTTTTGCGGCCAAAGCAGTGCCTACACTTATTGGCAGCCCGTGGCCCAATGCACCTGTATTTTGCTCAACACCTTTTACTTTTTTAGTGGGATGACCGATATAGTGTGATTTATATTGACACATTGTATTTAAATCAGATTCAGGAAAAAAACCTTTATCGGCAAGCACCACATATAAAGCTTCTACACAATGCCCTTTACTTTGAATATACCGATCACGATCTGGTGATGTAAAACTTTCGGGTGAAACATGTAAAACATGATTGTATAAAACATTTAAAATATCGATACAAGATAATGAGCCACCCGTATGACCAGCTTTTGCACCAACAATATATTGGAGCATTTTTTTTCGATAAACAATTGATTTAATCGCTAAATCTTTAGTTGTCATTAAATACAAGTATTTAGTAGTTAGTACTTAGTAGTTAGAAAAGCACTTTAAAAAAAATTAGTTTTAAGTTACTTATTATTTCTTTATAAATTTTAATTAATAAATTTTAAAAGAATTAAATGAAAGACTGTGTTAGTGCGCCAGGGATTGCAGTGGAAAGCCCACAGCACCGCCTTTTTAGTGAATGGTAAATAATTTATAATAGATAATTTTTTTAGTGAATTGGCGGTGCGAGGACTTGGAACGGAAAGCCCGCCCGGGCGCCCAAAAAATTATCAATTATCCATTAATTAATTATCCATTATCAATTGTGCTCATAAACATCCCAACCCATATAATTACCTAAAGCTTCTTTTAAAATACCAGCCGTTTTAGAAGCGTTCATAACTACATGGTGCTCAAATCCATTTTTGCAGATGTATTGCATTAAACCTTGCAAATTATTTATTTTAGCCACGGCTCTATTTCCAAATGTATTTAATGCATCGTCGGTTA
The DNA here is from genome assembly GCA_963845495.1 of uncultured Chitinophagaceae bacterium. Classification (GTDB taxonomy): domain Bacteria; phylum Bacteroidota; class Bacteroidia; order Chitinophagales; family Chitinophagaceae; genus JAZKFT01. The sequence continues at coordinate 6,115 of CAWJTH010000134.1, forward strand.
AAACGCCTTCGCCAATATATGCCTTAATAATACCTTTGGGATCGTCGGTACTTATGCGGCCATACGTAAGTGGCGATGCAGGCGTTCTTCCACTTAAAGCTCCGTAAGTATTTTCTTCGCCAACGCTGGTGCCAATAATTGGTGCGGTACTAATTTCAATATCGGGCAAAAAAGATTTTGCCCAATTTCCGCAATGAAAAAGCACACATTTCTCTTCGTCGTCTGCGTAATTATTGTTCCAATCAACCAACGCACTTGGCGAACTGGAAGCCAATTGCATGGCATACATAGTAAGTGTTCCGGTCACGTCCACTTCACATGCACTAGGCAACATATTCTCGCTCATCATGCTCATGCTGGTGCAAACATTGCATCCATAATTTTGCTGTAATGAAGTCCAGCACTGGATTGCGGAGGCATCTAAAGCATTTGCCGTCATAAAATCATTCAGTACCACATCCAATTTTGCAATTTGAACCAATGCTTCGCTAGGGGTTTTTCCTACGGAAGTATAAGCATGGATTTTTTCTAATTTTTGCTTTACACTCGCATCATCTTTCGTCAATTTATTTGCATCTCCTAATATTTGGGATAAATCGACCGTTACTACCGAAATGCCGTTTCGCTGTAATATTTTCTCGCTGTAGCGAACCGTATTAAATGCGCCCGGCCTTGCGCCAACAGCCCCAATCCGCACATTTCTTAAACCTTTTACCACCTTGCAAACCGCTACAAAATCTAATAAATCGGCAGTAAAACTTGGGTCTGATGGATGCACCACATGCTTACTGGTAATGGAATATTTAATACCATATTGATACAAATTGTTGCAAACAGAAATTTTACCACACCAGGCATCACGTCTTCTCGCCACATCCATTTTATTTAAATCGTCTGGGTAAGCTTGAATTAAAACAGGTACATTTAAATTAGCCAATTTTAACGTGTCAGCCACACCTTTTTCATCGCCGAAATTTGGCAATAAAACTAAAACCCCCACAATGGTGTCGGCATGGCGTTTAAATAATTCAGCACATTTTTGCGCTTCTTGGTAAGTTTCAACACCGCCAAGTTTTGTAACGGTACCATCGGTTAAAACTGGGAAAATATTCAATTTTTCACAAAGTTCTAATATCTCATTTCTCGCAATTTCTACTAAGCTATCTGGGAAAAAATCCCTGTTTCCAATAATAATTCCAATGCTTACCGGTTGTTTCATGTTTCAATTACGAATTAAAAATTACGAATTACGAGTTTGTTCAATTTTATTTTACTGTTGATTATTTCCCATTCGTTACTCCCCTTTTACCACTTGCCTTTTAATTAGCTACAATCAATTCAATTTCATTATCCTCGAATAATTTCTTGTGCTTGTCTTCAATTCCGTTGTCGGTAATAATATAATTGATGAGTGATAATGCACCTAGGCTGGCAAAGGCACTTTTACCGATTTTGGTAGAATCAGCTACTAAATAAGTTGTTTCGGCAGCGTCGATCATCGCTTTTTTAACCACAATATCACTGATGCTGGGATAGGTTAAACCAGATTTAAGTGAAATACCAGCCGTTGCCAAAAACAACTTTTGCACATTGATTCCTTTAAAAAAGTCAGCAGCTTTTTGCCCGGTAAGTGATAAAGTGGGTGGTTTAAACTCGCCGCCTGTCATCACCACTTCAATGCCGGGTTCAGCGCCAAGCAATAAAGCAATATTGAGTGCGTTGGTAATTACGGTTAAGTTTCGAAATCCTTTTAATTTTTTTGCTATTTCTGTAGTGGTTGAGCCTGAATCAAGAATAATGGTATCGCCGCTTTCAATATATTCTAAGCATTTAACAGCAATTATTTCTTTCTTATCCATATTATCTTGATGTGCCAACGCCACACCACGAACTTGGTCTTCTATATTTTTTAAAAAAGCCCCGCCATGTTCCCTAACTAGTTGATCTTCTTTTTCTAACTTTTCTAAATCTTGCCGAATAGTAACTTCGGTAACTTTAAAAATTTGCGCAAGGTCAATCACCTTTGCAGCCCCATCTTCTCGCAACAATTCTAAAATTTTTTCTCGTCTTTGATTTGGCAGCATTGTTTTTGTCATATCACGTTTAGCTTTTTAAACGCAAATTAACGAAGAAATATATTATAAGATTAATTCTATAATGGCAAAACAAACTACATTTTATTTAAAAAAACAAAAATATAGAAAACAAACGAAGAAAAACAAAGAATTTTTTATTTTATTGGGATAAATATATTCTCAATCAGTAAACATTTCAGTAAGAACGCCAAAACCTATTCATTATCAATACAATAGAAAGCATGCAATTAAATTGTTTTTATGAAAGATGATGGGAACGCCTTTCGAATATTTTCGTTTTACTATGATTAATAGAAATTTATTAGAGAAGTATTTATTCTGACAGCCTATGTAGATGTACCTTCAACAGAATATTGTTGAAAAGAGCAATAATTATATCAATTAAAGCTTAATGGAACAATATAATAATTGTCCATCAAGCTTTTTCTTAAAAAATATTTGTTTATTAGTTCAACATATTAAATTGCGGCGGCGCCATACTTTTACCTGCTTGCAATAAATATATTTTGTGAATAAGATAATCAGCTCGGTATTCATCATGTGGGTCTAACTGGTTAGAAGCCCAAAAGTTTAAAAAAGCCCAATAAGATTTGGATGTTTCCTCAAATCGATGCTTTGCAATAGAATATTTAGACATCTGACCTAATTTGTGCTGTCTGGTTTTTGATAACCTTCCACGAAATTTATGAAACTCCTTAGATGCCTGTTCATATTCATAACTCAACCTCTCAAAATGTTCTTTGTAGGTCATGGCGATAAATTAGGACGCGAATGTAGTAATTTGTGTCATTACAACAATATTGTTTGTTAAAAAGGTTTTAAAAGTAATTTTTGTATTAAATAAACACTTATTTAAAGATTTTATATTTAATATTTTCTTGCCAATATTTCATTTTAGTTATTTAGCAAATTTAACAAAAAATATTTTTTATTTAACTACAATAAAAAGAAGTTCTATTTCGCTTATTACAAGGTTATAATAAACTTTCTATACAAATTGCTTTTTTATTATTTGTTGCATTATCCAAATAGAAACAGCTTTCATAACCCCCATTGGCAAAAAAGATTATTTTGCAGCGTTATATATTCAGAAAAATAATGAACTTGTAAACAATAACATGAACCGGATAACTAAATTTATTTTATTAATGGGATGCAGCCTTATTGCCTGTATTGCATTTTTAAATACACCGGTTTCGGCCTCAATTGATGCTGGAAATGAAACAGTTGTGTTAGATTATCCGACTTATTTCGGCAACCGTTTCGAAATTCCACATGATAATCCGTTAACAAAAACAGGCGTTTATCTAGGCCGTTTATTGTTTTACGAGCCGTTGCTTTCTGCTAACAACCAGCTTACTTGCGAGCATTGCCACCAACAAAAATTAGCATTTACAGATGGCAAGGCGTTTAGCGAAGGTGTCGATCATTCGCTTACCACACGAAATGCCATGTCGCTTTCCAATTTACTTTGGGTAAAAAAGTTTTTTTGGGATGGACGAGTTCCTAATTTGGAATCGCAAGCCGAATTTCCGATGACGAACGTGCACGAAATGGGACAAACTTTAAAGGCGTCTGCAGTTAAATTGCAGAAAACCGGAATTTATCCGAAGCTGTTTAAAAAAGCTTTCAATACAGACTCAATTACTGGTAACTTAATCGTAAAAGCGCTTTCGCAATTTGAACGCACATTGATTTCAGCCAATTCAAAATACGACCAATATTTGCAAGGACATTATCAACCAACAGCGGAGGAGCTAAATGGAATGGAATTGTTTAACCGGTTTCCGCAACCCGATAAACAAATACGTGGTGCCAATTGTGCGCATTGCCACAATACGCCAAAAACGTTTGCCGACGTTTTTCACAACAATGGTTTAGATAGTTTTCCAAAAGATGTAGGTGTTGAGTTGCAAACAGGAATCAATGCAGATCGCGGTCGTTTTCGCGTACCAACTTTGCGCAACATTGCATTAACAGCACCTTACATGCATGATGGAAGATTTAAAACATTGGAGGAAGTGCTTGAACATTATAGCGAGCATGTTGAACAAAGTGCATCCCTTAGTGCGGTAATGCAAAACAATTCAAACATTGTAGGTGGCAAAAGTTTATTTTTAACCAAAACAGAAAAGGAAAATATCATTGCTTTTTTAAAAATGCTGACAGATTCTAATTTTATTACAGACCCAAGATTTTCAAATCCTCATCTCAACAAATAAATAATTATAAATGAAACATTTTTTTGCATTGCTGCAATCAGCTTTCCTATTGAGTTTTTTTTCATTTTCGGCTTTTGCACAAACCGAAAATAAAGACAGCATAATTACCGTGGAAAGACAAAACGCACAACCTATGGTTTTCCACAAAGCTGATATGGCTGGTTTTAGGCGCATAACGGTTCAATTAAAAGACAGGGATGGAAAAGAAGTTAATTACACAGGCGTTGCGGTGTCTGATATCCTGCAAAAAGCTGGCGTTGCCATGGGCAAGCAATTAAAAGGTGAAAACATGTCGCAATATATGTTGGCAAAAGCTGGCGATGGGTACGAAGTGGCATTTGCATTGGCCGAATTGGATTCTTCATTCACTGATAAAACCATCATTTTAGCCGATCAGTTAGAAGGAGGCCCATTACCAGCAGGCAAAGGCCCGTTTCGTATTATTGTTCCAGGCGAAAAAAAACCGGCAAGAAGCATGTACGAAGTAAGAGCTTTTATTGTACGGTTTGGGAAAGATGAATAAACAAGTAATTGGTATTTAGTTAGTAGTTAGATAGAACCTTGATATTTTGAACATACTTTTATTATTTAGCATAAGTGTATAATTAAGATTAAACAATGCTTTTTAGAATGCTATATTTTTATCAAGGAAGAATTCGTTAATTAAATAATTAAAATGAAAGAAATTAAAAACTTTGTATTCTTTTTATTGCTTTTAATAACAAGCTTTAACTGTTTAGCGCAAACAAAAATAACCGTTGCTGTGGCTGCCAATATGCAATATACCAGCGAGGCATTAAAAGCAGAATTTGAAAAAGAAGCGCATATTAAAGTTGATTTAATTATAGGCTCATCAGGCAAATTGACACAGCAAATTATGTCTAGCGCTCCTTTTGATGTTTTTATTTCGGCAGATACCAGTTTCCCACAAAAATTGTTGGAAGAAAAAATTGCAGCCGAAATACCAAAAGTTTATGCACAAGGCTTATTGGTTTTATGGACTGTAAAACAAGGTGTTCAACCAAAGCCCAATTTGCAACTTTTGTTGGCTGACAATATTAAATCTATAGCAGTTGCCAATCCTAAAAATGCGCCGTACGGAGAAGCTGCGGAAGCGCTTTTAAAGAAATATAATTTATTTGACAAAATAAAAAGCAAACTGGTATATGGCGAAAGTATTACACAAACCAGCCAATTTATTGCAACACAAGCTGCTGATATTGGTTTTACCGCCAAAGCAATTGTTTTATCAAAGGAAATGAGCGGTAAAGGCTTTTGGGTTGATTTAAACCAAAAGGATTATCCGCCAATTAAACAAGCTGCGGTATTATTAAAATATGGTCAACAAACACATCCAAAAGAAGCAAAGCAATTTTATGAATTTCTTTTTTCTTCAAAAGCAAAAGAGATTTTTAAAAAATTTGGCTATATTATTAAATAATGGATAATTAATCAAATATTCATCATTTTACTTTTTAATTTTTACTTTTTAATTTAAATGATAGAATTAGAACCATTGTGGTTAACATTAAAGCTTGCCTGCTGCACAACATTTATTTTGTTTATAATTGCAGTGCCGCTTGCTAATTGGCTTGCATATAAAAAAAATTTATTAAAAACAATAATTGAGGTTTTTGTAAGTTTACCACTGGTTTTACCTCCATCAGTTATCGGCTTTTATTTATTGTTGGCTTTTAGTCCTGGCAATGCTTTTGGCAATTTTTTAGAAAAACATTTTGATATTAGATTGGTATTTTCTTTTGAGGGATTATTGATTGCATCGGTTATTTACAGCTTGCCTTTTATGGTGCATCCAATTCAGTCTGGATTTACGGCGTTGCCAGCAAGTTTACGCGAAGCGTCGTTTAGTTTGGGTAAAACAAAAACACAAACTTTATTAAAAGTATTATTGCCGAATATAAAACCAGCTTTGCTTACGGGCATTGTGTTAACTTTTGCGCACACTGTGGGTGAATTTGGCGTAGTATTAATGATTGGCGGAAATATCCCCGGTAAAACAAAAGTAGCTTCTGTTGCGGTTTATGATGAAGTGGAATCACTAAATTATCATAACGCCAATATTTACGCTGCTATTTTATTAATACTTTCTTTTACCATCTTATTTATTATGTATTTATATAATCGCAAATTAAATCAGATAAGAATTTTTTAAACCGCTATGAACAATGAGCTTTAAATTATTAGCCAACTAACAATTATAATGGCTTAGCTCACTGCCCAAAGCTCATTTCCCAAAGCTATTTATGCTTCAATTCTCTTTACAAAAAAAACTACATACAGCCGATGGAGAAATGCAATTATCCACTAATTGTGAAATTAATAACGGTGAATTTATAAGTTTATACGGCCCTTCGGGTGCTGGCAAAACTTCTATTTTGCGGATGCTGGCCGGCTTTATGAAACCTGAAAATGGTTTAATACAAATGAACAATGAGGTTTGGTTTGATAATAAAAAAAGGATTGATCTGATTCCACAACAACGCAAAATTGGGTTTGTTT
>CAWJTH010000135.1:0-88243 GCA_963845495.1 uncultured Chitinophagaceae bacterium
GTTCGTTATCTTTTTATCATAATGACTTATTGATTCCAATTTTACGCAAGCAACTTGTCCGGCGTAATCGGCAAGTTTCGAATTCGTTTGCCCGTAGCGTTAAAAACAGCATTTGCAACGGCGGCAGAAAAACCAATTAAAGCAATTTCACCCATACCTTTTGCGCCCATCGGGTTGATGATCGGATCGGGCTTATTGATGAAAATTACGTCAATATCGGGCACATCTGCATTTACAGGCACATGATAATCAGCCAAATTATTGTTGACATAGCGGCCATAACGGTCATCCATTACCGCTTCTTCGGTTAATGCCATACCAATTCCGCCAACAGCACCCCCAATCATTTGACTTTCAGCCGTTTTTAAGCTTACAATTGTTCCGGCATCACCTACAGAAACAATTTTGGAAACGTGAACGGCACCCGTTAATCGGTGCACTTTTACTTGTACAAAATGGATGGAAAAAGAATACAGAGAATATTTGGTGGCCTCGCCGTTTGGCTTCGATTCTTTGGTTACATCGATAGAAGGCAGGTTGTTTTTCTTTAACAAATCACCGAAAGAAATAGCAGCATTGTTATTGCTGGTATGCGAAATCTTTCCATCTGCAAAAACAAATTCGCCGCTAGTAGGCGAAACCACCAAGGCATTTTTTACGGCTAATTCTTGCAATTGTTGTTTTAGCGCAACCACAGAATCATTTACTGCCGAACCAACCGTTGAAACGGTGGATGACCCACCTTGGCTAGGTGCCGGCGGAAGCGAAGAATTCCCTAACTCAAACTTTATTTTGCTAGTGGACAATCCAAGTTGTTGCGAAGCAATTTGCACCATTGCCGTTCCGGTTCCCGGACCAATATCGCTAGCTGCGCTTTGCAGCAGCAGAGTACCATCGGCCATCAGCGTACTTTTTACCGTGGCTGCAGAACGGTGAGCACCAAATGCGCCGCTGCTCATGCCATAACCAACCCAATAATCGCCATCTTTTGTTGTAGCAGGCTGTGCCTTGCGATTTTTCCAACCAATTTTTTCAGCACCCAACTCATATGCTTCTTTCACAAACTTGCTGGAGAAAGGAAGGTTCTTTTCTGGGTCGATGTCAGCATGGTTCTTTACCCGAAATTCAACCGGATCCATATTTAATTGATGCGCCATTTCATCCATGGCGCTTTCCAAAGCAAATGCGCCAGTGGCTTCGCCAGGGCCACGCATCCAAGTTGGCACACCAATATCTAAAGGCAAAATTTTGTAACGGGTATTCATGTTTGGACTAGCGTACATAAACCGCGAAATATTGGTGGCACCTTCGGTGAAATCTTCGTAGCTGGCGGTTTGTCCGGTGGCTTCATGGGTAATGCCAATTAGCTTTCCATCGCTAGAAGCGCCCAAGCCAATTTTTTGCCAAGTCTGCGGCCGATAGCCCAACATGGTAAACATTTGGTCGCGACTTAACACCAGTTTTACTGGTTTGCCCAATTGTTTTGACGCCATTACAGCTGCAATTTCGTGCGGCCATGTGCGAAGAGCAAGCCCAAATGCCCCACCCACAAATTCAGAATAAACGGTTATATTTTCTAACGGAATCTTAAACAAATTAGCTACTGTTCGCTGCGTAGCTTTTACGCCTTGGGTTTTAGAATAGAGGGAAATTTTGCTATCGGATTCCCAGTTGGCCAACATACCGTGCAATTCCATCGGATTGTGCATTTCTGATGGCAAAACATATTCCGCTTCAATTTTTACAGGTGCATTTTTGTAAGCATCCGCTTCGCCACGTTTGTATTCACCACCCATTTTGGGTTCTTTTGCTTTGTTGATATTTTTATAAAAGTTGGTGGCGTGTTCTTCTTTTTGATATTGTGCTTTTATCAATGATGCGGCATACAAAGCACGTTCGTAACGGTCGGCCACCACCAAGGCAATCGGCTGGCCGTTGAAATAAATAGTATCTGTGTAAAATATTTTAAAACCACCCGTGCCACCACCACGGCCTTGTGCCTGGTTTTGGTTTTGCTGCTGCGGGTTCGGCTCATACCCTGGGACAGTTGGCCTATTTAAATGCGACAACACTGCCAACACGCCCGGTGCTCTTTCGGCAGCCTTTGTGTCGAGTGCCAATATTTTACCTTTGGTAATATTGCTGCCTACTAATACGCCGTAAGTCATATTTGGCAATTCGTATTCAGCAAAATATTTGGCAGCGCCGGTTACTTTGGCTCTTCCATCTACTCGGTTTAAACCTATGGGATTATCTTTTGGCATGACGATTTCTTTTTGATTTATGATTTGTGTGGACTTTTTCGAATCACGAAGGCTCGAAGGAAAGAACAAGAATGGTTTGTGAGTGAATTGAACCGCTAAGGGGCAAAGAGCGCAAAGTTCAAATGGAAATCACGCAGAGAAGGGGGGGCGAAGAGAAAAGGAGTTTAATTGTATTTGCCATACTTTCTTATTCCTTATTTCAAATTTTTTATTTCTTATTCCCTTTCCTTCTTCGTGGTTCAAAAAAATCAAGCTTTGTTTGCCGCTGTTGTTAGTGCATCCACAATTGCTAAGGGAGCCATTTTTAATTTAAAATCATTTTGGCCATAACTTTTTGCACCTTGCATGGCTATTTTTGCAGCAGCTTCAAAGTTGGAAACGGTTGCTTCTTTCCCTTTCAAAAAAGTTTCAACATTGGTTAAACGCCAAGGTTTATGAGCTACGCCGCCCATTGCCAAACGCACATCTACCATTTTTTTATCCTTTAATTCCAAGGCTGCTGCTACTGAAACCAAAGCAAAAGCATAAGAAGTTCTGTCACGCACCTTTAAATAATGCGAATGTTTTTGCAAATTGTTAGCCGGAATTTCAATCCTTACAATCAATTCACCTTTTTGTAAGTTATTATCTTTTTCGGGTGTTGTGCCAGGCAGGCGATGGAAATCGGTAAAGGCAATGGTGCGTTCGCCTTTTACGGTGTTAATAATCACTTTTGCGTCCAAGGCCGCTAAAGCTACGCACATATCGCTTGGATGCACGGCAATGCATTGAGGCGATGCACCGAAAATGGCATGCATGCGGTTGTAACCTTCCAACGCGCCGCATCCACTTGTAGGAACACGTTTGTTGCAAGGCATCGTGGTATCATAAAAATAGGCACAACGCGTACGCTGCATCATATTTCCACCAACGGTGGCCATATTTCTAAGCTGCGGCGATGCGCCCGCATGCAAGGCCATGGATAGTAATGGAAACTGGGCTAGCACCAAAGCATTTTCGGCAACGTTGCTGTTGGTTGCCAAAGCGCCGATATGCATAATATTGTTAGAAAAGCTAATATCTTTTAAAGGCAAAGCAGTAATGTCTATCAGTTTTTCGGGAGCTGTAACACCACATTTCATCAAATCGACCAAGTTGGTGCCGCCTGCAATCATCGAAGAATTGGGACTTTTAGTTGAAAGCGATACTGCTGAATTAGGCGAACTTGCTTTTATATATTGGAAACTTATCATACGGTACCTCCATTTTTTTGAACGTCAACAATAGCATCCACAATATTGCGGTATGCGCCGCAACGGCAAATATTGCCGCTCATATATTCCCTGATGTCGGCTTCGTTGGTAGCGTGGCCCTCGCGGATGCAGGCAACGGCACTCATAATTTGCCCGGGCGTGCAATAACCACATTGAAAACCATCGTATTTTATGAAGGCTTCCTGCATGGGATGCAGTTTGTCGCCATCGGCCAAACCTTCGATGGTGATAACCTTTTTGCCTTGGTTCATAACGGCCAAACTAAGGCAGGAGTTGATTCTTACGCCATCTACATGCACGGTGCAAGCACCGCATTGGCCATGGTCGCAACCCTTTTTGGTACCGGTTAAATGCAATTGTTCCCGCAAAAAATCGAGCAACGTAACCCTAGGCTCAATCGAAAGCGAATAATCTTTTCCATTCACCTGCACACTTAAGGGAACCTGTTCAAAAAAATCACCGATTTTATCGTCCAGTTTTTCTTCAGCTGCTTTTAAAATGGCCGAGGGAGCCAACGCAATGGCAGTTATGACTGAGGTTTTCTTAAAAAAATCACGACGTGTATCGCCATGGTATTTTTCTGTTTCCTGCATAAAATAATGGAATTGCGAAATGATTGAAATTCAGATAGCGGATATTGGAATTTTGTAAGCGAAAAGATAGATAACAATGAAAATATGCATTTGTTATGAAAAGCGTAGGTTAAAAATACTAAAATAAACGGAATATAAAGTTTGCTGATTTTGTAGATTAAAAACAACCAATAATTGTTTAACGTTATAAATATATATTTACCGCCAACAAAAATGAGTAGCTGAATCAACCCAAAATAAATCACACTGATGACGATTGATAAAAACTTTGCGGTTAGGCTTGTTGGTAAAAATGGTGGTTTTGTAGACATCCACGAAAAAACGGACAACAATAAAAAGCTAGAACATATCGCTGCGTCGCAAGTATTGGCGGATAAAGGACATCAAGTACAATTGATGCCAGAAATAGATAAGCATGATGCAATTAATAGGAGGCTATTTTTCCCCGAATTAAGAAAAGATAATTATAAGAATCCAGACGCAAGATTTAATGGAGTGCTTGGTGATTTTAAAGTGCCAGATGGGAATCCGGTAACAATAAAATCATTCAAAATGCCATAAATAATACTGCTAAGAAAGAAGTTAGCTATTTGTGTAATTTGTCTATTAGATAAAGAATATCCAAACAAGAGGTTCTTTCACAAATAAGAGGTTCGTTGAAATAATCCTGAAGCAAATAAAATTTTTGTAAAAGAAGTTTGGTTGATATTAAAAGATAAGGCAAATTCTTCGAATACCACGTGGTGTAGTTACAAATAAGAATTTTTACAAATTGGTTAAAACCTTATAAAACCAGAAAGGCGGCCATGGTTAACACCATGACCGCCCTTCCTTATAGTTCCTGCGGGCAGTAACCCTCAGAACACAAAAATAAGAAAACTGATGTTTATCGCCAAAATAAGTTAATGAACTAATGATTTGTAAACAAAAAAGGCGGCCATCGCTTTTGCAATGACCGCCCTTGCCTTGTTCCTGCGGGTCGCAGCCCTTAGGCCGCAAAACTATTCAATCAATTTTAATAATGTCCCCTAATCACAGGTTTTATTTCATTCACAAATAAATCAAGCAGTTTTTCATGCGTTTCTTTTGATAAATTCGGCAACGTGGAAGCTTCCATATTACTTTCAACTTGCGATATTTTTGAAGCACCCGGAATGACGGTTGTAACCCAATCGTGGTCTAAAATCCAACGGATGGACCATTGCGCAGTTCTTTTATCAGGGAAAGATTCTGCAATCTTTTTGGCGAACTGCACGCCCTGATGAAATTCAATGCCACTAAACGTTTCGCCAGCATTAAACGCTTCGCCGTTGGCGTTAAAGTTGCGATGGTCTTTTGATGCAAACGTGGTTTGTTCGGTAAACTTACCAGTTAATAAACCGCTGGCTAACGGTACCCGCACAATAACAGCCACATTTTTTTCTTTTGCTAAAGTCAACACTTTTTCATCCACCTGCTGGCGAAACAGGTTGAAAATGATTTGCAACGACGCAATGCCTTCTTGCTGTAAACAAATCAGCGCTTCTTCGTTTGTTTCTACACTGGCTCCCCAATGTTTTACCAAGCTTTCCCCTTGTAATTGACGCAAATGCTCAAACACTTCACCTTTTTCCAGTTCTTCTTTTGGGATGCAATGCAATTGAATTAAAAACAATTGCGGTAATTGCAAATGCGTCAGCGAATCCTCAACATGTTTGCGCATGGCGGAATAAGTGAAATTTTGCGGCCAGCCATTTTCGCCGTCACCACGGCGACCAAGTTTTGATGCGACAAAAATTTCCTTATCGGTGGTTTTTAAAAATCGACCAATCACTTGCTCGCTGATGCCCATGCCGTACACATCGGCTGTATCAATAAAATTGCCGCCAAGGTCTACAAAAGATTGTAAAATGTTAAAAGCTTCGTTATCGTTCACAACGCCCCAATCGGCGCTGCCCAATTGCCAAGTGCCAAGGCCAACTTCCGAAATATTTGTCCCCTTAAATGAACGGTATTGCATAAAAATGGGTTTAAATAGAAATATTGAACAGCAATATTAGGATTTAAACTTGTTGAAATACTAAGGAAATAAGGAATAAAGAATAAGGAATAAAGAATAAGGAATAAGGAATTTGAAATAAGAAAGTAAGCCAACGTATTAAACTACTTTCCCCTACGGCTTTCTTTCGGCGTGCTTCCCTTTTACTTTGCGCTCTTTGCTTCTTTGTGGTTCAAGTTATCCTACAACGGTTTTGATCAAATCCTGTTTTTGAACTAAAGGCACGAGAGTGCAAAAGGACACGAAGGAAGACAATAAGGAATAAAAAGTTAAGCAAACAGCAAAAAAGAAAAGAAGAAATACAAGAAGTTACACAGAGGCACCCCTCTCCACTTGTGGAGAGAGGGCGGGGGTGAGGTTTACACACTTGGATTTTGTGGCGGCTGCGGCCCAGCACTTTTCGCATGCGGTTCTCTATTTCGGTTTCCGCCGTTTGTGTGGCGATTTCCACCATGCGATGGTTTTCTTTCGCCACGGTTTTCTCCGCGAGGCGCATTCCTATTTCCACCGCCAGCATTTGATCTTTTTTCGCCGCTGCCACCAAATTTTCGCCTGCCATTATCCCTTGATTGTATGCCAGGGTTATATTCCGGCACGGCGCCAAACATTTCTGGCACTTGCGCTTTTGGTACTTCTTTGCCCAACAATTTTTCTATTTCGGCAAATTTGCGTTGCTCTTTTTCGGTAACAAATGTGTACGCAGTTCCATCGGTTTCGGCACGTGCGGTGCGGCCAATGCGGTGCACATAATCTTCACCATCGTTCGGCACGTCGTAATTTACCACCAAATCAATGTCTTCAATATCAATTCCGCGGCTTAAAATATCGGTAGCTACCAAAATTTGTAAACGCTTGTTGCGGAAGGCCAACAACACTTCTTCGCGTTTGTCCTGCTCCAAATCGCTATGGATTTCTTCAATTGAAAAATGCGCTTGTTTCAATGCCATCGCCAATTGCTTTACATTTTGTTTTTTACTGCAAAAAACAATTACGCTTTTAAATTCTTTTTGCTTTAAAATGTATTTCACCAAGCCTATCTTTTGCTCATCGTACACAATAAACGCCTCTTGTTTAATACGTGCTGGCGGCTTGCTGATGGCAATATTTATTTCTACCGGATTATGCAAAATCTTTCTGGCCAAATCACGCATTTTGCTGGGCATGGTAGCACTAAAAAGCAGGTTTTGCCTTTGTTTGGGCAAAAAAGAAATAATCTTTAAAATGTCTTGGTGAAAACCCATGTCCAACATGCGGTCGGCTTCGTCCATTACTAAATACTGCAAGCCGCCCAATTTTACGTAGCCCATATTTAAATGCGCAATCATACGGCCGGGCGTGCAAATCACCATGTCTACGCCTTGTGTTAAAGCTTTTTTTTCGGCGGCAAAACTGGTGCCGTCGCTACCGCCATACACCGCAATACTGCTGATGTCGGTAAAATAACTGATGCCTTCCATGGTTTGCGAAATCTGCACGGCCAGTTCGCGGGTTGGCACTAAAACCATGGCGTTGATAGAATGTCCATCGCTATGTTTGGTAATCAATTGATTGATAAGCGGTAATAAAAAAGCGGCAGTTTTGCCGGTACCGGTTTGTGCCGAAGCGATAATGTCGCGGCCCGCCAAAATTGACGGAATTACTTGTTCTTGTACGGGCGTTGCGTTGGTGTAACCCATGGAGTCGATCCCATCCATCAGTTTTTCTTCTAGCCCAAATTCTTTAAATGTCAAAATCTGTATGTATTATTATTTGTGTAAAGTTACAAGATAGTTAGTTGTGAAAACCAAAACTGCTTTGTTTGAACCATGATTAGGACGATTAGAATAATTTTGATGATATTGTAATGACTAAACGAAGAATTGTTTGAAGTAGTGGTACAGAAAAGACCGTGAAAACTGATGACTGGTTGCGGAGGTGCGCCCCGGATGGGAACAAGTACCCCGTAAAGCGCCGTAATAAATGAATAATGAACAATGAATAACGAATAATAAAATAGAGTGAATTGGCGCTGCGGAGTACTTGGGACAGCCGGAAATGGCGCCCAAAGGAAATAAGGAATAAGAAATTTTGAATAAGGAATGAGAAATAAGTTAATCCGGAAAAAACACAGTAAAGGATAACCACAAAGGTACAAAGGGCCCAAAGTAACACGAAGGATAAAATAAGGAATAAGAAATTTTAAATAAGGAATAAGAAAGTAAAAGTAATAAGGAATGGGTAGATGAAGGCACAACTTACTATTCTGGCTTCTGCGGTTTTTCCGTTTTCTGCGAGAAACCGAAAGCTAGCCTTTGGTTACATTTGCATAAAATAAGCTTGGTATATGAAAGAACGTGAAGTATATATTGTGAGCGCTGTTCGCACGCCGATCGGCAGTTTCGGCGGTGCGTTGAAAGATTTTTCGGCCACGCAATTGGGGGCATTTGCCATAAAAGCAGCAGTGGAAAAAGCTGGAATAAAACCCGAAGATGTTCAAGAGTTATTAATGGGCTGCGTAATACAAGCTGGGCTTGGGCAAGCGCCTGCAAGGCAAGCGGCAAAATTAGCTGGCTTGCCAAATAATGTGCCTTGCACAACAGTAAACAAGGTTTGCGCCAGCGGCATGAAGGCGATAATGCAAGGTGCGCAAAGTATTTTGCTAGGCGATGTGGATATTGTGGTTGCCGGTGGTATGGAAAGTATGACAAACGTGCCTTTTTATTCGCCCAAGCTGCGTTGGGGCAATAAATATGGTGATGTGGTGTTGCAAGATGGATTGGCAAAAGATGGCTTGGTGGATGCGTACGTACACGAGCCAATGGGCAATTTTGCTGATTTCTGTGCGGTGGAATGTAATATTAGTCGTGCTGAGCAGGATGCTTTTGCCATTGAAAGTTATAAACGTAGTCAGGCAGCGGCGAATGATGGAAAGTTTAAAGATGAGATTGTGCCGATTTCCATCCCGCAAAAAAAAGGCGACCCGATTGTATTTGCCAAAGATGAAGAACCTTGGAATGTAAAGTTCGATAAGATTCCAGAATTGAAGCCTGCATTTACAAAAACCGGAACGGCAACGGCTGCCAATAGCAGCAGCATGAACGACGGCGCAGCGGCATTGGTATTGATGAGCAAAGAAAAAGCGGATGCATTGGGCCTACAACCATTGGCCAAAATAATAAGCTACGCCGATGCAGAGCAAGCCCCTGAATGGTTTACCACCACGCCATCGCTAGCGTTACCAAAAGCGGTAAGTAAAGCTGGTTTGCAAATGGAAGATTTGGATTTTGTGGAACTGAACGAGGCATTTAGCGTAGTGGGGATTGTGAATACGCAAAAAATGAATCTTGACCCGGCGAAAGTAAATGTAAATGGTGGGGCAGTTTCAATCGGTCATCCGTTAGGTTGCAGCGGCGCACGGATTATTGTAACCCTAATAAATGTACTAAAACAAAACAACGGCAAAATTGGCGGCGCTGGCATTTGCAATGGCGGCGGCGGCGCTAGTGCCATGGTGATTGAAAGTGTATAGTTTTTTTGAACCACGAAGGCACAAAGGGAAAAGAAGAAGCACAAAGGGAAAGAAAAAATGCAAAGAATTGCACTGAATAAAATTGGTTTATCCAGGCAATTCTTTATAAAAATAAATTTTTTCTTTCGTGTCTTCGTGGTTCAAAACAATAGCTTCAACTGTTAGCTAACCGTAAAATAATAGACGCAGGGTTGGCATTTATGGTCGCCGCAAATTGGCGTAATTTCTAATCTATAATTGCCCTTGCTTTTAAACGCATAACCCCATGGGAAATTAAATGGACTGTAGTTTTGAATAACTGTACCAGTGGTTACATTGGTTAAAACTGCAACATATTTTACATTGCAATCGCCCTTGCATAAATATTTACCATTTATTTTAATTTGCTCGCCAATTTTTAAAGAAAATTGATATCCGCATTTAATATTTACTTGTTTGTCGCCCACAATTGCGGTACCCGGTTGCCATCCTTCAGGATTACAATCACACACTTGCCTGCAATCTTTTACCGTAAAAAAGAAACGACAGGTTTGACAAACTTTATCGCCGCAAATAGGTGTTATTTCCAAGCTGTAATTGCCTGGTCCTGCAAATCTATACATCCAAGTAAAACTGAATGATGGATAATTTTGAATAACGGTATTTGTTGTTGCATTCTTTAAAACGGCTTTATATT
The DNA here is from genome assembly GCA_963845495.1 of uncultured Chitinophagaceae bacterium. GTDB lineage: Bacteria > Bacteroidota > Bacteroidia > Chitinophagales > Chitinophagaceae > JAZKFT01. The sequence goes on from CAWJTH010000135.1 coordinate 10,333, forward strand.
TTGCCGTGCAATTACCTAAACATTTGTAAGCACCTTTTAATTGAAAAGTGTCTGCGCAGGTTAATGTGAATTGATAACCGCAGGAAACTTTTTGTACACTTGTTTTAATTTGGGCAACAAAAGTTTGCCAACCTTTGTCGTTGCAACCACATGCCACTTGTGCAAAAGTGAATTGCATAACAAATAATAGGCTGAATAAGATCAGCAATGTCTTTTTCATAAGATATTTATTTTCTTAGTTTAAATAATTGGATAAGGTTTTCCAACAAAATAGACATCCGTTAGTCTCTTTGCAATAGACAATTAGGAATGCAAAGCTTTCGGTTAGTTTTTAATGTGTTTGCTAATTTTAATTAATTAACCCAAGTTGCTACTTTTAATGCGTGTTGCTTGCTCGAATAGTTGACAGATGACAGGCGTAAAATGTAAAATACCTGTGTTTTAGATACCGTCATCCGTCAACTGTCAACCCTTGTTTTGTTATTGGTTGTGCGAAAACCAATAACTAGCAATTTTAATTAATTATAATGTATTTAATTTTCGGTATGTCACAAATAATTATTAGGCCGGCAACGAAGGACGATGCATTCGTAATTGCGGAAATAAGCCGGCAAACATTTTACGATTCATTTATTGCCGATAATACCGAAGCAGACATGCAATTGTTTTTAGATAAACAATTTGCCACCAAAGATTTAGTGGATGAAGTTGGCGCACCTGGTAATTATTTCTTTTTAGCTTATTTAAATAACGAATTGGCTGGCTATGTGCGGATGCGTGAAGGCATTGCCCACACTGCGTTTCAAGGCAAATTACCTATTGAAATTGCCCGGCTGTATGCTATTAAAACAATGATTGGAAAAGGAATTGGCAAAGCTTTAATGGAACATTGTATTGCATTTGCCAAACAATTGCAACGCGAAATAATTTGGTTGGGCGTTTGGGAAAAGAATTACCGTGCCATTGCCTTTTACCAAAAATTTGGGTTTAAGAAATTTGGCCAACATGATTTTTTATTGGGTAACGATTTACAAACCGATTGGGAAATGATAAAAGAATTATAGTTTTTTTAGTTTGTTAAATTATACAACCTGTTTCTTTTTAAGCAAATTCAATGTTTTATCCATCGTTTTTTGAAACCAATAGGGAAGAAATGCACCAACGCCATCGGCAATCATATCGGTTATATCAAAGCTTCTACCTGGTATAAAATATTTTTGAACAAACTCCATAGCAATACCGTACAGCGTGGCGGCAATGGCTATTTTTACTATAATCTTTCTTTTTTTCGTAAACGATAAATCGAGGAGATTAAATGGTAAAAAAGTAAAAAATACCAAACCGCAAAAAAGTCCCGCATGCACAAATTTGTCAAAATTAATATAGTCTAAAAAATCAACCTTGGGGATATCCTTGCCAGGCAAACACAATAAAATAGTAATTAATAAAAACCAAAAAATAGCTGGAATAAATTTTACAAAAGATGGCTTCATAGTTAATTTAAAATAAAAAAATTGACCGATTTTTTAATGATTAATTGGTGTGCAGCATAAACTTATTCCGTCTTTTAGCTAATATATAATCCCGTATTTTAAGGAAAGGTATTTCAATTATTTGACGCATGGCTAGTGCCATTAAAACGGAAGCAATAATGCAGATTAACAGCATTAAATTCCCATTTAAATCGATATTAAATTTACCGGCCTGTTGCTGTACAAGATGTATGATTATTTTATGGCTTAAATAAATAGAATAAGATAGCGTAGCTACATTGCTGGTAATTGTTGAACTATATTTAAATAAAATAGAGGTTGGAATAATGGCTGCAATTACAATTACGCCATAACCAACGGCCACCAACGGCAATCCAAAAACTGTTGCAACAAGCGAAGTTTGGTCGCCACAAACATAGTATGCCAGCGATAATAAAGTAATGCCGAATATTAAAATAGTATTTCCATAATCAACAATAGCTGCTTTAATGTTTGGCTTAAATCTAAAAATGGCAGCAATGGTAATGCCTATTAAAAGCCCATCGAGCCGGCAATAAGTTGGATAATAAATAAACTTGTACCACGCAATGTAAAAACCATCATCATTAATTAAGGGTGCCACCATTTTTACATAACTATAATGCCGCACAATAAATCCTGTAATAAATAAAATGGGCAATAAATAAACCAGTTTGTTTTTTAATTTTAAATAAAGCCCAGTAATTAATACCAAAGGCAGTAAAAAATAAAATTGTTCTTCGATACAAAGCGACCATGCGTGTGAAAATGTACCCTGAAACCGTAAATCCAAATTAAAGTTTTGGGTAAACGACACATATTTCCAAAGTGGTGGCAGCGCTTCTCTTTCATGCGAAGCAGGAATTAAAAAATAAATGGCCACAATAAATAAATAAGCTGGAATAATCCTAAAAAAACGTTTTACATAAAATTCAATAAGTGAAATGTTTTTACCTTTTGCCATGGTGTTGAACAATTGGCTGGCAATTAAATAGCCGCTTAAAACAAAAAAGAGATCAACGCCCGTCCAACCAAAACCCGCAATTGCATCAACCCACGCCGGGTGTGCAAACATGCGGTAATGGTAAAAAAACACAGATGCAATGGCAAAAGCCCGAAGATGGTTGAGACCATGTAAAGTATAAATACTGCCGCTATTGGCAGGTAGGCTTTCGTTGTACATAAAAGATTGGGAAAATATCTAGGCGCTCAAAAGTAACAAGGTTCTGTAAATAAAAGCTATCATTTTGCCATGGTTGCATAACTTTTTTTTAGCTTCTAGATTTCAGTTATTTTCGGCTTCTTTCAATAATAGAAATTGATTTTCGTTAATAAGCTATGCAAATATTTTCAAGGCAATCTTTTTTAAAACCAATCGTTTTTGCAGGGTTCATTCTCTTTTCCGTTTTGTTTGCATCGTGCGGTAGCAGCCACAAATTAAATACTACCATGTATACTTCAAAACCAAGCCCACCCAGCTTTTCAGGCTCCACTTTTGTAAAAAAATATTCCGAAAAATTGGGGGTTCAGCTAAATGAAGGCATGAATAAAGATTTGATTGAAACTGTGGCTGATTGGATGGGCGTGCCTTACAAATATGGCGGTGAAACCAAAAGCGGAGCCGATTGTTCTGGTTTTATTACCCAAGTTTTTTTGAAAGTTTACCAACTAAAATTGCCAAGAACCGCTTATCAACTGCACCAACAATCGAAACCGGTAAAAACATCAGCTTTGCGGGAAGGTGATTTGGTTTTCTTTAAAATAAATACCAAAGAAACCGGCCATGCAGGCATTTATTTGTTAGACGGATATTTTGTACATGCATCCACAAGTAGGGGCGTGGTGGTAAGTAAATTGGCAGATGCATATTGGCAGAAATATTATGATGGCGCTGGTAGTTTTTTGTAGAAATGCGAGATACGAGATACGAGATACGAGAAATACGAATTACGAATTACGAATTACGAATTACGAATTACGAATTACGAATTACGAAAAATAAAAAATAGGAAACAGGAAATAGGAAATATAAGTACGAAATAACAGTTTTTTTTACTTCTAAACTTCTAACTTCTAAACTTCTAACTTCTAACTTCTAACTTCTAACTTCTAAACTTCTAACTTCTAAACTTCTCAACTTCTAACTTCTCAACTTCTAGCTTCTCAACTTCTAATTATTATAGATGAACTTTATCGGCAACATTATTTGGATGGTTTTCGGCGGTTTTTTATGCGCATTGGGTTATGTAATCGGCGGGTTCGTTTTATGCCTCACCATTGTGGGGTTGCCATGGGGATTGCAATGTTTTAAAATTGCCTATATGGTGTTGTGGCCGTTTGGTAAGCGGGTGGTGTATAAAGAAAACAGCCATGGTTGTCTTTCTTTGTTTTGCAATATTATTTGGTTGGTTTGCGGTGGTTTTTATACGGCATTGATGCATCTTGTATTTGGTCTTCTTCTATTTATTACCATTATTGGAATTCCGTTTGCAAGGCAACATTTTAAATTGGTGGAGTTGTCGCTGATGCCATTTGGGAAGGAAATTGTCTGAACTGTGATTTGTATGATTAATGTGATGGATATGATTCTAATTGGGAATCAAACAAATCATTCAAATCCCATAAATCATGGTTCAGACAAAAGCGTAAACTTGGTAAAAAATTAAAGAAAGCTTCACAGAGGCACCCCTCGCCACTTGTGGAGAGAGGGCCGGGGGTGAGTTTTTCTTTGTACTGTCCGTCCCCAACCGGGTACTATGTCTGAACTGTGATTTGTATGATTAAAGCGATGGATATGATTTTAATTGGGAATCAAACAAATCATTCAAATCCCATAAATCACAGTTCAGACAAAAGCGTAAACTTGGGAAAAAATTAAAGAAAGCTTCACAGAAGCACCCCTCGCCACTTGTGGAGAGCGGCCGGGGGTGAGTTTTTCTTTGTACTGTCCGTCCCCAACCGGGTACTATGTCTGAACTGTGATTTGTATGATTAAAGCGATGGATATGATTCTAATTGGGAATCAAACAAATCATTTAAATCCCATAAATCATGGTTCAGACAAAAGCGTAAACTTGGTAAAAAATTAAAGAAAGCTTCACAGAGGCACCCCTCGCCACTTGTGGAGAGAGGGCCGGGGGTGAGGTTATTTCCTCATCAATCCGTTAAAATTCACCCAAAAACATTTTACTCCCGTATTTTCATATTTATGAACCAAGTAAAACTAATTGCAACTGCATTTTTAACTTGTTGTATGGTGTTAAAAGTGTTGGCTTTGCCCGTTACAGGCAAGGTAAACGATGCAAATGCAGCACCACTTTCATCTTCTAGCATTTATATAAAGGGCAGCAGCAAAGGAACTACGGCCAATAACGAGGGCAATTTTATATTGGATTTGCCGGCTGGCAATTATACCTTGGTGTGCAGCCATGTTGGCTTTACGCAACAAGAAAAGAAAATTACCGTAACCGATAAAACAGAACCGATCACTTTCACTTTGTTTCCACAAAAAACCGAATACAGCGTTACCATAAAAGCTAATGCCGAAGACCCCGCTTATGCCATCATCCGCCATGCCATTAAGGTTAGGCAGGCGCATTTAAACGAATTAAAAGCTTGGCAAGTGCAGGTGTACATGAAGGGGATGATTAAAACCGTGGCTGTTCCAAATAGGGTGCTGGGCAAAAAAATACAGCCCGACCGCAACGTGATTGACAGTAATGGCAAAGGCATTATTTATTTTAGCGAATCGCTCACTAATTTTTCCCGCGAATTGCCCAGTACTTACAAAGAAGATATTGTTTCGGCAAAAGTGGCCGGTCGCAGCAATGGTTTTGGGTTCAATAGTCCAAAAGCCATGGAAGTAAACTTGTATGAAAACAATGTGAACATCGAAGGGCTGAACGACCGTGGTTTTGTTTCCCCCATTGGAACCAATGCCCTTAATTTTTACCGCTATCAATATGTGGGAAGTTTTTATGAAAACGGGTTGGAAATCAGTAAGATAATCATCATTCCCAAACGGAAATACGAGCCTTTGTTTGCTGGTGGCTACATTAATATTATTGAAGGAAGCTGGCGCATACAAGCTGCTGATTTGTTTATTACCAAAGAATCGCAAATTGAATTTGTGGATGTTTTTCACTTACAACAACAAATGCTGCCGTTGGCAAAAGGTATTTGGTTGCCGCAACAAACTACCTTCCAATTTACGTTTGGTGCATTAGGTTTTAAAGCAAGTGCTGATTTTTTGGCAGTATATTCCGACTATAATTTATCGCCCGTGTTCGATCGTAAAAAGTTTGGCAAAGTCATCCGTACGGCTGATACATCTGCCAACAAAAAATCGCTGGAATATTGGGAAACCATCCGCCCCGTTCCTTTAACTGCGGAAGAACATTTGGATTATTTGAAGAAAGATACATTGGAAAAAAGGTATAAAGATCCACATTACATCGACTCGTTAGATAAGCGCAGGAACAAGGTTTCGTTTACCAGACTGCTTTTTACGGGTGTTGATGTTACCCATCGCAGTAAAAAAATGCGTTATCATTATGAGCCGTTGCTAAACGATATCAGCTACAACACGGTGGAAGGTGCCGTGCTGGAATTTGCACCCCGCATCAGCCATTATGGTGATACCGGCGCTTACACCATTACGCCGCTGTTGCATTATGGTTTTACCAACAAACACTTGCAAGCTACGCTTGGCATTAATAAAAGTATGGGTGCCAACGATTTGCATAGGTGGAATTTAAACCTGAGCGGCGGTCGGAATATGTTCCAAATAAACGGCAATAATCCGGTTGATAAGTTCGACAATAGCATTTCAACCCTGCGCTATACCAGCAATTACATGAAGTTGTATGAGAAAACATTTATAGTGGCGGGTGCTGAAAAACGGTTGGCTGATGGATTGACCGGCAGTATAGATGTGAGTTGGGAAAAACGACATTTGCCCGACAATGTAGACACGGTGTACAAATGGAAAACCCGTGAAGGCCGATATTTTACGCCAAATTATCCGCAGGAGTTGCCTGCCGGATATTTTCCTGACCATGATGCCTTTATAGGAACGGTTAAGTTGCGCTATCAATCGGGCCAGAAATATGTGGAATATCCCAATCGCCGATATTCCATTGGTAGCGATGCACCGGTATTTAATTTAACTTACACGCATGGTTTTAATCATGTGTTGGGTAGCAGTGTAAATTTTGATAAATGGCGCTTGTCAGATGACCGATGAATTGAAACTACAACTGGCGGGCAGCATAAAATACCGCTTGGCTATTGGTGGATTTTTAAATAGCAAAACGGTTTACTTGCCCGATTGGCAACATTTTAACGGCAACCAAACTGTGCACGCCTCGCAATATTTAAATAGTTTTCAACTAGCACCTTATTATGCCTTTAGCAATATCGATCCGTTTTATAGCACCCTAAATTTGGAATATCACTTAAACGGGATGCTCACAAATAAAATACCCATTGTTAGGATGTTGAACCTTGGTTTGGTAACCGGTACCAATACACTCTATATCAACCCCAATAAATATTATAGCGAATTGTTTTTTGGCATTGAAAACATTGCCAAAGTGGCAAGGATAGATTTTTTATGGGGATATCAGGCCAATATTGGCAAACCACTAGTGGGTGTGCGCATAGGCATTAGCGGAGCGTTTGGCGGCGATTAAAAAAAAATTTAGAAGTTTATTGTTTTAACGTTTATGGATTAAGTTTTATTTTTTTTAGCCTTTGTGTTCTTTGCTTCTTTGCGGTTTAAATATTTTAAACCGCAAAGAAGCAAACAACGCAAAGTAAGACATGGGTTTTCTGTTGCTGTACGAGACGTCTCGCCTCGTACTTTTTAACTTATCGGCTTTGCCGATTTTCAATTGCAGTTTTGAACCGCAAAAAATGCGCTTGCATTTGTGCAGACATGTTGTTTACCGTTAAAACATATTGTTGGATGAGACATGGATAAAGGTAAAAACACCCAAAGGCCATCTTGTAACCGCCAAAGGTCATTTGAAAACGGCCAAGAGTTATCTCTGCACGGCCAAAGGTCATCTCTGTACCGCCAAAGGTCGTCTGAAAACGGCCAAAGGTCATCTCTGTACCGCCAAAGGTCATCTGTGAACGGCCAAAGGTCATCTCGGAACGGCCAAAGGTCATCTCGGAGCGGCCAAAGGTCATCTCTGAACGGCCAAAGGTCGTCTAGAAACGGCCAAAGGTCATCTCTGCACGGCCAAAGGTCGTCTAGAAACGGCCAAAGGTCATCTCTGCACGGCCAAAGGTCGTCTGCAAAACTGGCCAAAGGTCATCTCGGAAGCGCCAAAGGTCGTCTAAAAATGACCAAAGATCATCTCTGCGCGGCCAAAGATCATCTCTGAACAGCCAAAGGTCATCTGTGTACAGCCAAAGGTCATCTGAAAACCGCCAAAGGTCATCTCGGAACGGCCAAAAAATTTATAAACTAGAAATATAGCATACAGCGGATAGCCAAATGCAGAGAAACTACAGAAAATAATTAGCCAGAAAGTAATTGAAACTGGAAGACACAAATATTACTATTCCTTTCTCCCTGCGTACACTGTGTTCTCCGTGTTAAACAATATTATTTAGAAATAAAGAGTTGCAAAACCCTATAAATTAATTATGCACGTTTCCTTTTAACGGTGCAGCCAATAGCCTTTGTTGCTGTAAAAGGTGGCTTTTCGTTCTTCATTAAAGCAGCGATTACCTGTTCAACATATTTTGTTTTGTCCGGATTAGCATCTTCTTGGTCATTATCTATGGCGCCGGTATATGCCACCATATTTCCTTTTGGTCGTTTTGGTAACAATAAAAACATGCGGCGTGTTTTTGGCACCATACGCATTGGTGATAGTTTGTCCCTCATCGTACAAGTAAGGGAAACTGTATTTTTTTGTCGCTGCTAATGTTTTCATTTTATCAAAGCTATCGCCTTTCGACAAGTCGGGATCGTTCGGGTTAATGGCAATAACGGGATAACCCTGCGGAGCATATTTTTTATCCAACTCCATAATCCGTTTTTCATAAGCCTTGGCCACCGGACAAGTATTGCAGGTAAACACCACAATAAACCCTTTGGCATTTGGGAAGTTATTGAACGACACTTCCTTGTTGTCAACGTTTTTCAACTTAAAATCAGGAGCTGGTTGTCCAGGTGCAACGGTGGTAACCTGTGCTTTTGCCAAAAAGCATACAGCAACGAATAGGATGGCGATAAACTGTTTCATATTTTTATTGGATTGATTGATAAGCTGACAATAATTGGGGATACGTAAAAGATTGTTCCATAAATTTTCTTTTGTTGCCCTTAATAAACAAGGTGGCAGGTATGCTTCCCGACCAGCTTGAATCGATCCGGTTGATATATTCCTGTTGGTCTTTTTCGTTTAGCAAAAATACTTCGTTTTTTAAACCATGTTTTTTAATAAAAGGAATAAGGGCCGTATTCAGCTTCGATTGGTAATCAACACTCATCAAAATTATTTTCACCTTGTTAGATGGATAAGCCGCATGCAGCTTTTCAAAATTGGGCAATTCCGCTACACACGGCCCACACCAAGTTGCCCAAAAGTTGATGATGAAGGTGGTATCCTTACCGTTACTAATCCTTTTATTTAGTTGGTTGATATCAAGCAAATAATTTTTTTGGCCAAATGCGTGTTGGCTTAGTAAGATAAGGAGTAAGCAAATGAAAGCGATTTTCATGGATGGTATTGATGCTGTGCTAAGATAAAATATGTTTGGTTTTTATTGTGTTAAAGGTGTTTTGTTGGAATGGGGTGTTGCATCTGGTTGTTAAAAAAGGATGGAGGTGGCTAAAAGAGCTGCTTAAAAATGTAAGCAGCAGGAATTATAAAATACAAAACGTGTTTTGCTTTGCGCTTTTTGTTTCTTCGCGGTGAAAATTCGACCGCAAAGAAGCAAAGAGCGCAAAGTTTTTAAAAACGGTTAAGCGCAAAATTCTGTTCTGCTTTCGTCCCAGCAATCATGCAGCTCTGTAACATTAAAAATATAAGTATTGTTAATTAAGTAATTGCGAAGCACAAGTGGAGAGACCCGCCTAGAATGAAGTCGCTAATACATGCAATTTGGAGATGCGGCACACAATCGTGGTTTCACAATAAGAAACGAATGGATTAAAGTTCGTGTTTGTTAATCCCCCGATAGGTGCAGGATTTTGTCCCAGCAAAGTTTTTACATCACAAACATTAAATCGTCACGGGCTAATGAAACCTTGATGTGCAACGCATCTCCGAAAATCAGAGAGCCAGTTTCTGGCACCTCCGCAATTAAAAAAATATCGCGGCTAAAAACTTACGGTCAAGGTTCGAGGCATAACCTAAACAATAGTTGTTGTTTAGGTTACAATCAAGTTTTACTTAATTGTACTATTTCCACTACTAAATCTTTTATAGTATTATAATCGGCTTTACGCAGGTATTGTATCGTCCCAAAAAAAGTTGGTAAGTCTATTTTCTCTGGATAAAGTTTAATGGGGAATAATTTCATGTTGCCGTTATCCAATTGTGCCACCATTTGCTGTGCTTCGTGCATGCAATTACCACTTTCTATATAATTATTGGATAATAAATTAATGCCGATAGCACTTTTTGCTAGCTTGTCAAATATTTCTGCCAGCCAGGGCTGGCCCGGTACTATAGATGTACCATCCCGGTAATCAAAAACTGTTTGAAAATAATTTTTTAAAGTACTTATAATATCCTTGGCAATATCAAGGTCTTTTCCAGAATAACTAACAAACACTATTTCTTTTCTTAATGTAGCACTTAAAAAGTAATTGCTTGCCTCAGTAAAAGTATTTATACGTTTAACGTTCGAGTTTATAATATCTAATTTTATAGATATTTCATTTATAAGCGTCTGCTCGTCGCTCCATTTAATTTTATCTTTATTATATCCAACTTCTACACCATCATAAAGAAATTTAGTTAATTCATTTTCGTTTTCAGTAGATTCCTTTTCTATATATTCCGTTCTTATCATCGGTATAAATTTCCCGTGCAAATAAGCAGGAATTCCGGTTTTTGCCACAACATCTCCATGGTCTACAATTGCAAAATCAACCGTTTCAAGTAATCTAAATAATTTATTTCCCAGCGTAACAGGAAGTTGGATAATTTCTACTTCTAAATAATTATGCTGATCGAGTAAACTTTTCAAATTCCTGCTAAAAGTGTCGATTTCGGTAGTGGTGTTTATTTGAGACAATGGCAAAACAATAGCAACTACATTCTTTTCAATATTTTTTTGGAGATCATCGTATTCTTTTTTCCTTATTACCGCATCACAAAAATTAGTAAACTCATGTGCATGCCTTTTTGAACTAGGAAAGCCACCAGAGCCAGTTACCTCGTTCAAGTCAAATTGAAATGAAAAGAAGTTTTCAGGTGGCGTAAGCAAACTTCCATATCTTTTATCATAAAAAATAATTGCCGGTTTCTGTGAACGTATGGCTAAGTCCATTTCGAGGCGAAAATATCTAGATTGTTTTTTTAATTCTTCTTGTAAATTCCCTTCTTCTGTTACATTGGGAAATGGATAGATTCCGATAAAGGCATCTGAATCGCGGATCATCCTTTCAAGGTGTGTAACGTTTGTACTAATAGTGCCTTCATCCACTTCAAATTGAACTTCTGCTATCTCTTTAAATACATTAAAAAAATATAGGTTTACATCCGCAGATTTATATCTATGGCTCAAGAATGATTTAAAGGTAGATTTCATTGATAGATATTAAGTTGTATCAAAACAATTATTGATAACTATGAATGGGATTGATGCTGATTCAAAAATATGCATTATAAAATAGGTGTTTTAATATTCTTATGGAATTAGGCATAGCGATTTAAAGGATACTGTTTCACAAATCGCAGCTTTCTGAGCCAACAAAATAATAATATAACGTGAGTTTTGGAGTATTTGCTGATAATCAGATACTTGTCGTTTAAAATTTGTTCGCAGCACGAGACGTTCCTATGGAACGAGCGTTTATTATGACGACCACCGACCTAAGCCATTACCAACGAAATGTTCCTACGGAACAAAAGCAGTGTTCCTTTGTTCCGTAGGAACATTTCGTTGGTAGTAAAAATATATTTAGATGCTTTGCCCTCGTTCCGTAGGAACGTTTTGTGCCATTAAACCCAAGATATGATCAAGTTGTTAACGGCAAAAATATTTAAGTATACAACCGCAAGAGCCCAAACTCACGTTAATATAAGCCAGCGTAAGGATTGATGATATACAAAAATTTCATCAAAGCGTTACGCTGGAAGTGCAAGTTTCTGTCTAGCGTATTTCGCCAACATTTAAGCTTCTTCTTCACGTCTCGAATATCAAATCATCAAACATGTTTTTGCTTTGCGCTCTTTGTTTCTTTGCGGTCGAATTTTTACCGCAAAGAAACAAAGAGCGCAAAGTTGTTAAAAACGGTTAAATGCAGAGAAAAGTGGAGAAATTTTGGCTGGTAATTTCAAACGATTGCCTTTTTTGCAAATTATTGCTTTTCTCTGCCTTCATGCACGCTGTGTGATAAATTTCTTCTCGTTTAAAAAGTCTCAAAGATTTATAGTAGGCGCTAAGGTGCAGAGGAAATACAAAGATTTAACCTTGGAACCTCCTTTTCTCTGCGCCCTCCGATCCTCTGCGTGATATATTTCTTCTCGTTTAAAAAGTCTGAAAATTTATAGTGTGTGCTAAGGATGCAGCGGAAACACGAAGATTTACCTTGGAACCTCCTTTTCCCTGCGCCTCTGCGAGAACATTCCTTCGTGGCCATTTGGCAAAACGTGAATCTTTAAATGCCAAATTCCTTTTTTATTGCCACAAGTTTATCTTTAACCATGGCCGCACCTTTTTCGTCCTTCAGTTCTGTTAGGTAACCGGCCAAGTCGTTAGCAAAACGTTCATAGTTTTCGGTAGCTATTTTTGAATCGGGCAATAAAGCGGCTAAAATATCAAGACTGGCAAAATAACATTGTACCGCTTCATTCGGGTATTTTAAAAGCTTCCGTTCAACATGGGCAAGAAGAATATAGGCCAAAGCCCTTCCCAACGGGTCGCGAGACCAAAAACTAAAAGCAAGTGATCGGATGAGCGCATGTTCGGCTTCTTCTCCGTTACCATCCTTATAATACTTCGAGCCAAGGCCAAAATCTATTTGCGCCTGCTCTTTGGCAATCAACAAATCAGACATGGGCGGCATCGGACGAAAGGGCAACTTTATCAATTCCTGTTTAGGCAGCACCACAGCCGCATCAAGCAGTTCTTTAATTTTTGTAATCACCATCTGCCAGTCTTTCGTTTCATTGGGCAATACCATGTGGTTCAGAAAATCTGCCGGCGGTGGATTATTTTGCAATACCAACTGGGGGTCTGCGGCTAATTCATAGTCACCCGTGGCTTTCTCAACTGTTGTTTTATCGCCATATAATTGCCTAACGGTAATGTCAAGCGAATTTTTTGTAGGGTCATCACCAGTAATAATAATAAGGGTTTTGTTTTGTGCGTTGTGCTTACGTAAAAGCTCAAATTCGCTGGCCACGCCGGGCGTAAGCAACATAAAAACCATCACCACAACCGTGGCTTGCTCAATTAGCATGCTGGCTGTGGCTTCCCATTCTTCATCTGAAATAATAATCCTGTTTTCTATACCGCCAACATCGGCTGATGGGTTAAATATTTTCACGAATGGCACGGGCGCCATAGCATCAGCAATAAATTTTTGCACGGCGGTTTCTTTAGTGCTGGCTAATGTCATCACTTGTGGAATGTCGTAAGGATCTTCTCGGCCTTTTTCCAAGCGGGCACCCAAAATAAAATTCCGTAGGTAAAGGCCAAACGGATTTCCGGTGGATACAGCTTGTTGTATTAGTTGTTGTACCCGTCCATTACCCATGTCGGTATGTTCTTTTTCCAATAATTCTAAGGTTACAAAACGTTCAGCTAAATAGGCTTTGGATACATTTTCTCTTTTGGGATGGCCGGGTATGGTGCTCATCACTAATTCCAGTATCGTTCCATCAATAATTGGCGGAAAAAAATGAGTGAAAGGAGCTATCCGGCGAATCAATTCTTCGTAACCGCTTACATTTTCTATGAGAGAATCCATAGCATACCTATTTTAAAGGTTGGCTAAATGTAAGTATAATCAAGTAGGAAATATGATAGGAATGGTAAGCGTTCAGACTAACATTACAATTTGTAAGAAAAATATTATACCCTAATTGGTTGTGTTTCAGTTTTTGAAGTTTAAGCATTAAAGGTTTCGGTGTTTCTGTGCCTCAGTGGCAAACCAACATTTGCCACTGAGGCACAGAAACACTGTATTGAGATATTGCTTAATCTTTTTGCTTTACGGTCAAGGCTTTAAATTTCAAACTGAGACATTACCGAATAATTGATTATCCATTCCAATAATTCATCAGTTATAAATTATTCTTACTACATTATTTACGTTCGGGTAAGGTAATCATATCATCATTTCACATTTATTTGCAAAGTTCTGTTCATCAATAATATTCTTTTTATGCAAAAGGTTTTGGATGTAAGCGAAGAAATGGCAAAACATATTGAAGCCAAGCGAAATTGGGTGAGAAATCATTATGAACCGGAATCAACCAGCAAGTATGATACTGTTTCTGGTAAATTAAGATTGTTGGATGCTATCTTACAATCAGACTGGATCGATAAAAATGAGACAGTGAAATTACAAAGCCTAGGCATAACATTAGGCGATATCATTATACAAGATAATTATGGATTTGTTTGGGTAGAGGTGGAGGATGAATATGGGAATGATCCTGCGTTGCAACTAGCGGATACTACTTTAATATTATATCCCATGACAATGATCTCGAAGCGGATCGAAGCTGGAGAAACAGTAAATATTTATGATTTTTATGAAGGTCTTATTACACATATCAACGAAATAAAAAAAGAGGTTGACTAGTGGTTTATCCTAATTGGTGCTACTATTGCTTATGAAAAAAATTATATTACAACTTACATTTTTAATTTCCTTTTCCAATATCAATGCGCAACTAACCACCAAGCCAACTTCTATAAAAAATACCCCTTTAATGGGCTGGGCCAGTTGGAATAATTACAGGATTAATATTAATGAAGGGTTGATAAAAAAGCAAGCTGATGCACTTGTTACAACCGGATTAAAAGATGTAGGCTATCAATTTATTAATATCGACGATGGTTATTTTGGAGGAAGGGATGCGGATGGAAACATACAATCGCACCCGGTTCGCTTTCCAAGCGGCATGAAAAACCTGGCCAATTATATACATGGCAAAGGGTTGAAAGCTGGCATTTATTCTGATGCAGGTATAAACACCTGTGGATCTATGTACGATAAAGATACCATTGGCAGCGGCATGGGTTTGTTCGGTCACGACCAAAAAGATATAACCCAATTGTTACAAAATTGGGGCTACGATTTTATTAAGGTAGACTGGTGCGGCGGCGAAAAAATGGGGCTGGACGAAGAATTGCGCTATACACAAATTGGCAACGCCATCCACGCAATTCGACCCGATGCATTATATAATGTGTGCAGATGGAAATTTCCCGGCAAATGGGTTTGTACTGTTGCCAACTCTTGGCGTATTTCGGGCGACATATCTAACAAGTTTGAAAGTATATTGAAAATCATCGATTTAAATGCCGATCTGTGGAAATATGCTAGTCCGGGCCACGTAAACGATATGGATATGTTGCAAGTAGGCCGGGGAATGAGTTTTGAAGAAGACAAAGCGCATTTTTCGATGTGGTGTATGATGGCTTCGCCATTGTTGTTGGGCAACGATTTAACTACCATGACGAGTGAAACAAAATCAATAGTTGCCAACAAAGAAATGATTGCTGTTGACCAAGATCCATTGGTGTACCAAGCTAGAAGAATAAAAGATGACGGCGATTTGGAAGTGTGGGCCAAGCCATTACAGTCAACCATCAGCGGAAAAATTGCGGTGGCTTTGCTAAACCGATCCAATACAAAACAAACAATTGAATTTAACATAGATGCGCTGGGCTTGTATGCGCAAAAAGGTTTTACCGTGCATAATGTTTGGGCAAATACAAACATGCCAAAAAGTTTTTCAGCAATACAAACCATGGAAGTTCCTGCTCATGGGGTAGTGGTGCTAACAATTACGGGAACCGCTATGCCGTATAATATTTTTCAAAAACAATAAAAAAACAATATCGTATTGGCATGTTGTCTTTTATTGATTGTAATAAAATTAGTTTTCTCTCACATTCCTGCTATTAGTTTATTTATATTTCTAGTAACAATGGATATTTTTAATATTCAATCACATATCGAAGCAATTGCGCAAAATGCATCAATTTATAACATGAAGCATTTTGATGAACGATCTGAAGCTATTGATTTTATTGAGTTTCATGTGATAGAAGGGATGGATACATGGCTACAAAAAACGGCGCAGCTAACTGAATTAAGGGCATTAAAACATCGTGCTGAAGAAGTGATGGCGTCATTAGCTGCGGTTGATCAGTGCTTATTCCAACAACTTCAATCGGTTATTAAAACCGGCGCCTGCACCGGAAAGGCGTTTAGCAACCTCATTCGCGAATACGTAAACTTTAATACCGATGCCGATTGTCTGCAAAAATTGGGTTACGACAACCTAGATCTGTTTGTGAATAACTTATTTACTTTTGAAACCATACCAACGCAAACAAAAGATTTAGAGCCAGACATGGTTTATTATCAAAAAACGCCAGCCAGGATTGTTTTTGAATTGGTAGAAAAAATACATTTTCCAAGCAATGCGGTTTTTGTTGATTTAGGAGCCGGCTTGGGGCAAGTAGCTATTTTGGTAAACTTACTTGCCGGTATTACAACCATTGGCATTGAGTTTGAACCAAGTTTGTGTGCTTATGCAACACGTTGCGCCGTGGCGCTTCAATTATCCAATGTAACCTTTGTAAATGAAGATGTGCGAGAATCAGAACTTTCTACGGGAACCGTATTTTTCATGTTTACGCCGTTTAAAGGCGAAATAATGCGAACCGTATTGAAGCGATTGCGAGAACAAGCCTTATCCAAGCAAATTACCATTATTACTTACGGGCCTTGTACTGCCCAAGTAGCTACACAAAATTGGCTAACCATTTTATCGCCAGAAGAAAACAATGATTATTACCAACCGAGGATTTTTACGAGTAATTTAAAATTATGATGTGGAAAAACAAGGGTTAAGACATGAAGACAATAAACAATCATCCCGCTTTCTTCTATGCCAAAGCAAGATGATTGTTTTATAATTCCTAATGCGTCTAAAACTATAAATCCGTTCCTTCTTTTATTTCATCATTTGCCTTGGCAACCACTTTATCGCCTTGCTGCAAGTTCCCGTACACTTCTATTTTGTCAGCACTTTCACTTGCGGTTCTTACATCAATTTTTGTGGCTTTGCCATCTCTCGCAACCAGCACATATTTCCGTTCGGTAGAAGTAACCACCGCAGTTTTCGGCACAATAAAAGCGTTAGGATCGCCGGTGGAACTGAGTACCACATTGGCAAACATGCCGGCAGATAAAGCACCATCTTTGTTAGGAACGTCAATCTCAATTCTTTCGCTGCGGTATTGCGAACTAACGTTATCAGATTTCCGGTTGATGATCCCTTGCATTTTTTTGCCCGGAAAAGCATTTATATAAAACGAAACAGAATCTTTGTCTTTTAACGAAGCTGAAATTTGGTCGGGGATATCCACCTGTAAACGCAAATGGTCTATTTCTTTCAGTTCCAACATGGGTGTGGATTTATCCGCTGCACTTACCAATGCGCCCGGGTGTACATTTCTTGCTGTGATAACGCCACTGAAAGGTGCAGTTACCTGCAAATATCCCATCATGGTTTGCTGCATTTGCCAGTTTGCTTTTTCCGCGTTGCTTACCGCTTGGTCGGCTTCCATTTTGGCTTTTACGCTGCTTAAATCAAGCGGCGAAATAGCACCAGCGGTTTGCGATGCCTGCAATAAACGTTCGTAGCGTTCTTTATCAATCGAAAAATCTGCGTTGGCTTTCGCAAATTTTTCTTTGGCTTGTAACACAGCTTGGTTCATTTCCGGCGCTTCCAAAGTCATCAACAAACTGCCTTTCGATACTTTGGAGCCAATATCGACCAGCACATTTTTTACGTAGCCATTCACTTTTGGAAAGATGCTTACTTCTTGATAAGCAGCCAATTGGGCCGGCAATTTAATAGTGGAAGCCACGCCGCCTTTTTCCACGGTTACTAAATCGTACTTTACAACGGCCTTCGGCGGTTCTGGTTTTTTTTCTTCCGTTGAGCAAGAAGCAAAAAAAACAATAAACAATATGGAAACAATATAATATTTCATAAAAATTAAGAGTTTAGAATTAAGAATTTAGAGTTTGTAAATGAGCCTTAACTTATCACTTATAACTTATAGCTTTTCCGGCATTAACGAAACAGATTTAAATGATGCCTTTTGTTGCAACCAAGCGTATACCAACGGTACAAAATACAGTGCAGCAAACGTAGATGCAATCAAACCGCCAATTACTGCACGGCCAAGCGGTGCAGATTGGTCGCCGGCTTCGCCCATGCCGCTAGCCATCGGGATCATCCCTGCAATCATCGCCAAACTAGTCATTAAAATGGGGCGTAAACGGATGCTTGCCGCAACGCTCGCCGCTTTAAACGGATCTTTGTATTCCAACCGCAAAGCCTCTGCATTGGTCACGATCAACAAAGCGTTGGCAACCGAGACACCAACGGACATAATGATACCCATATATGATTGTAAATTCAACGTTGAGCCCGTTGCCAACAACAAAAGCATGGCACCCAACAACACTGCAGGTATGGTTGATAAAACCGTAACAGCTAATTTAAACGATTGATAACTAGCCGCTAGCAATAATAAAATTACAACGATGGCCGCCAACAAACCGTTTTGCAAAGAATCCAACGTCTCCGTCAATAAACTCGACATGCCTTTTACATCTACCACTAAACCGGTTGGCGGCGTGCCAACTTCTTTCACCGCTTTTTGCACGGCGGATGTAGCGGAACCCAAATCTTTTTTGTTGATGTTGGCACTAACCGTTACAAACCTGCGTGGGCCGCTGCGGTCGTATTCGCCCGGCAAACTGTCTAGCGAAAGTGAAGCAACATCGCCTAAAAGTGGTCGCGGTTGGCCTTTTACCAAAGGTGTTGCCTGCAATTCTTCCACCGAATTCATTAAATATTCCGGCACCTGTACTTGCGTTTGGTAAGTGTACGAAGTCCGCTCATCCAACCAAAAGTTTTTGTTGGTATAACGGCTTGAAGATGTAGTGGCAGTAATGCTTCTGGCCACGTCGTTCAACGCCAAACCCATTTGCGAAAGCTTCTGCCTGTCTACATTTATATTAATGGTTGGGAAATGCAAGGGTTGCGCAATTTGCACATCCCGCAAAAACGGAATGGCTTTCATTTTATCCAGCAGCTTCGCTGAATAATTTTCGATGTCTTCCATGTTTTTTCCTGCCACCCTTACCTCAATCGGCGTGGAAGCACCTTGTGCCATAATCTTTTCGGTTAGTTCAATCGGCTCAAAAGAAATCTTTAAATTGGGATAAACTTTTGCAATGTTTGCTCGCAAGTCTTCTTTCAGTCCTTCAATTTTTACCTTATAATTTTCGCTTAAATTAATTTGGATAACGGCTTCGTGCGTGCCGCTGTTGAAGATGTACAAATTGCTGGTACCAAAATTGCTGGGTACCAAGCCCACAAAAGCTGAACTGATATCAACATGGCCTTTTACGGTGGAATCAATAATATCCAACACGCCCTTTGTCGCAGCTTCGGTTACTTCCAGCCTTGTTCCATCTGGTTCGCGGATGCGTAATTGCAATTGGCCATTATTGGTTTTGGGCAATAAATCTTTGCCGATTATTACAAAACAAAGCCCCGCCAATCCAAAAGCAACAATCAAATAAACAATTACAATCGGCTTTCTTCTTGGCATCCATCGGGTCAGTTTTTTGGCCAAGCTAACTTTTAACCGTTGAAAGAAGTTATTTTCTTCAGGATGCGACTTGTCTTGCTCATTGTGTTTTTCAATTTGTTGTTCTTCCACTTTATCCAAATCCTGCCCCGCGTGTGCATGAGGTTTTCCATGATGATATTGGAATTTTGATGCATCCAATATCCAGTTGGAAATAACTGGCACCAAGGTTTGCGCAGCCACAAACGAAACAATCATGGCAAAAGCAATGGATAATGAAAGTGGCAAAAACATGGCTTTGGGTACGCCGCTCATAATAAACGCCGGCGCAAAAACCGCCAAAATGCACAGCAAAATAAGCAACAACGGAAAGGAAATTTCTGAACAGGCATCTAAAATAGCTTGGCGTTTTTCCTTACCCATTTCCAAATGCTGGTGGATGTTTTCGATGGTTACCGTTGCCTGATCCACCAAAATGCCGATTGCCAGCGAAAGACCGCTAAGCGTCATAATGTTGATGGTTTGCCCGGCCAGTTTTAAAAAGAAAACGGCACTTAATACACCAACTGGAATGGTGATGATCACCACTAAACTGCTGCGCCAATCTTTTAAAAACAATAACACCATCAAACCCGTAAGAATCGCTCCCAGTATGCCTTCCGTCATTAAGCTTTTGGCTGAATTCATTACAAAAACCGACTGGTCGAATTCATAACTGATTTTTACATCATCGGGCAACAAACTTTGCATTTCGCCTAATTTGCTACGAAGATTTTGCACCACATCCCAAGTAGAAGCATCGGCTGTTTTTACAATTGGAATGTAAACCGAACGCTTTCCATTCACCAAAGCATAATCCACCGTAACGTCGGCACCATCTGTAACTTTGGCCACATCGCTAATGTAAACCGAGCTGGCTCCATTGCTTTTGATAGGGATATTATCGAATTGCGATACTTTTTCTTCCAGAGAATTAACAGAAGTAACATACATCGTGCTATCAACCCGCAAATTACCCGAAGGCGTGGTGGCATTGTTTTTAGCAATGGCATCCACAACTTCATCGGCCGACAAATTATAAGCATTTAGTTTTTGTGGGTCAACGTTTATCAAAACTGTTCTTGCATTTGAACCAAAAGCCGGAGCGGCCGAAAGCCCAGGAACGGTTGCAAACAAAGGGCGGATGCGGGTGGAGGCCAAATCAAACATTTGGTCGAGCGATTTGGTTTTGCTGCTAAACACCAGTTCGCCAACCGGTAAACTTGAAGCATCGAAACGAACCACTTGCGGCGGCAAAGAACCGGTTGGGAAAAAGGCCAAAGTCCGGTTGCTTTGCAATGCTACCTGGGCCGTTGCTTCGGCCATGTCGGTGCCTTCGTAAAAGCTTAATTTTAATAAAGTAAGCCCTTGGATGTTTTTACTTTCGATGCTTTTGATACCGTTTACATACAAAAACTGATCTTGCATACGGGTGCTAAAAAAGCCCTCCATTTGTTTGGCGCTCATGCCGCCGTATTGTTCAATCACATAAATGGTAGGCGAATTTAATTTAGGGAAAATGTCAATCGGGATTGTTCGCAAGGCCATTACAGCGAAAAGCATCAGGCCAATAAACAAAACCAATATGGCTATCGGCTTTTTTAAAGCGGTTTGTACCATGGTAAAAAGTTATAAGTTTTAAGTTATGAGTTATGAGTTCCGAGTGGAGAGTTTCGAGTTGCGATGCAATTTTTCTACTACTAAGAATGACTTGAAACTCGGCACTCGCCAACTATCGGACAAGTTGAATAAATTGATCTAAATGGCCTGTTGCTGCGGCTTTATCGATGGAGGAAACCAGCAAGCTGTTGAGCGTTTCGATATAATCAACCTGCGAACGGTACAACACAAAAGAAGCATTTGTCAGGTCGATCAAGTTGATGGTGCCAGCTCTGTATTGTGCCACTTTTTGTTGAAAAACCGCTTGTGCCGCCGTTTGCTGGATGGGGATTTCACTCAAGTTTTGCAGTGCCGTAGTTATGGATTCATCGGCTTGCCGGTTCAAATTTTCCAATGACATCTTTTCCATGGAAATTTCATCATCGGCAGCCAAGGTGTTGAAACGAGCTACTGCCAACCTGTCTTTTTTATGGATTGGATTAAACAAATCGTACACAAATGAAACACCCGCTGCATAGTTGAAACGTTGATAACCCAAGCCGGTTTCCAGCGATTTATAATTGTTGTTATAATCAATGCCAGAGCCTCGGGCCCAAACATCGGCAGCTAATAATAGTTTGGGTTGAAAGCTTTTCTTTACCACCAACTCATTGGTTTCGTACAATTTTTTACGCTGTGCGAAATAATCCAGCAAAGGGTTAGCGGAAGAATCCATAAACATGCCAGCGGTTTGCTGTACCAATTGTTGCATAGCCGTAGCTGCCGTATCGACCATTATTGAACTGGTTGGCAGGCCCGACCAATATGACAATTGCTGCTTGGCTTGGGTAATTTTGCCCAAAGTTTGATTATAGTTAATGCGGGTTTTCGATAATTCCGCCAAAGCCAACGAAGTGTCGGAACCCGGCTTAATACCTGCCAAAGAAATAGCTTGGATGACGGTGTAAATGCTATCGTACCGATTGATATTTTGTTTATCTGCGCCCAACTGATATTCTTGCCGCAGCAATTCAAAATAGGTTTTAGCGATATTCCATTGAACCAAATAAGCTTCTCTTGCTAAATCGCCTTGTGCCACGCCAACGTAACTATCGGCTTGTTTTAGCTGTGCATCTTTTAACCCAAAACTTGATAATTGATATTCGCCGTAGGCGGAAACCACATTGCCAAAAGTCGGTTGCATAGTGTTGTAATCCCGCCTTCCGCCACTTACCGAAGGCATTATCAAAATCGGCAAAAAAGCGCCCGAAACAGAATTATCGGTGGCTACATTAACCTCGTCGCCAACATTTGTTTTGGGGAGATAACCATGTTTTACATCCGTTATATTGGCTCTTGCCCCGTTTAATAAATCTTGTTTTTGTTGCAAGCTGGGCAGATGTTGTTTGGCGGCTGTTATTAAATTTTGTAACGAAGAAAATTGTTGTTGCTGCGAATATGCGGTACCAGCCACAAGCTGCGCAAGGCAAAATACCAAGGCAACGGCTACCGCCTTCTTTCTACGGAAAGACATAGTTGTCTAATTAAAAATGAAGATAAATGCCCGTTGGGCAACATGTTTAAATGATAGGTAGGAGTCGTTTAGACTGTAATTACTTTAGCAATGCAAAATTTTGTAAGAAGGATTTTTGCCGGAAAGGCGGAGAAACGGTAAGTCACTTTATCGGCTTACCATATTTCCCGGCAAGTTATTGCTTTGCAATCTGGTTGTGTAGATTACAGTAAACGCTTGAACTGCCTAATAATTTTAACTCTAATGTGTTGGTCATCAATAGATAAGGCCGAAGACTTATTTGGCGCTAACAAATGAAATTGTATAGGAAGGAAGTATATGCCACAATAAATTGCAGCAAACCCTTACACTCTACATCAACACATTAGACATTGGCTGGCGGACCCCGCAATAAATAAGTAGAAAGGAAAACATTGTTGCCAAAGCAAGTAGCGTGCAAATATTGCTTTGCTACGGCCGGGTAAATAGTAGGCTGATATTCGAAGAAATCAAGAATGGCAATCGGCCCTTCGGGATGGTACCTTTTGTTTAACCTGTTGTGTTTTACAAAAGATGCATCTTGCTGAATTACCGTGCTTTTTGCACACAATTGAAGATTTGTATGCTGAACTTTTATTGTATTGTCAATAAAATCAACCGAAGAAGCAGATTGATATTGGAAATGTAACTGTACGGTAAAGAATAAAAAATATACCAATGAAAGCAACACCTTGTTGGTTGACTTTGATATGGTGGATTTTTTACTCATTGTTTTATGGCACTTCTAATTTCAAGAACATGCAAATCTAGGTAAAGATTTTTTAGTGTTTTCTTAATTCTGACAACGCTAATCAATTTTATAAATCTGAAACGAATCAGCTACTATAGTTTCAATAATTTATCAGCATTTCTATGGGCTAATTTTTGCATGTCCGTTTCATTTAAATTCAAATTGTCTAGAAATTGTCTACCCATTTGATTTTTTGCAAAAGGATAATCAATAGAAAACAAAATTTTATCGATCCCAAAAGTGTTTAAAGCAGCAATAAATGGCGGTTCGGTAAATATGCCACTGGTTGTAATATAAACTTGATCGAGCAAAGTTTGGGAGACGGACCGTTGATTTGCACCGGTTTTTTCAGGTTGAAATATGGTGTTGCAGCGAGCCATCATCATGGGCAACATTTCACCCATGTGGCCGATAATGATTTTTAGGCTGGGAAATTTATCAAATGTGCCAGCAATAATCATCCGCAAAATATGAATGGCGGTTTCTGAATGCCAACCCCAGCCTGCAACCGATAGAACATCGCCGGCAGATCTTGGCAAGCCGCTGTAATAAGCATCATAAACGGTTTTGGGCGGCAAACCGGGATGTAAATAAATAGGCACATCTAGTTCTTGGGCTTTGGCTAAAATAGGTGCAAATTTTTCGTTGTCTAAAAATTCGTTGTTGGTCAATCCGTTTATCAAAGCACCTTTAAACTGCAATTTGTTAACCGTTCTTTCCAATTCATCAGCAGCGGCTTCTGGCACAACCATCGGTAAATGCGCAAAAGCAGCAAACCGATCAGGATAACCTTTTATTTTTCCTGAGATTGTATCGTTGTATTCCTTCGCAAAAGCAGGAGCTTCATCCGCATCAAGCAAATCGGCACCTATACCCACCACAGACAAAACTTGCACGGTTACGCCGTTTTCATCCATCGATTTTAGCCGTTCTGTTTCAATATCTGCCAACTTTTCGCCCACTTCTTTCATGGAAGGCGGCTGGTGTTTTCCGCTTCTATTCAATTTTTCTTGCGGAATTTGTTTTGTTATTTCTGGAAAACTTACATGCTCTTCTAAGGCTACAATACGCATACAATAATTTTATACTGACTTTCTTTTACCGATGAAAAAATATGTGCCAGTAAAAAAATTAACGGGTTTTTGCTATCAAAGCGAATAAATCCCACAAAAAATGGCAGATAATCAACACTTTAATATTTCTGTACTTGTAATAGTAAATACCGAATAGCAGCCCTAAATAAAATGGCCCAAGCACTTGCATCAATGTTCCATAACTAATATGCATTAATCCAAAAAATAGGGCTGAGAGAAAAATTGGTAGGTAAGCTTGCTTAAAAAATAATTGTAGTCTTGGAATAAGATATCCCCTAAAAATCAGTTCTTCGGTAATGCCTGCGGTAAGTGCAGAAAATACCATTAAAAACTTGTTCCGCTTAAAAATCAATACCATTGTTTCTAAGCGTTTGCTGTGGTTATTTACTGAAATGCCGGCCAGTTTAAAAACAACTGCTATTAAAAAAAAACCGATTGCAACCGCTGTCAATATAACAATTATGGAAAGCATGTAATATTTTACGGAATAAGTTCGGTCTTTCCACAATAAAAGCGGTTGTTGCTCTATCTTAAAAGAATAAAAGCAAAGCACCGCGAAAGAAAGCCATAGCGCTAACCGCGATAACAACAGCAAATTGTCTACAGATAATTGAGTAGTTGTTAATAGATTTTGAATGATCCCTAAAATACCATAGGAAAACAAAGCGATGAGGATACCTACAATAATAGTTCGGTTATTAGCAGATTGTTGAACGAAGGGCATATTTGATTTGGTAGTTGGTGGTTAAAAATAAGCAGATTTATCAAAACTTACTTTACAATAATTTGGGTAGCAAGGCACTTAAAATTTCGTAAAGACAAACCACTGACCACTGACCACTGACCACTGACCACTGACCACTGACCACCGACCACTGACCACCGACCACAAAAAAAGCCACACTCCATCAAAGGAGTGCAGCTTCCCATCACACCCAAAACCCACACACTATAGTTTACTCAGCACACCCCAACCGGTGCATGCATCCCAGCCCTTGCCGGCTTTATAGCCTTTTTTTGTGCTGGTAGTAATATTATCGCCAGTCGTAATATCCCTGCAACCGCTTTGGTCAGCATATATTTTAGGATTGATAAAACCTGCAGGTTTTCCATTTTTTTCATTTACCAATGCAATAAAGCCAGCCATTAACGGAGCAACGGCACTTGTGCCGCCAATTACCATATTTTGGCCGTCAACACGAACTTTATAACCACTTTCCGGATCAGCGTCACCAGCAACATCTGGCACACCGCGACCTTTAAATTTTGTATCGATTGACACAGGAACCTTAGCGTTTTTTTGATAATCCGGCAACGGGAAAACATCGCTTACACCACCGCCGGTTGCTGAATCATTCGATTCATGCCAAACCGTTTCGCTAGAAACTTTAGTTCCATTTACCGCCAATTTGGTTCCACCGCAAGCCAATACATAAGGGCTGCTAGCCGGAAAATCGACATGTACTTTTCCATCTCCAACGCTATCATCGCTACCACTATCGCCAGCAGCAACTGTAATTGTTACGCCCAAAACGGAGGCCGCTTTAAACGCTTCGTTAAAGCTATTGAGCGATTGCGCAGTCCAGTTTTTTTCAGCCGCACCCCAACTTATGCTTATAACAGACGGTTTATTTGTATTATCGTGAACCGCGGTAGTAATAGCGTCCAGAAAACCTTTATCGGTGTTTGGAGCAAAATAAACAACGATTTTAGCACCTGGCGCTACAGCACCCGCCACTTCAATATCCAACATTACTTCACCATCAGCACCGTTTGCGGTAGTAGGTTTGTTTTGTGCGCCATCAACAGAAACTGCTTTTACCGAAGGTGTGGCGATGCCCAAAGTAGAAAAATAAGAAGTAAGGTCGGCATTTCGGAACCCGCCGCCCAATTCAATAATACCGATGCATTGGTTTTTGCCGGTTACGCCGGTTGGAAACCCATATGTTTTAGCAATGTCATTAGGATAAAAACTGCTGGCTGCCGCATGTGCCACAATTGTGCCATGCGGCCCTTCGCCATTTGCTATTTTAAAATGGGCTTTAGCTTTTGGCCTATCGTCCAATCCAAAAACACCTTCCACAACGCCTTCTAGTTCTGCGGGGATACTAATATCGCCCATGCGGCCGCGGAATGTGCAACCATCACTGTCTTTATAATCGGTTAAATGCACTTGAAATGCTTTCTCCAAATCAGCAATCCTTCCTTTTACAATTACACTTCTGCGGGCTTTATTGCTTTCCACCACAGAAAGATGGTGTTCAGAAGCAAAGTTTTCAACGGTGTCCATGTCCTCATCAGAAGAGCCGAATTCTTTGTCGTATTGCTCACGACTCATGATTTTTCCTTCTCCCACAGCTGCGTCCAAACTTTTTTTGCGGCGAACTCGGATCGTTACTTCGGCTGAGTCGTGTGGGTTCAAAGTATCCAACTTTGTGGCTTTGGGTGCCAACTTTGTACTACCGGGGAGCTTTACATAAGTTCCAGCGGTGTGCTTTTCTTTTTTCATTTTTTAAATTTTATTTTTAGTAAAACTGATACCAAACTAAACAGAATAAATCAATATTAAAAGCTTTTAAAAAGAAATATTTTTATAAAAAATTCAACTCCACGAATCTGCCGTTATCCTTAACCGAATAATATAAATGCTCCATGGCATAAATTTTTTTTTGACGCCTTTTTATATGGTTAGAATCGTTTTTTGCTTTTTAGCAATAAAAATTGGTTTCTTTTTGGAACAAGTGTAATTTTATTTATCTAATATTTTTAGACAAAAATACTAAATTATTTGGTATTAGTATTTTGTAAACATCTTTTTTCGGTTGTATCTTGGTTTGAAGTTTGAGCATTAAAAAATTCAGTGTTTCTGTGCCTCAGTGGCAAACATCTGCCACTGAGGCACAGAAACACTGAATTGAGATATTGCTAATCGTTGCTTTCCGGTCAAGCATTAAATTTCAAACTGAGACGCTATCATTTTTTGAGATTAGGTTAGGCGCAAAAAAATAACCCACAGCTTTTAAACCGTGGGTTATTTTTTTTATAAAGTAAGATTATTTGACCAATGACTTAATGACCAAAACTATCCGCTGCAACTTACGCAACCATCTTGCATGGTGCAAACTGCACCTTCAACAATCACATCCTCTGTTATTATTGGTAAAGTAGTGGCATCAATCAAAGGCTCTACAGATTTACCGCCTTGTTTTTCAACGGTAAATTGTACGGCTTGGGTTGCTGCCTTGGTACGTAAATAATACATGCCGGTTTTTAAGCCTTTGCGCCAGCCATAAAAATGCATAGAAGTCAACTTGCTGGAAGTTGGATTTTCAACAAACAAATTCAGCGATTGCGATTGACAAATATATGCACCACGGTCGGCGGCCATATCAATAATGGTACGTTGTTTTATTTCCCAAACGGTTTTGTAAATTTCTTTGATG
Source organism: uncultured Chitinophagaceae bacterium (assembly GCA_963845495.1). Taxonomy (GTDB): domain Bacteria; phylum Bacteroidota; class Bacteroidia; order Chitinophagales; family Chitinophagaceae; genus JAZKFT01. The sequence goes on from CAWJTH010000135.1 coordinate 38,376, forward strand.
TGGTCTGGGATACCATCAATTTTTTGAACCGAACCGTTGTGCGAAATAATGTGGTTCTTCATTTCATCGTTCCACAAATTCAATTCCACCAAGTCTTTCAGCAAATGTTTGTTCACCACTACAAATTCGCCACTCAACACACGCCTTACATAAATGTTGGAAGTGTATGGTTCAAAACATTCGTTGTTACCCAAAATTTGTGAAGTAGATGCAGTTGGCATCGGTGCCACCAACAACGAATTCCTTATACCATATTTTATTACTTCATCTTTCAACGTGTACCAGTCCCAACGCAGGGTTGGCTCAACGCCCCACATATCGAACTGGAAAATGCCTTTTGAAGTCGGCGAACCTTTGAACGATTCGTAAGCGCCATCTTTTTTAGCCAAATCTTTACTGGCCGTCATGGCAGCAAAATAAATGGTTTCAAAAATTTCTTTATTTAATTTTTGTGCGGCATCGCTTTCAAACGGCATGCGCATTAAAATAAATACATCGGCCAAACCTTGTACGCCCAATCCAATTGGCCTGTGGCGCAAGTTTGAATTTTGTGCTTCGACTACGGGATAATAATTGTGGTCGATGATTTTATTCAGGTTTTTGGTGGCTTCGTAAGTTACTTCATACAACTTATCATGATCGAATTTACCGTCGATTACAAAGCGTGGCAATGCCAACGATGCAAGGTTACAAACCGCTACTTCGTCGGGCGAAGTGTATTCTATAATTTCTGTGCAAAGGTTTGAGCTTTGGATGGTGCCCAAGTTTTGTTGGTTGCTTTTTCCGTTGGCGGCGTCTTTGTATAATAAATAAGGCGTGCCGGTTTCTATTTGGGCATCCAAAATTGCAAACCAAAGTTCTTGCGCTTTGATGGTTTTTCTGGCTTTGCCTTCCGTTTCGTATTGGGTATACAATTTTTCAAATTCTTCGCCATGGCAAAGGTGCAAACCTGGCGCTTCATTAGGGCAAAATAAACTCCAATCGCCACCGGCTTCTACGCGTTTCATAAAAAGATCCGGAATCCAAAGTGCGTAAAACAAATCCCGGGCACGCATTTCTTCCTTGCCATGGTTTTTGCGCAAATCCAAAAATTCAAAAATATCAGCATGCCATGGTTCCAAATAAATGGCAAAAGCGCCTTTGCGTTTTCCACCACCCTGGTCTACGTAGCGGGCAGTATCGTTAAAAACTTTTAGCATGGGAATAATTCCGTTACTGGTTCCGTTTGTGCCGCCGATATAACTGCCGGTTGCACGGATGTTATGAATAGCCAAACCAATACCACCGGCACTTTGCGAAATTTTTGCGGTTTGTTTCAACGTATCATAAATGCCGTCAATGCTGTCTTCTTTCATGGTAGACAAGAAGCAACTGCTCATTTGTGGTTTTGGCGTTCCGGCATTGAAAAGGGTAGGCGTGCCATGCGTGAACCACCTTTCGCTCATTAAATGGTAGGTTTTAATGGCGCTTTCAATATCATCTTTATGAATGCCGATGGCCACACGCATGTACATGTGTTGCGGGCGCTCGGCCACTTTGCCATGCAATTTCAGCAAATAAGATTTTTCCAAGGTCTTAAAACCGAAATAATCAAAGCCATAATCGCGGTCGTAAATAATGGTAGAATCCAATAATTCGGCGTTTTCGTGAATGATTTGCCAAATGTCGTCAGCAATCAGCGGTAAGGTTTTTCCGTTTTTGCTATCTTTAAATTCGTACAGCAAATGCATGGTTTTAGAAAAACTTTTGATGGTGTTTTTATGCAAGTTGCTTACCGCGATGCGACTGGCCAACAAGGCGTAATCAGGGTGTTTTACGGTAAGTGAAGCTGCCGTTTCAGCCGCAAGGTTATCAAGTTCGGTGGTTTTTACGCCGTCGAACAAACCTTCAATCACTTTCTTTGCCACGTCAATCGAATTGACAAAACGCCTATCAAGGCCGTAGCAAAGTTTTTCGATGCGTGCTGTTATCTTGTCGAACTTTACGGACTCACGCTTTCCGTTTCTTTTAATTACCTGCATTTTTTAAAATATTTTAAGTGATGAATGTCGCTGATGAAGTAATTGGGTAATTGGGTAAGTTATTGGGGTGAAAAAGTCAAGCTTTTAAACTTGACTTTCTTTTCATTTCTGTTACTGCAATTTGAATTATTTATTTTTTGTTTTGCTTTGAAGTTAGCAACACGATGTTGATAACCTTCGGGATGATTGATTTATAGACGATTAGCTAAAATCTGGACTGAGTGCGTGATTGATTTAATGTCCATGACTCTTTTAGGCATTTAAAAATCTTCATCTACTGTGAATGTTTGCGATTCTTTGTTGCCAGACATAACACCTGATTTTTGATAATCACCGACCCGTTTTTCGAAGAAATTGGTTTTACCTTCCAACGAAATCATTTCCATAAAATCGAACGGGTTAGTAGCATTGAACATTTTGGTGTAGCCCAATTCATCCAGCCATCTATCGGCTACAAATTCAATATATTGCTGCATCAGTTTGGCATTCATGCCAATCAATGCAACAGGTAAAGCTTCGGAGATAAATTCTTTTTCAATTTCAACTGCGTTGCCGATAATGCCATAAACTTCTTCTTGCGAAAGTTTTGTGGATAACATGCTATATAATAAGCAGGCAAATTCGCAATGCAAGCCTTCATCGCGGCTAATCAATTCGTTGCTGAAAGTTAAGTCCCGGCATCAAACCTCGTTTTTTCAACCAAAAAATTGAGCAGAAACTACCGCTGAAAAAAATGCCTTCAACAGCTGCAAAAGCTACTAAACGTTCTGCAAAATTTCCGTTTTCAATCCAGCGCAGCGCCCAATCGGCTTTTTTTCTTAACCGCTGGAACCGTATCGATCGCATGAAAAAGCCTATCTTTTTCAAACGGGTCTTTTATATATGTATCAATCAATAAAGCATAAGTTTCGCTGTGGATGTTTTCCATCATAATCTGGAAACCATAAAAACAGCGGGCTTCGGGCAGTTGCACTTCACTCATAAAATTCACCGCCAAATTTTCGTTTACAATGCCATCGCTGGCGGCAAAAAATGCCAACACATGACTGATAAAATGGCGTTCGCCATCGTTTAAACTTTCCCAATCTTTAGCATCGGCACCAAGGTCAATTTCTTCGGCGGTCCAAAAGCTAGCTTCATGCTGTTTATACTTTTCCCAAATTTTCGGGTAATTGATGGGAAGGATAACAAAGCGGTCTTTGTTTTCTCTCAGTAAAACTTCATTTTCGTCGTGTTGCATAACTTATTGAATTATAATCATTTATGAATCTTATTTAGACAAGTAATCCACTTGATACAATTACTATTGTGCCAAGATTGTTTTTTGTCCAAAATGGAATTTTTTGGTTTTACTTTCAAGGGAAGCGCTGTATCCTATCTCAGTTTTGTCAATCTCTCTTTTCCTTTTGGGAAATCGTCCGCCGTTTCATCCTAACTATTTGCAAGTCAATATAAGAAGACAATTTTCATCTGATTGCGCTATTTATATCAAACTAACACCCTAAATATTCCCTCGTTTGTTGGTACAAGATTAACACAGAAAGCCAATTTTTTTAAAATGACTTATCAACCAAATGTTGAAAAATTATGTAAACCCTTACTGGCATTAGATTTTGTTCCAACATATAAAAAATAGTAATATTTCTAGTGTTTTCTAATCTTGTCGAAACATTATTTTTCAACAAAAAATAAAACAAGCTCAATTTTTTATGGCTATTTACGCCAATCCTGTTATCTTTCATTTAATTATAAAAACATCGTTTTGTTGATATGTCGTTTTGCTGAATTTTTTCTTTTACGGGAACATCACTTCAAAACCAACCACTAAATGCAAATTTTTACGAAAAAAGAAAATATTATTTTGCGAAACAAAAACGAAGATAATAAGCTGGAAATCATCGCCTTGTCATCAACTTTATTGTTGGTTATATTTGGCGAAAACATCGAAATTGCCATCAACAAAAAAGTAATGTCGCTTTACTTTTTGTTGCAGCAAAAGAATTTGCCTTGGATAAAAGAATTGACACCAGCGTACGCCAGCTTGGGCATTTCGTACGATGTTTATTTTATAAAAAGTAATTTTAATGTAGAAGGATTGGTTTTTGATTGGGTGAAAAACACAATAAGTAATTTTATAAGCGAGGCAACGGTTGTACCACAAAATGAAAAAGCCATTATAGAAATCCCGGTTTGTTTCGACGGCTTTTTACCCAATGATTTGGCTTTGATGACTGAGCAATTGAAGTTGCCTGCTCAAGAAATTATCAATATTTTTTTGAGTCGAACCTATTATGTTTTTATGCTTGGTTTTTTACCGGGCTTTACTTACATGGGCGAAGTTGATGGCCAAATTGTCGTTCCAAGAAAACCAACACCTACGCCTACAAAAGCTGGTGCAGTTGGTATTGCGGGCAACCAAACTGGCATTTATCCGCTAGAAAGTTTAGGTGGTTGGCATATTTTGGGCCATACACCAGTTAAAATGTTCGATCCAAAACATCATCAACCCAATTATTTACAGGCTGGCGATAAAATAAAATTTACACAAATAACTGAACAGCAATACTTTACATACATTAGTTAGATGTTAGTATTTAGGTAGTTAGACAGAACCGTAACTTTTTATTATGCTTAAAACTAAAAATTGAGTATTGCTATTTATAAATCTGGCGTGCTAGATACCCTACAAGATGCGGGCCGTATCGGCTTTGCGTCTACCGGCATCAACCCAAGTGGTGCCATGGATTTTTTGGCGTTACAATCGGCTAACGCATTGGTTGGCAATCCATTAAACGAAGCCGTAATAGAACTGCATTTTCCCGCAGCCGATTGTTATTTTAAACAAGCTGTTTTAATAGCGCTTTGTGGGGCCGATTTTGGTGCCCAGATAAATGGCGTTCCGGTGCCTATCAATAAAACCATTTTTATTCCGGCCGATACCATACTTCATTTTTCCCATAAAAATTGGGGCGAAAGATGTTATTTGGCCGTGGAAGGCGGTTTTGATGAGCCGGATTGGCTGGGCAGTAAATCAACCAACCTTAAATTGGGCATGGAAAATTTTTTGGGCCATGCATTAAAAAAAGGCGATACAATCAAATTGCATAAAAAATCAAGTCATTTTTTTGAAGGGGTTCACATTTTTCCGTGGGAAGCAAATTTGACCGCTTGGTACGATGTGCCAGACATTGTAAATGTTTTATACGGCCCTGAATGGAATTATTTGCAACCCAATTCACAACACGATTTTATGATTACTTTGTACGAAATAACGCCCAATTCTGATCGGATGGCTTTGCAATTGCAGGGTAAAATGTTGGAAAAAAAGGAAAACAAAGAGTTGGTTTCATCGGCCGTAGGCTTTGGCACCGTTCAATTGCCCGGAAATGGGATGCCGATGGTTTTAATGGCCGACCATCAAACAACGGGCGGTTATCCACGCATTGCGCAGGTTATCACTTCGCATTTGCCAAAATTGGCGCAGTTATCGGCACATCAAAAAATACATTTTGTGCCAACTTCATTGGCGAAAGCAGAAAATTTGTTGCTTTCTCAACACGAAGAAATTGCCATTTTGCAACAAGGTATCTTATTGAAAATGAATGATTTGGTGTAACTAACGGAAAAAATCATCTCGCAGAAAACGGAGAAAACGCAGAAAAGCTAATTCGATTATTGAAACTTAAAATAAAATTTATGCCTTATCGATTAGTTCTGCGTTTTCTCCGTTTTCCGCGAGAATTTAATGCAACGTTCTCGGTAACGTTTGCGTAAATAAAGGCTTGCTTTTCATGAAATCAAACAAATATTAGAAGTAGCATTGTTGCTCCGAAAGCATAAGATGCTTAATTAAACCCCGATTGCGATGCAGTTTACTAAAACATATTGGTGGCTTTTCAAAAATATTGACTTGTTGAAAAAAATGTTTTTTACACGTCAACATAAAAAAGCGACGATTCTTGCTATCCATTTTTTTTACTTTTTATTTTTTACTTTTTACTTTTCTCAGGCTCAACCTGTTAAAAGTCCAGCATCGAAAGTTCCACTTCCAATCTTTAAAAAAGATACATTCGATATTAAAAAATTCGGTGCTATTGCTGATGGTATTACATTGAATACCAATTCAATAGCAAAGGCTATTTCAACTTGTAGTCAAAAAGGTGGCGGTGTTGTTTTGGTGCCACAAGGGCTTTGGCTAACTGGGCCAATTGAGTTGAAAAGCAACGTTAATTTGTCTATTTCAAGGGACGCTGTTTTACAATTTACCGCTGATTTCTCGCAATATAAATTGGTGGCCGGCAATTGGGAAGGCCAACCCAATGCAAGAAATCAATCGCCCATTTCTGCCGAAGGCGCAACCAATATTGCCATAACAGGCAGTGGTATTGTTGATGGAAATGGCGATGCATGGCGTGGCGTAAAAAAGGACAAACTCACCGAAACGCAATGGCAAGGCAAATTGGCCTCCGGCGGTTTTTTAAGTGCCGATAAAAAAACTTGGTATCCGTCCGAAAAATCGCTGAAAGGCAGTACCACAAAGGATGCTGGCATATTAAAAGATGGAAAAACACCCAGCGATTTTGAAGACATCAAAGATTTTTTACGGCCTAATTTGGTGGTGTTGAACAGTTGTAAAAATGTATTGTTGGAAGGCGTTACATTCCAAAATTCACCAGCCTGGAACTTGCACCCGCTGCTTTGCGAAAATTTAACCGTACGGAATGTATATGCCAAAAATCCTTGGTATGCTCAAAACGGTGATGGCATCGATGTGGAAAGCTGCAGCAATGTATTATTGGAAAATAGCACTTTTGATGTGGGCGATGATGGCATTTGCATAAAAAGCGGTCGCGATGAAGCTGGTCGCAAACGTGGCAAACCAACGCAAAACATGATTGTACGGAATTGTGTGGTGTACCATGCCCACGGTGGTTTTGTGATTGGCAGCGAAATGAGCGGCGGCGTAAAAAATTTGTACGTTAGCAATTGTTCTTTTATAGGCACTGATGTTGGCTTGCGTTTTAAAACCGCACGTGGCCGGGGCGGCGTGGTGGAAAATATTTTTGTAAGCGATATTGTGATGAAAGATATTGCTGGTGAAGCCATTTTGTTCGACGAATATTATATGGCGAAAGATCCTGTGCCGCTTGCCGGCGAAACCCGTGAACCGCCTGCAATTGAAGCTGAGCCTGTAAATGAAGGCACGCCACAGTTTAAAAATTTCTTCATCAGGAATGTGGTTTGCAACGGTGCCGAAAAAGCTATTTTTATCCGCGGCCTGCCCGAAATGCAAGTACAAAATATTGTGCTGGAAAATATGGTGTTGAAATCGAACAAAGGAATTGAATGTATTGAAGCCAACAATATTGTTTTCGATAATATAAAATTAATTTCAGCTGATACTGCGCCTTTGGTATTTGTTCAAAATAGTAGCAACATTGCTTTCGATAAATTGTTGTATGAAAACGCCGATGTTTTATTTGCGCTTTCTGGCGAACGATTGAAAGCGGTTGCTGTTTCAAATACCAACACTGCCAATGCTAAAACAGCCACTACATTTACACACGGCGCAACGGAAAGTGTGTTGAAGCTGAACGGGAAATAAGGAATAAGAAATGTGAAATAAGAAATATTAAATAAAGAAGACAAGAGACAAGTAGCAAGGAACAAGAAAACTAAATGTATCAAAGTCCTGTAAGCACGACATCTAATAGCATTGGGCAACGCCCGATGAAAGGAAATAAAACGAAATAAAACCAAATGAAAAAAATAGCAGCTTTATTATTACTGGCAACAGCCATGGAAGGGCATGCCCAAACTTACGCCGAAAAGATGGCCGCCACCGTAATGACAAACTGGAAAGATACTGCCTCGAACGTACATTGGACCTACGACCAAGGCGTATATCTAAAAGGCATCGAAGGTTTATGGCATCTTACCGGCGACGGAAAATATTTTACCTACATGAAAAACTGTATGGATGTTTTTGTTGAAAAAGATGGCAATATCAAAACCTATAAATTCGACGAGTACACACTTGACAACGTATTGTGCGGCAGGATTTTATTAAGTATTTACGCCGTAACCGGCGAAGAAAAATATTACAAAGCCGCCACCATTTTACGCAAACAACTGGCCAGTCAACCGCGTACACAAGAAGGTGGTTTTTGGCATAAGAAAAGATATCCCAACCAAATGTGGCTGGATGGCTTATACATGGCTGGCCCTTTTTATGCGGAATATGCCAAAACATTTCACGAGGATACCGCCCTTAACGACGTGGCCAACCAATTTGTTTGGATGGAAAACCATGCTCGGGATGCCAAAACCGGCTTATTGTACCACGGTTGGGATGAAAGCAAAAAAGAAAAGTGGAGCAATCCAACAACCGGCGTCTCGCAAGAATTTTGGGCTCGGGCCGATGGTTGGTACGCCATGGCGTTGGTAGATGCGCTGGAACAATTTCCCGAGAATGCACAAAAGAAAAAATTAGTTGATATTTTAAATCGCTTAGTAACTGCTGTTGCTAAAGTACAGGATCCAAAATCGGGCGTTTGGTACGACATTTTGGACAAGCCAACCGGAAAGGGCAATTATTTGGAAGCCAGCGCTTCGTGTATGTTTGTTTACGCTATTGCAAAAGGCGTTCGCTTAGGTTATTTGCCAAAAGAAAAATTGGCGATTGCCCAAAAAGGATTTGACGGCATCATTAAAAATTTTATTGAAACTGGTTCAAACGGACAAACCAATTTAAACGGAACCGTTAGCGTAAGCGGTTTGGGCGGCGATCCTTATCGCGATGGTAGCTACGATTATTATTTAAAAGAAAAAATAAAATTGAATGATGGCAAAGGTGTAGGTGCTTTTTTACTGGCGGCTGACGAAATGGAATTGTTTCCCAAAGTAAAAATTGGTGCAGGCAAAACCGTTTTGCTCGACCATTATTTTAACCAAGAAAACAAGAAAGACATCACTGGGATGAGTTTGCCGTATCACTATACTTTTAATGACCATCAAAATAGTGGCTTTTCCTTGTTGGGCGAATTGTTCACCAATAATGGCGCTGCACTTAAAATGACCGATAATGCACCAACGGCCGACATTTTGAAAAATTCCAGTGTTTATATTATTGTTGATCCTGATGGAGTAAAAGATAACCCCAAACCTAATTATTTAAATGAAAAAGATGCCGATGTAATTGCAACTTGGGTTAAAAATGGCGGCGTTTTGATGATGATGACCAACGACACGGCTAATTGCGATCAAACACATATTAATATATTGGCGGCAAAATTGGGAATCCATTTTAACGATAAAAGTAGGAACATGGTACAAGGCCGCGAGTTTGAAACTGGTGCGGTGCATATTCCTGCCAATCATCCAATATTCCCTGATGTGAAAAAAGTCTATTTGAAAGAAATTTCAACCATTTCTGTCTCAAATCCAGCAACAGCAAGCATTACAGAAGGTAGCGATATAATTATGGCAACTGCAAAATATGGCAAAGGAACCGTTTTTGCCGTTGGCGACCCTTGGATTTATAATGAATATTTGGATGGCAGAAAAGGCTTGCCGGTTGATTTTGAAAATTTTGGTGGCGCAAACGATTTGGTAAAATGGATATTAGCGCAAGCAAAGTAGTTAGTAATTAGATTTTAGTATTTAGACGAAAACAATTGAAATATGATTATCATGCTGATCAAAAGAGAGGTAGGGAAACAGAACCGTCTTTGCGAGGGTTCTTGCCCGAAGCAATCCACTTGGAGCAGCATGTTTAAAATAATACCAGCAATCTTTATTTTTTTAGTTTCGTCGTTAGTTATTTCCGCACAAGATTTACAAGCCGACAATATGCTCATGTTTCAGCGTGATAATGGTGGCTGGCCTAAACATTACGAAGAAAAGGAAATAAATTTTACACGGGTTTATACGGCGGTAGAAAAGGCAACTATTGGTGATGAAGTTGGTACAAACGATGCGACGATTGACAATAACGCCACCACTAAAGAAATAAGGTATTTATTGAAAACCTATAAAACCATCAAGAACCCGCAATATTTGGCCGCTGCAAATAATGGCGTAAAATACTTATTAACAGCGCAATATAAAAATGGCGGCTGGCCACAATATTATCCTGATTTTAGCTTATACCGTAGCCAGATTACGTTTAACGATAATGCCATGATGAACGTGATGAATGTGTTGCAAGATGTGGCTAATCAAACAAACGACATGGAATTTTTGGATCAATCTTACGTAAAACCATCGGCAGAAGCGATTGAAAAAGGGATTGATTGCATCTTAAAAACACAATTAAAATCAAACGGAAAATTACTGGGCTGGTGCCAACAATACAATGCCAAAACCTTACAACCAGAAATGGCCAGAAAGTTTGAACTGGTCGGCATTTCAGCTAGCGAAACCGTTGGTATTGTTGAATTTCTGATGAAACAACCCAACCAAACACCAGCTATCAAAGCGTCAATAAAAGCGGCTGTTGAATGGTTGGATAAATCAAAAATTGTAGGTTATAAATTTGTTCAGGTTGATGCGCCAGACCAGCCAAAAGGGAAAGATAAAGTATTAGTAGCCGATCCAAATTCAATTATTTGGGCAAGATATTATGACATTAATACGAATCAGCCATTTTTTAGCGGCCGCGATAGTATCAAAAAATTCAAGGTAAGCGAAATTGAATATGAGCGCCGGAATGGTTATGCGTGGTATGGCACTTGGCCAGCCGAATTGGTGAACAAGAAATATCCAAAATGGTTGGGGGAAAATAAGTAAAGAAAGCAGTACTTAGTATTTAGTACTTAGTATTTAGTACAATTTTACTTAGTATTTAGTACTTAGACTAAAGCTAAAACTAAAGGATCAAGTGAATAATAAATTAATGACAATCAATCAAATACATATCAATTTTAAATTCTTAACCAGTATTATTTTGTTGGTAACCACATCTTTTTCTGCTATTGCAAACCCTGCTTCCAAACAAATAATTGTTGCAAAAACAGGCAAGGCTGATTTTACAACCATTCAAGCTGCCATCAATAGTTTGCCTGATAATTTAACGTCACCCCAAGTAATCTTTATTAAAAATGGAACTTACAATGAAAAGATTTTCATCGAAAAAAACAATGTGGTGTTGATGGGTGAAAGCGAAGACGGAACAATTATTACGCAAGCCATAGCCCGAGACGAATTTCGTTGTGAAAGCAAAAGTGATTGGGGCGTTGCCACGATGAATTTAAATGGGAACGACATCACGTTACAAAATCTCACCGTTCAAAATACGTATGGTTTTGATGCTACAGAAGACTATATAACAATTGATTGCAAAGGCGATTCAACCGGAAAGAAAAAGATTTCGAAAGCTGGTCATCAAATGGCTTTACGCACAATGAAAACCACCCGGTTAAAAGTTATCAATTGCCATTTTAGGGCTTTTGGTGGCGATACGGTTAGTCCTTGGAATGTGGCAGATGGAATGTTTTATTTTAAAAATTGCATTATGGAAGGCGGCGTTGATTTTTTCTGCCCACGCGGTTGGAGCTATGCCGAAAATTGTACCTTTATCGCACACACTGGCCCAGCCAGTATTTGGCACGATGGCTCGGTAAAAAAAGATTCAAAAACAGTGTTGAAAAATTGTAGTTTTAAAGGGTTTGATGGATTTAATTTAGGCCGATATCACCACGATGCACAGTTCTTTTTAATTGATTGCATGTTTGCGCAAAACATGGCTGATAAAGATATTTATTTGGTGCCAACAGATAATGTGATTCAATGGGGGCGTAGGGTTTACTATTATAATTGCCACCGCGAAAAAGGAAGCGATTTTGCATGGATGAAAAACAATATCGAAACATCTGACGAAAAACCAGATGCGGGTAAAATAAACGCGGATTGGGTTTTTGGTGATAAATGGAAAGTTGAGTAAAGAAGAAGTTAGAATTAAGAATTTAGAATTAAAATTGAAAAGTCCCAAAGGGACGACATCTGTTAGCGGTGGGCAAGGCCATTGGCCAATTAAAAATAAAAATTAAAATAGAACGAAATAAATGGAGCTTTCAAAAAAAATTATTCATAGCTTACAGTATAGCGTTGGCATCAATGTGCCGCAATCTTACATATTTGCCTTGCCCGAAAAAGTGTTGCAATTTGGTACGGGTGTTTTACTACGTGGATTACCCGATTATTTTATAGACAAAGCCAACAAACAAGCGGTTTTTAATGGAAGGGTAGTAGTTGTGAAATCAACCGGTGGCACTGCCGATGATTTTGCGGAGCAAGATGGCTTGTTTACCCATTGCATCAACGGCGTAGCCGATGGAAAATTGGTAGAACAAACTATCATCAATGCATCTATCAGCCGCGTTTTAACAGCTGCTGCTAATTGGCAAGATATTTTGGCTTGCGCAGCAAGTCCTGATATGCAGGTGATTATTTCCAACACAACCGAAGTTGGAATTGTACTGGTAGATGATGATATTTCTACGGGAACGCCAAAATCTTTCCCCGGCAAATTGTTGGCTTTTTTATACGAGCGTTATAAAAAACTGGGCGGCACGCCAGAAAGCGGAATGGCCATTGTTCCTACAGAATTGATTGTGGACAATGCCATTAAACTTAAAGCAATTGTGCTGGAACAAGCCAATCGCAATAACTTAGAACCAGAATTTATTACTTGGTTAGATACGCAAAATGATTTTTGTAACTCATTGGTTGATAGGATTGTACCAGGTAAAATGGCGGCCGATAAACAAGCCGATATGGAAGCAAAAGTTGGCTACACCGACAGCTTGATGATTATGAGCGAAGTGTATAGTTTGTGGGCCATCGAAACCAGTAACCCAGCAACAATCGCCAAATTGTCTTTTGCCCAAACCGATAATGGCGTTGTATTGGCACCAAGCATCGATAAGTTCCGCGAACTAAAATTGCGTTTGCTAAACGGCACGCATACATTTAGCTGTGCATTGGCGTTTTTATCTGGTTTTGAAACTGTGGCACAAGCCATGGAAAATGAAAATTTCGGAACGTTTGTAAAAGATTTAATGGTGACCGAAATCGCACCTTGCATTATCAGCGACAGCATTTCAAAAGAAGAAGCCGAAACCTTTGCCGGCAACGTAATCGACCGCTTCAAAAATCCGAACATCCAGCATAAATGGATCAGTATTTCGGTGCAATATACCGGCAAAATGAAAATGCGCAACGTGCCGCTTTTGCTGAAACATTATAGTACTTCCGATACTGTGCCAGCCCACATGGCTATTGGTTTTGCGGCCTATTTGCAATTTTTAAGACCAGTTGAAAACAAAGACAATGCTTATTATGGTTTAGCCAATGGCAATAGTTATAAAATTGACGACGAATTTGCATCTTGGTACTACGCCAATTGGCAGGGTAAAAGCACTGAAGACGCGGTGAAATCATCCATGTCTAACACCGATATTTGGGGAACCGATTTGACCCAATTGAATGGATTTTACGATGCGGTGTTAGGTTATGTAAAACAATTCGAAAATGGCGATTTCAGCAAAGCGTATTAAAAAGTAAAAATTAAAAAATCAAAAGTAAAAAAGTAGAGAATCTGATGTCTAACTCGGCACTCTGCACTCTGAATTCTAACTTCTAACTTCTTAACTTCTTTTCTTATGTCGAATAAAACTTTAAAAGTTCACCCAAAAGACAATGTCATCGTGGCCTTGCAAGATTTGGCCAAGGGTGAAACCGTTACCTACGAAGGTGAATCGTATACTTTGGTGGATGATGTGCCGGCTAAACACAAATTTTTTACCCACGATATGGCCGAGCAGGAAAAAGTTATTATGTACGGCGTACTAGTGGGCAAAACGCAATATCCGGTAGTAAAAGGTGCACGCATGACGACCGACAACCTCAAACATGCCGCCGATCCATTTGCATACCGACCTTACCACTATGAATGGCATGCTCCTGACGTGTCAAAATTTGCAGGCAGAACTTTTAACGGCTATGTGCGTAGCGATGGTCGAGTTGGTACGGCCAATTACTGGTTGTTCATCCCCACCGTTTTTTGTGAGAACAGAAATTTGGATGTGATTCGCGAAGCGTTACACAACGAGTTGGGTTATGCGGTTACCGAAAAATATAAATCCTTCGCCCATCATTTGTTGGAAGCCTATAACAGTGGCGAAGACGTTAACAATATCAATCTTTCCAACCTAGGCCCAAAAGCGGTAAACCGTCCATTTAAAAATGTAGATGGGATTAAATTTTTGAACCACCAAGGCGGTTGCGGCGGTATTCGTCAAGATGCTGCAGTTTTAAGCAAATTATTGGCTGCTTATGCTGACCATCCAAACGTAGCAGGCGTAACAGTTTTAAGCTTGGGTTGCCAAAACTTGCAAGTGCAAGATTTTGTAAACGACCTGAAACAACGCAATCCAAATTTTGATAAACCGCTATATGTTTTCGAGCAACAGCAATCAAAAAGCGAAGAGCAATTGATTAGCGAAGCCATCAAAAAAACATTTTTAGGCTTGGTCGAAATCAACAAATTTGAACGTAGTCCAGCGCCGCTGGATAAATTGACCGTTGGCGTGAAATGCGGTGGCAGCGATGGTTTCAGCGGAATTTCAGCTAATCCGGCCGTTGGTTATTTCAGCGATTTGTTGGTGGCTTTGGGTGGAAAAGTTTTATTGGCCGAATTCCCAGAATTATGTGGTGCCGAACAGGATTTGATCGACCGTACCAAAGACGAAGCAGCGGCCAAAAAATTCATCTATTTAATGACTGCTTACAACGATGCGGCGCATAAAGTTGGTTCCGGTTTTCACATGAACCCATCACCCGGAAATATAAAAGATGGCTTGATTACCGACGCCATCAAAAGCACCGGAGCGGCCAAAAAAGGCGGCACTTCACCCGTTGAAGATGTGTTGGATTACACCGAACCTGCTGTAAAACGAGGCTTGAGCCTCGTTTGTACGCCCGGCAACGACGTAGAAGCAACCACCGGAAAAGCAGCCAGCGGCGCAACACTTATTTTGTTTACCACCGGTTTGGGAACGCCAACAGGTAACCCCGTTTGCCCGGTAATAAAAGTGGCCACCAATTCTTCCCTCACCCGTCGCATGGGCGATATTATCGACATTGATACCGGCGGAATCATCGACGGCCTAAAAACCATCGAACAAATGGGCGAAGAAATTTTGGAATATTGCATCAAAGCCGCCAGCGGCGAAGTGATTCCCAAGGCGGTGCAATTGAATCAAGATGATTTTATTCCGTGGAAAAGAGGGGTAAGCCTTTAGGGAATAAGGAATGAGGAATAAAAAATAAGGAATAAAAAATAACTAGAAATCACACATTTTCCTGTAAATCCATTTAATCCTTATTAATCCAGGTTCAGACTTTTTTGGTAACCAGCAGTTGGAACAAAGATGGAGGCTTTTGTGGCAGTTTATCCTGAGTTTATTGAAGGACTCCATTCAAGTGAAGTTTTCCATGGCATCATTCACCACAATTAAAGCGACAAATAATATTGCATTAAACTTAAAAACGTTATAGTCCAGCACTCAATACTCGGCACCTAATTATTACTTAAAACCTATTACTTACAACTTAATACGTTGAAAATATGAAGCCATTTCTCGACGAAAATTTCCTGCTGCAAACAAAAAGTGCGCAGGAATTATATTTTGGATATGCCAAAAACATGCCCATCATCGACTATCATTGCCATTTGCCGCAACAGCAAATTGCGGAGGACAAACAGTTTAGGAACCTAAGTGAGGCTTGGCTGTACGGCGACCATTACAAATGGCGGGCCATGCGTACAAACGGCGTGCACGAAAGCTATTGCACCGGCGACAAAAGCGACTTTGAAAAATTTGAGAAGTGGGCCGAAACGGTGCCATATACTTTACGTAATCCATTATACCACTGGACACATTTAGAATTGCAGCGCTATTTTGATGTGCATGATATTTTAAGCCCGAAGACCGCCGCGGCCATTTATAAAGATTGCTCGAACAAATTGCAATCGCCGGATTATTCGGTAAAAAATTTACTCCGCAAAATGAATGTGGTAACGGTTTGCACCACCGATGATCCAACAGATGATTTAGCTTTCCACCAGCAGTTAAAAGATGATGGCTTTGAAATTCCGGTGTTGCCGGCCTTCCGTCCAGATAACGCCATGAACGTAACCGATGCCGGTAAATTTAATGCCTACGTTAAAAAACTAGAAGCTGCTTCCAACATTTCCATCGCTTCGTTTGATGACTTTTTGTATGCCTTGCAAAACCGTCATGACTTCTTTGCATCCATGGGTTGCGGCGTAAGCGACCATGGTTTGGAAGAAATTTATGCCGATGATTTTACGGGCAGTGAAATAGACGCAATTTTTAGGAAAATACATTCTGGCAAAGAATTACAGGATGTGGAACAGCGTAAATTTAAAAGTGCGATGTTGCTACATTTTGCAGAATGGGATTGCGAAAAAGGTTGGGTGCAACAATTCCATTTGGGCGCTTTGCGCAACAACAACTCCCGCATGTTGGGACAATTGGGCGCAGACACAGGCTGGGATTCAATCGGCGATTTTTCGCAGGCCCGCAATTTGGCTAAATTTTTAGACAAACTAGATGCTGAAGATAACTTGGCCAAAACCATTTTGTACAATTTAAATCCCGCCGATAACGAAGTGATGGCTACGATGATCGGCAATTTCAACGATGGTTCGTCTGCCGGTAAAATCCAGTGGGGCAGTGGTTGGTGGTTCCTCGACCAAAAAGACGGTATGACCAAACAAATCAACGCTTTAAGCAATATGGGTTTGCTCAGCAAATTTGTGGGCATGTTGACAGATAGCCGTAGCTTTTTATCATTCCCGAGGCATGAATATTTCCGCCGTTTGCTGTGCAATATATTAGGAACCGAAATTGAAAACGGAGAGTTGCCAAACGATATTCCATGGATCGGAAAAATTGTGCAAGATATTTGCTATCACAATGCAAATCAATACTTTAACTGGAAAAAAGAAGAAGTTGGGGCGGTGGTTTAAAATATATTTATATCGATATTAAGTAAAACAGGTTTTCAAAATTAATTTTTGAAAACCTGTTTTGCTTTCAAATGCTGTACGGGTCAATTAGTTGTAATCCTTGAATATTTTTAAAATCTTTTGTATTTCGACTAACTAAAGTAAAATTGTTGGCTAACGCAGTGGCTGCAATGATTGCATCTGGCAATTTAAGTTTTAATACCCTTCTAATATTAATTGTTTCACTTGCTACTTTATCGTTCAAATAACAAATTGTAGCTAAGTCAATAAAAAACCTAGTTTGCTTATCTGTAGATAGCGATCCACTATTAAATCCCAAAACTTCAATATGGGTAATAATCGAAATTAAAAAATCTTCATTTATAACATCGCTGATAAATGTTTTTCCTTTTAGCGGTAAATTTTCAGCTAGGTAATCTATAATAACGTTTGAATCTAAAAGATATTTCATGTGAGTGTTTTAACTAATTTAATCTCTATCCCATTCATTGCGGGTATTTTTTATGTATTCTTGAAATTTTTCTGCTGTTTCTTTCGACATCTTTCCTGCAAAGTCAGAAGGTTTTAGTTTTTTTTCCAGTTGGTTTTGAGTCTCGCCAGATTTTAAATCTGGATATTTCTCCGTTATTTGATTCCATTCTTCGATTGGTATTACAACCGCAGTTGTCAAACCAATATTATCAGAAATATATTGAATGTTCATAATCATGTTTTCTGTTACAAAAATACGAGAATAATGGCCGTAACAACGAGAACCCAATAACTTTGGCATCTTATTAGACCAACACCATAAAACTCGATCGGTATAAAATAAAGGCAGGTGATAATTTTACAACATTTGAATTTATAAGCATAAAAACAATGATGCAAGCAAATAAAAAGGCGCCATCGGTACAAATCGACAAGTCACTAAATAAATACGACTATGTTGTATTGTTTCCTGAAAAATTGTCGAAGGCAAACGAAATGCTTAAAACTGTGGGCTTGCCCAAATCTAAATTAAACAACCAATAATATTTAATCAGCTAAAATATTGTCCCATTCATTTATTTGGACGGGATTTTTTATTAAAACGCATCATTCCCTCGGCTTCCCCATTCCCAAATGCCGAACAAAATCTTTTTGTCGAGCGGATGACCGCCTTGTTTTAAACTCAACACAATTTGTCCGCGATGGTGGGCTTCATGCGCCAACAAATACGCCAAAAATGAAGCTGGATGTGGCTTTGCGCCTTTTATTTTTCCATCGGTAAAACCTTTCAACAGCATTTTTTGCATAGCTTCGGATGAAGATTTCAAACTGTCGATCAACAATTGTTTGGTAATATTCCCTTTTTCAATCTTTTGTTGATCCGCCATTAAATCTGGTGCCGAAGCTGCCAGCCACATCAACCGCACATTGTGGATATGCGCAAATTGCTCGCCCACGTTCCTGCCTTTGGATGCAGCAATATCCGTTAAATTTTTTTCAGCAATGGCATTTAGCAAATAAAGGTTCACATTGTTGTTGATGCGGAAGCTATCAACCAGTTCTTCTTGCAGCGGCATAAAAGTACTTTTGGGTTATAAAAATGGTTCAGTGTTTCTGTGCCTCAATGGCAAATATTATTTGCCATTGAGGCACAGAAACACTGAAATTAAAGCCACAGACAAATGCGATAATTTGAAATGAAAATTAAACCGATAATTTTGCGCTTCCAAAATAAATTAATGCAAGGCAAACCGTATAATCAGTTCACCGCTTTCAAGGCCGTTTTTATTAGTAGTTTAAAAGCTTCGCTTAAAAATCCACAGGCTATTTTTTTTAGTTTGGTTTTTCCGCTCATTTTCGTTTTCATTTTTGGCTCGTTTGGTGGTGGAAATGGAAGCCGTTTTACGGTTGCCATACAGCCGGGAACCGACACCACAACTGGATTATTTAATTCGGTGAAAACAGAAATGTCTTTCCTTCGGCTAAAATATTATTCAGACACGGCGTTAATGCGGCAAGATTTGGAAAAGGGCAATCTTACCGCCATATTATCTATTACCAAAAATATGAATGATACGGTAAGCGGAGAAATAGTACAATTAAAGGCAACCAATGCAACAGAAGGAGACGTAAGGCAGATAATGCCATTAATGGAAAGTGTTTTAATAAAACATTTGCCCGGCATGCAAAACTACAAACCAATTATACCTGTTATTTACGCGGTTCGCCCTTATCACCGTATCGATTTTGTTTTGCCGGGCCAAATTGGGTTTTCTTTATTATTTTCAACCTTGTTCGGCATATCATTTTTGTTTTACACTTTGCGGGAGCAGTTGGTGCTTAAACGCTTTTATGCCACGCCCATTAATCGGCTGAACATATTGATAGGCATAGGTTTGAGCCGATTAATATTCCAGTTGATAAACGTGGTGGTACTGATTGGCGTTGGGCATTTTTGGTTAGGTTTTACGCTAGCGCATGGTTTTGATACATTTTTGGAAATTGTTTTATTGTCTATTTTCTTATTGTTTATTTTAATGGGAGTGGGGCTGATATTTTCCAGTTTCGCCAAAACGGACAATCTTATTCCCCTGATGATCAACATTTTTTCATTGCCTCAAATTTTATTGTCGGGCACTTTTTTTCCGATTGAAGTTTTCCCCACATGGTTGCAAACCTGCTGCAAAATTTTGCCGCTTACACATTTCAATACTGCTATCCGTAAAATAGCTTTCGAGGGTGCGCATCTTTGGAATTGTGGTTTTGAATTGGGCATAATGGCTATTTGGTGCGTAGTGGTTTATTTTATTGCAGGGAAGGTTTTTAAATGGGAATAGGATTGAATGGATAATGGAAGAATATGCTCGGTGGTTGCTAAACGTTTCATTTATTTTATTTCAAATTGTCTATTTTATTTCATTAGCATATTATCGAATTATCACATTATCAAATTAGAAAGATGAATGTTATTAAATTAGGATTGATCAGCGCTGTTGTTTTTTATTGCATCCTTTGGGCATTTACAATTATCTTACCCAACAACACTATTGTTAGCAGAGCCGTAAACTCTGCGGTGAAACCAGATAGTTTGAAAACTGTTTTATCAAATCAAGTTTCATTAAAATCCATTTTATTGG
The DNA here is from genome assembly GCA_963845495.1 of uncultured Chitinophagaceae bacterium. Classification (GTDB taxonomy): domain Bacteria; phylum Bacteroidota; class Bacteroidia; order Chitinophagales; family Chitinophagaceae; genus JAZKFT01. The sequence continues at coordinate 58,562 of CAWJTH010000135.1, forward strand.
GCGATAATTCCACCGCGTCGGTTGCTTTTACCGAACGGAATTATTATTACAACGACCAAAAGATTTTCCACCGCGAATCAAATAGCGACACCATTTTTTTTCAGGTCGATAATTTAACAAAGGATCCATTAAAAGGCGGCATTGCCATGTATCGCATTTCAAGCGATAGCACCGCAGTGCAATTGTTTTATGTGTTCCGGGCAAAATGGTACAAGCCTTGGGATAAATTTAAAATGATGTACAACGATAAAGCCGTTGGAACATTGATGGATAGTGCGTTGCAAAGATTGCCAAAGTAAATTTTGACGTGCTAAACGTAATTGAAATCTAGACTTAAAACATATTTCTATACATTGAGGGTTGATTGACGAGGCCGGTTTTATTGGTCTTTTGTTTTTCTTTGCTTTTTCAATTCCACTATATCGATGATGTCTTTAGGTCTTGGGTTTATTTCTTTATCTTTTATTAAATCGCCATAACTAATAAACGGAATATCCGTTTCTCTCAATTGAACGATTTCCCTTTTTTCAAAAGATGGTCGAAATTTTAATGGAGCCTTTAATTCTGGTAAGAGATCGAGCGTAAACTTGTCAAAATCGAATTTAAAAAATGATTTTTTAGGATTAGGTGCTTGTTCTTGTTTAAATGCCTTTACATCCTGTCCTAATTCTTCTAATGCATTTAAAAGATTAAAATAATTTCTATAGGTTGGATTGTACCAAAAATCAAGATCGGGTTTATTGATAACAATTCCAGATATATCGGTTGAAAATCTAAAATAACCATGTAACGCAACAGCAGTACCACCAACAATCATATATTGAACAACATGTTTGTTAAGCACCGAACAAATACTAAGAATACTATCGGCTAAATTGTTTTCCATCAACAATTTTATCTTTTGTTGTTTTTTTCTTATTGATTAATTCGTCTCTTAAGAGATTCAAAAAATCTTTGTACTCAAATAAATTCAGATTTGCACTGCATTCGTTTATATCCATAGTATTTGATTCAATACCTACCTTCAGTTCATCAAAAGTTGTATATCGTTTTAATGTTGCCATGAAATATGTTTTGCTCACTATTTCAAATGTACAATATATATTATCTAAAATTGCGAGCTAATTATCCATTCAACTTACTTTTTCTTATTTTTATAGGGAATATATCTGGCAAATTCCAACCAGCCTTCCGTAAAAGATTGCAAAGCATTGCGCATGGAGTCGTTTTGCGGTTTGGAATTATCTACCAAACTGTATAAATCACCCGTTTTGTTGTTGATGTTTTTTTCATAAAAAACGGGCGAAAACCCAGTGCCAGCCAATTGCTTGTTGTCGTCGAAAATTAATAAATGTTTGCTACGACCGCTGTCTTTTGCCAACATTGCCGGATTTAAAATATCGGTTCCCAGCGCCATATTGGTGTAAGGAATTCCAGATAAACCAGCCAAAGTGGGCAAAATATCCAACTGCGAAACCAAATAAGAATAGCGTTTAGGCTGTAATAATTTGGGCGAATAAAAAAGCAGCGGCACGTGTTGGCAAGTTAAACCTTCCTCCGTCCAAACTTTTGGTAGCATGTCGCCGGCATTGCCGCGGATGCCATGATCGCCTACAAAAACAAAAATGGTATTGTTGAAGTAAGCTTCTTTTTGCGCCGCTTCAATAAATTTTTGGTAACAAAAATCGGTGTAACGAAAAGCATTAAATTCATCCAATGTCGTAAAACCATATTTTAATAATGTGTCTTGCGGCACATTAAGCACTTTAAAAGCGGCCTTGTCTTCATCGGGAATGGTATATGGCCGATGATTATCAGATGTTTGGATGACCGCAAAAAAAGGTTTGTTGGCCTTTGCCAAATTTTGATTCGCTTCCAAAAAAACATTTTTGTCGCTTACGCCCCACACATCAATTTTGGGTGCTTTGTAATCGCCTTGTTCAAACAAATGCAGGCTATCAATATTGTTTTTTAGCAAGCCACGGATATTGGCCCAGCTTGCACTTCCACCAATAAAATAATATTTTTCATAACCCTTAAAATCGTTTAGGATCGTGTGCTGGCTTACGATTGCGGGGTTACGGGTATTGGTGGTAGCGCCAATTGTTACATCGGGAATGCCCGTTAAAGTTGCCCAAACACCGCGGGCCGTTCCGTAACAAGGTGTAAAACAACGGTCGAAAAAAATGCCGTTGTTACAAATCGAATTAAAGAAAGGTGTGGTATTTAACGGGTTTCCATACATCGAACTCTTGTAGGCGCTAAACGATTCGCAAATAACCAACACGATGTTTGGCTGTTGAAAAACAAAATCTTTTCTCGGCTGATAGCTCCGTTCAAAGTTTAAAGTGTTGGGATCAGGATTTTCAATGCCATAATATTGGGCCAATTCGGCGTAGTGCGCTTTTACCTTGTTTAAATCGTAACCTGTTCTTCTAAATTGTAAAGTGCTAAAAAAAGATTGGAATGGATTTAATGCCAAGTTTGATTTATACTCGCTGCCTAAATCAAAAGCATCGCTCCAGCGAAGTGGATATTGACCAACCCGACCAAAAATAGCCACCGCCAACAGCAAGAAAAATATAATGGGCTGCGCAATTTTCATTCCCTTTTTTCTAACGGCAATGGGTTGTTGGTTGACAATAAAAAAGTTTTTTCGGATAACCCAACGGGTAAACCATAAAAACGCAATGGCAATTAATAACCAACGAATAACCGGGTAAGATTGCCACAACATTTTACTGGAAATGGCTGCATCACCCGCATAACTTAAAATATTGGCGTTGAGGCGTTGTTGCAAATAAGCGTAATGGCCAAAGTCGGCAGTGTAAAAACAAAGTATCAAAAACGACATGATCCACCACAAAGTGTTCCAGAATTTGGCGGCTGTAGGATGTTTGAACGGCGATAAAAATGGGAGCGAAGACAATAACCAAATGCCAAGAATGGGGATGCAAAGCATTTTTAAATCGTACCGCAAGCCAAGGAAAAAAGCGTCTGCCACTGATTCGTGACTGGCATCTTTAAAAAAAAGAAAGAAAGAAATGCGCATCAGCGTCATAATCAATAACAAAAACAAGCCGTTGCGGAGTATGAGCCGATAATTTTTGGAGAGAGAAATCATCTGCAAAAATAAATGCTGAACTGTTGCGGAAAACAGAAAACTATTCTCTCGCAGAAAACGGAGAAAACGCAGAATAAATAAGTTTTATAAATTCCCTTCCGCGTTTTCTCCGTTTTCTGCGAGAATTCGTTTTTTGCGAGAAATTAATTGCTGGCTGCAACATTTAGTTGCTGCAAAATTTCTTTTGCACTGGCAACACCCGTTTTGCGCCAAACAATTTGTCCTTTTTTAAAGATAATAAGTGTTGGAATAGATTGAATACCATACTTTTCTGAATAATAGCGGTTTTTATCTACATCCATTTTTAAGATGGTGGCTTTGTCGCCAATAGCGCTTTTTACTTCTTTTAAAATAGGTGGCATCATTTTGCAAGGGCCGCACCAATCGGCGAAAAAGTCGACCACCACGGGCATTTCGCCTTGTATATGCGTTTCAAAATTGTTCATGGTTCAATAGTTTTTTCGTTTTCAATATGCTCATCAGCTTCATGCAGCAAGTCTTGCGAAGCATTCATACCAATTTCATTTTGTTCGGCTATTGTTAAATCATCGCTACCAATTGTTTGTACCCATTCGTTGGTGTGGTGGCGAAGAATTTGGACATTCAATCCAAACATTGCGGCAAAATCCTGTTCAATTGTTCCAGTTTTTGAGTTGGCATGTATTTCAATAGCACCAGGATTATGTTTTGTTCTTACGGTTCCAATCTTTTTTTCGTGTGGCAATTGTCCATTCAATCTTGATTTTTCTTGCCAATTATGCGGGTGTTTGTAAAATTCAATTTTAAGAAACGGATAAGCAGCGGTGAATTCGTCGCTTATTTCGCCAATTGTTTTACTATCGTTTATTTCTAAAATCATTGGGATCTTTATTTGTTTTATATCGCTAAAAAATAATACCAATACAACAATAGCAGCAGTTAAAGGTTTTTACCGCTTGCTGCTGCTATTGTAAAACAACTTTTTATGCTTTAATTTTTTAATGGCTTTACAGTGTAGCCTTTTTTACGAAGCAGGTTTAATACACCTTTTTCGCCACCCAAATGACCGGCGCCAACAGCAAAAAGCGTAGTTTTTTCTTTGGCGATATCATCAAATTGTTTCACCCAATTGCGGTTGCGATTAAACAACATCAAATCCATATATTTTGCCATGCTGGTATCGGTAGATGTCATATCGTTCAGAGAATCAAGGTTTTGCGAAATGTAAGCCTTGGTCATTTTTTCGAGTTCGATATGTTGTTGCGGGATGCTATCAATTGATTCCAATAATTCTTTCGCCTGTTCTTCGTACGGAATACTATCAAAAATGCTTGCTTGAAAATGCATCGTCTCCAAGCCTTTTATTTCTGTTTTTTTGGCTTGTGCCAATTGCATGATGCGCATTTCCATGCCGTCTTTTTCTTTGCAAGGCATTGCATCTTCAGAAACCATGCTACTTAACAACATTGGTTTAAATTTTTCCAACATCATAAAAGGCATTTGTCCATGCTTATCAAAATAGGCTTTCACTTTGGCGTATTCTGAGTCAGTATAAAAATCTTTTAATGTTTTATTGTCTTTCATCGGCAAGTCGCCGATCATGCCAAAGGTTTGTGCCAAATCATCTAAATCGATTTCAAAATAAACTTGACCAACACTGTTTATGATGTTGGTAAAATTTGGGCTTAACTTGGCGTCATCGGCACATAAAATATGCATAGTGCCAAAAAAATAGGAGGGTTGTTTAAGCCCGTTTCCACTAATTTCCCAAAGCAAGCTATTATTGTTAGACGCGTAATCGGCTTTTGGTTGCGATGAACATCCAACCCCAATAAAAGCCAGCAAGCTTAAAAACATCCCTTTCAGCATAAAATTCTTTTTTCAAAAATAGGTTTAAAAAATGCTTTATTAATTTTTAGTAAAACCTTTTTTGGCACGGTGTTTGAAATTGTAGTATTAGTTTTAAGGGTGTAGGGTTAAAGGAAGGAGGTCTTTGGATTTCCTTCCTTTTTTTATAAAAAGAATATTTTTAGGGTTTTTAAAGTTGGCATAGTGTTTGCAATTTATAAAACGTTTTAAGGGTTTAGGGTTTAGAAAAGGGAGCTTCGGCTTCCTTTTCTATTTTGTTTAAGTTCCAAAAGCTTTTCTTTTAAAAGAATATCTCCAGAAATAATTCAATTAACACTTTGATTTATCAAACGAATGTGTTATTTTACCAAGGCTGGCGCAATAAAGCAGCCACAGTAATTTGAGCTAATTATCCAACTTTAAATTATTTTAAATGCCTACTGTAAATTTTAACGAAAGTCAGCTACTGCCTTCCTTTGGTTATTTTGAGGCGCAAACAGCTTGTGAAAACTTAAATAAGAAAAATTATGGATGGAACGTAACATTTGCGTTCAACGGTGGATGTACCTTTTCAACCGATTATCCGATTGGCTATTTTGATTTTCAATTTGCCGTTTCGAAGGAGCTGAAGGATTATTTCCGTGGATATGCGTCGCAAATGGGGGCATTGGCTTATGCACAAGGAACGGGCATTCATTTAGCGCCGGGGCAAGATACTAGCCTGGCTCATGAAGCTTGGCATGTTACGCAACAAAAATAATGCAGACGACAAATGTTAGTTATTGGCTTGCCGGTTTATAATATCTTTCCCTTGTGGCAATGTGTTGCTTTACTGCATTGCAATACCTTGGAAGCATGGCCACCTCAATATCAATGAAGTCGGTAAACTGTTCTTTGCCTATTTTTCGCCAATGTTGTTGGGCAAATTCAACATCTTTTGTTTCCATGTAACGGATGCCTTGGTATGTCTTTTTCTTTGTCCAAACGGTTATCCTAAAATACGACATAGCTAAATATTTTAGTACAATAGTACGCAATATTCAGAAAATAAAAACAATATGTGCGTATTTTTTTAGTTTTTATGGCTTTTAAATTTGACAACCTTTCTAGTTGCTGACCATATAAAATTCGTGAGCAAGGTTGTCAAATTTTTTAGCTCAATAATCTAGCAGGGTAGCGTGAACCGTTTTGTCTTGCATTTTTTGTGATTTTATTGTTAGGAAAGGTTGCTCAAGGTCAACCAACTTGCCAAAGGTCAACCACCTTGCCCGACGGGCCAAAATTTTGGTAGAGTTTGATAAGGTGGATGACCTTGGCAGCGCCAAATTTGACAACCTTTCTAGTTGCTGACCATTATAAAATTCGTGAGCAAGGTTGTCAATTTTTTTTAAAGGTTGACCGTCTTGCTGGCGTTTGAAAATGTTGAAGCTGCGTGACAAGGTGGACGACCTTTTAAATAACGTGAAGTTGTGTGGAAACCAAGAAATTTTTGATGCGGCAGCGCAAAAGGGATAGCAGTGGAAAGCCCGTAACGCCGCATAATTAGTGAATATGAAAAGTAAATAATGAATGACCAAACACAGTGAATTGCGGCGGCGGACTTGCAACGGATAGCCCGGTGCCCGGCGGTTTTTCCGGGCATTTGCCCAAGCCTAACCAAATTTGACAACTTTTGGATTGTTGTATCATTTAAAATGCGTGAAAAGTTGTCAAATTTTTAACCGCTTTCTAATGGCCTCAAGGCTATCGTCAACCAATAATTTACCATCAGCAAAAACTTTTTGGAAGGCGCAATTAAAGGCTTCGGCTTTGGTAACTTGGTCTTTTAGGTAAAAACTGCCGTCTTCATTTTTGTAAACCGCCAGCAATCCTTTGGCTGATTTTTTGGTACCGTCGTCGGTTTTTGGATCCTTAAAAATTTCGCGGCCTTCGCCATTTATTTCGCCGTAAGTGGCTTTCATGGCGAAGCCAAACGTGTCGCGGGTTTGGTATTCGTAAGTGAATGAGCCGATGCCAAGCACCACATTGAAGGACGCGAAGCCCTTTTGTTTGAGGTTTTCAAGGATGGATTTTTGCCTTTCCAACGTGATGCTGTCGCCATAAATTAGGCCAACGTGACTGTCTAATAATTTGAAACCCTTTTCTGTAATTGTGCCGCCAAATGTTTCCCAAATGCATTCGATAGCACCCTTAAATGCAGGTGTGCCGGGCGTTTCAGCTGGATCGCCACAAATTATTTTTACAGGATCGCCACTGTCGGGACGGATGACCAGTTTGCCGTTGCGGGCTAAAATTTTGTCTTTAAGCCTAGGCAAAAAATCGGTGATTACCTGCCAAAAATCCCAAGTGTCGCTCACCACAGAAACAATGCCGTTTGGATAGATTTCGGTGATGAGCCGTTCGAAAGTTTTGATCTCCTCGCTTTGTGTGCCCATACACATAACGCTGTGTTCGGTGGCGGGAACGGAACCGCCAACCAGTTCTTTATCGGCATCGGCATTGTAAAATTCTTCTAAAAAATCGATGGCCGGAACGGAATCGGTACCTGTAAAACTAAGCAAATGTCCAGCACCGCTGATAACGGTATCTTCAACGCCGCTCATGCCGCGGAAGCTAAAATCGTGACCCTGCCAAGGTACAAATTCGCGGTTGCCAACAGTTTCGTCTGCATATTTATTAAAGACTTTTGCATATTCATAAGCCAGTGTGGCGCTGGTTATGGGCTTCCAAATAATGGCCGAAATAATGCTTTCTAGATAATTGGTAAGCCAAAAAAAATCAGCGACGGTATTGTGCAAAGTCATTACAGGGATGCGCATATCTACCACAGAACCTTCGGGCAACGCATGGATTTCAAGCGGCAAATAACCAAGATCGTGCAAGGCTTCGATGTGCTCGGTGCCAATATCATTTGGGCCCAGCGAAGTGTCCATCCTACGCTTGAAAGCCTTTACTACACTGGCTTTGGGCTGATTGAAAAACTGCTCGTTCCAATTGTTTATGAGGTATTCTTTTACATAGTATTGCAGGCCGAAAAACACAATTTTATCAATATCTGCAATGCGTGATTTACGGGGCGTGAAATTGCTGTACACCATAGTTGTGCCTTCAGGATATTGGCGGCGATGGTCGGCTTTATAAAAATCGATAAGTGTTAACGGGTTTAATTTCATGGTTTTGTTTTTGAGTTGTTGAGGAAATTTTTGAGCGTATATTTTTATCGATGGGCGTTGCCCACCGCTTGCAGGTGCCATCTCGTTGGAACTTTTAGGATGGGATATTTAGCCCGATTCTTTTTATTATTTCAGCGTCATTAATCGGGATAATTTCTTCAAGAGGTATGTTTAAATCTTCGATGAGATTGTTTTTTAATTTTTGATATTCTTCTTTTACAAACGGCGTAATATCTTCTATTTTTATAATCCATTCGGTGCAAAATTGTTTTAATGTTTCACCTTTCATGCCTAATTGAATGGCTTTGCGTTCTTGTTTATTCCCATACGGATCGTGGTCGGGATCCCATTGCAAACGCACTTCTGTTTTATCTAACTCGGCTTTCCAGTTTTCGGTGGAATTAAATAATTGGCCATTAAATGATGAAATAGTAGCTTGTTTCAATATCGCTTTAAAATGCTCAATCGAAATGGTGATGGCCAAAATATGTTCTTGGTGTTCTTTGGTTGCCCAGCCAGATCGGTGCATCATCCATAAAAAACCGGGCTTTATCCACGACATGCGATTAAAGCTGTAATGGTTGCCGCCAAATTGTTGATTAGCTACGGCGTAATTGGCAATGTTTTTATTGAATGCTTGATAAACAATGATGTTGTCATTTTCTGTTTGTGCAATTATTTGTTTGCCAACTTGTGGTAATCTTGTTTGTTGTGTTATGTATTTTTCTGTTTTCATTTAATTGTTTGTGATTGTTGTGATTTGTTTTTGATGGGCGTTGCCCACCGCTTTTATATGTCGTCCTTTTGGGACTTTATTCTTGGCTTCTTGTGTTTTTGTAGCTTGATTTCTTGTGCCTTGCTTTCTTATTCCTTATTTCAATCGCTTGTTCTTCCTATTTCGCCGGGATATGATTTAAACGCCTCGTCGCTTTGCCAATATTCTTTTGTGTCGATGTCCATAATGGTCAATTTGCCATTGAATGCTGCGCCGGTATCCATGTTCCAAACATTTGCGGCATGCATGGGAACGGTTACATCATAATGCAATGTTGGCGTATGGCCCAGGTATATTTCGGTGAATAATTTTAACCTTTTAGGATATAATTTGGATTGGATCGGCATGCTTTGATCCATCGAACGGGCTACTTCCCAAAGCGTTCTATCCCAATTGTAATTGGAAGGAAACGTTTCTTTTATTGGGCCATGCATGCTGGTAAAACCTGCATGGATAAACAATCTATTCAATGCGTCAATATAGTAATTACGGCAGCGGTTAAAAAAATCGGCGTGTTTTTGCTTAGTCGCTTCAGGACAATCCGCATAGCTTTCCACCGTGGATTGTCCTCCATAAAATAACCAGTTTTTATCGGCTATCCCTGTTTGTAGCCACTCTTCGCACCATGCATCGTGGTTGCCTTTTACAAAAATGCATGTGTATTGCTCGCCCAGTTTTATTAACGATTCAATGACCTGAAACGAGCCGCTCCAACCATCTACAAAATCGCCTAAAAAGATCAAAGTATCCGCTGTTGTTACGTTTGCACGATTTAATATTTGCTGCAAAGCCAAATCTGCGCCGTGTATATCGCCAATTACAAATGTCTTTTTCATGGGTTAAAATTGATGTATTTTGATGGAACTTGGTCGCAAAGCCAAACGCCATTGGCTGATAAATAAAAATGATAGCCATCGTTATGCATTTTGCCACTTGCAATAGTAAGGATAATCGGGTTGCCCCGACGGCTTCCGACTTTAATAGCGGTTTCCTCATCGTTACTCAAATGCAGATGTTGCCGGTTCATTTTTTTAAGACCTTCTTTTTTGATGGCATCTAAAAATTTTGCCACTGTACCGTGGAATAAAAAGGCTGGGGGTTCAACAGGTTGCAATTGTAAATCAACAGAAATAGAATGGCCTTGATTGGCTCTAATTTTTGTTCCGGTTTCGTTAAAAGAAAAGCGTTTTTTATCGTTGTTAGCTACCACTTCTTTTAATAATTCGATATTTAATTGTTGGCGATGTTGGTTTGCTTTGCGGATTAATTCTTCTGTTGATACCCATCCGTTTTCGTCTAATTCGATTCCGATTGTTTGTGGTGAATGCCGAAGCACCAAGCTTAAGAATTTACTGGTTGTTTTTAATTTGTCGTTCATGTTTTTGTGTTTGAATAAATGGTAATTGTTTTTGATATTGTTGTTGATCGGCTTTGCCCAGTGCTGGATTTTGTATTGATTATTATAATTGTTAGTTCAAATATTTTAAATATAAATTGTAATTTTCCTCATCAAAACAAACAAAAATAATTTTATTAAAATGGTTGTTTTGCTCAAAAGTTTTAATTACATCGAAGGCAATTTCCGCAGCTTTTTCTTTTGGAAAATGATAAATACCCGTACTGATATTTGGAAATGCAATTGTTTTAATATTGTTTTCTATCGCAATTTTTAAGGAGTTAATGTAACAGTTTTTTAGTAATGCTATTTCGTTTTTTTGTCCACCATTCCAAACCGGGACCAACCGTATGTATAACGAATTTAGCTGGTAAATTGCCCGCAGTTGTAATAACGGCTTCGCCGGTTTTACAACCACCTTGTTTTTCCCTTATTTTAATACATGCTTCCAAAATTTCTTTGCCGCCTTTGCGGTGGATCGCACCATCTACTCCGCCGCCGCCCAATAAACTCGTGTTTGCTGCGTTTACAATTGCATCAACAGCAATTATGGTGATGTCGCCCTTTTATAATTTCTATTTGCATTTAAAACAAATTATAGCTTTTATAAAATCTATCCTCATTTAAATCTGCAATTGAATTGCTGCTACAAACATTTTTAAATCCGGCGGCTTTTAACCGCACCAATGCATCATGACTAAAAATACCGTGCGAAACAATTAAATATAAATCGCCGGCATTGTGTGCTTTTAATACTTCTGCCAATTCAATAAATGTGCGGCCACCATCGCAAATATCATCTACAATTAAACAAGATTTTCCTGCTAAATCAGTTTTGTCAATACTTGTTTTAATAATTTCGCCAGTAGCTAAATTGCGGATTTTTAATCCGGTAACTATTTCGTTTTGGTAATTGACGCTTTGCGCTAATTTGGTTATTTTTTTGTAAGCGCCCAAATCGGGCGATACCAAAAAATAATCATTTACATTTAAATCACTGATAAAATATTTTACCATTTCCAAATTCGAAATGTTGGTGACATTATTTAGCAGAGCTGTTGATACTTCGCTGTGTACATCGTAGATAATTATTTTATCTAGATTTAATGCATTTAATAAAGTGGCCATTACTTTTATTGATAATGGTTCGCCAGTGACCATTACCCTATCTTGCCGTGCATAGGGCAAGTAAGGAATAAATAATTCGATTTGTTTTACATCCATGCGGCGCAACGCATCTACTGTTAAATACAACAACATAATATCGTCGGATGAATTTAACCGGGCATTTATTTTTACGCTTTCTGTTGGTTTAAAAGTAGCCGTAAACTTAATGTGGCACTCGCCTCCGGGGAATTTAAATATTTTAAAATCAGTGCTTGTTTGGAAAAGATTTATGGTGATCATGGTTGTTGTTTTAATTGTTTAAAGTTTGGTTATTAATTAAATCTCGAACCTCCATCAATGCAAACCCTAATAAATTTTTACCATTCCATTTAGTTGGGTTATTGATGTTTGGATTATCCTGCGCCATTCCAACGCCCCAAATTTTATCCACCGGACTGGCTTCTACTATTATTTTACTGCCTGTTTCAAATAAAAATTGTTTTAAGTCGGTGTGTTGATTAAATTTATGTTGATTGCCTTCCACCACAATATTAAATGCATGTTGATCCCACGTATCGGCATCAAAACTTTTAACTTTTCTTCCTAGGGCTTTTGCTGTGCCAGGCTTTTCTGCTGTTATTATTTGAGCAAATGTTTCAATGTCATTAAATAATTGCGCTTTTTTTGCCATCATCCAATGTTCTGCTGTTTTGTATTCGATTCCATTTACTATAAAAGCACTTGGCCACCATTGGCTAAAGCAAGATTTTGTAATGGAATTATCCTTTGCAGGTTTATGTCCCCAAAAGAATAAATAATTAATTTCCTTTGATTGATTCTGTTCGGCCAATAGCCACTGTAAATTGTATTTCATTTTTTGAGTTTCAATTAATTTGTTTCATGTGTCTGATGCCCGAAATATAAGGCGTCAGATACGCCGCTAAATAATTACAACAAATAAATTTCCCTTTTCCAATTGTTTAAAACCTTTTGCATCAAAGGCATATAATTGAGCAGGCTTTCCTTGTTTTATTTCTGTAGAAAAAGCATTTTCATGCGATTGTATAAACGGATGTGCTGTAATTTTTTTTCTGAAATTGCGTTTGTCCATGGTTTTGTTTAAGATAATTTCATACAGCCTTTGCATTTCAACCAACGTAAATTGCTTATCGAGTAATTGAAAAACCAATGGCCGGAACAGTACTTCTTTTTGCAAGGTTTTAATGGCTGTTTGTAAAATGGAATGGTGGTCGAAAGCCAATTGTTTCGGCAGCTTAAATGCAGGATGCCACTTGATTTCAGCCACATCACGGCCAGCAATTTCACCCATCTGCGATTTTCTTACCAACCCAAAATAAGCAATGGAAAATATCTGTGCCCGTGGATCGCGGCCAATTCCATCAAACACTTGCAATTGTTCCAAAAATAAATTTTTGATATTTATTTTTTCTGCCAATATCCGTTTGGAACAATCCAAAACCGTTTCGCCTTTCCAAATAAAACCACCCGGCAAAGCCCAGCAATTGATGCAAGGTTCAGCACTACGCTTTACCAACAAGATTTTTAATTCACCATCTTCAATGCCAAAAATCACATTGTCGACCGTTATACCAAAACTATCAAAATACATATTATTGGTGTAATTGTTACACAAATATATAATGGTGTATTTATTACACCAAAATTTATTTTTTGGAATGTTGGGGATGAAAACAGCCACTTGGAATAAGTGGCTGTTTCTAAGATAAATGTCTTTATTAAACTAGTATTGCTTCCAGAATTCTACTAATTAAAATAAGCTGCCTTGAATAACTGGTTCGGGAAATTTTGGATGGAAAGTGCCGATAATCATAAAAGGGTTAGGACCCACAAAATGATAACGTTGTGATGTTCCTAAAAACAGATGCAAGTCTTTAGTTTTTGCAAAATCGTCAAAATACTTTCGTCTTACATCCACGATTGCTTTCGCTTCGGCATCATGTCCGTCATGCCTTCTTAAACAATTCCAATATAATTGACCAAGTTCCCAATCTTCAATCATCAAGGTTGCTTCTTTATTGTCTTCATCAGTAAAAACGTAAGAAAATTTGTAAGGAAGTTTCTTTACAATCTGTGGTCTTTCAGATTGTAAGGAGTCAAAAATTCCCATTTGTTTTAAACTTTCTAATTTCTCTTTACTCCATTCTCTTTCACAAGGTTCAACTATGATATCCTTAATTTCTTTGGGTTTGAAAACAGCGAGAGAAGTACAAACGGTTTTATCTTTTGCTTCTGCAATTAAGGTTGTTAAGTTCGTATAAACTTTATTTAAAACAATTGCCCTTCGTTCGTTCCAGCTTGCTCCGTCAGCTTTAATCTCACCAATGATGTTGATTTCAGTCTCATGCGAAATCGGTCTATAACTTTCTGGTCTTGCATCTCTTGTATTTTTGACTAAATCTAGTTGAATCCATTGATATTTTGAATATTGCTCTGCATAGGATTTTTTTCTAAATTGAATTGGATAAATTCTTATCCAAGAACCATCCTCTTTAAATCCAGCTGTGCAGACCAATTCATCATATTTGGTAGAAATTGTTGGATAAGTTTTAACAGCAATCAGTACTTTGGTTAAGGCCATGTTTTATATGTGTTTGAGATGATAACTCCATTTGGGTAATGAAGTTATGGCTTCTGCCAAATGCTTTCTATGGCATTGGCAGATATTCGCTTCAAAGCAAGTTAATGCAATTCGCTTCTTTTCGATAAGCAAATTAAGTATTATTTCTTGATGTGTTTGTGTTTCATTCAATGTGGTAAGTTTATATTGATTAAACAATTTGTCGTAATCAGCTTGATTATTTAATTCCTGTCTTAAAGCTGATTGAATACCCACTTCCGGTATGTGCAAATATTCAATTCCTAGACTCTCACAATATTTTTTAATTTGGCTTTTTGAAAATCCAAATTTCATACTTAAAGGATTATTTCTAACATCAACCAGAACTTTTACATCGTTTTTCATTAAACGATTCAGATATTCTTCTAAAGAAATCCCCTCATAACCAATCGTAAAAAGAATAGTTTCGCTAACCTTTGGTCTGGCGTCATCAACCTTTTTATATTGTTCATCAGTTAATAACTCTCTTGCAACTTTACTGTTGATTGCATAATACTGATAATTTAAATAGGTATATTTCATTAACGCATTGCTATTCATTTTGCCATACAATGCAAATATTTCAACCAATATTTTCTTATCAGTTGGAGTGAGTTTTGATATATAATTTGTTGAATCCTTTTTAATGAAATTTTTACCATCTTCCGAAACACTAAGAATCTCATGTTTAACCATTGTCATTAAATCCGCATTGGAAGAAAAAGAATAACAACCATAATCATAAGGAACAAAATCGTATTCAGGCTTAGCTTGACGTTTAGTAAATAGCAATAATGCTTTTTGCAAAGCGATTTTTTCAATCGTGCCTCCGTAGGCTTCAATTATTGCAAGTATGACTTTTCTTCTATAAAACATTTGCAAAACTAACTTTTAGTATCAACATAACCTCAAAACAACCTCCCCTGCTCTCCCGGCCGTCTAAACAAACTGCAATCCAATTCCCAACGCTCTGCATTAAGCCCATAAATTTTATTGTATTTTACAAATTGTTGGCGCACCAAATCGCTGATGGGGCCTTCGCCACGCATGCGAACACCAAAACGGGTGTCGTTTACTTTGCCGCCGTGGCCTTGCTCAATCAAGTGCCAAACTTTATCGGCCCGGTCGGGGAAGTTTTTGTAGAGCCAGTCGTGGAAAATGAGTTTGATGGCACCATTTAACCGAATAAATGTATAAGCCGAAAACACAGCGCCAGCCTTGCTTGCAGCTTCCATAATGCGTTGCATTTCATGTTCGTTCAGTCCTGGAATCATGGGCCCGAGCATCACGCCCATGCGCACGCCTGCGTCACTCAATTCCTGAATGACGCGGAGGCGTTGTTTGGCGGTGGTGGTGCGTGGCTCCATGGTGCGGCGTAAATCTTCATCAAAACTGGTGATGGAAACCAGAATGGAAACCAGGTTTTTACGGGCCATTTCTTGCAACACATCTTTATCTCGCAGCATGCCTGCGTTTTTGGTAATCATGCCTACGGGCTGGTTAAATTCGTTGCACACTTCCAATATGCGGCGGGTGAGGCGGTAAGTTTTTTCGGCCGGCTGATAACAATCGGTATTGCCACTGAGGCCGATGGGCACCACTTCCCATTTGGGGTTTGATAGAAATTTGCGGAGTAATTCCGGCGCATTTTTCTTTACGATTATTTTCTGCTCAAAATCAAGCCCGGCGCTGAAACCCCAGTATTCATGCACGTTTCGGGCATAGCAATAAATGCAGCCATGCTCGCAACCAGCGTAGGGGTTCATGCTGTACATCATGCCCACATCCGGACTTTCCACTTTGTTTACAATGCTTTTAGCAAATTGTTCCATGTAAACCGTGGCCGGATTTGGCGTACTCCAATCGTCGATGCCTTCAATATGTTCCCGTCCGGTGTCGTGTGCTAAAAATCTGTTTTTGGGATTGTATTGCGCCCCGCGACCTTTTAAATAAGTGGGGAAAGCTTCTATATTTTCTTCGTCGGAATCCATGGGAAATAAGGAATAAGAAATTTTAAATAAGGAATGAGGAAGTGCGGGAGAGTGCCGAGTTTTAATAGTTTTAGCTAAGCTAATTTTGTGATGACAATTCATCTGTATGTCATCCTGAGCTTGTCGAAGGAAATCGTAGTAATCTGTTTAGGTGGTCTTCTTGTTCGCACCAGCTATGGCTTCGACAAGCTCAGCCTGACAATTATAGTCTTCAATAATAAATTACAATCATTGTTTCTGCTGTTGGCCAAAAAACAAATCTTTTAAAATCCACAAAATCCCTTTAATCCTTATCAATTTCCGTTCAGATAAGCACAAGAAGACTGTACCCGTGCGTGAGGGATTGAGGCAAGTACCCCGCAAAGCCGCATGTTTAATGGATAATTGGATAATTTATAATGAATAATTTGATGCAGTGAATTGCGGCTGCGGAGTACTGCTGAAAGCCCGGCCCCGCCTGATAAATGAATAATGAATAATTAATAGTGAAAATAAAATATAGTGAGGCGGCGGGGACACGCCCAAGAAAACAGTTTGCAGTTGGCAATTTGCAGTCGGTAATCAACTTTGCGCAGCTGCGAGCTGAAAACTGCCAACTGTTTTGTGGTTCAAAAAAATCACGCAAACAACGCCCCTTGTTTTGTCGCTACGGGTAAATTCAGGAATTCAAACCGCTTTACAATTTGGTATGCTTTTTCACCGTCTCGGCGTTTTAGCAACAGCATGGCATCGGCAATAAAACGGCCGGTAAATTGGCGGTGACTAAATTCCAGCCAGCCTTTTTCGTACTGCCAAGGCAGCAACTTTCGGGCGATGGTAATATGCGGTTCGTTCATAAAATGTGGTTCCCTTTGCGGATCGGCACGCATCAGTCGCTGGGCCGTTTTTAGTTCTTTTACCAGCTCGGTAATTTTTACTTGTGTGCTTACGTTTATGTAAATGGTGTGCGATGGAAAACTAGCATAGTCCTGCAATTGAACGGTAAATGGTGTGGTGCCCATGGTAATATATTCGAGCCGGTTTACCAGTTTTTCTTCCATCATTTCCCAGGTAAAAAACTTTACCAAACTAATGTGCGGCTTACCGCCACGGGCGGTTGGCGCTTGGTAAACATCATAAAAATGCTGACGGATTTTGGCAATTTTATCCCGTAAAGGTTCGGGCGGATCCAGTATCAATAAATATTCGTTCATCCGCAAAGTTTTGAGGTAAGCAGGAGACAGGTTTTCCAACGTATTGTTATAAGCTGCCGTTCTTTTCATATAATTATACATGGCCATGGCGAAAGAATTATGAATTAAGAATTAAGAATTACGAATTATGAATTATGAGTTATGAGTTATGAGTTATGAGTTAAAGGGTTAGAATTACGAATTAAAAATTACGAATTACGAATTACGAATTACGATTTGAGGATGGAGAACTACGAGCTAAAAATTGCGGACTAAGGATTAGAACCCGTAATTCGTAATTTTTAATTCGTAATTGATATTAAAAAGCCAGCACTGATTGTTGTGTGGTGTCGGTATTTACAACATCGGGTAAAAAGCGGAAAACGCCGAGGTGTTGACAAGCATCTAGTTGGTGCCTCCGCTTTAATAGTACCAATTCCCTTGCCACAAACGTTGCGTGGAAATCACGCTGGGCATAATCAATCAAGGCTTTGCTGTAAATTTCTTCGGGCAAACGCCTGGCGATAGTCATGTGCGGATTTTTGGTGAGCCTTGCAGGCGGGCAACCATTGTCTCGTACAAAATTGTCGATGACTTTTAATTGCTTCGCCAAGTTTAAAAACGGCTGCGGATTTTGTACCCGCAAATAAATGGTGTGCGGCGGAAAACCGCCGTAATTATTTAGCATTACCGAAAAGCTGTATTGCTGACTGCATATACGTTGTAGC
Source organism: uncultured Chitinophagaceae bacterium (assembly GCA_963845495.1). Classification (GTDB taxonomy): domain Bacteria; phylum Bacteroidota; class Bacteroidia; order Chitinophagales; family Chitinophagaceae; genus JAZKFT01. The sequence continues at coordinate 76,493 of CAWJTH010000135.1, forward strand.
CATTTAATAATGGTTTCTTCCATTGATTCAACTGCCAAAAAATTGGCAACGGTAATGTGCGGCTTCGTTTTAATGGCAATTTTTTGGTGAAAATGCTGATGAAACAATTCCTTTTCCGCCTTCACTATTCCATTGATTGCCTCATCAGGATTTGCAACCAATAAATATTCCCAAAACCCATTGCTTGGGTTGCCAATTGGCATTGCTGACTGAGAAAACTGCTGTAGCATACGAAATAAATTTTTAATGATGCAAAAGAATATTTGAGTGCAACGGAATAGGAAATAGAGCGTGTTCAATCGAAATTGTAAAAACTAAATTTGTTGGTGTAAACGTACTAATAATTTTAGTTTTACAAAAATATTTTTTACTTTTGAAAAATATTAGTCGATGGGCGATACCCACCTATGATAGATGTCGTGCTTTTCAGAACTTTATAACACATTGATTACTATTCTGTCACTCGCCACTTTCTACTCGTCACTTCCTCATTCCTTATTTAAAAATTCTTATTATTTATTTACTATGGAAGAAGAATTATTTTTCGGTGCCGCTTATAAAGGCACTAAAAAATTTACCCAGCAAGATGTGGTTGTGGCCAATGCCACCGGTTTTGGAGCCGCTGCCGATGATTATGCAGAACGTGGGATAGACTTGAATGAGCAATTGATTATGAACAAACCGGCCACGTTCTTTTTTAGGCAGGGCAACGATTCTATGATGGGTGCTGGTATCCACAAACATGATGTTTTGATTGTGGATCGTAGCATAAAAGCCAAAAGCGGCGATTTAATTATTTGCTCCCTAAATGGTAGTGAATTGATGGCCAGGCGGTTTTGGCAAATGCCCAATAAATATTGTTTAGAGGCCAGTAATAAAAATTATGGCGCTCTGGAATTGAACGACGAAATGGGATTTGTGCCTTGGGGGGTGGTTACTTGCATTATTCATTTGGCACATCCAAATTTGGTTGCTTTCAATGAAAAAAAGGTGTCGGAAGCAGAAAGAGAAGTCAATAATTTTCAAATACAGCTGTAATTATGTTGATAGATTGGCTATAACTATCAGTTGTTGTGTAGTTATAGCCAAAATGAATATTTTAATAAATCGTTTTAAATAAAAGCAATGATAGCAATCCTTGATTGTAATAGTTTTTATTGCTCTTGCGAACGGGTTTTTAGGCCAACATTAGCCGGTAAACCTGTGGCCGTTTTAAGCAATAACGATGGCTGCATTATTGCCCGCAGCGACGAGGCTAAAGATTTGGGCGTGGGCATGGCTTCGCCGTATTTTTTAAATAAAGAAATTATTAAAAAACACGATGTGGCCATTTTTTCATCGAATTACAATTTATATGGCAACATGAGCTGGCGGGTGATGGAAACCTTGCGCATGTTGGTAGGGGCGAACAATGTGGAGGTTTATTCGGTGGATGAGGCATTTGTAAACTTGGAAGATGTGCCCCAAAAAGATTTGGAACAGTTTGTTTTTCACATAAAAGATACGGTTGAAATGTGGACGGGCATTAAAGTTTCGGTGGGCGTAGCGCCTACAAAAGTGTTAGCCAAAGTGGCCAACAGGTTAGCTAAAAAAGATAAAGAAACCTCTAAATGCGTAATGATTATTGATACGCCAGAAAAAATTGCGGATGCTTTGAAACAAACAAAAGTGGAAGATGTATGGGGCGTGGGCCATCAAAATGCTGAGAAATTAAGAAACAAAAAGATTTTTAATGCTTATGATTTAAGCATACACGATTTGCAATGGGTACAAAAATTTTTAGGCGGCGTGGTGGGTTTAAGATTGGTGCGAGAGCTAAGGGGCGAGCAATGCATTTTTATGGAAAAGCAACTGGAAACGAAAAAAATGATTATGACTACCCGCATGTTTGGTGCACCCGTTACCGATATAAATGATATAAAAGAAGCTGTGGCTACCTACACATCCCGAGCTGCCGAAAAACTGCGTAGGCAAAATTGTGTGGCAAAATCTGTTGGTGTTTTTATTGTGCCGAAAGAAGCGTCGAATGACAACCATTTTAGCCATGGGCCAACCATTAGCGCTTATGCTAAATTAACGGTGGCAACTTCGCTTACGCACGAATTAATAAAACTGGCGACTAAGCTGGTGGATGAAATATATAAAAAAGGTAGGCTTTACAAAAAGGCAGGCGTAATGCTCAGCGATATTTTACCCGCTGAATCAGTGCAGGGCGATTTATTTGTTGTGCAAAATAAAAAGAAAGAAAAATTACTGATGGAAATGATGGACAATATGAATTTTTCGATGCGGAACGATGTGCTGAAATTTGCATCTTCGGGGCTAACACGAAACTGGAAAATGCAGCAAAATTTTAATAGCCCACGCTATACTTCGCGTTGGCACGAAATATATAATTTAGAAGATCCGGAGCATTTAAAGAGAAAATAAACACAAAGTTTAATTGGGTTTCAAGTAATACAAAACCCTATAATTATAAAATAAGTTTTAATTAATTAAAGGGTTTAAAATCCGAATTAAAATTATTTTATCTTTTCCAATAAATCTTTAAGATAGGTCACGTGCCTGCCAAAATTCTTTTGATAAGTGTATTTGCCTGTAAAATAAACAATTACAAAAAGTGTAATGTAAACAATGATCCTTATGAAAATTGAATAGGCGTGCCAAGCTTCAAGATTGTTATCACCTATACGCATTAATATTTCAATCACTATAACGGTAATTATAAAATAACCTCTACTCACCATTAAATATTTTTTAAAATTTTTTTCCAACGTTTTAAAATTTTTTTCAATTGTTTCTTTAACAGTTGCATCCATATTTTGTAATCGGCTAATTAATTTATAATTCATCCAATAAAAATTGGCCAATACAAACAAACAGTAAATTAAAAAATTGAGTAAATACCATGAATCAGGTTTTTTAAAGAAAACAAAAATCAAGATTGAAATTGCCAGCAAAAAAATAACCAGCTGATTTGTAATTTTACCTTTTATAACAGCCAAAGGGCCATAACTTTTATTGTGTATCATTTCCATGATATTGTTGTTTAAAGGTTTTAAATCTTTTTCTGATTGTTCGTTCCAAGATTGTTTTAAATCGTCCAGTTCCATAAAATCAATTTTTAGTCAATTGTTTTAATTTGTCTTTAATGCGGGTCATTTTTACCCTCAAATTACCTTGGTTGATACCTAGGATTTCTTCCATTTCTTCGTAGCTTTTATCTTCTAAATAAAGCATGATGATCGCTTTTTCAATCTCGTTCAATTGCTCGATAGCCTTGTACAATTCCGTCAACTGTTCGTCTTTGGTTTTATCGTACCCAATATCGCCGGCAATATTGGGGAGGCTTTCGGGTTCGGTAAATTGAATGATTTTTGTTTGTTTTCTTAACCCAGCAATGGCGGTATAGATGGCCACCCTGTACAGCCATGTACTGAATTTTGATTGCTGTTTAAATTGGGGATATGATTTCCAAAGCTGGAGCACAATTTCTTGGAATAGGTCTTGCCGGTCGTGATTGTTATATGCATACACCCGACAAACTTTAAACACCAATAATTCATGCGATTTGATGAGCTGCTCAAATTCTATTTCCAGTGCTTTATCCGTCAATTTCCAATTGTTTATTTAAATGAATAGTAGGGCAAGATTGGAAATTGTTACAAGGTATTTTAAATTATTTTTGAAAGGAATGTAAAACACGAAATTAAATGCTTGATATAATAATGCTATCCCTTCGGAATTGAAAGAAATGGGTAGCGAGATAATATAAATTATAATAATTTTTTAACGTAATTCACTATTCCTTATTCGATGTTAATTTTTGTTGTGCGAAAAACTACATTTCGTGCCGCTGGCACGGGTTCACAAGCAATTCATATTGGTTACCAACATATCGGCCCGCTGGGCTTGTACCTGTTAATTTGGTTTTGCAATGTTACGGTTTTGTCTATATACTAACTACCAAATACTAACCACTTTTTTCGCCATACATCGTATTTAACATTTCCCACAATTCAGGATGATGCGATTTTAATTGCTCTGGTTTTTGAAAAAAATATTCGGAGACAACTGCGAAAAACTCCGCATCGTTTGTGGCGGCATAAGGGTTAATGTCAGAATGGTTGTGTTTTATTTGTTGTATTTCTTTGTGCATGTAGTCTATCCAGCTAGTTACCAAATCCTTTGGCAGCAAGGCTTCTGGAATACCGTCTGTTGCACCGTCGGCCTTGTCCAGTAAATGTGCAAACTCGTGTATGCCGGTATTTCCAGTGCTCGAGCCTTCAAAACCAGCTCGCAGCGAACCAATGCTCAAAATCATCATGCGGTGCATGGCCCCATCGCCCACCATGCCAAGAACGTTGCTATCCTCCGGTCGTCCGCTAAAATCTTGCGTAAATGCGTTGGGATAAATCAATACCTCATCCAAATTAGCATAGCTCCAATCTTTAAAAGCAAAAATGGGAATGATGGCGGAAGCTGCGACATATAACTTATCTAAATCTGTAACGGTTACTTCGCCGACAGGCGTAATAGTTACCGCAGTTAAAAACTGTTGAACGCGGCTTAAAAATGAGGCTTGCCCGTTAGCATCCAAAGCGTTATAAAAACGGACATGCTGTAGTAGTAATTCATGTTCTTTTTGTTGTGGAATTTCTGGGTCGGTTATTTTATTTTTGCGAAGACCTCGCAATAAAAAAAATAATAATCCTAATGAAATGGCAATGATAATTATATTCATACAAATGGTTCTACCTCCTAAGACACCTGAGAGCACCTAAGGTTGTGCTATTTTATTTTACTTTAGTTTTCTTTGGTTTTTCAGGTGGCTTAAGTGGATAATTAGAACATACTCGTTTGTTTTTCTACAAATTTTGGTTTAATTAAATCCAACCCGCAAGCCGCATTTAATTTATCGACTAAGTAAACGGTTAATTCAGGCGACGTCGCTTCGTCGTGCATGTGCATGAAAAAGTATAATTCTTCCAAACCCTTATCCAGCCAGTATTTCATGCGTTCTACCCATGCATCGCAACGGGTAAAATCGGTAGGGTGGAGGCTGTTACCCACATACCGGATAAATGCTTTTGGGATGGTTAATTCCATGTGGCAACAATCGCGGCGGCCGGCGGTATCGGTAATTACGGCACCCAGATTTAGTGAGCGCAACACGTCAAACATTTCTTTTTTTGCAGTAGCATCCGCAAACCAATCCGGATGCCTGACTTCTAAAAAGAATTGGACATCTTTCGGCAAACTGCCCAAATAGGTGAATAATTCGTCGCGGCGATTGGGCGAAAATTTATCGCTTACCTGAAAAAAAATTGGTCCGAGATGTTCGCCAAAAGCCATTACGCCTTCTAAAAAAGCATCGGTAAGGAATTGTTTGTCTTTTAAAGTGCCGAAATGACTAATGCTTTTGGTAACCTTCGGGCAAAATTTAAAATTTTTCCCTGCTGCTTTATCGTCCCATTTTTTAATAGCTTTACTATCATATAATTTATAATGCGTAGCATTTAATTCAATGCAATTGTAATGCTGCACATAGTGTTGTAAAAAGTCGGCTTCCTTGGTTTTTTCAGGATAAATTTTGCCCACCCATTCTTTTCGCCCCCATTTGGCGCAGCCCAAATACACTTGTGGGTTCTTGGCCTTTTTACCGGGCAATACCAGTTTATTGTCTTTCGGTTCTTTTGGCAAACTAAAATCTGTATTGTTTAATTCTTCTACAGGCACTCGTCCAAATTCCATGATTTAAAACTTTTAAGCATTAAAATTAGGCACAAGCAAGTATTTAATCTACGGATTATTTTAAACTTTCAATATGCCATTTTTGATGGCGTATATAATTAAGCCAGCAGTGTTTTTTACATTCATTTTTTCTAAAATATTTAGCCGATGTCCATCAATTGTTCTAACGCTTAAAAAAAGTTTGTCGCCGATTTCCTTATTCGTCAGCTCTTGGCTAATCATCGTTATTATTTCAATTTCTCTTTCGGTAAAAGTTACTTTTTTAATTTTTTTATACGGGTTAAATCGACTTGCCGCAATCATTTGTGCCAATTTATTGCTAGTGGTTTTACAATAATATGGATTGTCGTTATAAACCGTTTTAATAGCTTCGATTATTTGAATTTTATTAGCATTTTTTATTAAAAAACCTTTAGCTCCTGCTTCCAACATATCCACAATTAAATCATCTTCATCGAACATACTAAGGCCAATAATACCAATATTGGGAAATAACGCCGAAATTTTAATGGTGGCTTCTATACCATCCATAATTGGCATTTTAATGTCGGTAATAATTACATCAGGTTGTAATTCTTTTGTCAATGCAATTAATTCCCTGCCGTTTTCTGCTTCACCTAAAAGGGTTATATCTTTTTGTTTAGTAAGCATTAATTTAAATCCATCCCTGAAAATTTCATGGTCGTCTGCAATTAATATCTTTATGTTGCCATCTGTTTCCATAAAAATTAATAGGGGATTTCTACGTTATAAATTGTTCCGTTTCCAACAGAGGAAATTACTTTTAATTGTCCATCTAATACTTCAACCCTGCTTTGCAAGTTTAATAACCCCAATCCATTTGCCATTTTCATATTTTCTTCATAATTAAATCCAATGCCATCGTCAACTGTTTTTAGAATCAATTTTTTGCCGATTATTTCAATTGTTATTGTTAATTTATTTGCCTTGGCATGTTTAATTGTATTGTGTATGTTTTCTTGAATTATTCTGTAGATGTTGATTGCTTTTTCTTGCGAAAGATTTAAATCTGGGCTTGTAAATATAACGGCTAAATTATTGCCTCGTTTTAATCTGCCAATAAATTCTTCAACGGCTTTTACCAAGCCTTTTCTTACTAAAGTATTGGGCAATAAATCGTAAGAAATATCTCGGAAGCGCTGGATGATGTCATCAATTTGACTGCTCGATTTATCCAAAGCTTGTATTTCAGTTTCATCAGTAGGTTCTAAATGATTGATTTGCAATTTAATAGCAGATAACATCGGTCCTAATTCGTCGTGTAGATCACTGGCAATGCGTTTTCGTTCTTTTTCAAGCGTTTCAATTTCAGCTTTAATCCGGGTTTGTTGCCATTTTAAAACTTCACGTTGCCTGCGCATAATAGAAATAATAAAATAACCGATGATAAAGCAAACGATTACTGATATTATTGCTACTGCCTGAAGCATAAAGAATTAATGGTTTAATTTTTACTCTTTAAAACCTGTGGAATTTTAAGTGTTGCAATGCCAAATAAAATATAACACAATGCATTTACAAGTGTAAAAATATTACCCAGCGTTTTTGAATGTATTGCAAAAAAATAAGTGCCAAAAACAATTAAAAGCTGTGCATTGTAAATAATTGAAATACTGCTCATCAAAAACCAAAAATTATGGATTAAAGGTTGTTTAATAGCCATTATTTGCTTTGTAAGAATATCAATGGAAATTGCTAGCATAATAAAACTTACAAAAAAAAGAAGATAAAACAATATTCCTGAAGGGTGTGGTAGATTTAAATTTACTATTCCAATAATTATAGCAAGTACAAGAAATATCTTCAATTTTATTTTAGACAAGAAACCGAAATTAACGGAAAGTAGTAAAAATAGAAAAAAATTTAAAATAGTATAAATATTTATAAAAGCATAGCCTATCTGTTTAAATGCTGGAAATTTATTTAATAAGAAATCAATTGTGTCTGCAGGCACTGCCAGCCACATCATAAATATAAAAGGGTGAAATAATTTATCTATCGTTTTATATTTAAATAAACCAACAATTGCTGGAAATATTGCAAACATGCTCAATAAAAAGCGAATTTTTAAACTCATAATAATTGCACTGCTTTAAATAATATTAGGGTTCCATTCCATATTCTGCGCCACCTTCTTCCGACATTAGCCTAGCCATTGTATTTGAGTTGCTATCGCATACAATAGCCGATTTATCGATATACAATGTGCTATAATCCGGTTTAATTCCTACTAATATTACATGCACCCTAAAATTAGGATCCATGCCATAAATAACACGTAAGCCAATACAACTATCATTGCAAATTATTGCTTTAATTATACAGCGGTTAAATGAACACGAATCGCCTAAAACTTTTCCGATGGTTGGTAAGCTGTCATGGCAAATTAAGGTTTTATTAGCTTGATATTTTGCAGTCCATGCCAAAATGGTATCCTTCGGCATAAAATGGTCTTTCGCTAAAAGTGCAACTGCATGTTTTTCGGTTGTTGTTCCAGTATAGCCATTGCAACAATTTGCATTTTGAGGTGCAAGTACACAGCATTTGCTAAATAATAAAGCACAACTTGTAATAATTGTAAGAAGCGGTAATTTTTTCATTTGTTTTTTGTTGATTGGTGAATAACAGCAAAACTAATATAGCCTTTTAAAAGGGAAACAAGTAGAATTACCCGTTTTTTCGGGTATTTATAAATAACGGGTTCCGGTAATTCTACGCTAACAATTGAAACAGCGGTGTTGCATTTTTGTGTTGTGATTGTGAAAAAAAAACGGCGCTAAAAATTAATGGCCATTTAAATTATTTCATTCATCATTATATCTGGTGGCCACAGATAATTAACAAACAAACGGGCAAGCCGAAAACCGATTTAGAGTAGGCACAAACATTTTAAATATAAACACCATGAAAAAGTTATTTTCAACTATTATTTGCTGCGTACTTTTAATAGCAGCTTTTGCGCAAGAAATTTATGTTCCTACTGGAGCTATAGGAAACTCTACAAACACCAATGTACGTATTGGCATTTCCGCTTATCCGCCAGAAAGTAAATTGCATGTAATTGGCGATATAAGAATTAGGGGGATTGATAAAGTTATTTTTGGTGATCAAAATAATGGGAATGGAGAATGGATACAAAATACAATAGGGTTACCTCCAGGTGGAAATTGGGGACTTTCTTTTTTTGGAAGCAGTGCCGAGCGGGTACGCATGACCAATTCAGGTTTATTCGGAATAGGAAATGCGCTATTGCCCACAAATAGATTACATGTTAAAGAAGCCGCTAATGTAGATCCTGTAAGGATTCAAACCTTACAAAGACGCGAAGATAGTTCAATTGTTACCGTTGATAACAATGGCGTGCTACATCAAAGAGCCTTTAATTTTAACAACGGCAATGTAACGCTCAATTGCCATACTCAATTTATTGTACCAGTTATGGGTAGTGGAAGTATGCTGAATTGCTCTGAAATATACGACAATGGAACCAGTGTTGGTGTTGCTTCCACCGGCCCATTTAATTACAGCGGAACAAGTGGAATGTGGAGTGGAGTCAACTCAGCGCCCTTTAGCGGGATTGTAAAACTGGAAGTAAATGGTGTTATTAGAAGTTTGGCAAACATTGTTACTTCTGACCAAAATTTAAAATCAAATATTAAAGAGATTACAAATCCTTCAGGAATCATTACTAGCTTAAGCGGGAAAATATATAATTGGAACGATTTAGCTCAAAAAACAATGATGGCCGATAAAGGAGGGTATCATTTTGGTTTTATTGCTCAGGAAGTACAAAAGGTTTTGCCTGAAATTGTAATTAAAGATGAGAAAGGCATGTTAGGTATTAATTATACAGAAGTAATTCCAATATTGGTGGAAGGTTTTAAAGCGCAACAGGCTGTTATTGCTAAACAGGAAGAAAGAATTGCACAGCTTGAAAAAAGGCTAAAATAAAACGTTTATCAAGTAGAGATGTTGCTCAACGGACAGTTTTGTAATTGTTGCTACAACACAATAAATAAAAGCCGCTACCTAAAAATTAGCGGCTTTCATTGTCCATTATTTCATTGTCCATTATCCATTCACTTTTCTCCTTCCTTTCAAAATAGTAAAGAAACTACGGCTCCTGATTTCATCCAAGGTTAGTCCGGTGGCTAATGCTTCTTCTTCGGTAATGGCTCCGCAATTCATTGCTTTTAAAAAGAAATTCAGCAAACCTTGACCTGTCGCGGCATCATCAAAAATATCGCCGGTCAGGGTTGAAATTGCCGCTCTTTCCACAAAAGTCTTCAAGCGAAAAACAGCATCTTCGTAACTGCCCAAAAAGAAATTATAGGTAGCCGCATAACGCATCGGCAATTGCGCCGGATTTAGATCCCAGCCTTGGTAAAAACCATTTATCAACGAATGCGTAGTATGATTAAAACCTTTTCTCCAAGCGTTATGCACAGAATTGCGATTCTCCACAAGCTCGGCCCAGCTTAGGTTTTCACCGCGGTGTGGTGCCACAGGCATTACGTTGGTAGCGCCATCGCTCAAAAAAATACCCGTTCCGCCCAGTGCCACTTTGGTCATGTGGTGGGCAAAATCGCACACGGGGTGATCCATGGTTTGGTATTTGGCCGTAATGCCGCAAGAAGCCGTATAATCGTAGGTGCCAAAATGCGCCGCAATGCAACGGCCTTCGCTGGCTTTTATAATGCGCATCAGCGGGTTGCGACCTTCATCGTCCATAATAATTTGCGTAGCTTCCACCATCGTTTCCATCTTCAAAGTGCCAGGCTGCAGGTTGTTTTTTTCTTCCAAAATCTTAAATAAATGCACCAGCGTAATAACCTGTTCTGGAATGGTGACTTTCGGCAACATTACAATAAAATTCGCCGGCAATTTACCGTCCGTTTTTTCTAACAAAGTGGTTAAAAATATATCCAGCGTACGAACGCCACGGGCTTTTAAATCTTCGGTAAACGGTTTAATGCGGATGCCGATAAACGGCGATATCGTTTTGTTTTCCATGCCCAAAGCCAGTTCCAGAGCGGCTTTCACGGCGGTTTCATCTTCTTCGGTATCAGGACGGTTACCAAATCCATCCTCAAAATCGATGCGGAAATCTTCCACCGCTTCGGTCTGTAATTTTTTTACAATTTTGTTGTAAACCGAATAGGCCAGCCACGAAACTTCCTTTTTACGCTCCGTTTCTGGCATATTGTTTAGTTTTTCGGTAAGCGCCGCAATATCTTTTTCAAACGTTGGTAAATGTTCAAAACCCTGCAATTTTAATACGTTGGCCAGCTCCACGAAACTAGGGGCGTACGTCTGTAAATTTCTTAGTGCAATCTCGCCCATTTTTACACAAGTATCTGATTTAAAAAGGTTTGCGCCACCATACACTGTGTGTACCGCTTGGCGCTCGGGCTTATCGCCAGGATAAGTTTTTTGGAATTTAACATTGGCAACGCCCAATTCCTGCAACAAGCTCGCCTTGTCGCTTTCGTCAATCGAAAATTTCATCTACAAATTATTTAGCCGCAATATAGTAGTTAATTCTTTTATCCCCGACCCTGACAGGGCTTGTATTTTTCGCCCTGTCAGGGTTTTACGTTCTCGCATAAATAACTGGGTATGGTTTTGGAGACCAGCTTTGGCAGCAATGATTAGGCTTTTGTGGCGACGCTCCGTTGAAGCAAGGTTTTCCATGGCAACTGTTTCTGCACAATTTTCTTGTGTTTTGCTCAGTCTTCTTGCAAAACCTGACAGGGCAAAAATACAAGCCCTGTCAGGGTTGTACGTTCTTGCATAAAAAACAGGTATGGTTTTGTGAGACCAGCTTTGGCAGCAATGATGAGGCTTTTGTGGCGACGCTCCGTTGATGCAAGGTTTTCCATGGCAACTGTTTCTGCACAATTTTCTTGTGTTTTGCTCAGTCTTCTTGCAAACCCTGACAGGGCAAAAATACAAGCCCTGTCAGGGTTTTACGTT
>CAWJTH010000136.1:0-47731 GCA_963845495.1 uncultured Chitinophagaceae bacterium
GTTATCTACATGCTGACAACAATATGCTCCACCATCACAGTTGGCCAACCGCTTACCAATGCAACAGCTAGGTTGCTGGGCGCTGCTGGCAACATCATCGCAGAGAAAACAGGCATTTCCGGTTTAACCTTCCAAATGGACCTGACCGGCAAACCCGGCGGCATGTACACCGTGGAAGTGATACAAGGCGGCAATACCCAAGTGATAAGGCTTATTAAACCGTAATTACACCAATCATCATCATTATAAAGGCCGATGCATTTGCATCGGCTTTTTGTTTTGACACTAAAAAGCTTCCACATTATCAATCTGTGTGTAGCCAGGTAATGTCTTTGGGTAAAACCGATTGGTTATGCAATAATTGGCGCTATAATACCTGCATTATATGTGTATGTCATTACATTTCAGCCTTCGTCTTTCGGAAAAGCCATGCAATTTACGGCGTATTTTTATAGTGATGGCCCTTATTTGAGCGTGGAATGTTTACCATTTCAAGCCTTATAAATTTGATATAATTGGGCAACGTAATCTCGGGGGTGAAATTGAGGGGAAATGCCTCGAATAAAAATGTTTCAATTGCTTGAAACCCTTACTAATACTGCGTGAACCGGATTGGATTGGAACCAATGACCTGCTGCTTAGAAGGCAGCTGTCTTTTAAGTTTACAATTTACTGAAGTCTATTTAAGAGTTTGGGCTCGAAAAGCAGGTACGTGCGTGCCTGGGCCTTCTAAGATTCTTTTGAGGGACCGTGCAAGACAAGATGAAACATTAAAAAAATAATTTGGGGGCGAAATGCCGAAAATAAAAAAGGGTCTTAATTTCTTGAAACCCTTGCTGGGACTGACGTGGGCCCACCTGGGCTCGAACCAGGGACCACCTGATTATGAGTCAGGTGGCAATTTTTAACGCCATTTAAAAAGCAATAATAAATCAACTGAGTACAATCAGTTATTAAGCGAATTGTCGTAGTTTTTGCTACAAAAAATATTTTATATCTTCGCAAAAGTCCTTTCAAACTCTTGATTTTCCTACAAAAAATGCAAAATCAAGAGTTAACAAAAAGGTTAACACGACCCACCCAAACAATCCGATTTTGAATTATCAAAAACGTTGAAACCCAGTCTGGGCTTACGTTTTTAAAATTACGTAGTAGCGCTGTTAATTTTCATAACCCGAAGGTCGGCGGTTCAAGTCCGCTCCTCGCTACTTATAATTCATTGATTTTCAATAGAATATATTACTGATAGATATTCGGATTCTGATTTTCATAAAAGGTTAACAAAATCGTTAACAAAAGACCAGAATTTGAGTATTTTTTATTCTTCCTTTTAAGGTTTTAGCTTGGTTATAAAGGTGATAGGTTTTAAAAAACGAACTTATAGACCTTCGGATTAATTGCACATCTAGCCATTTCTATCAATTTGGTTGTTGCATGTTACATTAATGCGGGCAGTCTTTGAAGCCTACATTACGAGCATTAAAGATTTCTAACCCGAGTACGGCTTAATAACCTAAATAATCGTTTTTATCCATCCTTTCCGTTTAATCAAGTGCTGTACCGTTGACCACCCTTCGTATCTGAACTATATATCATGTTGGTTAAAAAAAATGCTTTCCCGAAAGGGGGGGCGGCATTTCTTTAATTCAACCAAAGCCTAAACTACTGAACGATTATCTTTTTAGTTTGATTGTTTGTTCCATTGCTTACCTGTACCAGATCATCCTTTTTGATAAAGAACGATGTCAACAGTCAGTTGCTTGTAACTATCGGTCCCAGCATTTATCGTCTTACCTTTTTGCCCAAACCGTCGGTAATGGAAACCATGGCAACATTGTTCGATCCGTTGTTGATGGTCAACAATACCCGGTCTTCCAGAAACCCCTAATAAAATGAAAGCTACAATCCAACTTTCGGAACACTTTATTTCCTTGCCTGTTTGCTTTATTGGGCGGCAGCACGATTGCCCAACAAAGAGTTTTTTGAAAGTGCCAAGTCCCATTACGAATAAGGGAAGTTATGATTCTGCAATCGTGTACACCAGAGAATACATAAAGCAAAAACCAAGCAATCCGGCTTACATTTTTTTAAGTTGGTGTTGTGCCGCAAAGCATAACTATGACAAAGCGATGGAAAAAGTAGAAAAAGCTATCCAGATCAACCCCAATAGTTCAGATGCATATTCACATTAAGGATGTTGTATGCTGTTAAAAACGATCTTCAAAACAGCCTGGGATAATCTTGGACAGGCAATAGAACTTGATTTCGGAAATAAAAAACATATTTCTTTCTCTGTCGGGTTTGGTTGAGGATTTTGAAAACACCTTCATCACTACGCCTTAATCATTTTTGAGACGCTAAAAAAGCAATCAATTTCGCCATTTCATCTTTTGTAAGTATGCCGCCAAAAGCAGGCATGTTATCGCCGCCATTTGTAATGCGGATGGCCAATTGATCTTCAGACATTCGATTGCCTACGGAAGTAAGGTCTGGACCGGTTTTGCCTCCGTAGTTTTCTATTGCATGGCAGTACTGGCATCCCTTTATGTAAAAAAGATGGGCACCTTGTGCAATAGTTGAGTCGCTTGTTTTGGATTTGATAGCATTTAACGGTAACGGTTTGGTGTTGAATTTTGGCGACCATGGTGCTTTTAGCCCAATCACGAGTAAACTAATCACGAATACAAAAACGCAAATGACACCAAAAATGGACCATGGCCTTTTCATCGGGCTTCGTTCACCTTTATTCGATAAAAAAGGAATGGACAATAAACCAACAACCGTAAGCACGGGGCCGAGCATCATAGCAATGGATTCCAATTTTTTAGGCATCAGCGCAAACAAAGCAAAAAAAGGAACCATGTACCAATCTGGGTTTGGCGACGTGTGTACAATGGATGGGTCGGGCTGGCTGGTAAGCTTTGGCGCACCATAAATAAATGCCAGACCAAGCACTACGATTACTATCACCGCACTAAAAAGCGTATCCCGCCACGCTGCGTTTGGCCAAAAAGGCACGCCTTTTTCCTTTAAGAAATTCTTGTACCAGCCACGATAAGTTTTTGGATCAACTAACCTTCCAGCTTTTGGCGGTTCTGAGATACCGTTCCGCAAAACAAGATAAAGGTGCAATCCTACAAACATAAATATCAGTGCAGGGAAAACAAATACATGATATGAATAAAACCGACTAAGGCTTTGGCCGCCAATAGTGTCGCCACCAATCAACAAGCGTGCAAGGTATTTTCCCACGAACGGTACCCTGCCCAGTTGTTCGGCAGCAACCACCGACGACCAAACGCCGTTTGAATCCCACCGCAGCAATTGACCCGTAAAACCCATAAAGATGGTAAACAATAGCAGAAAGACTCCTGTAATCCAATTCATTTCCCGGGGAAATTTGAACGATGCCGTAATGTAAGTACGCATCATATGCAGCCCCACCAAAATAATCATTGCCGATGCTCCATAGTAGTGGATACCCCGCAGAAAGTTCCCAAACTTGGCCTGATTGGTAATAAACTCAAGTGAATGATAGGCATTGTTTGATGATGGTTGATATAGCAACGACAAAGACACACCAGTGATTACCTGCAAAATAAACATGAACAAAGTACCGCTTCCAAAAACATAACTCCACAGGCCTTTTGGCGGCACGGGATGATTCAACAAGGGTTTCAGCATTTCCGAAATCCCGGTACGGTCATCCAACCAACCAATAATTTTCTTGAAGATTTTTTTCATGATGGCTGATTCAAGTAGTGATTGGCAACGGTGCTGTTTGTATCTGTACCTGTCCGTTTAAAATCCTGACGGCATATTTGGTAAGCGGTTTCGGCGGCGGGCCAGCGGCTACCGTTCCATCTTTGTAATAAACGCCGCCATGGCACGGGCACATAAATAATTCAGCGTTTTCTTCCCACCGCACCGGGCAACCTAAATGGGAACAATTGGCCGCAAAAGCTATAAAATTTCCCTTGTCCGTTCGGCGCAGCCAGGAAGCCGTCTTGGTCGTAACGCCCGCATAGCTTTCTGGGTCGGCATTTTCAAATTTTACCAGTTTGGTACTCCCAATCGGAAATTCATCCAACATCCCAACATTGCGCCAAGTAACCTTTTCTGGTTTTAATAATGGCGCTACCAAGGCACTTACCACAGGTATTGCAGCAACCGCTGCACTAAGGCCTGCCAAGCCAAGGCTCAGATTCACCAAAAACTTCTTTCTGCTAACAGTTTTATCTGATAATTCTTCAATCATTGCGTAAAAGGTTTATCCAGCCGATAAGCGATATCACAAAAACAATAAATCCCGCCAACGAAAAAAGCCAGGTGGATAATAGTCCCCAGCCCATGAACATTAGGCCAAGTGCCAAAAAAAATGGCCAATAAGTTGGTTCTGGCAAAATTTCCGGCTTTGCCTTTACCATTTCTTTTTTATCGTCCGTTTGGTTTTCCATGTTAGATTTTTACGAGTTGAACGGTATTAATTGCTTTGTTTTCATTGAACCAACCCAATAGCAAATACATAGCCGCAGACAGATAAATAAAGCAGCAAGGCACCCACATAATCAAGCCACCAATTTGTTGGTCTGTTGCCACGGAGATGCCCCAATCATTTCTAATCATCGGTAAAAAACCATACATATCCCGCACGGTTAAATAAGGCGTGTAAATACCAACAGGCGCAAAAGTGATGAGCAAGCCCAGCAAAGAGCAAAATATACAAGCCGTGGTTAAATATAAAACCGATTTTAATATAGGCATTTTAAATGTATATGGATGAATAATTGGCCAGCAAAAAACGATACCCGCGAACAACAAACTAATTGTGTGCAGGTAATGCAAAACACTCATCGGTTGCATAGTGCCGCCCATCATTTGGTGCATGGTAAACATGTGGTTAAATATAAAAGGCACATGCCAAATCCACATCATGGCAACGCCGGTAATCCAAAAATAAAAAGGGTATTTTTTGGTTCTTTCTGACAATAAAATCAATTTATTTTTAAATCTATTTTCTTGTGGAATGCCCGCCACCATTAATGGAGCTGCCAATAATAAAACAATGGTGTGCGTTATCATGTGTGCGCTGAATAAATAATGTTCACCTAAAAAATGTAAAGGAGATGATGTGCAGATAATCAATAAAACAATCCCGCTAAAAAAATAAACAGCTTGTTTCTTTAATTTAAAATGACAGAGATAAAAATAAAACAAGCACAGCAAAAAAATTAACGCAACCGTAATTAAATTAAAATCCCAATAATTAAATAGTGCTCTCATCATAATTATTTTAAAACAATTTAAATGTTGGAAATACATAAACAACTGTAAAAACAACCATCCAAACAATATCAACAAAATGCCAATAAATAGCCACAGTGCTGATGGTGCTTGAATTGGGCTTATTAAAATCGCCCAAGAAAACAAGCAATAAAATAATAGATAAAATAACCAAACCAACAAAAACATGCAAGCCGTGAAAGCCTGTTAATGCATAAAAGCTGGTACCAAAAACACTACCGCTCAAAGTAATATTTTTATGGATTAAGTTTAAGTATTCATTACCCTGACCAATTAAAAAAACAGCTCCTAATAATATAGTAATTGCCAACCAAAGTTTTAATTTCCCTATTTCATTTTTATAATATTTTCTTTCGGCAAACATTAGCGTAAAACTGCTGCTGATTAACAAAATAGAAAAAATACCCGTTTTAAAGATGTTTAATTGTTGTACATCGTGCGGTTCGAAACCTGCATTAAAGGCCATGTAAACAAAGCCCATAATCAAGCACAGAAAAAACATCGCTTCCGTGCCGACCACCAACTTTATCATTGTTTTATTGTCCATTATTGCTTGTTAAGGTATTTATTATTGGTTGACTTAAAGCTTTTATTAACCATCCTTTTAATCTTTTTGTTCAGGATGTTTAGTATCCCAAAGTGGTCGTGAACTATTTACTATCGGCACTTCTTCAAAATTTTTAGGCGACGGTGGTGAGCCAGCCATCCATTCCAATGTAAAACCGTCCCACGGGTCTTTATTAGCATCTTTGCCATTTTTTTTACTTTTAAAAACGATATACACAAGTAATAAAACCGATGCACCCATAATGAAAGCGCCTGTCGTTGAAATAAAATTCAATGCACCGTACAGCGGCAGATTCGGATAAGTATACACCCGCCTTGGCATACCCAGCATGCCCAGCAAATGCTGCACCAAAAATGTAACATTGAAGCCAATAACAAACGTCCAAAAAAACCATTTCCCCAATCTTTCATCCAACATTTTCCCAGTCATTTTTGGGAACCAATAAAACAGCCCGGAAAGCAACCCGAATACAGTACCACCGATAAACACATAATGTAAGTGCGCTACCACATAATAGGTGTCCGTCAACTGCCAATCAATCGGCACGATGGAAAATGCGATGCCGCTCAACCCACCAATCGTAAATTCAACCAAAAAAGTGATGGCAAACAACATGGCAACCGAGAAGCGGATTTTGCCACCGTACATGGTGGCCAGCCAATTGAATATTTTAATGCCTGTTGGAATGCCGATTAGCATGCTACTTGCGGAAAAAAAAGAATCTACCGTATTGCCCAATCCCACGGCAAACATGTGGTGCGCCCATACGCCAAACGCAAGCAGGGCGATGGCAACAGAAGATGCGGCCACGAATGCATAACCAAAAATAGGCTTGCGGGAAAACACTTGGAAAACTTCCGAAAAAATACCAAATGAAGGCAAGATTAAAATATAAACCTCAGGATGTCCGAATATCCAGAAAAGGTGTTGCCACAGCAAAGCCGAGCCGCCGTTTTCTGTATTGAAAAAATGGGCGTTAAATTGCCTATCCAGCAATAGCATCGATAATGCTACATTTAGTGAAGGGAATGCTGCCAGCAACAAAAATGAATTAACAAAAACCATCCACACAAAAAGGGAAAGCTTATTTAGTGCCATACCTTTTACCCGGTAGTGCAAAATGGTGACGATCATATTTATAGATGTTGTAACGCTGCCAATGCCCGTTATCAATAACCCCATGGCGTAATAATCGATACCCAAACTACTGGAGTAATTTTTTTGGTTGAGC
This sequence comes from uncultured Chitinophagaceae bacterium, assembly GCA_963845495.1. Classification (GTDB taxonomy): domain Bacteria; phylum Bacteroidota; class Bacteroidia; order Chitinophagales; family Chitinophagaceae; genus JAZKFT01. The sequence goes on from CAWJTH010000136.1 coordinate 7,104, forward strand.
GGTGCATAATTGAACCATCCCGCATCTGGCGCACCGCCTGCCAAAAAGCTGAAATACAATAACAAACCGCCAAAGAACGTAAGCCATAAACTAAAAGCATTCAATCTTGGAAAAGCCATTTCGTTGGCGCCAATCATCAATGGAACAAAATATACTGAAAAACCGAAAATGGCTGGCATGGCCACCAAAAATATCATGGTGGTACCGTGCATGGTAAAAAGCTGGTTATAAATTTCTGGTCCTAGAAAATGGTTGGTGGGCAAAGCCAATTGTATGCGCATGAACAAGGCTTCTGCACCTCCAATCAAGAAAAAAAACAATGATACGAACAGGTACATGATGCCGATCATTTTATGGTCGACGGATGATATCCATTGCAGCAGCCCCTGATCGGCGCTAACACCAAGATTTGGCAACGAAGATGACGGTTCAGGTATTTCTACCAATGCTTCCATGTTTTATTTTAATTGTGATAGGTAATGGACAATTGCTTTAAGAGAATCTTTTTCCAAAATAAAATCTGGCATATGCGCACCTGGCTTTATTTGTTGCGGGTGGTTGATCCAAGCAAATAAATTATTTTCATTTGTCTTTAAAAGGCCGGTTAGTATATCGGTTCGGCTGGCCAAATGGGTAAGGTCGGGCCCAACCATGGCAATGGCTGATGTACCTGCAATGCGGTGGCAACTTGCACAGGTTTTTACCTGGAACAATTTTTCGCCGGCCAATGCCATGCCGTCTTGTGGCTGCTCTGCTTTTTTTATATTGCCCGCTATCCAATTATTGTAATCCTGCTGGTTTTGCGCAATTACTTTTATGCGCATCCAAGCATGTTGTGCACCACAGAATTCGCTGCAAGCGCCAATATAACTGCCTGGTTTTTTTATATCCAACCATAGGTAATTTTTTTGATTGGGGATCATGTCCATTTTATTGCCCAGTTCGGGCACCCACCAATCATGTATCACGTCTTTGCTGCGCAATTCTATTAAAAGATGTTTGCCCACAGGCAGATGCACTTCGTTGGCAGTTATCATTTTCGCCGCAGGATATTCCACTTCCCACCACCATTGATGGCCTGTGATAATAACATCGGGTTGTGTTTGCAATGTTACTTCTGGCGCAACGGCTTTAACCACTACTATTGTTTCATAAAAAAAATAAAGAAGCAGTAATGTGGGAATGCCGATCATCAAGGCTTCCAACCTATTGCTACCTTTTGTTTGTTCGGGTTCTACATCATCCCCCATTTTTTTGCGGAATTTGATGCAGATATAGGTGACCAAAAAACTAACCACCAACAGCATTGCAGCAGCTGCAATATTGAAGGCATGAAACAAGCTGCTGATTTTTTCCGCTTGTCGAGAAGCGGGATTCTCAATAGATTGGAACAATAAATAAAGCATTGCTGGTGGCATTTATTGATTTTTCATATTGAGAAACTACAATATCCGGCGAATCAATAACGGACCCGTCTTCCATAATAGTCATACAGGCTATTACTGTATACATCATTAATGGGAATGTTGGGGTCATAGACCGGACTGTTTTCAATCTGGATTTCTGTGGCATCCACCACTACTTTTGATGTCGCCCAGTCAATATCTTTAATCCATTGGGGTGAAATAAGCACTTTTCGGCCTGAAAACCACTGGCCGGTATCAACTACAATGAAATTGATTTCCCATGATGCGCCATCAATTATAAAGTCTTCCATGTCTCCTATTTCCCCATCTAATGCCTCGATACAATAACCTTTAACTTGTGCTGTACTGCGAAGGTTTAGGTTATAGTTGCTATGATGTTTTTCCTTGTCTAGTTTTGCTTTTATTGCCATATCAAATGGCTCCACAACTGGCATCATCATTCCCGACGTTCCGATGGCGCCCCAATAATCGCCCCAGTGGTAATGGTTATATAATTCAACTTCTTGTTGGGCAGAAACGGGTTTTGCCGTGTCCACATCTGGGCTTTCCTCAATCTGTTTCCTAGTTAAGTTGGTTGGAAAAACGCGTTCTTCCCAATTGGGTTGCAACAACGCTTTTGGTGAAATCAATACTTTTTTCCCGAACAGCCAGTTGCCGGTTTCAACTACCAAATAACGTACGGTCCAAGTTTTATCGTCAAAGTAAAAGGTTTTTACCTCACCCAATTCTCCATCTATGGCACCCATTTTATAGCCTGTTAATTTTTCGGCATTCTGTTTCATGAATGTTTATTTTTAGATGAACGGTGCTGTTAGTAAACTATTCTTTCCACTATAAAATCTTTGTTTTCCCACCGCTGTGATTTTGTCCAAAAAAATGTAAAAGCCAATATGTTGTTGTGTTTATTTGCAGTGAAACCAATATCTGCAACATATATTCCAACGCCGAAGTCTTTTGTTGTGGTGGTGTGCTTTGTTTGCCACGAATCAATCGTCCAAACAATATCTGCGGCCGCCGTAAGTTCTATCCGTAATTTTTTTGCTGCGTCTATCTTGCTGCTTTGTGCATCGAACCGCCAAATGGTATAGTTTGAAATGGTTGTCCGTTTTAGATAACGCTCTTGCGTGTGCAATGGCATATCGAATACCTTTTTGTTACGTAGGGACGCACAAAGTTTAATATGTTCGGCATGCGCCCAGGTAAGCGGCATGGCAGACCCCGAATGCTTGCCAAAAATGAGTTCCTTTTCAGGGATGTCTTTTGTGTCCCAAATTTGCTCAGACAGTAGGCCGTTGTTGGAAAATTCGTTAATGGCTTCCAATAATTCTTTAGCACCACTTATATTTCCCGCAGCAATTTCGTAATGCGCCCTTTCGCCCGTTAGCAAAGGCCATGCCCTACCAATACCCGTGCCATCATAAGGTTCACCATTTTCATGTTCCCCATAGCCATCGTTGTTGTACCGGTGCCAGCATTTTCCGCTTGGCGTTTCCACCATCAATTTGGTGTCTATTGCTTTGATGGTGTTCAAAATTTTCGGGTCTTTTGCCGAACGCAGGCCGAACCGTACCAGCGCAAGCGCATCCACACAGATCAATTCGTTCAATTTTGTCACCCCGCTGCCATGCTTATGATTCTTTAGATTGATCGTGCGATCTCCCAGCGCTGTTGCCGGGATGTCCGAAAATGGATTGATTCGGATATAATAGCCATCTACCCCTAGTTCTTTCGCCAATCCCGTATTGGCCGTATAAGTCCATTCTTCAATTGAATCGTTCCAATTGTCGGCAGTTTCTCGGCAATAGTTTGCTAATTCTCCTTCGTTATTGGCATCGGCTATTTCAGCAGCAGATAGCATACCTGCGATAACGGCCGCAATCGTAAACGGCGAAAAGCCTTTTTCTTCTTCCCATCTGTCCTGTTGGGTATAGGGCCCGTTTTTGATGAGATAACCGATTGATTTTTTTATCAACGGCCAATATCGGCCGAAACGGTCCTTATCGACAGCATTTTGTTGATAGCACTTATCAACCAACAATAATGGGAGAGCAGTTTGGTCCGTCTGTTTTCCTTTCCAGTGTGGGCTGCCTTCCAGCCACATGTTTTGTGGCCAACTACCATCTTGTTCTTGTGTAGACATTAAATAATTCACAATGCGCAAGGCATCCTCTTTTGTTTCCAATGCCAAAAAGCCTCCTGCGCTTTCAACCAAATCGCGGGGCCAAACCAAGTGGTAGCCACCTTTTTCCCCATCGCCTTTTGATTGGCCCCAAGGGATAGACATACTTGCAATGATACCACCGGGAAATGTTTTTGCTTCGTTCATGCGCAATACCGCAGCACTAATCTTATAATTCCTGCTATTAACATGTTTCAGGTTTTCGAACCATGCTTCCCAATTTTTAATATAGTACTTCATGGCAAATTCAAAGCCATCCAATAAGCTGCCCAATGCATGGTTTGCAGCTTCTTCTGGATTTCTGCCAAGGCCAAGCGCCAAAACAAATTCTTTACCTGCCTTAAGATCTATTTCACCTGTAAGAGCAATATTTCCACCTTCTGCGTTGGTATACTGCCATTCCATTTTTTTATGCTCCTTCAAATCTATCCAGCCATCGGAAACGCCCACAAAACCAACTGAACGCTTGAGCCAGTTGGCCGAACAAGCAAGCGCCAAAGAAAGCCCGCCACTTTTTGCAAACAGCATTGGAACTCCTTTATAATCACCAACCCATCCGGTATTGTTGTTTCCTTGATTATTTAAGTGGGGTGCAAGCAGGGCATACAGTTGAAAAGAACCTTTTTCCAATGCCTCAAAGTTTAATTTCTGCAATATGGTATTCCTTAATGGATCGGCTATAATTTCTTTCGTGATTTTATATTTCTTTAGAATACAACTATTTACGATTTTATAAGCTGGAACACCCTCATGCATCGTTTTAGTAACGCTGTTTGCACTTCTTTTTTCTTCCGAAAAAAAAGTTTTCCCATCGGTAACAATTAAACCTAAATCGCGGATGCAAGCGATGTCTTCTCTTGGAAAATAAACTTCGTTCATTATGCCATGGCTTAGCGTAAAAGCCACTTGAGAAGCTGTATCTAAGGCTTTTCCAATTCCTGATTTTGCGCTGGATGTCCATTTGGCCATTGAGCCGGGCGCACCTGGAGCAAAAGATTGTTCCATAATTAAGATTTTGCGATATTTATTTATCCCTGACCTGAATTCGGAATCAACCAAGATTCAATATAACCATGATATGGTAAGAAGATCAAAATTTCATACCTTGTTTTTTGGAACGATTATGGCGAATATCTTGCCCAACTTGTAGTGAAAACCTGGTTGGTTGCATTCTAAAAGCCTACCTTGCCTACAAACCATTTCTTCTCTTTATCAAAAAAGACTGTATTTTAATATCCAAAAAATACATTCAATTTATGGCTTGATTTAATCGTTCGCTTAAACCAGGTATAGGTATGGGAAAAACAAAATCAATCAAAACGTTATGATGTGCCTTGGCAACATGCTTTTTGAAAGATTCCATACTACGATCCATTATATCTGTCAATGGATTTCCCAATTTGTGAGCTATTTTTTCCAAATTAACCAATTCATTTTTGATAACTAGATCACGGTTTTCTTTTCCTTTAGGCAAGGCATTGTCCAAATGTTCGATGTTACTTGCAAATTCGCTATCCGCTTGTTTGTAGAATTCAGTAAGATGCGGGTCGCAGGAAAAAGTTTTGGTATGTGAAAATTTGATGGCTGATTTTTTCTCTGTTTCGTCGAGGCTATCATCGCTGTTGGCAGCCAACAAAGAAATGTACGCTGGGAATTTTAAAAGTTCTTTATTTTCCTGAGCTGAAATGTGACTAAATACGTTCATATTAATATTTTAAGGCAATAATTTTTTTGGCTAAACTTTAAACAAAATGGCCATTATAAGGACAGTTTTTCAATGTGTTTAAATCAAGAATATAAATATAAGTATGTGTTATTAGCAGGGCATTAAATTGCCATTAGAATCGAATTAGAATCAATTGAAAGAAAACAATTTAAATAATAACTATCGTTAAAATCCAGAATCGTCTTGGTTCATTGTTTCCCTGAACTTATCGAACAGTATGGTACGGGAGATAAAGCCGATAAACCTATCGTCGTTATCCAAAACGGGTAAATACCAATTATTTGAGCGGTCTATATGGTTGATAAAATCCATGACCGGGGTGTTCAGATAAAATACTTCCCCGACCGGCTTGTAGAGTGTTTTTAGCGGTACATTTCGTTGGTGTTCTGAATAATATAACAGTTGCTTTATCTTGTTCAAATCTATGATCCCCAAAAACTTTCCTTTTTTATCTTTTATGGCCACCACTTGTTTGTCGGTTTTGGTAATTGCCTCCACCAGTGTTCCCAGATTATCATCAACAGATAAAACAGGATAATCGGTTTTTATCAATTCTTCCAATGCCATCGTGTTCCAGATATTGTGTTCTTTTCTTTGCGAATAATAATTTCCCTCTTTTTCCAATACCTCAGCCTCTTTAGAGATCAGGTGTCTGCGACGGGCAATAAAAAAGGAAAGTGAAGAAACGATCATCAATGGTATAAACAAGGTATATCCATTTGTAATCTCTGCAATCAAAAAAATGGCTGACAATGGGCAATACATAACACCACTCAGCAATCCCGCCATAGCTACCAAACAAAAATTGCCCACTGGTAATTGGTTCAGTCCCAGTTTATTAAAAAGGGATGCAAATAAAAATCCGATAATAGAACCAGAAAACAAGGACGGGGCAAAAACACCACCATTACCACCACCGCCAATAGTTGCACCAGAAGCAATTGGTTTCAAGAATACCACCAGACCAAGAAAAATAAACAACCACCAATCATGTCCTTCCAGATTGATGAATTGTAATTTTTCTGCAGTATGGCCACTGTTGCCGTTTGCCAAGTCTTTTATCGTTTCATATCCTTCGCCAAACAATGGTGGTAAAATCAAAGTAAGCGCTGCCAAGATGGTTCCCGCAAACAAGACCCTTTTCCAAACCGTTTTATATTTTGCTTTTATCGCATGTTCGCTCCAATGGAACATACTTGAAAAATAAAGAGCGTATAGGCCGCAAAAAATGCCCAGCACAATATAAAGGGGAACATTGTGGTAATCGAAATTCCTGCGCAAGGCAAAATTGAAAAGGATGGATTCTTGCAGGATAATGGACGAACATAAGGTGCCGACTACCGATGCAATAATCAAGGGAATAAAATAACTCACCGTAGCTTCGGGCAATAATACCTCCATCGCAAAGATCACCCCTGCAACCGGGGCATTAAAAACGGCCGCAATGCCAGCAGCAGCGCCGCAAGCGGTAAATAAAACACGGTCCTTATAATTCAACAAATCAATACGGGCAACATTGTTGCCAATGGCCGCACCTGTTGCAACAATCGGCGCCTCCAACCCCACCGAACCACCAAAAGCCATGGTAATAGAACTGGTTACGATATGAGCGTAGGTGTGTTTCAAAGGGATATAGGCGCTGTTGCGGGATATTGCACGCAACACCATGGTAAAACCTTTTTCCAGCTTGTCATGGTAAAAGCGGCGGACGATCCAACTACATAGGGCAAGCCCAACTGCCGGAAAAGCGATATAACCATAGTGAAATATACGGGGATCGGAGACGAAATGCTGCAATTTATGCACCACGGTTTTCATCAGCACCGCTGCCATGCCAGCAATAAAACCGATCATGATGGCGGCAAGTATCAAAAACTGGGAGCGTGGAAGCGTTTCTTTTAATAAAAGAAAAACAGACTGATAGATGCGTTTGACAATAACTCTTGTTTTAATCACTACTCAGATTTTAGGTTCGCTGTTTGTTGATTTTTGATTACCGTATAATGATGATACGTGCAGAATTACGATTATTAGGCTTTCATGGTCATTAGAATCTCATTAGATTTTAAAATGCATTTGCTTAAGTTTTAAATTGCACGCATGGATGTATTTCGCCTCATAACAATTTTAGTGGTCATCAATGCTGTTTTTACTTTTATAAGGCATTACTGGTTACTTGGTGCTTTTAGTATTATTATACTATTACTTGCCAAGTTTGTTTCAATTGCGTTGCCATCGTTTCTTTTTAAGAAAAAAATCCAAATAAAATTTGATGTGGTGAAACTGTTGACTTGGGGTGGTTTGCGTGGTGCCTTGTCCATTGCCATGGTCTTGTCGTTACCAGCGAGTGGGGAATGGGTAATTATTTTGGCCTGCACCTACTTTGTGGTTGTTTTTTCCATTTTGGTACAGGGGCTTACGGTAGGGAAAATTGGTGGAAAAGCTTGATTTAAGCTGACGTTTATTGTTAAACCCCCGCAATTGATTAAAGTAGGTCTTTGCATTTTTATTATTATAATCTTTAGAAAATGACAAAAAATTTGGATGATGATAAAGATGAAATTGTACAAACCAATGGCTTTTACAATCTTTTTAATCTTCAGGAAGGCCAAGATGACAAAAACAAAACACTGGAAAACATCAAGGCCAATATTTCTTTTAAAGGTGCCAACCTTTGGATTTTGGCCTGCGCCATATTGGTAGCTTCGGTAGGACTGAACGTGAATTCAACCGCCGTGATTATTGGTGCCATGCTAATTTCTCCATTAATGGGCCCGATAGTTGCCGCTGGTTATGCACTTGGTGTTTACGATTTTAGATTATTAAAAAGGTCGCTTCGCAATTTGTTTGTAGCCACTATAGCCAGCCTTTTGGTATCTACCGTTTATTTTTATATCAGCCCTTTTAAAGAAGTACAGTCCGAACTACTTGCAAGGACAACCCCAACAATTTATGATATCTTGATTGCCTTTTTCGGTGGCCTTGTTGGGGTCATCTCCGTTACGCGGCTTGAAAAAGGAAACCCGATTCCCGGCGTTGCAATTGCCACCGCTTTGATGCCACCGCTTTGCACGGCCGGCTTCGGCTTGGCCACAGGTCATTTTACTTTCTTTTTTGGCGCATTTTTCCTATTTCTCATCAATTGCGTTTTTATCTGTATCGCAACGTTTATCATCATACGGTTGCTGAGATTCCCACCCGTACAACAAATTGACACCAAACATCAAAAACAGGTTCGTTACGCGATAACCACTATCATCATTTTGATCTTGGTCCCAAGCACATATTTTGCCTATTCGTTGTACAAACAACAACAATTTAAAATATCGGTCAATGCTTATATCGAAAAAGAATTTGTCGACAAAGGGAATACGGTTGTTTATAAAAAAACGAACTATAACAGCAATCCCAAAACGATAGAGCTTGCGTTTTTGGAGCATCGTTTCAATAATACCGAAATTAGAAACTTTGAAGAAAAATTGCACACTTATGGTATTATCGGCACCAGGCTTGTCATCAAACAAGATTCTACCGATAACATCCAAAACCTGAAAAACAGCATCCTCAATGAAATTGAGGGCAATACTGTGGAAGTTGACGAAAAGGAGGAACATATCAAAGAACTTGAGAGCGAGATCGCCAAAAATGTGTTCGACAACAAACAGATATTACTAGAGGCCAAAACGATATTTCCAACATTAACGGCCATTTCGCTTGCCAACCATGCTTATTACTTTCAAAACGATAGCAATGCCAAGGGAACAGTCTTGGTTTATAAAGCTATAAAAGATTTGCCGTCTACCGATAAGCAAAAACTTATCGATTGGCTAAAAAAACGCTTGTCCTTGAATAGTTTATCCATTTTTTATGATGGCAAAAATTGAAATCCGAATTTCGCGGTCAATAACGCGCACCCATTGTTTGGCTATTCGTATAATAATGCTTTTTACATTTTCCCTTTTGTTGCCCCTACACTCAACACCCCGATTTTCGACTTATACGGCAACAAGTCTGAAATATGCCCGCTCCACCAGTTTGTTCTTGTCTCGGTTCTAGATTCAACTAGCAGTATATCAGCATTTATTTGCAGCGCAAAATCCAGAATGGCCCTTGCCATGTTGCTTCCGTTCAAAACACCATATTCAACCTCGCAGTTAACCAGCGTTTTAAGTAATTGGTAAACTTTTAATAAGGAAGAAATATTTTGTTCAGACGCTTCCCTGCTTTCAACCTTGAACGTTACCAGATAAATTTTTACCTGGTATTTTTTGCATAGCATAGAAATAACCTCTAGCTTTTCAAAGATCGGGGTATAGGCAATAGGCAATACTATCTTACGTATTTTATTATGCATGCACCCCGGCTTCACGGTAAGCACAGGTATACCTGTCAAACTTGCAATCTGATTCGGAACTACCGTGTTTAGGAATGGAAACCAGGGATGATGTGCATTCTTGCCCAAAACAATTAAGTCTGCGGCTAATTGTAAGGCTTTTTTCTCTATCCCATCTTGGACCGTTCCTCCATCAAATACCCAAATATTCACTTTTATATTTTCATTGCTTTCCTCGATCGTCCATTTCCATTCCTCCAGTTTCTTTTCTATGCTTGTATGGTTTCTTTCGATCCCGGTTTTCTTGCCCAGTAATCCGCGCAGTTTAAGCAAATGACACTGCTTTATATGGAGCAAGTGCAGGTTGGCATTTTTATCGGCCATTTCCAGCGCCTTTTTAACGGCCACTTCCGTATTGATTGAAAAATCCACGGGAATAAGTATATTTTTGAAAGAATCAGCCATTAAGGGTTTTGAATGTAAAGCTATAGTTGGCAGGTTAGGGTAAGATTAACCGCAGATTAGAATAATATTAGAATAGCTAACAATTGTTGCCATTGCCGTAGTTTTATGCTTGGTTGATTTTAAATTGCGTTACGATGGAACGAAACATATTGATAGTGGAGGACGAACAAAAAATTGCAGATACGCTTAAAACAGGCCTTGGCGAAAATGGTTACACCGTTGATGTGGCCTATGACGGCAAAATAGGCCTAAAATTATTCGAACTGTACCCTTTCGATCTGGTGGTACTTGATCTTAACCTGCCAGGTATCAATGGATATGATTTGTGCAAGCTTATCCGTTCAAAAAACCAGGAAATCCCTATCATCATGCTTACGGCGTTGAGTTCTTTGAACGACAAGATCGAGGGTTATGATGCCGGCGCAGATGATTACATCATAAAGCCATTTGAATTCAAAGAATTACTGATGAAAATCAGGGTGTTACTGAAAAGATCGATGAACCAGACTATACCTACAGGCAATATATTAAGGGCGGCGGATCTTGAAATGAACTTGGAAAGCAAGAAAGTGCAGCGTGGCGACACCGTTATCAACCTTACAGCCAAGGAATTCCAGTTGTTGGAATATCTGATGCGCAATAAAAATAGGGTCGTTTCCAGGGTCGATATCTCCATGAATGTTTGGGACATCGATTTTGATACGAATACCAACGTCATAGATGTCTATATCAATTATATACGGAACAAGGTAGATAAACAGTTCGAAACAAAACTGATCAACACACATGTGGGAATGGGATATATCTTAAAGGAAAACGGATAATTATGCCAGTTCGTTTGCGCATCACGCTTTTATTTACAGCCCTCGTATTTGTTATACTTGGCCTCGTCTGTGGTGGCATTTATTATTTTTCGTACATGGCCAGGGTAAATGCCATAAAGACCAGGCTTACCAACAGGGCTATTACGACTGCCAGGATGTTGGGGCAGCAGAGCGTATTTGACCAAAAATTGGTCAAAAAAATAGACTCGTTTACCACCATTGCACTTAAGAATAAGACAGTGCAGGCATACGATAACTATTACCATAAAATTTATAATTATAGCGATAATATTGGTGATACTTTTATCATTGACAAAAGTATTTTGAACAACGCAAAATTTGATGGGACATGGTATTTTAAGATCGGAAATAAAGAAGCAATAGCATACCATGCACCTGAAACCGAACAAAATATTGTTGTGGTATCTGCCGCAGAGGATGTGGACGGCAAGGAAAGCCTTCGCAACTTGCTAAAAATTTTGTTGTTCGGCTTTTTGATAGGCAACACACTTGTACTTTTTACCGGCTACCTGTTTTCTACACGGTTATTGCGGCCTATAAAAAAAATAACGACCGATGTAAAAGAAATTTCTGCACAAAACTTGACAAGGCGGCTAAAAACGGGCAGCTCGCAAGATGAATGGTATCAATTATCGAATACATTGAACGGATTGTTGGACCGTATGCAAGAAAGCTTTGAACTGCAAAGGAGGTTTATTTCCAATGCTTCGCACGAACTTTCGACACCGCTTACTTCCATTTCAAGCCAGTTGGAAGTAGCTTTTTTGCGGGAAAGGGAAGCAGTATATTACAAAAAAGTGATGCAATCGATCTACATGGATGTGCGGCAAATGGCCAAGTTGACAAGAACCTTACTTGAATTTGCAACCGCTTCCGGCAATGCTGGCGGCCTAGAAATAAACCTTATCCGGATTGATGAAATTATCTTGGGCATGCCTTCTGAAATGGCAAAGATCAATCCCAGGTATATAGTAAACCTTTTTTTTGGAGAACTGCCAGACGACGAAGAATCCCTGCTTGTTTTTGGCAACGAGGAACTATTGTTTTCAGCCATCAAGAATATAGTTTTGAACGCCTGTAAATATTCCGACAACCAACAAGCCAAAATCTTGCTGGCCATTAAAAACAAAACGATTATTGTAACCGTTAGTGATGAAGGGAAAGGTATCCCGGAAAGCCAGTTGCAAACGATATTTCAGCCTTTTTATAGGGTGGAGGAGAACGTTTCAAGTGAGGGTTTTGGTCTAGGGCTTTCGCTTGCCGACAAGATTGTCAAACTGCACAAAGGTTTTATCGAGGTAACATCCACGTTGAATGTTGGTACTGTTTTTACCATACAGATCCCTGCGGCAAGATCGCTGAAATAAATTACGGTTTTGGGATTTTAGCCAAGAACAACTTCTAATCTAATTCTAATCTGGCCTTAATTTTCCCCTAATACCTTACAATTAGGTTTGTACAGATTTAGATATAATATTTAATTCTGTACAAACCCAGATACATGAAGAAAGTTTTAATACTGATTGCTATTTGTTTGGCGGGTAGATCGGCAAATGCCCAGAATTTGGAACAAGGCAGAAAGTTTTTGTATGATGGCCGAACCTCCAGTGCAAAAGCCGCATTCAACGGTTTGATCGTATCCAATCCAAAAGACGCTTCGGCTATTTATTGGCTTGGACAAACTTATCTACGCATGGATGATTTACAAGCCGCCAAAAAATTGTATAAAAAAGCGATCGCAGATGGTATAGCCGATCCTTTGATAATAGTAGGGGATGGCCATATTGATTTGTTGGAAGGCCGCAAAGATTCTGCGGCGCAAAAGTTTGAAACGGCCATCAACAACAGTAAAAAAAAGAAAAAAAACAATCCCGACATCCTGAATGCCATTGGCCGTGCAAATGCCGACGGTGCCTCAACCGTAGGCAATCCGCAATACGGCGTTGACATCCTTAAAAGATCGATTGAAATTGATCCAAAAAATCCTGATACCTACATCAATATGGGCATCAATTATTTAAAACTGGGCGGCGACCATGGCGGCGATGCCTATTCCGCTTTCAACAACGCCCTACAAATCGACCCCAATTATGCGGAAGCAAAATACCGGCTCGGCAACATCTTTTTATCCCAGGATAACCGCGACAAATTTGAAGGTTATTACAAGGGAGCCATCGAATCCGATTCTTCTTTCGCTCCGGCCTACCTTGCACTCTATAACTACTATTCGCAAAGGGATGTAAACAAAGCCAAAGATCTATTGGAAGGTTATATGCGCCACAGCGACAAGGATTGTAACATCGACTTTTTTTATGGTGATTATTTGTTCAGGGCGGGAAAATACCAGGAATCATTGGACAAGGCAAAAGCTATGGCCAACGGTACCTGCAAAGATTATCCAAGGCTAAAGGTGTTATTCGCCTACGATTATGACCGGTTGGGCAACAGCGGCGAAGCCAAAAACAACATCGAATCTTATCTTAATACCGCTGCACCCGACAAAATACAACCGGCTGATTACATGCTGGCGGTATCCATTCTAAAACGCATCCCGGGGAACGAGGATTCTGCTATTAAATACCTAAAGATTGCATTGAACAACGATACCGTCCGCGCAAACCAATTCAATTATATGGATACGATTGCAGGACTTTACAAAAGGATCGGCAACATGACCGAAAGGTTGGTTTGGCTGAAAAAAAGCTATGCAGCAAACCCTAGCCCGTCCAACTTCGATATTTATAACCTGGGTGATGCCGCCGAGCTGGTTGGCCAATATGATTTTGCGGACAGCATGTTCAACATTTACAAAACCAAATACCCAAATGAAATCTATGGATACAATGGATTGGCGAAATCGGCCATTGCGAAAGACAAGGATACAACTGCCGGAAGCGCAGTTGCTGCCGTAACGGATTACATCAAGTTTATGGAACGGACAGATTCGGTAAAATACAAAAACATCATAATAAAAAATTACGGATACCTTGTATATGTGCACGCCAACGTTCTAAAGGATCTACCTGCTGCCTTGGTTGATTTAAATGGAATTTTGGCAATCGATCCAGAAAATAGCTATGCCAAATCGACCGCGGCACAGATCGACAAAATATTGAACCCACCACCAAAGGCGGCACCAAGCAAAACGGCATCTAAAACAAAAGCTGGAAATCCACATCAGACAGCCAATAAATAATTAAACCCGTTGCCTTACATATTCTTCATTCAACAACCTTTAAAATTAAAAACAAAACCATGAGATTCGGTAACATTTTATGCTCAGGCATTATCGCTATTTCACTTTTTTCTTGCGGCGCTAGCAAAAAACTGAAACAGGAAAACCTACAATTGACGCAGAGTAAGGCCAAGCTGGCACAGGACCTAAAAGATTGCCATGATATCACGACTGCGTTGATGAACGAAAAAAACTCGGCAGTCGGAAAGAACAGCGATTACCAAAGCAAGATCGCCGACCTGAACAAACAGATCGACTACTTGAAACAGAACAGCACCCAAGCCTTGAAACAACTGGAAAACATGTCGGTCATATCCAGCGCACAGGCGGCGAGCATCAAAAAATCGATGGATAACTTGGGTGCGAAGGACAATTATATCCAGACCCTGCAAAATTCGATAGCACAAAAGGATTCTATGAACATGGCGTTGGTGATGAACCTGAAAGGCGCAATAGGCAACCTAAATGACCAAGACATAAATATTAAAATAGATAAAGATGTGGTTTACATAGATATTTCCGATAAATTATTGTTTAAAAGTGGAAGTTATGATATTACCCCACAGGCAAATATCGTGCTGGGAAAAGTGGCAACGGTACTTAAAAACCAGCCGGATCTAGAATTTATGGTGGAAGGTAACACCGACAACGTTAAATACAAAGGGCCGGTTTTGCTGGACAATTGGGATTTGAGTGTAAAGCGTGCCACTGCGGTGGTAAGGGTGCTTCAATACAAATACAACCTTGACCCGGCAAAAATAACGGCCGCTGGCCGAAGCGAATATGCACCGCTTACCGATAATTCCACCGCCGAGGGAAGAGCCAAAAACCGCCGTACACGGATCATAATATTACCACAATTGGATCAGTTTTTCAAATTACTGGAAACCAAAAAGGGATAACCAAGGGTTGGCAAAAGCCGCCTGACCGGTAGCATTATTTTCCAATCATTGTAAACTCTAACCCGATTCTAATGCTGTACTAATGGGCTGCTAATAACGTGGGCATAAGTTTACCCGATTAATCTCAAGGGCTTTTGTTGATAGATATCGATAAGATGATTCCTTTCTTAAATATTTTAATTATAGAAAAACATACTTACGCCGCAATGGCCTTTAGCTCTTTGAAAGTTTTTGTTTTCATCTTCACCACCCGTCCGATAATCGACCGGAATATGCCCTGCTCGGTGTTCCTCCTGTTGGTCTTGAAGCAATACTCGTCCAGGTATTTCTGGTAGTGCTTTTCATCGCAGTGGTGGTGGATGCCCCTGAGCCAGCCCTTGAAGTTCATGACCTGCTGGTGCAGTACCGGGAAGGCGGCGCCCCTGTCGCTCTTCCGTTGCACCGCCGCCGGGAACTTTTCCTTGAGGGCGTCGTAACTGGGGTATTCATCGGTCACCACCCTTGCGCCCGGCGATACCGTTTTTTCGATGATGGGGTAGAGCGTCGCCTTTTTGTAGTCGTCGATGCTGCTGCAGTACACCCGCCCCATCTTCCTGCCGGGCCTCACCTCGACCATCACCAGCGTCTTCTTCTTCTCGCCGTCGCTCCTGCCGGGCTTCCCTTTTTCGGGGCCGCCCGTAACGAACTCGTCGATGTGGACCTCGCCGGTGAGCGGTGATTTCCCGCTGCTTGCCATGGACTGCTGGAGCTTGCAATGGAATAGCCATGCGGTCTTCTGGGTAACCCCGATCTCCTTTGCCAGTTCGTAGGACGACATGCCCTTCTTCTTGCACAGCCGGAAAACGCCATAAAAGGCCTTGTCGACACCGAACTTCAGGTTGTGGAAGATGGTGTTGGCGGTGGCGCTCTCGTCATGGTGGCACTTTTTGCAGCGCCTGGCGTACGGCGTGTAGCCCTTGCCGCAAACGGTGTGGCAACAGTGGCAACAGGTGAAGCCGTCCTTCCATTTGAAATCCGCCAGGTAACGCAGGCAACTGTCGGCATTGCCGAACTTTTCGTGGAACTCGAACACGTTGAGGGATGAAAACATATCCTAATTTTATTAGCGTAAAAATACTAATTAAATTAGACTTTTCAAAGAGCTGTTATTGATTTGCGGTTTAAGTAAATTACCCTTTTTAATTATTTAAAAACTTATTACAATGAACAAGGATGAAGTAATGCTAAGATCAACACTGACAGGTCTTTTTTGCGGGGTTATTGCCACATTGGCCTGCCTGGTTTACGATGCCATATTCAGGTCGTTCACAAAGTTTCCGTTATCCGGTCTTGTAAACGTTTCAACCATCATCATCGCTTGCGTGGTTTTGTTGTTATTGATCGGTGGTGTGTTTAACCTATTATCGAACATTGGCGGTGGCAAAATAATATTTTCCGTTTTGTTTTTTTTGATTACCTGCTTTTGTGTCTGGAAGATTATGGGCGTGGATTTTACGCCAAACCCGGTCATGAACGTGCAATACCGTTGGCTGGTGTCCGGTGTTATCATGATCATGGGTTTTTGCAGTTTCTTCCTGATCCCATTTTTATTTACCAACAAATGGTTTGAAGAACATGTGGTATAGAGGCATGTAAAGATACCTTCGACAAAGCCTTTAATCCAATATAAATTCGGCCACAAGGATGTATAAGGTTATATAAAGCAATACTATTTGCGTAGTAAAGTATTTTATTTTTTTCCAGAAACCTTGCAAAATGAAAAAAACGGTTGCTCCCAGATATATAAAAACAAAAGTAGTAATAGAATTCGGCAACGGAACACAGGCCGAAGCATTCTTTAGCCTGTTCAATAAATCTTCGGAAGAAAAACCTAATGGACTTGACCTGATGTTGGAGTGCATACCAAATATTAAAGATTTGAAAAGAATCGAGAGCACCAAAGAGCTCAAATACAATTATCTCATTAAAATGGTTTGATGTAGCCCCACACTGTTTTACAGCTTGATTATTTTAATTAATCGAATTGTTTGAATAATCGACTACAATAATAATTAATTAATATTGGTATTTTTTACATCATAATGCTGATTTTTTGACCCATCAAGAAAATATTTTTTTATTTACACGCTGGCACAGTTTTCTTGCTTTTTTTATAATCTGTAAGCTAGCAAACACGTTCCGATTAAATATTTACTTTTCTAAATTTTTAGGACTGCATATCCTGTGTCCATTGTATGCTTTAAATATAAATAATAGTATATGAGCCAGCAAGTAAGTGATTTTATAATTTCAAGAATAAATCAATGGGGAATATCCCGAATATTTGGGTTTCCCGGCGATGGTATCAACGGGTTTATGGGTGCATTGAACCGGGCAAAGGACAATATGGATTTTGTACAGGTAAGGCATGAGGAAATGGCGGCATTTATGGCTTGCGCCCATGCAAAATTTACCGGGGAAGTTGGTGTTTGCATGGCCACTTCCGGTCCAGGTGCCATACACCTTTTAAATGGTTTATACGATGCAAAAATGGATCACCAGCCAGTAGTAGCCATTGTTGGGCAGCAGGCCACCATGGCAATAGGTGGCAACTATCAACAAGAAGTTGATTTGATTTCTCTTTTTAAAGATGTGGCGCACGAGTATGTGCACATGATTACCGAGCCCGCCCAGGCGAGACATGTAATTGATCGTGCCATCCGTATAGCAAAAGCCGAACGTACGGTTACCTGCGTGATTGTTCCAAACAATGTTCAAGAGTTGGAAGCTGTTCAAATACCCCCACGCATGCATGGAAGCGTGCATTCAGGTTATGGACACGCTGAAACTTTCAGTGTTCCGCCCAGCAGCGAGTTGCAAAAAGCAGCGATGCTGTTGAACAATGGTAAGAAAATAGCAATACTAGTGGGTGCTGGTGCACTGCAAGCGTCCGAAGAAGTAATGCAAATTGCAGAATTATTGGGTGCGGGGGTTGCAAAAGCACTCTTGGGAAGGGCGGTATTGCCGGATGATTTGCCTTACGTAACAGGCTCAATTGGGTTGTTGGGCACCAAGCCAAGTTGGGAAATGATGACCGAATGCGATACTTTGTTGATGATTGGCAGCAGTTTTCCTTACTCTGAATTTTTGCCAAAAGAAGGTCAGGCAAAAGGCATTCAAATAGATATTGATAATAAAATGCTGAGTATCCGTTACCCCATGGATGTGAATTTGGTAGGCGATAGCAAGCAAACCTTAAAAGCCCTGATTCCACTGATTGAATATAAAAAAGATAGGAAATGGCGGGAAAAACTGGAAGACGACATAAAAGATTGGTGGAAAGTGATTGAAGCAAAAGCAATGAATTCCGCAAACCCGGTTAATCCCCAGCGGGTATTTTGGGAGTTGTCGTCACGTCTACCTGATAATTGTATCATCACTTCCGATTCCGGCTCATCTGCTAATTGGTTTGCCAGGGATTTGAAAATCCGAAAGGGCATGATGGCAACCTTATCAGGAAATTTGGCTACCATGTGTCCAGGCGTGCCGTATGCAATAGCAGCCAAGTTTGCCCATCCCGAAAGGGTATCGATAGCGTTGGTAGGTGATGGTGCTATGCAAATGCTGGGCATAAATGGGTTAATCACCATTTCGAAATATTGGAAAAGGTGGAGTGATCCCCGACTTGTCATCATGGTTTTAAACAATGGCGACCTAAACCAAGTTACATGGGAACAACGTATTATGGTAGGCGATCCCGAATTTGAAGCCTCACAAAATGTACCTGATTTTCCTTATGCCAAATATGCAGAAATGTTAGGGCTGAAAGGCATAAAGGTTGATGATCCAGAAAAGCTGGGCGAAGCATGGGACGAAGTGCTTTCGGCAGACAGGCCTGCGGTGCTTGAAGTGGTGGTTGATCCAAATGTGCCGACGATACCCCCGCACATTACATTCAAGCAGATGGTCAACTTTTCCAAAACCCTCATAAAAGGCGATCCTGAAGAAGGTGGTATCATCAAACAGACGTTCAAAGATTTGGTAGAAGTTTTTTTACCACACAACAAATAAAATGCTGCAAAAAACTGAAAATATTACAGCACTAAATGTTAGTGTTTACACGGTACCAACAGATAGTCCTGAATCCGACGGTACACTTAAATGGAATAGTACGACCATGGTGTTGGTGCAAATACAGGCATCAGACAAAATGGGCTTAGGTTACACTTATTCAGACCCAGCCGTTGGAAGTGTTATTGAAAAGAAGTTGAAGCCACTGGTTATAGGTCAGCATCCTTTCAATATTCCAAAGATTTTTGATGATTTGACTGCTGCAATACGGAATGAAGGGCAGTGTGGACTTGCTTACATGGCAGTTTCTGCGGTTGACAACGCATTATGGGATTTAAAGGCCAATATCTTGCAGTTGCCTTTGTGTAAACTTATTGGAACGGTACGAGAAGAAGTGCTTATTTACGGCAGCGGTGGTTTTACTTCCTATACCAACCAACAATTAGAAAGCCAGTTGGGCGGTTGGGCAAACGATGGCTTCCACCATGTGAAAATGAAAATTGGCCGGCATCCAGAAAACGATATTTCAAGAATTGCCATTGCAAGAAAGGCTATTGGTGAAAAGGTAGATATTTTTGTTGATGCCAATGGTGCGTACGGTATCAAACAATCAGTTGAACAGGCTGAAAAATTTAAAGAGTATAATGTAAAATGGTTTGAGGAACCAGTCACCTCCGAAAATTTAAAGGGACTACATTTTATAAAGCATCATGCCCCAGCAAGCATCAAGATAGCTGCGGGCGAATATGGTTATTCATACCAATATTTTTTAAATATGCTTAAAGCAGATGCTGTCGATGTTTTACAAGCTGATGCTACCCGTTGTGGGGGAATTACTGGTTTTTTAAAAGCAGGCAACCTTTGCGAAGCATTTAAATTGCCGTTTTCTTTTCATTGCGCACCCGCAATCCATATGCATGCTTCACTATGCATATCTGCATTTTATATCGGGGAATATTTTCACGACCATGCCCGTATTGAACAACTTTTTTTTGATGGATTCCCTAAGCAAATAGGCGGTAAACTTCAACCCGATTTATCAAGAACCGGCTTTGGATTGGAATTTAAACAGCAGGATGCTGCCCAGTACCAGATAGCCTGAAATTATTTTTATGATAGTAGAAATGGTTAAAGAAGAAGTCGAAGAAATTGAGCTACAATTGTTGGAAGCTGAAATGGCTTCGAAGATTGAGGGCGAAGTACGTTTTGATAACGGTAGCCGTGCAGCCTATGCAACCGATGCATCTAATTATAGGCAAGTACCTATTGCCGTGGTGGTGCCTAAAACGAGGCAAGATGTGGTTGCGACCATGGCAATCTGTAAAAAATTCAATGCTCCCGTTATATCAAGGGGCGGTGGTACCAGTTTGGCCGGCCAAGGTTGCAACTTGGCGGTATTGATTGACATGTCGAAATATTACAACAATATTTTGGAGATCGATGAAAAAAATAAGCTGGTAAAAGTACAACCCGGCATTGTGTTGGATACCATGCGGCACACTACTGAAAAGAAGTATGGGCTTACATTTGGCCCGGACCCCGCCACACACGACCACTGTACGTTGGGCGGCATGATGGGCAACAACTCGTGCGGAGTACATTCGGTAATGGCACAGTTCGAAGGCTATGGTGCCAGAACATCAGACAACACACAGAAATTGACGTTGCTTACTTATGATGGATTTGAGATGGAAGTAGGTGCCACTACCGATGAAGAATTGGAAACCATTATTGCAGCTGGTGGCAGAAAGGGTGAAATTTATGGTAAACTGAAAAACATACGCGACAAGTACGCCGACGAAATACGAAAAAGATATCCCAAAATACCGCGTAGGGTTTCTGGTTATAACCTAGATGAATTGCTTCCCGAAAATGGATTTAATGTTGCAAGGGCTTTGGTTGGTTCAGAAAGTACCTGTATCTTAATATTGGATGCTACCTTAAAGCTGATGCAAAAACCAAAGGCAAAAAGCCTTTTGGTATTGGGTTATCCCGATGTGTACAGCGCTGGCCATCATGCGCCCGTGGCCATGAAACACAAACCAATTGCATTGGAAGGTATTGACGACCAATTGATTGGCTTTATGAAAAAAAAGGGTTTACATATTGATGATATCGGCATATTACCCAAAGGAAACGGTTGGCTGCTGGTTGAATTCGGCGGTGACACAAAGGAAGAATCTGACCAAAAGGCAAAAAAGTTAATGGATGAGATAAAAAAGGAAAATCAACCGCCATCCATGAAATTGTTTGATGATCCCGTTGAAGAGCAAAAGCTATGGGAAGTGCGGGAATCAGGACTTGGTGCCACCGCTTTTGTGCCAGGCATGAAAGACGCTTGGCCTGGCTGGGAGGATTCTGCGGTTCACCCTGACAATATAGGTAACTATTTAAAAGATCTTCGTGACCTTTTCGACAAATTTGGGTATAAAGCTGCGCTGTACGGCCACTTCGGGCAAGGCTGCATCCATTGCCGCATCGATTTTGATCTTTTTACAAAACATGGTATCGAACATTATCGAGCATTTACCGTGGAAGGTGCCAAATTAGTACTAAAATATGGTGGGTCTATTTCTGGCGAACACGGCGATGGCCAAGCAAGGGCCGATTTACTTGAAATGATGTTTGGTGAAACGTTGATGCAAGCATTTAAGGAATTCAAAGAAATCTGGGATCCTACTTGGAAAATGAACCCGGGAAAGCTGATTGAGTCATACGGGCAAACTACCAATTTGCGATTGGGCACAGATTATAATCCACCGGTTTTAGAAACACATTTCAAATTTCCAGAAGACGGTGGCAGCTTTGCGCACGCCACCATGCGTTGTGTTGGTGTTGGCAAATGCCGCCGTCACAAAGGTGGGACCATGTGCCCAAGTTATATGGTGACACGTGAGGAAGAAGATTCGACCCGAGGCCGCACACGCATGTTGTTCGAAATGTTGCAGGGCGAAGAAATAAAAGACGGATGGCAAAGCGAAGAAGTAAAAGATGCGCTGGATCTTTGCCTTGCCTGCAAGGGTTGCAAAGGCGATTGTCCGGTAAACGTAGACATGGCAACCTATAAATCAGAGTTTTTATCGCATTATTACGAAAAGAAAAGGAGGCCAAGGTCGGCCTATGCTTTTGGTTACATTTATTGGTGGGCAAGGATTGCATCGTTTACACCAACCATTGTAAATTTTTTAACACATAACCCTGTTACCGGCAGCATCGCAAAAATGTTAGCAGGCGTAGCAAAACAAAGGGTCATACCAAAATTTGCTGCACAAACATTCAGGAACTGGTTCAAACAAAACAACCGATCCAATACGCTTCATCCAAAAGTTATTCTTTGGGCCGATACCTTCAACAACTTCTTTTTGCCACAAACACTGGTAGCCGCCAGTGAAGTATTACAGGCCGCAGGGTTTAATGTGACCATCCCAAAACAAATGCTTTGTTGCGGTAGGCCATTGTACGATTTTGGCATGTTGGACAACGCAAAGGGTTTATTGCGCCAAATTATGCAATCCCTAAAGGAGGACATCAAAAACGAAATACCCATTATTGGCTTGGAGCCAAGTTGTGTGGCAGTTTTTAGGGATGAACTTTGCAACCTTTTCCCAAATAGTGAAGATGCAAAAAGGTTAAAAAAACAGGTGTTTACATTGGCTGAATTTTTGGAAGAAAAGGCATCGGGTTTCAAATTGCCAGAATATAAAGCCAAGGCAATCGTGCACGGCCATTGTCATCATAAAGCCATCATGAAAATGAAGAGTGATGAGATGATATTCAGTAAAATAAAACTGGATTATGAAATGCTGGATTCTGGATGTTGTGGAATGGCTGGATATTTCGGATATGAAGCGGGAAAGCATTATGAAGTTGGATTGGCCGCAGGTGAAAGGGTTTTGCTGCCGGCAGTTAGGAATGCCGAAAATTCTACCTTGATAATTACAGACGGCTTTAGCTGTAGGGAACAAATTGAACAAGAGACAGGCAGAAAAGGACTACATACAGCGCAGGTTTTGCAAATGGCGTTAAGAAAAGAAAAGGTCGATTTGGACTATCCAGAAAAAAAATATGTGGATGGTATGAAACTGAAAAGCAAGATTAGTACCGCCTTGGTTTTAACGGTTGTAGGGGCAATTGCGCTTACGGCTTTATTTATCGTGAACAAAAGAAAAAAAATCAAATGATATGGAAATCGGAAAAAAGGTTTGGGCTATAGCCGAAGGTTACATCCCAGGCTGGAGCAACGGCCCTGCACCGGAATTTACCAGCCACGAAGCTGCCTGTATTTTAAACACGGGCAGTAAAGACGCCAATATAGAATTGACCATTTATTTTGCTGATAAAGACCCCGCCGGGCCATATAAATTGTTGGTAAAAGCCAAACGCACCTTGCACATCAGGTTTAACAATTTGTCCGATCCTCAAACAATCCCAGTTGCTACGTCTTATTCAAGTGTATTTATTTCTGATGTCCCGGTTGTTATCCAGCATACACGCTTGGATTCTAGGCAAAGCGAAAATGCCCTGATTACGACAATTGCATATTCTGAATAATTATTCTACAAGAAGCTTATATAACCTCTATGACTCACGCAAAATTTAAAACCGCTTTTTGCAATTGTTCAATCATCCTGATTTGAACCCAAAACTTAAGGCAGGTTTACCAGGCTGAATATTGTCTTTTCATTTGAGGTTCTCTAAATGAGATATTGATTGATTTAAATATTTTAATTAAAAAAATAATCATGATAAAGTTTATTGAAAAACTTCCTGATCACGTAGTTGGGATCGAAGTAAATGGCGAGGTTACAAAAGAAGAATACGATAATTTAGTGGCCCCAAAAATGAAAGAATTGGCAAATAATAAAGGTGAAATTAATTATCTGGTAGTGTTGAAAACGGATGTTTCTGCCTTTACGGCTGGCGTTTGGTGGGACGATTTTAAAATGGCCCTAAAATATTTTTCTAAATGGGAAAAAATTGCAATTGTGAGCGACCAAGACTGGATAAAAACAATTACGGAAACTTTTGGTTTTGCGTTTCCTGGCAGACCAAAAGGCTTTAAGTTATCAGAATATAATGTGGCGGTTGCATGGGTAGCATCGTAAAACCACGTTTGAATAATGCTAGATACGGTTTATAATATCTCACATTTCAAAATAAATGTTCCAATGAAAAATTCACTATTATTAGTATTCAGGAAATCGTTCTTGCTAGTGGGTATAACAGCTATGTTCTTTTTTATGTCTTGTGCCAAGAAAATGTCGTTCGGCATTTCTGCGGTTGTACCTGCGGCAGAAGGAAACGTAAAAGTGAATAGAGATAAAAACCGCAATTATACTGTCGATTTAACGATTGATAGATTGTCTGAGCCATCGCGTCTTACCCCTCCAAAAAGCAATTATGTGGTTTGGATGCAAACACAATCAAACGGGATTAGAAACTTGGGTAATTTGACAACTTCAAGTGGATTGTTTTCTAGTTCCTTAAAAGATTCTTTACATACTGCTACCCCATTTAAACCTATTAGTTTTTTGGTGACAGCGGAAGACAATGCGACACCACCCACCCCTAGGGGTGTTGTTGTGCTGCAAACGAGATAGCCTTAAAACCATACTGTTTTTTATAAATGAATTAATTGATATGGACTTAAATACACTATCCATTACATCCATCATGATCGGCATAATTTCCTTCATCATTATATTGGTAGATGTTTCCCGTAACCCACAAAAAATGAATGTAATGAACGCGGTATGGCCGGTAACAGGTTTATATGCCGGCCCACTTGCAATGATTGCCTATTTCATGATTGGGAAAAATGCCGCAAGAAAAAAAACGCCAATAAAAAACGGCGAGAATGATGTGCAGGATGGCGACATGTATATAGAATATCAACAAAAGAAACCTTTTTGGCAAAGTGTAATGGTAGGCGCACTGCACTGCGGAAGTGGCTGCACGCTTGGCGATGTTATAGCTGAAGGCTTTCTGCTGTTTTTTCCTGTTACGCTCTTCGGCAGTACTTTGTTTGGAGGCTGGGCCATAGATTTTGTGTTCGCATTTTTTATAGGCATTGTTTTCCAGTATTTTGCTATCCAACCGATGAAAAAGCTATCGTTTAAAAAAGCACTCATTGCCGCATTAAAAGCAGACACATTATCGCTTTTTTGCTGGCAAATTGGTATGTACGGATGGATGGCCATAAGTATATTTTGGATTTATCACCATCGCCTTGATGAATCACAGCCATTGTTTTGGTTCATGATGCAGATTGCAATGCTATTAGGTTTCATAACCGCTTATCCAATTAACTGGTGGTTAATAAAAAAGGGAATCAAAGAAGTTATGTAACTATAATTTAGTGCAGTATTATTTTCAGTTGACACTCACAGGCATGGTAAAAGTGGTATTACTCTTATATCATCATTATGCAATACTTTACTACCGTTAAAGAGACTATAATTTTTTATTAGTTGCCGTTTTCAGTTTAATGGCTTGCATCAACAATCTAAAAAGCTCGCCAGTACACCAAGAGATCACACAATAACTGATTCCAATGCATATTCCAAACTGTTCACAGATAGCGTTTCGCTTGAAAAATTTATACAAACGGAAGTTTCGTCTGATACTATAACAAATTATATGCGCAATTTTTATAACTCCCGCAATTATAGTTTTGCTTGGTTTAACGAAGATGGACTTACACAACAAGCGCAAGGTTTTTTAGTGGATAACATTTACGGCCACGATAAAGGATTAGCCGGACATTTATTTGAATAACTATTTTTTTTTATTGATTATACAATCGTTTTAATGTTTCTGGCTAGATAAATCAATTGATAAGTGTTATTCAATTATACCTGTATCTAAAACAGTTTGAGGGTTTGGACTTTGAACGTTTGCACTATCTTCACCTGTTATAAAAATTCTTTTGGGTTTAAAAGCGGTAACAGTATTTAACGAACTGTTCAAAGAATTTGAAACATTCAATTGGCCAACATTTTTTGTACCGTTCGATTCTGTATCTATCCACAATATATATACCTTTTTAGGCGGTGTTAGCCTTTCTGGTTTTGCCAGTGTTTCTACATTTACCTCAATTTTATAATTTTTGTTGTCGTCTTGCTTTAGTTTTAGAGACCCTTCTGCCGCAGGAACAACAGCTGATTTTAAAAATTTTATCTTGTTGGAACAAGCTTGAAGAGAGACAATTAACAAGACAGTAATAAATAAATACGGCCTGTTCCGAATAATTGTTTTTAAATTATAATTTTTCATATTGGTTATTGTAAAATAGTAAACTTTTTTTTATGGTATTAAAACAAAGTGCTTGATAGGCAATCCCCAATATGGGGCAAAAAATGGAATTGTCGAATGTACTATTATTGTTCAAAAACACATGCCATTGCAAAGCCAGAAATGATTTAAGTATGCGATGTTTTGCTGATAGTAAACTGATGTATCCCGTTGTTTACCATATAATTGATAAATAGATGGTTGCTATCTGTTATTTTCTTTACAATCGCCAATCCTAACCCATTCGACTGTTTTTTATTTAAATTGCGATTATTTAATCTGCTAAAAAGGTTGTTAGGTTTAATTGGTTTTTCAAAACTTGTGTTGGCAATCGAATAATTATTTTCGGATATTTTTATTTCGATCTCTCCGCCATTGAAATTATATTTAATAGCATTACCAAACAAATTTATAATTAATGTATCCGCTAAAAAGGGGTGAAGTTTTAATTTAAAATCATTCATAAATTCTGTGTTAATCAACAATTGTTTTTCTTTAATGAATGAATCAAAAAGAGCAAGGTATTTTTTGGTTACTTCATTTAAACTTATTTCTTCATCGGTCTCGTATTGGTTGTTTTCAATTTTTGCCAACAACAATAAATCTTGGTTCAATTTACTCAATCTACTTAAAGAAGTGGTGGATTGTAAGATCGATTGAATCTGTTCATCCGTTAAATTGTTATCCTGCAGCAGTAGTTCTAATTTGCTCTGTACCACCGCAATCGGCGTCTGCATTTCGTGGGCGGCATTTTCGGTGAATTCTTTCATGTTCATGTAATCACGGTAAATCTTGCTGCTCATAATGTTTAACGATGCATTCAGTTCATTGAATTCCCGTGTGCTTGTATTGTCGAAATGTACCATTTTCATTTGCTGTAATTCTGCTTTCCTAATTTTTTTGAGTGATAGCCTAAATGGTGCCCAAAGCCTTTCGCTGATGAGCCAGTTAAAAATAATGGTAGCGATAAAAAGCCCGATAAACACAAAAAACATGATCCGGGTAATATCCGTAACCAATGCCGCTTTTTGCTCCTGTGATTGTTTGATAATGATCTGATAATTACCGTCGGCAATGGTTACTACTTGTGCTAACTGCCGATAGGGGATTTTATTGGTGCTTTTTGCAGCCGAGCTATAAATGTCGGTAAGCGTTGGTGCTTCCTCTGCTTCGGAATTGGTGGGGTAAATCGAGAGATCGGGTGATTTTATAATGAAGCCTGTTCCGGTTTCTTCTTGGTTTGCAATGTAATTGATCCATTCTGTTTCATCGCTCAGCAATTCTTTATCGCTCCTTTTATTTATTTCTTTGCCAAAACGGTGAAACAAATAAAAGCCTGCAATTGCAAGCAGCGGCACCATTACGATTAAAAAATACAAGGTTGTTTTGGTAAGGAGTTTCATGGTTGTTGGATTTGCTTATTAACGTTCGGTAAAACGGTAACCTGCGCCGTGAACCGTTTTTATATAATCTACGCTGCCAGCGTCCATCAGTTTTTTGCGCAGGTTTTTAATGTGGGTATAAATGAAATCATAACTGCTCACGTGCAGATATTCATCGCCCCAGATATGTTCGGCAATGGCTGTTTTGGTAAGCAACCTGTGTTGATTAGCTATAAAATATTCCAACAATTGGTATTCTTTATCTGTCAGCTCTACGTTTTTTGCGTTTACTGTTACCCGTTGTGCTTCTGCCTCCAGTTTGATTTCGTTGAATTGGATGGCTTTGCTGCCACCAAAATTCCTGCGCCTGATAATGGCATTGATTCGGGCATTCAGTTCAGACAAATGGAAAGGTTTGGTCAGATAATCATCAGCGCCAAGATCCAAACCGTCCAGTTTATCATCAAGCGAATTTTTGGCCGAAATGATCATGATGCCGGCTTTCGATTCCAGGTACTTAAGTTCTTTTATAATATCTAAACCGCTCCCATAAGGCAAACCGATATCCACCACTACACAGTCGTACACAAATTGTGAAATCCGTTCTTTCCCAGCCAAAAAATCATTCACCGCTTCGCAGATAAAACCTTGGTGATCCAGATATTTAACAATCGATTCCTGCAATGCCTTTTCGTCTTCGATTATTAGGATTTTCATTCGTTATGTATCAGGCTTAAATAATTGTTGAGGCGAAGTTGCGTGGCTTTGACTATCAAAAATCAGGCAAATGAAAATCCCGCCCTTTTATGTGCAGGATTTTTCACTCAATCAAAACAAACCACTAAAATTATTGATCGTCTGGTTCTTCTTGTTGTTGGTCTCGTTGTTGTGGTTGGCGTTGTTGCAACAATTGCCTGTTTACATTTCCGGCAGAAGCTTTTAGCGTTACAGAAATATTATTTTCCTGTCCGTTGCGTACAACTGTCATATCTATTATATCGCCAGGGTGAAGTGAAGAAATCTTTTCTACCATTTCAGTGCCGCTTTGCAAGGTTGCACCATTTATCTTGGTAATAAAATCGCCTTTTTGGATGCCGGCATCATCAGCACCGCTTCCTTTTGAAACGTCCATCACATATACGCCATTTCCTTCGGGAATGTTGTTTTTGGCACGGTCGGCCTCCGTCATCTGGTCGCTGCCAAATGTTACGCCCAAATAGGCCCTTTTACTGCTGCCATATTTAATAATGTCACCGGCCACTTTTCTCACCAAATTGGATGGGATGGCATAAGAATAACCTGCATAAGAGCCTGTGGGCGAAGCAATTGCACTGTTGATGCCAACTAAATTTCCATCCGTATTTACCAATGCACCACCGCTATTGCCGGGATTAACGGCAGCATCGGTCTGTATAAAAGATTCGATGGGCGAATCGCTGTTATGGCCATTGATGCCAATATTCCTTGCCTTTGCACTCACAATGCCAGACGTAACGGTTGTTTCAAGGTTCAACGGGTAGCCGATGGCCAACACCCATTGGCCGATGCGCACATCGTCAGAATTGGCAAAATTCAGGAACGGAAAATTATCACCTTTTATTTTGATCACGGCCAGATCGGTGCTTGGATCGGTACCAACCACTTCGGCTTCGTAATCCTTTTTGTCGTTCAAAGTTACCATTAGTTTATCGGCCTTGTCTACCACGTGGTTGTTGGTAACAATGTAACCATCTGAACTGATTGTTACGCCAGAACCTGATGCAACCATCCGTGCTTCACCGCCTTGGCCGCCATCACCGCTGTTTTCATAAGACATGCCATCAACACCATCTGGTGAGCCGCCCTGCGCAAACGGGCTGTTATTCCCACCTGCTCTTTGCATCACTTTTATGTGTACAACCGCAGGCGCAGCGGTAGCGGCGGCATTTTCAAAGTCGGTCATTGGTGCGTTTGCCGTTGATGCGCCAGGTATATATTTTGCATTTTTAAACAAAGACGCATCTGTGCCGTTGCCGGCAAAAAGGTTTTTATTTTGATAGGTGCCAAATGCCCAGGTTGCGCCAACCGAGGCGGCCACCACCAAAGCAGTGCCGATAAAAGATTTAAATGTCATGATTTTGGATTTGTTTTTATAAAGCAAATGTGTTTACCAGTTTTGAGGCATCTCTGTGGAAAACTGTAAACAGGCTGTTAAAGCATACAGAATTGCGTTTTTATGGGCTGATCTGGATGGCACGAAAATGTTGGCCATATTCTATATAAACAAGTACTGATACAAATGTGCAGGAACTTTAATCCACTTCAGGTACTGATATTTTAAGTTGATAGTTTAGATATGATGCAATTGTTTTGGAATGTTTTCAGCCTATCTGGGATTATGGTAAAATGGATTTTTACATCCAAAATACACTACGTTCGATATTGCAACAACTAAGCTATAACGATGTAAAAGATGCCTATAAAAAGTTGTTTGACAGCTTTTTAAGCAAAATAGAAGGCTAATTGAAACGGGATAATATTATATAAACATTTCGACTGGAATTTTTTTCAAAAATAAAAATCAATTAAATGGACATAAATAAAGCATATCAGATAATCATCGCCAAACTTACACTTTGGTTGCGTGAAATTATTAGGCTGTTGCCCAATATAGTAATAGCCATCATCATTTTGGTACTCGGTTTTTTTATTGCGAAAGGGGTAAAAAAAATAGCCAGAAAAATCCTGTCAAAATTTCTTTCCAACCAGACCATTACATCTCTTTTCACTTCTATTGCCTACATTTTTTTTATGGGGGTTGTCATTTTTGTGGCATTAAGCGTTTTAAAACTTGACAAGGCTGTCACATCCATTTTAGCCGGGGCCGGAATATTGGGTTTAGCGCTGGCTTTTGCTTTTCAGGACATTGCCGCCAATTTTATGTCGGGTATTTTTTTATCGATCAGAAAGCCGCTTTCGCACGGCGATATTGTAAAAATAAAGGATTATATGGGCAGGGTGGAAGAAATAAACCTTCGTGATACGGTGATACGCACTTTTCAAGGGCAGATGGTGATAATGCCGAATAAGGATGTTTTCCAGAACCCGATAGAAAATTATTCGTTGTGGGGCAAACGGAGGATGGATCTTAAGATAGGCGTTTCTTATGGCGATGATCTTGAAAAAGTAAGGGACATAACACTTGCTACGGTTAAAAAAATCAAGGGTATTTCGGAGGAAGACGAAGTGACCTTGTTTTATACGGAGTTCGGCGGTTCAACTATCAACTTTATATTACGTATGTGGGTAAGCACGCCAGAACAGATCAATTTTTTACAAGTAAGGAGCGAGACAATCATCCAGTTAAAAAATGCGTACGACGCAAACAATATTATGTTGCCTTTTCCAACAACCACGCTCGATTTTGGCGGGAAGGGTGGCACACCACTGAATGAAATGCCTGTCACCATTAACGGCCAGCCGACAAAAAACAGCTAGCAATCCCGATTTTATCGGCTATCAGCTTCTGGGCCAATGTTTTGGTTCATGATGCAAATAGCCATGCTAATCGGTTGGTTACAGCGTTGCCAATAAACTAGTGGCTAATTAAAAAAGGATAAAAGAAGCAATGTGAAATAAGGCCTTAAGCAGAAAAGCGAAATTAAAAACCAAGCAGGTATTGTTGGCTTTGTTAGTAGTGCTTCAGCAATAACAGATTAAGAAAACGGTACGGCCGATCAATCAACGAATCCAAGGAATAGGTTTTTTTCAGGCAATCAACAGCTCGAGCGGCTTTTGCCGTTTCGGCCAATTCTGGATCTATATGTGTCGAATAAAGGATAATCAATAAATTAAATTAATTATTTAAGTTACGGCCATACATATATAACGTATGTTTATTATAAAATAAATTTATAAAATACTAATGCAGGAGAGAGGTATATACTCTCCACGTTAAATGGAGTGTTGCCTACTAATAATGCTTTCTCCAAAACTCTGTTTATCTGTCTAAAGCAAAATCCATAGATTAAGCCTGTATAGATTTATTGTTCTTTTTCCTGTTATGACTAGTCTGCCTTTCACGATTTTGCTTTATTCAACCCCATAACGTCTGTTAAACAAGTTTTAATTTAGGCAAATATATTTTTTAGACAATTAAAAAATAATAAGCCAGTTAGATACAATTGGTTAATAAGCGAATTGTTGATATTTTTGTTATAGAAAATATTTTATATTTTCACAAAAGTCCCTTCAAACTATTGATTTTTCTTCAAAAAGTGTAAAACCAAGAGTTAACAAAAAGGTTAACACGTCCCACTCTAACACTCCGATTTCGAACCATCTAAAACGTTGAAACCCAGTGTAGATTCTATCAATTTAAATTTTATCCACTTGCATTTGTTGGTACAATAAAACGGTCGTTTTTATGTACTAGCGGTACACCCAAACCGCCAGTGCCGGATGTGCCTTGGCAACTGGTATTTTTTTGCCGAGGCTCGGGCGTATAAAATAAAAATATGCCCACCGACATTGGATGTGCCATACTACCGTTGCTTGCCCATCCAATGCCGGGGGTCTGGCCTAATTATTGCCAAAATTCCCAAACAAGTATTAGAAATCGTGTAGGGGAGATTCTTTCGCCCGTAAGTTTTTGCAAAAGATCTGGAACGAATGAGCTCGGCCGAAGGCAAGCCCAATAAAATTTACCTACATTGGATAATACTTATCCAAAATTTTCTAAAATAGGGTAGGTAAGTAGACCATGACTTGGATTATGTTAGGTAAATAAAAAGCTGCTCGTTGGTTCGCTCGGATCTGAGGCATCCATCCAAAAAATCATCCAAGGTTTATGTGTTGGTACATACCAAATAAACTATATTCGAATGTGACAATATTGTTTTTCTAACGGCATGATATAAATCGGGATATTCGTCCAATGATAATTGCATGTCTTTTAAAGCTATCTATTTCTCGTTTGTTCTTATTCCTTTTCCCTTTTGTAAAAAGATGGATGACCAGATATTTATTTTGTTCTTCAAACAAGTATCGGCTTATCTTTTTTATTGTGCTATTGCTTGCCCATACATCGTTCTTTATGGAACAAACCAATGCCCAGTCTGCAATTGAAAACCAAGAATCAAAGTTGCACCAATTGAGTGTTCAAAATGGGATGCCTTCTCAACGGACCATGAATTTGGTTCAAGATGGTCAGGGGTTTATATGGATGGCCACGCATGGCGGGGGATTGGCTAGGTTCGATGGTAAAAAAGTAAGGCTGTTTGTCCATAAGCAGGACGACTTAACCACTATTGCGAACAATAATGTTTATAATATGGTGATTGATAGCCAAGATAGATTGTGGCTATTTTATTTTACTGGCCAGTTTGATGTGTTCGACACAAAAACCGGTCAGGTGTGGCACCTTTCAACAGCGTTAAATTTTAAGCAGCAAGCTGATAAAATAAATAATGTGCATAAAGGTGATTTCATTTATAACCTAATTAAAAGTTCTTTTGAAGACCACCAGCATAATATGTGGTTGGTAACGTATGGCTTTGTTGCCAAGGTAAATTTATTGGATACCGCCAATGTTTAATTTTATAAAAATACCTGGGGCGTAAAAAGTGAATCAGTCCGGTCATTGAACGAAACGGCAGACGGTAATTTGTTAATAATAACCACACATGAAATTATTGAGGCAGACAGTAGTGAACATGTAGTAAGGCGAATTGAAGTGGTGCCCAGCCAAAAAGAAGACGTTCGGATCCCGGAAGAGGGCAATGAACACGTGACCAATATCCTTGTAAAAGATACCATGTATGTTCCTACCACCCAGGGTGTAAATGTATACGAAACCCGTTCGGGCAAATCATTTTTTAGGGGCGGTTTGCCAACATCCATAAGTGCAGTAAAAATAAACAGCCCCAGCCATGACAGGCTTTTATTTTACGATACACTCCACTATTATTTATATATGTATAACGCTGGCGACGCGGGATTTTCAAACCTTGGAAAGTTTGTTTTCAATAGTAACCAGATTTACACGCATGTATCCATGGCGCTTCGTTGCGTATTAGATAGAACAGGTGTGCTTTTTTATGCAGGGCTAAATGAAAGTGTTTATTATGGCTCCTTACAAACACCACCTTATACCATACATCAGGTAGCTGGCGACTTTTGCCAAGCATTGGTGTTGGCGCAAAATCCATTGATTCCTCAAAAAATTATTTCTAGAATAAGCCAAACAATACTAGTGCCTTGGGTCCGTAGCCCCAGTGGTGCCATGTACATAATTGGCCACGACCACAAGATGCAGCAAATTATTCCTGCCCCTTATGCACTGAATAAAACGGCATTAAAAAATACTTGGCAAGTAATGTACAAAGGCGAAGATGTGATGTGCAGCGACAAATTTGAAGATAACTTTATGCTGTGGATGATTGATAACGAAAGTAGGGAGCTGTTTATGATTGATACGGCCGGCCACATAACCATGGGCAAAAAGAAAATTGAAGCCGGCATTTCTGTGTACGATATGATTGCTGCCGGCGCAGATAAATTGTGGGTGATACATGATTTGAACGGGCTGCACCAATATTCGTTAAGCAATGGCCACATTAAAAGCTTTGAAGATGATAGTAAGACACCTTTGCCCACAAAAGCCTTATATCGAATTGAAAGGGATGATTTTAACAAGGACATTTTATGGGTAAAGACCCAAGACATGGGCTTGCTGCGTATAAATGAAAAGTTGAAAACGGTAAGTACCTATACCCAAAAAGATGGGTTGGCAGACAACACTATTTTTTGTTTATTGAAAGATGGCGACGGCATATTATGGTACAGTACCAAACAAGGTATTTATAGGTTCGATACCAAATTGAACATCCATAAAAGAATTTATACCTCCGGTGAATTGCCCAATGAAAATTTTGCCCAAGGTTTTGCACATTACATGAATGATGGCAAATTTTATTTTGGCACCACTACCTACTTTATTGCTTTTGACCCTGCAGCAGTTCATGATGAAACCCGGGATCCGCCGTTGGTATTAAGTGGATTGAAGATAAACAACAAGCCGATTGAAGAAAACGATGCTTTCTCTAATTTAGGACTTGTGAACAATTTAAAGCAATTCAACCTTGCCTACAACCAAAACTTTATAAGCTTCGAATTTGCAGCATTGGATTATAACCGGCCCGAAAAAACGGTGTACAGATATAAGCTAGATGGAATAGATAAAGACTGGGTATTAAACGGAACGGAAAACACCGCCCAATATACCAGCTTGCCATCTGGCCATTATGTTTTTAATGTAAATGCCACCAACGTTGACGGCAATTGGGAAAAGGAAATAAAAACAATCATCGTGGATATTGCCCCACCTTGGTGGCGAACCTGGTGGATGTACGGTTTGTATTTTTTGATAGTAGGGTCAGCGGTTTATTGGGTTTTTGACACAAGGCTAAAGCGGCTGCAATTGAAGCAGCAAGTGCTGTTAAAACAAAAAGAGGCAGAGCAAGCCAAAGCAATGGAAGATATGAAAAGCCGTTTCTTTTCAAATATTACCCACGAACTGCGTACGCCATTGACGCTGATTATTTCCCCGGTTCAAAAGCAGTTGATGCAAGATGGTGCTGGTTACTCACAAGGTTTGTTGCAAGGTGTTTATAAAAATGCAGAACATTTGTTGCGGCTCATCAACCAGTTGCTGGATGTGGGCAAACTGGAAACTGGCAATTTGCCGGTTACACTTTCTCGTGGCGATTTGGTGATGTTTATAGAACGCTTGTTGGACACATTTAAAACCGATGCTGCGGCAAAAAACATACAACTGCTTTATCAACACAAAGGGTTAGATATCGAATTTGTTTTTGATAGTGATAAGTTGGAAAAAATAATCAATAATCTAGTAGGCAATGCCCTGAAGTTTACATCAGATGGTGGTAAAATAACCGTAACAATGGTTGGCAATGAAGTGACAGAAGGAAGACAGCAATTGCTAATAAAAGTTGCCGATACAGGCATTGGAATAACTGCCGTTCATCTGCCATTTATATTCGATAGGTTTTACCAAGGCGATAATACGGCCACCCGCAAATATGAAGGCACGGGAATTGGGCTTTCCTTGGTAAAAGAATTGGCTACATTATTGGGCGGCAACATAACCGCAGAAAGCATCGTTGGCGAAGGCTCGGTTTTTACCCTGCAATTGCCATTGGTTGTGGCAACTGAAAGCATAGAGCTGCCAAAACTGGTATATAATCAAGCAGAAGAAATATCGATTACAATACCTGAAACTAAGTTAGGTGTATTGCCTCAAAAGCAAGGTGCAGCAAAACCGTTGGTGCTGGTGGTGGAAGATAATGTTCAGCTCCGCCAATTTATACAATCATCTTTTACGGAGCGTTACAGGATTATTACCGCAGCAAACGGAGCGGAAGGATTACAAACGGCCGTTAATGAACTGCCCGATCTAATTATATCGGACGTGATGATGCCCATAATGGATGGGTTTGAATTTTGTTGTAAAATAAAAGAAGACCCGCTTACCAGCCACATTGGGTTTATCATGTTAACGGCCAAAACAGCGGACGAAAGCCGAATGGATGCGTTGCGGTTAGGTGCAGACCATTACCTTGGAAAACCTTTTATTGTGGAAGAATTGTTGATGGTGGCAGGTAATTTGCTGACACGCCAAAACAAACTGCGGGCATTTTACCAAAAGCAATTACAACCTTATGAAGTGGCACCTATTGCAAATGAAGTGGAAGACGCTTTTTTGCGGGGAGTGTATTTGTGTATTGAAGATAACATTGACAGTACAGCGCTGGATGTTGATTTTTTAGCTGCCAAACTAAACGTTACCCGTCGTACACTTAACAGGAAATTGTCTGCCATTATTGGCATGTCTGCCATTGAAATTATAAAGGATTATCGGTTAAAGAAAGCTGCCGAGCTTTTGCTGAAAGGCTATGCCGTAACCGAGGTAGCTTATACAACCGGTTTTACCACGCCATCGTGGTTTACGCAATGTTTCAAAGAAATGTATGGCGTTGCGCCTAGCAAGTTTTTGGAGAACAAGGGAATGTCCCAAAACTGATAACATTTGTCCCACATGAGAAAGTCATTTTTTCTATTACAAATTAATTTGGCGGTATTAAAACAATTGTTTTTTACCCTTAAAAAATTAATTCGTTATGAAAAGAATCTTATTCCTATCCTTGTTCGGATGTTTGGTTTTTACAGCACCCAACGCACAAGTTTTCAACACTACTTGGGGTGCAAGGTTTCAGGCCATTTTAGATAGCCTTACGGTTGTGTATGGCAGCGATAAAGGCGTAACTACCGCATTATATATGCCTGGGCAAGGTGTTTGGGCAGGTGCGGCCGGCCTGTCTGAACCGGGCGTACCAATGACGCCCGACTTGCGGGTGAATATCGGTAGTAATTCTAAATTGTTTTTGGTGGTAACGATGCTGAAACTGCAGGAGCAGCACGTGCTTTCGCTAAATGACCATATTGGTAAATGGTTACCAACGCCCATGCACGATATTGATTCATCTGTTAGCATCCGCCAGTTGCTGGGCCATCAATCAGGCTTTTTTGATTATGTAAGCGACCGGGCGGACGATTATACGAATGAAATGTTATCGGATACCTCTCATTTTTTTACGGCGGAAGAAGATGTGAACAATATTGGGCCAGCATTATTCCCGCCAGGGCATGGGTACCATTATTCCAACACCAATTACGCCCTTTGCACCATGATTATTAAAGCAGCCACTGGGGAACATTATTGGAAAAAGCTGCACGAACTGGTGCTGGATCCATTGGGCATGGACCAGTACTTTTGTTGCCGTTTATGATGCGCCACAACCACATGCATCTTCTACTTATTATGGCTATTTTGGGCGTGGCTGGTTTTGTACCGCTGCCGTTAGTGGGGCAATTGGTGGTGGCGATATATCGAGTACGCCGCAGGAAATGGTGCAATGGTATGCCAAGCTTTTTAGTGGCCAAATATTGGCCGATTCATCTTTTCAACAAATGGTAGCTATAGAACCATCCTCCGTTTATGGGTTAGGTGTGGAAGAACATTATCATAATATATTGGGCCCAATATATTACCATAGCGGGGCCCTTAATGCATTTGTTTCTTATGCCTACTTTGATAAAAAATCAAAAGCAGCAATATTTATATGTTTCAACAATGTAGACGATTATAGTTACCAGCCCTATTTAAAAACATTTTTTGGGGTCTATAAAAACGAGAAACCTACTGTTGCAAACGATGCGGGAATACTTACCATTGTTTCGCCCCAAGCGGCCAATTGTGCTGCCAGCCCTACATCAGTTGTAACGCTTAAAAATTATGGAACGGCAACGCTTGTTTCAACAAATATTGTTTACCGCTTAGATGGTGGCGCTGCAAATATCTACAATTGGTCGGGCAACCTACCTTCTGGAAATACAGAAGATGTGACATTGCCAACCATTGCCACCGTAAATGGAACACATACCTTAACTGTTTATACAACCAACCCCAACAGCAATATCGAAGGTTATAATTTTAACGATACAGCTTCTTTCCAATTTATAACCAGTACGGCGTCAACCCATAATGGATTTTTTAGTGAATCTTTCGAGCATGGTCCAGCGGCCATAAATTTATGGAGCAATTATCAATCTAAAGAAGCGCAATGGGGAATTACGTCGCTTACTTCACTTACAGGTAGCCATTCTTTAAGCAACCCTGGTTATGAAGATTTTAGTGTGGGAAAGGTTAATTATGCCGATATGCCCGAAGTGCATTTGGCCACAAGTTCTATTCCACGCTTACAATTTAGTTATGCTTATAGTCCGGTAGAATGGGGCAGCGATTCGCTTCAAGTGCTTGTTTCAAATGATTGTGGCAATAATTGGCAATCCTTGTTCTACAAAGGCGGCGACAACCTTGGCACCGCCGCTTCAACCAATCTTGATTTCTTCCCGCAAACAACGGCAGAATGGAAAACAGAAACGTTCTCACTTAAAGAATATACCGGGGATGTTTTGGTGCGGTTCCGTTTCTACAATGCAAATGGCAATAATATCTTTTTGGATGATATTGTTATCGATTCGTTCGCTACGGTCTTGCCGTTGCGCTTGCTTAACTTTTCCGCAAAAGTCACTTCTGCCAATAGCATTCAGCTTGATTGGCTTACGACCAATGAAATAAATACCGCTTCGTTCGAATTGCAGCGCAGCACTGATGGGAATATTTTTATACCAGTTGCGCAGCTTCAGGCAAAAGGCAACGCAGAAAGCCAAACCAGTTACAATTACTCCGATCTAAATTTACCACCAAGCCTATATTATTATCGGCTATTGATGAAGGACATGGATGGGAAACAAACGTACAGCCAAACAGAAACAGTGTTGTTGAAAGGGAATGTTGCGATTGCCATTTACCCGGTACCCGCCAAAGATGTGGTTTGGTTGAACAGCGGCAATACAAGTATTATCGGGCAAAAAATATTGCTTATGGATATGCTTGGCAAAACGCTTCAAACAATGGTTATAAAAGAACTACCGCAGCGCATAGATATTTCAACTTTAGCAAAAGGTATGTATTTATTAAAACTGGATGGTGAAACAGCAATAAAAATGATCAAACAATAACAACCCATACCCACTTTTAGGAGAAATATATCCGCTACATTTTAAAAGGGTATCGCCTTTTTTTGGCGATGCCCTTTTTTTACAATAATTTAAATGGATTTGTCCCAAAACCAATGACATCTGTCCTAAACGAGAAAGCATTTTATTGATTGGAAAAGCAATTTTAGGGTAGCAAATTAAACTTTCAAACCTTAATAAACCCGCCATGGCAACAACTGCTTTTTTCTCTCATTCGTTTAAGGGTATGTTGATTGTTGGATTGTTTTTTGTAACGTATGTTGCTAAGTCTCAGAATAGCTGGATACAAAAAGCTGAGCTTTCCCTTAACTCAAAATAACGGAGCTGTAGCTTTTACTATCGATAATATGGTTTATGTAGTTAGCGGAAATGGCACAAACAATGTGTGGCAATACGACCCATTAGCAAATATCTGGACAAAAAAAAGAAATTTTCCTGGTCTTGGAAGGTCTGCTGCTATCGGCTTTAGCATTGGAAGCAAGGGTTATTTTGGCACGGGCGTATATGGCGGGTCTACCCTCAGCGATTTTTGGGAATACGATGCGGCCAGCGATGTTTGGTCACAAAAAACAAGTTTTAGTGGCGGCGCTCGTTATGGGGCAGCGGCATTTTCAGCAAGTGGAAAAGGTTATGTAATGGGTGGTAATGCAAGCATTACACTTGTGCCAAACGGCAATACGTTCATTACAAAAGATTTTTGGCAGTATAACCCTACAAACGACAGTTGGGTTCAAAAAGTTGATTTCCCTGGCAAACCGCGTTTTTATGCCGGTGCCTTTTCTATTGGGAATATGGGTTACGTAGGTCTAGGTTGTTATCAGCAAGCAATTATTAGCACTCTGGTAAGCCGTTGGAAGGATTTTTATGAATTTAACACCGTAAATGAAACTTGGTCGCAAAAGGCACCCTTTCCTGGAGTTGCAACGCCCCCCGGAACTGCGCCTGTTGGTAGGTGGGGTGTCGCGGCATTTGCAATAGACTCCACCGGATATTTTTGTTTGGGAGAAGGTTATTCTTGTATGCGAACCACAGACGGTGGTTGCTAGATGGTTATGCTACATATAACGATTTGTGGGCCTATAATTCCATTTTAAATACGTGGATACAAAAGGCGAATTTTGGCGGCTTGC
>CAWJTH010000137.1:0-7939 GCA_963845495.1 uncultured Chitinophagaceae bacterium
TATTTTTCATGCCCATTGGTCCGGTTGTTTCGTTGCGCTGTGTTTTTGTTCCAATGCTTGCAATTCCTTGCATAAAAGAAATATCACCAGTTGGAAATGTAGGTTCGTAATTATGCCATTGGTCGGTTTTGTAAGCGGGTGTAAACAAGCGTAGGAAAATATCTTCATTTGGTGTAACAACTGTAAATGGTTGAGTAGCAGTCAAAAATTTACACCAATAAAGGTTGGAATAATATCCCTTAAATTCAGGATAAATCCATTGTTCACCTGTTTCTGTATTGTTGTAATTTTTATTCCAAACGCCAAATTGAGTTCCTTTCATACGATTTTTCCAAACACGATAAGGGCCATTGCCCATGTATTCTACACTTTTTATTTCTTTTTCTGGAAATGAGAAATTGGCACCTATCATACTGGTAAAATATTCAGCAGGGAAATATCTGATTTTCATTTTTATCCAGCCGCTTGGATAAATCGTCCATTGCAATGTATTCCAGCTTTTCTTTTTATCAAAGGCTGATTCGATAATTAAATTATTACCATCTATGCGGTGTGTAAAATTGGAAAAATCATTTACACCTTCTTGTAAAACTGGACCGTTATTAAAAGGGATAATCCCATTTGCATTTTTAACTTGCTGTAAAATACCAGTGTTTTTGTTAATGGAAATATCTATTCCATTGGCTGAAATTTGAATTAAAGAATCTATTTCTGAAAACTTAATTTTACTATTCCCGCTAGTTTTTATAATAGTTGATGCTATTTTATCAGGTCGGGAAATAGGGAAACTCCAAGTAAATATTTCTTTTTTAAATGGGTCTTTTGCGGTGATATAAATTACATCATAATTATTCCAATCGCTTGGTAATTGTAATTTCAAATCACCCTTTTCAAATGGTTTTATATTGGGCGAAATTATATTTCCTGTTTTAATTAAATTATTATTGGTTGAATTTAAATCTTTAAACTGTTCTAATTTCCAAGTGAATGAACATTGATTAATATTAGTAAAAGCGTAACGATTTTCAATATTAAAAACACCATCAAATGCAGATGTAATATCTTTCTTATCAAAATGAATTGGGCTCCAAACTTCTTTGATGGTAAAATAGCTTCCCTCCTTTTCGTGATACGGCCCAATAATTCCATCCGCACCATGGTTTCCGTCGGTATCAATCATGCTATCCTTATCGGTTCGCAACAGACCTTCGTCGGCAAAATCCCATAAAAAACCGCCAGCGGCCGTTGGGTCTTTCCACATCGCTTCCCAATAATCTTCCAATCCTGCACCATGGCCACCATCGTACAAACCATGCAAAAATTCGGTCGGCATTACGATATTGTGGCCGTGCATATAATTGCCAACGCCATAATCATACTCCCGATAATGCTGTGTATCAAAACCACCAAACGCTTGCCAGGGATGGATTACAGGCCGTTTTTCAATATCCCATTGTTTAAACAAAGTATCTAATTCCAAATTATGGCCGCCTTCATTTCCGTTGTTCCAAAATATAATGGAGGGATGGTTTACATCGTGCACC
Source organism: uncultured Chitinophagaceae bacterium (assembly GCA_963845495.1). Classification (GTDB taxonomy): domain Bacteria; phylum Bacteroidota; class Bacteroidia; order Chitinophagales; family Chitinophagaceae; genus JAZKFT01. The sequence continues at coordinate 1,545 of CAWJTH010000137.1, forward strand.
AACATTTCTTTTACCAGCTTTGTTCCGGTTGGCGTGTCGTAATGGCCATGCCAGCCGGTCAATTCATCCATCACATATAAACCCAGCGAATCGCACACATCCAAAAAATGCGCATCTGGCGGATAATGGCTCATCCGCACGGCATTCATATTCATATCTTTCATTAATGAAACATCTTCAATACTTAATTCTTTGCTCATGGTACGACCAGAATTTGGCCAAAATGAATGCCTATTTACACCTTTAAATTTAATTTTAACGCCATTGATATAAACGCCATCCCGTTCTTTTACTTCAATGGTTCTAAATCCAAATTTCTGTGAAATGGTATGTACTAATTTCCCATTTTTAAATAAACTAAATTCAGCTTTGTATAAATTTGGAAATTCAGCCGACCATAATTTGGGTATAATTAATTTATTTTCGACAGTTGTTTTATTTGCATTTTTATTTACTGTTGCCGTAAATAAATTACCATATTTAGTGCCGTTGGAATTATACAATTGAACCGTTATTTTATCGGCATCACCACGGGTAAAAACATCCGCATTAAATTCGCCATTTGCCTTAGCATTAATTGCCACATTTTCAATATGTTCTATCGGTAACGCTTCCAAAAAAACCGGACGAAAAATTCCACCAAATATCCAAAAATCAGCTTTGCGTTCGGCTGCATTTACAGAAGTATTTGCAGATTGTTTTGCCACCGTTACTTCCAATAAATTATCAGCATCGAATTTTACTAATTTGGTAATATCATATTTAAAAGCATAAAAAGCTCCTTGGTGAATTGGCCCTGCTATTTCACCATTTATTTTAACCTCGGCATCCGTCATCACGCCTTCAAAATCAATATTTATTTGTTTATTTTCCCAAGTTGAAGGCACTTGAAAATTGTATTTGTACATGCCTTTTTCCCTGCCTCGAGTGCTATCTTTTGCAAAACCATAATCGTATTTTCCAAAACCTTGCAATTCCCAGCACGATGGCACGCCGATGGTTGTCCATTTTCCGGCATTCATTCCGCCTGTACAATAAAATTGCCATTTTACCATGTCGTCTTTTCCATGGCCGGATAAATATTTTATTTCGGTTTGTTGGGAAATTCCCACAAACCGAAATAAAATAAAAATTATTATGAGAAGATATTTATTCATTTGCTTTTGGTTCGTAGGGCGTTGTCCTACGCTAACGGATGTCGTCCTTTCAGGACTTTTTAATTTTTACTTTTTAATTTTTAATTTAATTATTACTGAACTTTAAATGCTTTAATTAAAGGATTGTCCGTTCTAAATGGCATTGCTGGCAATCCTGCCTTGTTATAATAATTAGAACATTCCGTTTCTCTCCAGCCAAATCTTACTGCTGTTGGATTTTTTATCTCATCTGCTGAAACAATTACTTGATTATTATTTATTTCTGCTTTAGCTGGAACAAATTTCCCGTCTTTTCCTGCAATTTCAAAAAGGCTCAAAGGCTTACCATCATTGGATTGTAGGCCACCATCCACATCTGAAAAATCAATAATTATTTTATTGCCAATAATTTTATTTGATTGATAAATTGGGCCAGATGGGACTATTTGTTTTTGATTATATGTTTTATTTAATGCCAATAACGCCAAGCGACGGCCAATTTCCCATTTAAAATGTGGATGTAATTCACCGGGTTTGTCGTTTAAATCGGTTGTAATTACCATCCCCGTATTTGGGATTTTTAAAGCTGTAGACTGTGCTTCCCAAAATTCAGGTAATGAATTTTCATTTAATGGGATATCTTTTCTCGTACTGGTATCATTTGAAATAGAATATTTAAATGGTGCAATGCCAACATAATAAAAAGGCAACGAATTACTGTTCCAAATCTTCCGCCACTGATTAATTAAAGCATTCATTTTATAGGTATACTGAATAGTTTCCTTTAAAAAACAATTGGTTTCGCCTTGGTACCATAAAAAACCTTTTAATGCAAAAGGCGCCAATGGTTCAATCATCGTACTATAAAATTTGCCAGGGTCACCTTCAATTTTATGAGTTAAATCGGTTTGGTTTTGAAAAAATGGCAACGCAGTCATGGCTTCTCTTGGCATCCAAGGCTCAATCCTGCTGCCGGGAATGGCGGCTTCAATTACACCAATCGGCACATGCAATTCTGCAAATAATTTCTTGGCGAAAAAATAGCCAGCGGCTGAAAACGAGCGCAGCGCTGAATCTTCGGCTACGGCCCAACCCAAATGTTTAGGGTCTGGATTCATTTTTTTTCTGTCAACTAAAAAAATGCGGATATTCTTTTCATGTGCGTTATCTAATTCATTTACTTCCGGCCAGTTCTTTCCTGGCGGCACGGTTACCTTGCTATTTTTCCGCATGGAATACTCCATGTTCGATTGCCCAGAACACAACCAAATTTCGCCGATTAAAATGTCATTTAATTCAATGGTATTTTTTCCTTCAATTATCATTTTTTGTGGTGTGGCATTCGCTTGCATCGCATCCAGCATTATTTTCCAATTGCCTTTTTCATCGGCTGTTGTTTGCTTTTTTTGTCCATTAAAATTTACCGTAATTTTTTCTCCGGCGGAAGCAAATCCCCAAATTGGCGCTGGCTGGTTTCTTTGCAATATCATTTCGTTGCCAATTATTTTTGGTAAAGAAATTTGGGCATTTGTTTTAATTGTTGCGGTTAATGCAACAATTAAAATAAAGGATTTAATGGTTTTAATTTTCAATTTCGTTTTTTTATTTTTCAGAAACGTAGGGCTTTATTCTACGCTAATAGATGTCGTCTTTGGGACTTTTTTAAACTTTCTTATTCCTTATTTCCTGATTTGGCTTCTTCTTTCCTTCATGTCTTTGTGGTTCAAAAACTATTTAATTACCAGCTTTTGCAGATTATCAGCAGATGCCATTTTCTTTCCATTTACCCAAACGCTAAAACCTTTACCCAGCTTATATTTCGTTCCATCTTTATCCCAAATAATGGTAATTAATTTATTGTGATATAACACATTATCCAAGCAAAACCAATCCCATTTATTTTGCGGAATTAATGGATTTACCTCAATTACATCATCGGCACGTGGACGCAACCCAATTAAACCTGTAATAATTAAATCATTAAAAGTAGAGTGGTTATAATAACGGCTTCTTTCTGCATCGCCCATTAGCCAAAATCCATTTTTTTCATCCAAATATTCCCCAACATACGGGCGGCCGCGGTGATATTGCGATTCAACATACGTCTGTAATAAATTAAAATAATTAGTATCGGCCACCACATTTTGTTGATAATTGTTCATTAAATTGGCCATAGCGGTTAATGTTTGCGAAGTGGCAAATGGCCAAACGGCACCATCCCATTCGCACTTGCAACAGCCGTGTGTTCTAAATTGTGGACTGCTTCTATCGGCGGTTGTAATGCCGTATGGTGCGCAAAATGTTTTAGTGTCTGTAACGCTGGCCCAGGCTGCATTTTTGTTGGCATCGGGCAAATTAAAATACCATGGCGTAAATCCAACTTCTTCTTTTACATTGGCCAGCGTATCGGTTTGTTTTAATGTTTCAAAAAATTGTGTTTTATCGTTCCATAATTTATTTTGGATTAAATCTTTTAAGGTATCGGCTTTTAATTGATATTTAGTTTCCAACGATTTATTATTTGCCAATTCAGCAATTTTTGAAATGGCAACTGCATTACCGTACATGTAACTATTGATGGTCGGGCGTTCATTTTTTTCACGTCGGCCACCACTGATTGTTTCTTCCATGCCGTCTTTTACATCGGTTTGCCAAAACAATCCGTTAGGTTGTTTTTTTTCTGTTTCCCAGGTTTTATAATCGGCGTCTAAATCGGGTAATATGCCAACCACATACTTTTTATCATCGTTTACCAAATAGCGATTGTAAATAGCCGCAGCTGCCCAACTGCTAAATCCATGGAATTTTTTCATGGGCTTGCCACTATCTCCACGGAACCAAACTTTTGTGTAATCGTCCAATAATTGTTGGTCGTGCAGCCAGCGGCCTTCATTTAAATGATGGCCAAATGCACAAGCAATTAAATTGTATTTATCGGCGTACGAACGGTTAATTAAAAATTCGGTCAAAGCTAAGCCCACTGGGGTTTTGATGATGTGTTTCCGCAGTGTCCACCAACGGAAATAAAACATTTCCTCGAAGTTTTGTTGCGGGCATTCAAAAAGTGGAATATTGGCTTTCATCCAATCCCAAGCTTTGTCATTTGGGATTAAACCTTTAATATTTTCATCTTCCATGTTGTTGAAATAATCAACATAATGTTTGTAATTATCGGCTTTTAAAACGAGGGGTTTTAATTCGGCTTTTTGGGCAAAGGCGGAAAAAATTGAGAAGGAAAGAAGGAAAGAAGCGACAATGCGAGAAGTTAGAAGTTGAGAAAATTTTGCCTTAATTTTTTTCGAGGAAAACAAGGAAACACTTTGTTGCGGCAGCGCAAAAGGGATAGCAGTGGAAAGCCCGTAAAGCCGCCTTTTTAGTGAATAGTGAAAGGTGAATAGTGAATTGTAAATTGCTTGAACTGGCGGCTGCGGACTTGCAACGGATAGCCCGGTGGCAGGCCTGTATTTTTGCCTGCCATTTGCCCAAATTATTGTTTTATTTATTTGCATTTCAAATTTTCTTTTTGTCGATGGGCTTTGCCCAACGCTGTTAGATGTCGTCCCTTTGGGACTTTTTACTTTTTAATTTTTACTTTTCAATTTGTTTTCACATATTTAATAAAATACTGAGTCGGCGATATCTTTTTCCCCTGCTTTTGGCACATCATAATTTTGGTCGGTGGGCGTTTCGGCATCAGGAAAGCGACGAGTGTCGCCTGTGCGGAAAACCAGTTTTTGAACGCTTTCCAACGGTGCAAAAAATAAAGAGGCACCGCCTTCCTTTCCATCCACAGTCGGGAAAAGCATGCGCTGTTCGGTATTTAATGCCAATTTTATCTTGCATTCCTCACCAGCTTTGTATTTGCCAATTCTTTTTAAGCGATAGCCTACTTTTAAATAAATGGCGCTGTCGGCGGCGAAAATCAACCGGGTGCAAGGTGTGCCTTTTGCATCCTGCACTTCCACTTGCAAATTGCTGCTGGCAAATTGCATGGGCGTTACCGAAAATTCAATGGTTACTTTTTTTGTTTCTGGAAACAAATGTTCGGCTTTGGCATAGTCGAATAAATCGGCATCTTTTAACGACAATGCCTTTGTTCCGTCTTTCATTTTTTCGATGGAAACCTGCGCCCACACTGGGCTGAAGGTATTCCAACTGTTTAATTCTTCACCATCTTTTAAATCATTAAAAACATCATTTATCGGTCCATCAGCTTTATCTTTTACAGGAACTGGAATGCTCGACACCCAAATATCTTCCTTGTTCATGCTGTACGTTACCCACATATTTTTGTCTGGTGGCGTGCCGTTGCCTTCAATGATGCCGCGAGTATATTGCGGGCCATAACTTTTGTAAGCCCCACCGTAACGCATGCCGCTAATTTCGCCATTTACCAACAATAAATTGGTATAATTCAATCCATCGGCACTGGTTGAAATGCCCAGCGGCCAACGGAATTCAGACGGATTGTAAACCGTAGCGTATTTGCCGTCGCTGGTTTTTTGTCCCCAAATTTTAGCGTTGCTGTTTACGAATTTGGGTGCCCGAATCGGCTTTGTCCAAGTTCTACCCTCATCTTTACTGGTAGCGGTAAGGGCTAATTTCCATAAGTCCAACCACCTTGCCATTGGGTAAATGGTAAAAATTAAAAGCCTTGTAATTATCTCCGTGCAACGGGATAAGCGGGTCTTTACGATCAGTTTCTTCAGCCCATTGCATCATCATCAGCGGGTTGGCCATTAATTCATCGCAGGCTTGCACAAAACCTTGGTCTTTGCTGGTTTTATAAAACGGATAGGATGTGTTTTTTTCGTTCCAAGCCGGGTTGTAATGGAGAAAATAAATTGGGCCGAAATTACCATCGGGCAGCACTTCCCGCACTACACGGCCAATGCCTTCGCCATCGTTCGGGTCATCATGACCATCCAAACAAATTCCGTAGAAACCCAGTACCAGCAAGCGTTTGCTCTTAGCGGTATAAAATCCCATGCGCTGGTGCATCACGGCATCTAAGTCTTTTGCAACACCAGGATGGTTCTTTTTGGTGGTGCCATCAGGTATTCTATATTTTGGGAAAATGATGGTTGGCGTGCTCCAATGTTGGCCATCTTTTGAATGCATCAACAAGGTTCTTCCCGGCGGCACACTTTCGCCAATGCTATCGCTTAAATACTCTACAAAAAATTGATTGTTCCAGTAACACAGCATCGGCGCATGGTTGTACGTCCAGCCATAACCATTTTCAGGTGTTGCGTTTTA
>CAWJTH010000138.1:0-8030 GCA_963845495.1 uncultured Chitinophagaceae bacterium
CAGTTCTTCGGCAACGGTATCCACAAAACGGGTATTGTCAAGGTCTTTTAACTGCTCTAATTCGCAGTTTACAAACGAAACATTTTTTAATTTATCGCTTTCGCTATTCTTGAAAAACAAAGCCACATTGCGGTAAGACCGTTCCAAATCCTTGGTTTCTTCCACTGCTTTGGCCAAGTTTTGTTCCAATACTTTTTGGCTGATGGCAGCTTTCTTTTCGCATGTATCAACCATTTCAGAAATATCGTTGGATGATTCTAGCACGCTGGCCCAAACAGCCAACGCCTTTTGCAGTTTTTCTCTTTCTGCCTTTTTTTGGGCTTCTGCCAAAAAGATATTTCGGCGTGCCTTTCTTTCAGGATTTAGGTTTTGCGTGCCCTCAATAGAAGATTCAATCAAGTCGAAGCCACCAAATTTGGCCAGCTTGTCTGCACTTTTTTTCAAATGCTCTAAAGGGTTCGCAATGGGTTTTGATTCTCTTTCCACTACTTGTGGTGCCTGTTGCATTGCTGGTTGGTCGCTCATGGTATTATAAATTTTTATAGGTTAAAAAGTTTATGGAATAAAGCTTGGAACGGTTGGCGGTTCGGGGATATCGGGAGCGGAGGGAACATTTGGCAACGGAGGTGGTGAAGGAATATCGGGAACACTTGGCATGTCTGGTACTTGAGGTACGCTTGGTGGGTCGGGGATTGACGGCATATCTGGAGGTGTCGGAATATTTGGAACCGAAGGAATATCAGGTACTTGCGGTACTTCTGGCGCCGAAGGGATATCAGGAACTTGCGGAGTGTCTGGTATTTTAGGAACATCAGGCATAGCAGGGGTATCTGGCACAGTGGGAGTGTCGGGCACAGCTGGAGTGTCTGGTACATCTGCTACAGCTGGTGGCGTTGCCACATCGTTTTGATAAGTTACCGTTGGTTCAGACGAAGCTGCACCCACACCTGGTGGCGTGGTTGAAGAATCTGCAATGTTGGCTGCACTTCTTGATGATTGAAATTCTGCCCAATCGTTTGTTTTTCCGTAAGTAATATTTATCCTTATGTCCCATGCCGACAATTTCAACATCATTTTCATAGGATCGGCATCGTTTGCATTGAATGTTTCTCTATAATTAACGCAATAGGTATTGGTAAGCTCAAGCAATTTAATGGTTGAACCGTCTTTTCCTTTGAATAAAATCTGTACAAATTTGGTCATTTTTGGACTTACCATCCATTCCACGATTTTATTGTCTCTTCCAGATGGAATAGTAACATATACAATGCCCGCATTGGGCCGACCATTCGGCAAGTTTTGAGAATCCATGGATTGCGAAAATTCATACTCTGCCGCCAACACGGTCAATTCGTTTCCATAGTCTTCATCTAACCGCATTTTTGCTTGAAAAGACATACAGTAAAATTTAAGCTTTTAGCTATGAGCCGTGAACTATGAGTTATGAACTGTGAGAAAAAGTTGTAATATTTTGATGCACTCACGATTCACGCCTCACGATTCACGATGCTATTTATTATTTTTCAATTCTGCAATCATCCCCTGAATAGAATCCAACAAAGCTTGTTTGGCTTCCGGATCTGTTAAGGCTGCTTTCAAAATCTTATTTGATTTTAACTGCTTGATAATTTTAAAATATTCTTCCTTTTGATTGGCATTATCTTTCAAAAAATCACTTTGTTCAGTAATGCCTTTCACACCAAAATCGCCAAGATTGGAAAAATGCAAGGCTTCTTTTTTAGTCATTCCGTCTGCATCTTCAAAATCAACTTCTACGGTTGGTTTGTATTTTGCAAACACCTGTTCCACAGTTTGTAACCCATGAACTACTTCTGGTTTCATCGGTGCATCCTTGGTTAATTTTTCCATCATCAAAGTGCGGTTCTGCGGAATGTCTGCAAAAGCTTCGCTTGCATCGGTTTTTACTTCGTTGCCGCCTATTCCATAATTGTCTGGCATGGTTATAAATTTAAAAGTTAAGAATTATGAATTATGAGTTATGAGTTATGAGTTATGAATTAAGAATTAAGAATTATGGATTTTGAGTTATGCTTACTGGTTATTTTATTAGTCGTAAATTTATTTTATTTGGAACTTTTTGTTGAAATACTTTATTCTTACTAACTTACCACTAACTACAACACTAACTACCAATTACTAACTACTAACTACATTACTGCCGCTTCCTCAACGGGTGCTGTAAGTTTCCAAGTCAATTCGTTATTTTCATTTAATAATGCCTCTACCACAAATCCTTTTGAAATTTCATTATTCACAATCATCCTGCTCAATGGTTTTCTAAGCGATGTGCGGATGACACCTTTCAGTGGCCGCACTCCGTATTTTGGTGTAAACCCTAAATTGGCCAAATGTTCTTCTGCTTCGGGCGTTATTTTTAGGGAAATCCCCATTTGCTCCAATTGCTTTACTAATGGTTTTAAATGAATATTGAAAATCCTGACTACATTTTCTTTACTAACAGGGGCAAAAGGTACAATTTCTGTAACACGTGCCAAAAATTCTGGCCTAAAATATCTGCTCATTATTTCCAGCATGTCTTCACTTTTGGGAACGATGCCTTCATTAAAGCTGGTAATGATATGTTCTGAGCCGATATTGGAAGTAAATAAGATTACGGCGTTCGAAAAATCGCCCTCTTTTCCAAGCCTGTCGTGCATTTTGCCTTCGTCCAAAATCTGTAGAAAAATATCAAAAACGGATGGATGTGCCTTTTCAATTTCATCGAATAAAACAATAGCATACGGTTGTTGGCGAATTTTGTTTACCAACATGCCGCCTTCTTCATAACCAATATATCCTGGAGGTGCACCATACAACAAAGCTGCCGAATGCTCTTCCTTAAACTCGCTCATATCGAAGCGGATGATAGAATTTTCATCCTGAAATAAGAATTCTGCCAGTGATTTTGCCAATTCGGTTTTGCCGGTGCCGGTTGGGCCAAGAAAAAAGAAAGAAGCAATGGGTTGGCCGGCTTTATTTAAGCCAGAACGGGACTCCAAAATAGCATCAGCAACAGTTTTTAATGCATGGTCTTGCCCAATAACGCGTTGGCGTAAATGGTTTTCCATGTTCACCAAACGTTGTTGTTCCTTGGTTTGTATTTTGCCCAGTGGAATGCCTGTAATATTGGCCACCACTGCACTTAAGTCAGTTGGGTCAACGGTGGTTTTTTCGGCCGCTGCAATGGTCGATAAGCTTTCCAGCGTATCAAGAATATGGCTACGTTTTTCAGTAGCAGTCAATATTTTTTTAAATTCTTTTTCTTCGTTGTGGCGTGCCAACAAAACCGGGCTAAGACTGGTTTGCATTTCGTGGTAAAGCCAATTTAGTTGTTCGTCGCTGACTTCGCCATCCAATTCTTTCATTTTGGTGGTGAAATTGCTTACATCCTGCAAAGAAGTGTCAGCACTCATGCGGCTTACCGCCATTGCACGGTCCAGTAAATCGATAGCAGAATCGGGCAGCTTCCTGTCCTTGATAAACCGTTTTGCCAAGCGGATTGCTTCAGAAAAAACTTTATCATCAATGGCCAACTGGTGATGTTTTTCGTAATGTTCCGCTTGGTTGCGCAGCATTTTTTCGGCAATGGTAATGTCAGGCTCTTCTAGTTTTACGGTTTCGAAACGCCTGCTAAACGTTTCGTCTTTTTCGATTGTTTTGCGATATTCATCCAACGTGGTGGTGGCAATTACGGTTAAAACGCCTTTTGCCAATTCGGCTTTTAAAATGCTGGTGGCGCCGCCATTTGGGTTTTGTTTATCAATAAGCGTATGTATTTCATCAATAAATAAAACAGGTTTTTCAAGATTGGAAAGTTCACGGGTTATTTTGCGGATGCGGTCTTCTATTTCGCCTTTGTAAGCGGCACCGGCCAATAAAGCGCCATTGTCAATTTCATAAATTGAAATATTTGACAAATGTTTTGGCACGTGACCGTTTGCTACGGCCAGCGCAAAACCATTAAGCAAAGCCGTTTTGCCTACACCGCTATCACCCGTAATAATTACGTTGCTTTTGCTTTTGCGGCTAATGATTTCGCAGATTTGCCTTACTTCTTTATCGCGGCCAATTACGGCGTGCAAGCTGCCCGTTTTAGCTTGTTGTAATTTATCGATGCAATATTTTCCTAGCGATTCAAAGCTTGCGTTTGATGCTTTGTAATTACCGTTTCCATTTGCTGAATTGATACTGCCGACTGCCATCGGTAAACTGCCAACCGTATTGCCTTCGTACCATTGCAAAATTTGCTGGCCGGTAATCGGATAAGTTTTTAATTGGTCGTAAGCAAATGAAACGCCTGGTGTTGACAAGGCAATCAACAAACATTGTGGTTCAATTTGGTTGTAATTCAGCTTTAATTTTAAGTGCTCGGCTTCACTAAAAAGCGGTTCACATTTGTCATCAGCCTCAGGCTCAGACACATTTTTTCCGCCACGTGGGTATTGCTCCATGCGTATTTCCGCCCATTCTTCCATATAATACACATCTACGTCTTTCGCTTCCAAAAACTTTAAAAGCGGCAAATCTTTATGCAGCAAGGCTTTTAGCAAATGCGGCGCACCATAAGTAGCATGCATATTTTCTTTGGCCAATTGCGCAGCAATATGCATGGCTTGTAAACTTGCAGCGGAAAATGGGTAAGTGGCAATCATTGCTTTTAATTTAGCTTTACGGTTATGCTTAATAATTTGTGCTTGGGTTAGTTATGTGAGAAAAGATTAAAATTGATAGTTGTACTAATTTATATTTCTTTTGATATTAATTAAAGTTGCGATGTAAGATCTTTCCACCTGACAGAATCTACGTTTATCGTTTTAAAACTATGGCTTACCAACGGAAAAGTTCTTACAGTATAATTGTGGTAAGGTATGCCTGTAATGGCACGAAAAGCTTTTTGCCAAGGCAATGCGTCAAAATCATTTACTTCATTCCCACTACCCATAATGTCCATTTTAGATGGTCCTTTGTAACATGCTTGAGCATCAAAATCTGGTTTGGCCGATTCAAAAAGATAATGAAAAACAGGTATGTATTGATACCAATATCTACTTTTATGAACGCACGGCTCATAATTTGTAACTACCCCTTCATGCATCAATCCTATGTTGTGACCAATCTCATGCGCTACCGCACTTTGCCCATAACTTCCTAAAAAAATGTCTCCATTATCCCAATGGTTATAATTTGAACGTAGGGTTTGATATTCAACCGTCTCTGGCTTTCCCGAATCACTATCAACAATATAAGTTGCATACACATGGCTATGAGCGTCCTTCATTGAGTCGACCAAATTCAGTAAAAACCTGCATTCTATTGTTCGTGGACAACTTCTCACCGAATTTTCACTGCTGCTATACCCAGGTTCGCCGGGTTTAACAGAAATAAAATATGCAAGATCCTTTTCCACCGCTTTATATTCTGGTAAGTGCAAGGCATCGTAATTAACGGTAAACCAAAAACGTTTATCCCAAAATTTTGCTTGCTCCTTTACTTTGTCCTTAAACCGCGACCATTCATGATCTGGCCATTTGGTAGTTTTGTATTCATCTCTGTCAAGGCCTTTTCTGCCTAATCCGCTATTGTCTTGTTCTAAAAAAATATTTAAAGAAATGATTAATTGGCAGTAGCAATATCTGTTTGCATCATTTATTTGGTAATAGGTAATTTCATCTAACGTGTCGCCAACAGGAAGAACCATATCTACATTAAATTTCCTATTTCGCCCATAGTGTTTAAAATGGAAATTTTCAAGATGTAGGCTTTTAAGTGTTTTCATCATTGCTGCTTTAAAATACTTTTTATTGCTTCAATTCTTTTGTTGGCGAAATCATTTTGTTCTTTTCAGAATTCTCCTGTTCTTATTTATCAATTGGGCGGAATTATTAAATGTGTTTTAACAAAAGTGATGGTGAACATGGCGTTGCTAAATCCGGTTCTTCCACCTGGGTTTGAATCAGGTGGCGCAAAATTTAAAGTGCCGCTAAAAATTAACGACCATTGCTCGTTGTGGTGTATTTCAAGTTGGGTTCCTACGCTATAACTACGGCCGTTTATAAAACCGCCCGGGCCAAGGTTGGTGCCAACTTGACCCAATCCCAATTCAACGCCGGTATTGTTATGTTTTTGTTCGTCTGACCTAAAATCGATGTTAAAAAGCGTAGTAGAAGCGGTCCATCCGCCAACTTGCGTACCCGATCCAGAAGCTCCATCGCTAAAACTGTTGGCAATGCCAAATTGGTGGAAAATACCAAACGGGCCGGGGCTGGCTAAATCTTTATTGATCCAAAAATTTAACTGGTGGAATACTGTGCCAGACATATCGGGCGAACCCGAATAATCCAAGCCAAATGGTAAATCTGTATGAAGCGATGCCCCAGAAGCCGTCAAGGGATTTCCCAATTGAACAGGTGGAAAAGTAAATAAAGGTGCACCTGTGTTGGGCGGCGGGTCGAACCGCATATTAAAATATCGGGATGAGTTAGAAAGGATTGAAAATCCACCGTCAACTCTTCCAGAAACGGGATTTAACCTGACTGACGATGGCAAAAAAGGATTGACTGGTGGGTTAAGGTGCAAATCGGGCAATAAATGGGTGCCAAACCGCCTTGGCCGGGCAAACAAAGGCGGCAAGGTTAATTGAAGATTGGGTACAGGAGGTAAGTTTAACGGATCGCCCATTGCTGTTTATTGCTTTTTGTTTAATTGAACCCTTTTGTTTAAATTTTTACAAATGGTGTGAGTTTATTTTATAGATCCAGAGGCATAAATCGCCTTTATTTTTTCTTGTCCATCCAACACTACTTTTTCCATTTGTGCTGCCTTTTTTTTTGCGTTTTCATCGGCATATTTCCATTTCAATTTTGCGTCCTGTATCATTTTCGACAATTTTGTATTGTCGTTCTGTGGCATATCATTATACGCTTCGTTCTGTTGCATTTGCTTGGCAAACATCAACAATGCTGTTTCATGGCCAAACCGTTTGAAAGCCTCCGCTGTTTCTTTTGAAACAGCTGTAGCCTTTTCGATCAATAATTTAGTAGTTGCATCGTCCATGGTTGTTTTACGGATTTTGTTTTTTTTGCAAGGTTTCTTCTTTGTTTTTAATGAATGATTCAAGTGGCACGGAAGTAGGAATTATTTCGAGCTCGCCTTCTTTACTCACATAAATAAAAGGAACACCAAACTTTAAGTCGTGGGGGTTACGTGTTTGCACATATTTGGCTGTGGTGAAAACAAAATACCAACCATAAGGCTTTACAATGCTTTTTTCTTTCCAAAGCACTACTTCCTTATCGTTTTTTGTTATTTCCATCACCTTGTCTGTGGCTATTTTAATGGCTTCGCCAGATGAAATCATTCTTTTTATTTTATTTGTTTTAGCAGCTTGGGCGTGTATAATTGTTGGGTTGGTGAGTTGTATAATCGTTAAAAAAATTAAGTATCCATTTTTCATTTTACTAAATTTTGGGTACATCGCCCGTGGCAAAAGTTGTGGTGCCGCTTGGGTTGTACCTTGCGTTGGCAACTGCTGGATTGGTTATAAATCCTTGTCCGCCGGCTGCGCCCCAATTTTGTCCTTCCATTACACCAACTTGCCCATTTACATTTGCCACAGCTACTACATGGCCGCCACCATTGCCATAATCTATGGTCATTATTTTTACTGTTCCGGGGCCGCCAGCTTGCACTTGGGCAAACACAGCGTTAATGTTAGTGTTGTATGGCCCAATGGTTGTGTTATTGTTGGCATTGATTTGCGCATCAGTTTGCCCCGCTCCGTTTGGTGCTACCAAAGGACCATTGCCCCTAAAAAGTGCAATAACCGACGTAGTAATATCAGCACAATTGGTAACAGAATTGGCCGAATTAATAACGCCTAATATGATTGCCAAATTGGGCGGCGTTAGTAAAGCCATATTTATTTCGCCAATAAGAACCGTAAACAAACCTAAAAATACCGCCCCGCCGTGTGCCGTTGGGTCGGCCATGCGAACCGCAGGCATGTTAGA
>CAWJTH010000139.1:0-3430 GCA_963845495.1 uncultured Chitinophagaceae bacterium
TACATTTGTTTCAACATTAAACTACTATTCAATGCATAAACAATTGACTAAGGCAGAGGAACAGATTATGCAGGTAATCTGGAAATTGGACAAGGCCTTTCTACGTGATATTTTAGAGGCGATACCCGAGCCAAAACCGCATCAGAACACAGTTGCTACCATTTTAAAAATATTGGTGGAAAAGGAATTTGTAGGCGTCAACGTGCTTGGCCGCAACCATGAATATTATCCGTTGGTAAGTAAGGATGAATACAGCAAAGGCAGTGTGCAACAAGTGGTAAAAGGTTATTTTGAAGGCTCGTATAGTAATTTGGTTTCCAGTTTTGTAAAAGAAAAAAATATAAGTATTAAAGAACTGGAAGAAATGCTGGAGATGTTAAAGAAGAAAAACTAATCATCTGAACCTAGATTAATGAGGATTAAAAAGATTTGCTGGATTCAAATATTGAATTTGTTATTAAATTATCCATTATCAATTAATTCATTATCAATTATTATTTATGCTTGCCATATTATTTTATTGTTTAAAAGTTTTACTATGCAGTGGTTTATTATTTGTTTATTATTTACTGGCTCTGCGCAATAAACAATTCCATGAATGGAACAGGTACTATTTATTAGTGGCAATAATATTATCTTTTACATTACCATTTGTACAGATCCCTATATTTTATGCTGCCGATAATGCTACCACTAATATTATTTTCCATGGTTTAAGCTTCGGTAATTATGCCGATGAAGTAGTCATCCGCCCAAACAATAACTGGCAAATAAATTGGAGCAACATTTTAATTCTTTTATACGCCGGAGTTTCTATTTTCTTTTTAATTAAATTGATAAAAACATTTAATTGGATAAGAAAAATCAAATCGTTTTATCCATCTGAAATGTTGGGAGAAATTAGCTTTTATAATACTAATGAAAGCGGAACACCTTTTTCTTTTTTTAAAAATATATTTTGGCATAAAGACATAGAACCCAATACCAGCAAAGGTTCGCAAATGCTTCGCCATGAAATAGCACATGTACGCCAATTACACAGCGTCGACAAATTATTTTTAGAAATCACTACCATTATTGCTTGGTGGAACCCATTTTTTTACTTAATAAAAAAAGAATTATCTACCATACATGAATTTATTGCCGACCGACAGGCAACATACGGCGATGATCAATTGCAGTACGCATCGTTATTGTTGAGCAAAGCATTTGGCAATAATAATATCCCAATTACCAATCCATTTTTTCATTCACAATTAAAAAGAAGAATTGCCATGTTAACAATAATTAAAAATCCAAGATTTAGTTATTTACGCAGATTGATGGTTTTGCCGTTGGCTGCTTGTTTATTTATGCTATTTGCATTTAGGTATAAAAAAATAATTGATAAGCAATTAAAATCACCTACAGAAATTACCGTTGTAATTGATGCCGGCCATGGGGGAATTGATGATGGCGCTTTAAATAAAAATGGTTTAAAAGAAAAAAATATTACACTTGCTATTGCGCAAAAAATCGCATCGCTTGCAGTTGCAAAAAACATTAAAATAATATTGACAAGAAACAATGATGCATTACCAGGCGGAGGTAATAATGTAAATGAAGGATTAAAACAAAGGATTGCAATTGCAACAAATAGTCGTGCCGATTTATTTATCAGTTTGCATGTAAACACAAGCAATACACCGTCTACCGGCATTAGTGCTTTTATAAGTAAAACGAACAACAATTTGATGGGCAAAAACCAGTTATTTGCTTCTTCCGTATTGGATGAGTTGGAAAAAAGCGGATTACCTGTGATTAAACAAATCCAACAAAGCAAAGAACAAGGTGTTTTAGTTTTAGATAAAAACCCATTGCCTTCGGTATTATTGGAATTGGGCTATATCAACAATCCTTCAGATGCCGCTTTTATTGCCGACCCAAAAAACCAAGAGAAGTTAGCCAATGAAATATTGGATGCGATAGTAAAAGCTGAAAAAAACTTGAAAGACGACAATAAACAAACTGCATTCAATTATCAACCTGCAAACAATAAAGTTTTGCAAAGCCATTTGCCCGACTCTATAAAAATTAATAATAAAAAGGACAAATTAATTAACAAGAAAGATCCAAAAAACAATAGCAAATTTATTAGTGGAGATTCGGCGATTGAGGATAAAAGCAAACAAACGCTTAATTTTTACGGCAACCCTCATGTAAATATGAACCAAGCTAAAGATTCTGCCAAAGCTGTTTTATATTTATTAGATGGCGTTGAAACATCGGCCGATATATTGCATACGATTAACCCAAATAAAATAAAAAGCATCAGCGTTTTAAAAGGCGAAGATGCAACGAAATTGTATGGTGAAAAAGGCCGGAATGGTGTTATTTTAATTTGGACAAAAAAAGATAGCGATACACCGATTGCTATAAATGCTTTTCATTAATACTCGATAAGGGATTATTATTAGAAATATTCATCAAAATTAAACAAGTCGTAGTAGGGGCTCATTTGGTTGCCGACAAGATTAACAAAACTGGCTCTCGCTAAAAAAATGGCCAATTGGTAATTTATAGGTTTGTGCAAACACTTACTTATCAAATATAATAAACATACAGAATTTGCTATATTTCCTTATTTTGCCTCCTTAAACTTATTCATGCAGACAACAAAACACAATTTCAAAAAGCAATTTTTTGTATTTTTTTCCATCGCCTTATTCTGTTGTTTTAATGTTGCGAAAGCACAAACCGACAGTTTACAACAAGTAGTAATGGCTTTGCCAGCCGACAAAGGATTTGACAAAACCTTTACCAAATGCGAGCATCCCCCAACATTTATAGGTGGCTTAGATGGCTGGAGAACTTTTTTAGAAGCCAATTTGAAATATCCTGAAAAAGCCCAAGAACACGGAACGCAAGGTATTGTTCGTGTTCAACTGGTAGTAGACAAGAATGGCAAAGTGAGAGAAGTTATAGCATTAAATGATCCAGGTGATGGCCTTGGCAAAGAAGCGGAAAGGGTAGTAAAAAAAAGCAATAAGTGGATACCGGCGACACAAAATAATATCAGGGTTAATTATCGTTTTGTTCAAACAATTACCTTTCAACTACAATAAAAAATAAAGGAAACCAAATCAGGTTTCCCTTAATTTTTCCAACCTAAACCAAAAACTATGCAAATAAATTCATTGCCCAAAAAATTGGTCATGTTTATCTTTTGGATATTCTGCCTTTCTTATACCGAAGTTGCACAAGCCCAAACTGATAGTATAAAAATCATCTCACCTTTTTCAGGAAAAGATTCAACCGTAAAATTAAAAGCTGATGAAAAACCAGCCACTTTTCCTGGCGGTATGAATGGGTGGAAAAGCTATTTGGAAGCCAATCTGCATTATCCTAAAAAGGCACAGCGCAAGAAAACAGAAGGTGTGGTTCGTGTACA
>CAWJTH010000140.1:0-6865 GCA_963845495.1 uncultured Chitinophagaceae bacterium
TGTGTTGTGGCACCGATTAGTACGTATTGCTGATCAGCTTTTACAGACCATGGAAACAAATGTGTTGCCTCGCCAAACGGATCGGCACCACTGCCGCAAAACGAGTGCCAGTAAGCACATGCAAACTTCAGGTAGTCTTTCATCGGCTTCCCGCCAACTATCCTGTTTTCGTCATAATACCGAAAAGCCAACGGATTATCGCTTTCAACTCCTTCAAATTTTACTTGGCCAATCCCGGCAAAAAATTCTTTTTCGCCCGTTACAATGTTGCTCATTTTTTTAAAATTTAAATTGTTTAAATGTTATTGTTTTAGATGTTTTAATTTCCAAGCCTACGTTATTTTCTATTACTTATTTCATATTGCTTATTTCTTATTTTTTGATGATCAACTTTGGCAGCAAGAATGGGGCTTTTGGTGGCGTCCGTCTCAGGCGGATCAAGTTTTGTTTTCCATGGCATCATTCACTTAATACAATCATTGTTTACAACTTACCGCTTCCTTGTCCTTTCATTACAATTTTCCTGATAATTCAAAGTCTTCTTAAAACCCTGTCAGGGCGAAAGCCAAGCCCTGACAGGGTTTCCCCACTTAGGAACTTAGTTCAATTCTATGTGTCCGACGCCCAAAATACAAAGGCGTCTGACACGCCTCGAATCCTGCAAATCCTTAAATCACCCTAATCCTGATTGAGACATTTTTTCCACTCTTGATAATAATCGTCATAAGCTAAAACCTTTGTTGGCACTACTTCTTCCAATATTTTGATATTATTAAAAGCTTCGCTTGCTTCCTTGTAAACGCCTACGCCAATGCCTGCACCCAAAGCTGCACCTACACTACCATCGTTGGCATACAATTGCACCGGCACGCCTGTGGCATTTACAAAAGCCTCGGTAAAAACAGGGCTAAAAAACATGTTTGCTTTTCCTGCACGAATCAGCGTCGGAGCCATGCCATTTTCACGCATAATGTCTAAACCGTAGCGGAATGAAAATGCTATTCCTTCTTGCGTAGCACGAAAAATATGCGCCTGCGTATGTAGATTAAAATCAATGTTTTTAAATTGTGCGCCTACTGTCTTATTGCCAAATATCCGTTCAGCACCATTTCCAAAGGGTAGCACGCATAGCCCATTTGAACCAACATTTATTTTTCCGGCGGCATCGTCTATCACCCGGTAAGAGGTGTCGGCAGTAAAATTATCCCTTACCCAACGGTTAGCAATACCAGTTCCGTTAATGCAAAGTAATACACCCAAACGCTGCAAATCTGTTTGGTAGTTTACATGTGCAAACGTATTTACACGAGATTGTTGATCGAATAATAAAGTATCCGTAACGCCATAAATTACACCAGAAGTTCCCGCAGTTGCAGCCACTTCGCCGGGTTGTAATACATTCAGGCTCAATGCATTGTTAGGCTGATCGCCAGCTTTGTAAGTAACGGGAATGCCAACATTAAGCGACAATTTTTCGGCAATTGCTGCGGTTACAAAACCATGTGGCTCAAAAACATTTTTAATGTCGGGGATTACGGCTTTGTCAAAACCAAAATATTGCAGTACATCTTCCGACAAAGTTTGATTTTTAAAATCCCAAAAAACGCCTTCACTTAAAGCCGAAATGCTGGTAGTGATTGACCCCGTAAGTTTCATGGCAATAAAATCGCCGGGCAACATTATTTTATCGGTTTGCGCATAAATAGCTGGTTCATTTGCTTTTACCCAAGCCAATTTGCTGGCCGTAAAATTGCCGGGCGAATTAAGTAAGTGCGATAAACATATCGATTCACCTATAGTTTCAAAAGCCTTTTCGCCAATTTCAACCGCACGGCTATCGCACCAAATAATAGATGGGCGAAGCACTGTTTGATTTTTATCAACCAGTACCAAACCATGCATTTGGTAAGCAATGCCGATCGCACCAATATCTTTTGGGTTATATTTTCCGGTTTCGTTTGCCTTTAAAATGGCTTGCTGCACATGCTCCCACCACATACCTGGGCTTTGTTCGGCCCAACCGGGCTGCGGCGCATCAATGGCTGTTTCAATTTCTGGATATTGTGCCGAAGCTAAAGATTGCTGAGTTTGCGCATCTACCACACTCACTTTTATCGATGAAGTACCCACATCTATTCCTAGCAAAAGCATAATGGCTTAGTTTTTACAATCGTTTAAAATATTTATTTGACGATGTAAAACTAACATGCCAGCTTATAACCAAATACAATTATTTAATGAAAAACTAAAACAATATTCATCATTTAAATATATTCACACCATCATTTCCTTAAAATAGTTGTATCATGAAAACTTTTATCGAAAAATTGCCTTTAAGTGAAAACACATCTTTTGTTGCCCGAACACAACGTACACCACATTTTGAAGTACCTTGGCACCAGCATGTAGAATTGGAAATGATTATGATAACCGAGGGACCTGGCACCAGTTATGTGGGCAACTACGTTGGCAATTACTCCGTTGGTGATATCTTTTTTTTGGGCAGTAATTTGCCGCACACATTTCAAAAGTCAAATAAAGACATGGTGGCAAGTGCCGTTGTGGTACAGTTCACCGAAGATTTTTGGGGCAAAGGTTTTATGGAACTACCCGAATGTAGGCAACTAAAAAAGCTATTCGACATTTCGCTGAAAGGCTTGCGGGTAAAGGATCCTAGCAAAATAAAATTAAAACCGATGATACAGCAATTGGAACATGCAACTGGTTTTCAACGCATTTTGCAACTATGTAATTGTTTGATGGTTTTAACCGAAAAAAACAGTTACGAGCAATTATCAACCCAAGATATTTTACAATTTAACCCAAAACAAAAAGAACGTATTGATGCCATTTTTCAATACACGATTCAAAATTTCCAAGAAGCATTTTCGGTAAATGATGTGGCAAAAAACGTAAATATGAGCGTGCCGGCGTTTTGCAGCTATTTTAAAAAATGTACAAAAAAAACTTATATCGATTTTTTAAATGAAGTCCGTATTGGCCACGCCTGCAAACAATTAATGGACACGCAAATGACAGTAGCGGAAATTGCTTATGAAAGCGGATATAATACGCTAGTGAATTTTAATAAACAATTTTTAAAATTCAAACAATCAACGCCATCAAATTACAGAAAAGCGTTTATGAAAACGGGGGAGTAAAGGAATAAGGTACAAGAAAATAAGGTACAATAATTGAAAAAAGGTACAAGAAAACAAAGTGCAAGAACAAGGTGCAAGGAACAAGATACAAGTTTCAGGCTTTATCTTGTGCCTTGAATCTTGCGCCTTGCAACTTGTGCCTTGAAGCTGCTTACTATGGCATTACCAAATTCATACGAACCGCTTCCATGGCTAAACCTACGCGGCTACGTACATTTAATTTTTGAAAAAGATTATCCCGATAACCATCTACCGTACGGACGCTTAAATTTAATTGGTCGGCAATTTCTTTATAAGTTAATTCAGTGGCTGCCAATTTCAAAAACTGCACTTCCTTTTCTGTCATATTAATTAAAGATGTGGCAGCTTTTTCTTCGTCACCCAATTTATTGATGCTGAAAATTAATTTACCGGTAATTAAATCGTTGTAATAATAACCTTTTTCAATTACCGCTTTTAAAGCCGCATTTAATTCCGAAGGCTCCGCATCTTTTAATACATATCCCCTTGCGCCATTTTTTACCATTCTTATAATTGCATTTTCAGTGTCCATCATGCTTAGTGCTAAAACAGGTATTTGCGGGTAGGTTTTGCGTAGCAAAGAAGCTGTTTCAAAACCGTCCATTTCGGGCATGTGTACATCTAATAAAGCTACATCTGGCAAATTTTTAGGATCTAATTTATCAAATAATTCCCTGCCGTTACAAGCTTGCTGCGATACCATAAACCCATCAAATGAATTAATTAAGTTCGCAAGACCTTTGCGTAACATGGTGTGGTCATCTGTAATAGCTACTTTATACATGGCTGGTTTTAAGTTAAATTTCAAAAAAATAAGTTTTAAATCCAACTAATCTCGCTTTTAAAACTACGCCTAAAAATTCAAATTAAATCCTAGCTAAATAACTTTAATTTATATTTCTCCCATAACCATTATCAATTAATTTATTACGTGGCTATTTATTTTAAATTTTTTCTTTTGGTAAAGATATTTTAATGTTTGTGCCGCCGCCAACAACTGGCGATATTAAAAAAGCGGCACCAATAAGCCTACTTCGATATTGAATATTTTTAAGCCCGACATTTAGATTTGTATTAGTCGATGATATATTGCTATTAAATCCAATCCCGTTATCTTTAATTAAAATACTAAATTCTTTCGGTTCATAATCCATAACCACTTCTATCAAATTTGCTTTCGCGTGTTTTATGATATTATGTAAAGCCTCTTGAACTATTCTAAAAAAAATTGTTTGCGTTTGACCGGAAATGGGATAAACACTTCCCTTAACTTGTAAACTAGCGCTGTATTTCTGTGTTTTTTCAAGCATTTTCAATTCATGCTTAATATTTGTTTCCAAGCCTAATTCGTTTATCTTTTCTGGATTTAAATTTTTACTCAAATTCCGCAAGTCATTAATAGCTTTTCCTACCAACTGTTTTGAATTATCAATGGCCGCTCTATTCCCATCCTGGGGTTTTTCGGGCAATGTATTTAAATGCAATTTGGCCAAACTAAGCACCTGCCCAATATTGTCAAGTATTTCTTGCCTAATGTATTTTAGCGTTTCCTCTTGTATTTCCAACTGCGATTTGAGGAGCTCATGTTCGTAAGATTGTTTTAATTCTGTCATTATTTTGGTGTGTTGTTGATAGCGTTTTCGATACAATAAAATAAGTACAATAATAAGCCCTGCCAGCATTACCAATAAGATGCTAGCTACAATAGTTGGAGCAACCATTCCGAAAGAAACAATTTTCATCAAAAAAAATAATTACATCATAAAAATTATAAAATGGGTTTTATGGGTTATGGTTTATTGTTTTAATTACTTGTGCAAGATACAAACCAAGTTTTTAGGGCATCCCCGTGTTTTAACTGTTTTTCACCGTTAAAACACCTGTCGTTTATCAAAACTATTTAAAAATCAATTGAATAGCTTTATCTTATTTGTTTAAAGGTTACAATTTTTAATAACTTAAAACAAGTGGTTTGATTTTTTTATTTCGGTTCTCGTATTCGTTAAATAAAAACTAATAACCTATTTTAATTATCAAAATGAAAGCAATCATTTTTTCAATAATTATTATTTGCTGTTGCAGATTGGCAAATGCACAAATAACATATCCTTTTCCAATACAATACATTCATTTTAATATCGAAAACCAAAAAGCAGACATGGCTTTTATGGATGTAAAACCTGAAAACCCAAATGGACAATCGGTTATTTTGCTACATGGCAAAAATTTTAACGGTTATTATTGGAAGGATGTCATTCCATTTTTAACAGCTAAAGGATTTAGAGTAATAGTGCCCGACCAAATTGGTTGGGGTAAATCTTCAAAACCTAATATCCACTATAGTTTTCAATTGTTGGCCAGTAATACCAAACAATTACTAGATAGTTTGGGCATTAACAAAGTGATCGTTTTGGCACATTCAATGGGCGGCATGTTGGCAGTTAGATTTGTTTTAATGTATCCAGAAAAAGTGGGCAAACTAATTATGGAAAACCCGATTGGATTAGAAGATTACAAAACTTTTGTTCCTTATCGTTCTATCGATAAAAGTTTTGCTGGCGAGATAAAAGCCACTTACGAATCGTACAAAAAGTATATGCAATCTTATTTTCCCGAATGGAAACCCGAATACGAACAATACGTTGCGGCACAAGCTGCATCTTTAAACGATACTAATTTTGCAGCAACTGCAATGGCTAACGCAATTACTTATGAAATGATTTATGAACAGCCAGTTGTATATGAATTAAAAAATATTGCCGTACCAACTCTCTTAATTATCGGACAAGCAGATAGAACCGTCGTTGGCAAAGAGGAGTTGACCGATGATCAAAAAAAGATTTATGGAAACTACCCTGAACTGGGAAAGAAAACACAACAAGCAATTAAAGGCGCTCAATTAGTTGAATTGCAAGGTGTTGGCCATATTCCGCATATTCAAGAACCTGACCAATTTAAAAACGCCGTAATGTATTTTTTAGATAAAACGAATTAATAATGGGGAAAAAGATCTGTTAAATCCATCTCCCCATTACATTAAAACTTAGTTTTTAGATAAATACCATAAATAAATTATTGATACATAGGAACTTCTACGGCCAATAATTTAGCATTGTCTATCGCTTTTATAGCAACATTGTCGGTTTCAGAAACGCCAATTGCATCTCGTTTTCCCAATAATTGACCATTTATTTCCACTTCGCCCTCTATCACCATAAAGTACACACCATTGCCTTTAAACTTAACATTATAATTCAAGGTTTTTTCGGCATCCAAATCAGCCAATGCAAATACAGCATCTTGGTTTATCCAAAGTGCATCGTCAGCTGCGTCTGGGCTAACCGTTAATTGCCATTTATTTTTTCTATCAGCTTCGCTGAATGTGCGTTGGTCGTAACGTGGTGTTATATTTTCCAATTTAGGGAAAACCCATAATTGGAATAAATTCAAAGGTTCGGTTCGTGAAGCATTTGCCTCACTATGCCGAATGCCTGAACCGGCACTCATAATTTGTACGTCACCCGCATTGATGATGCCTTGCCCACCGGTACTATCTTTATGGGCAACTGCACCTTTCAACGGAATGGTTACAATTTCCATGTTATCGTGCGGATGTGTAGGAAAACCTGCGCCACCAGCGATGATATCATCATTTAAAACCCGTAAGGCACCAAAATGCACCT
>CAWJTH010000141.1:0-10184 GCA_963845495.1 uncultured Chitinophagaceae bacterium
TGACGGCAGTCTTGGTCTTTCTTTATTATTATCCCCGTTTGGCGCAATTACCGGAATGTTATTTTCCACCCGGGTTTTTAGCAAAATACCGGTAGGAAAATGGATGATGAACGGTTATATTTTGCAATGTATTATTATGACATTGCAAATAAATTCACAAAACAGAATCATGTTTTGGATATGTCTTTATTGTTTAGGAGTGGTAAGTTTTTTAAACGGCGTTTCTGCAAACGCAACCGTAAATATTCTTGAAAAAAAATACAATCGGTTAATGATGAGCACATGCCACGGCATGTATAGCCTTGGTGGCGCAACAAGTGCAGGATTCGCTGCACTTATTATTTTCTGTGCATATTCCGTCGGGTTGGCAAATTGTAATTGTTGCAATTTCAATTATTGTTATTATAATTTCAAATCGAAATTTACTATTGGCTAATAAAGATATTATTCATTCACGCTCCGATTTTAAATTGCCTTCCTTATCAATTTTGGCTATTTCGTTTATGTGCATGGTAAGTTTTATGGCCGAAGGTTGCGTGGCAGATTGGAGTGGTATTTATTTTAAAGAAATTTTCCATTCGCCAAAAGCTTTAGTGAGCTTGGGTTACGCAGGTTTTTCCGTAGCCATGACTTTTGGAAGATTAAATGGCGATTCGTTAATTGCAAAAATCGGCAGCAAAACAATTGCGATTGCGGGCTGTTTATTGGCAGCATGTGGTTTTACACTTGTTGTTTTTGCACCTACCGTTATTGTTGCAATTGCTGGATATATTTTTGTTGGCTTAGGCTGCTCCTGCATTGTACCGGTTTTATTTAGCGCCTCTGCAAATATTCCCGGCCTTAGCACGGTTGAAGGTTTCGCCATGGTTACCACTGGTGGCTTAATTGGATTTTTAACCGGCCCATCTGTTATTGGATTTATTTCAGAAAAAGCAGGCCTTTCGAAAGGCCTCTCTTTATTAATCCTTATGACTTTATTGTCTGCATTTGCTGGCTGGCGTAATTCATTTTTAGTAAATAAAAAACCAATTGATAATTACGACGAACAAATTTATTGATACTTTAATAAAATAAAATGGCTTTGCCATCTTATTCTTTTGGGACTAAGCTTTAGTACTACTATTGGGCTTTTGGTGGCGTCGCACTCTTGTACTTTTGTTCTTTATTCAGCATTTCAAACTATAGTTTTTACTATAATTTAAAAGTTTAATTAAAAAAACTAAATACATCATTCAATTAAAAATAAAAGCCACCTACATTAAAGTAAGCGGCTTATTTGTTTTAAGGAATAATTTATTTTTAGCAATTAAATAAAATCAGTTAATATGAATCTTCGCAAAATTCATCAAAAGTTTTGATTAAATAATACGATTCTGTTTAAATACTAACTACTAATATCTAATTACTTTTTTAATTAGAATTTAGCAACTTCAGTTACATCAACTTTAGATGTTTGAGCAACATTAATTACATAGATCTTTTTAGTTTCAGCAGAAGGCGTACTGAACACAATTTCAAGTTTGCCCAATTCTGAAGGAGCTAATTTAATTTTACGCGTAAAAGTTTTACCGCTTACATTTTCTTCATACATATTAACACCTTTATCATCATTGATCAACAATTTTGAATTTTGATCCAAAGGCTGGCTTAAGCTAATTTGAAGAATAACAAATTCATCTTGCGAACCCAATGATTTTACACTGATAGTTGGCTTTATAGCATTTACGGCTATTGGATTTGTATTATTAGCCAAAGTTTTAACAGTTGGCACAGTTGCAAAGAAAGAAGCGGCTGTAAGAGCGGCGATAGCTAATTTAAAGTTTGTAGTTTTCATAATGTTTCTATTTTAATAATTTTTTAATTAATTTTTTGTTTTAGAACAAGTGTATCCTTGTTCGGTTGATAATTTTTTTAGGTTAAATAAAATTTCCAAAGGCAATAATCTCATCCGGTTAAACCGGCCGCTCAAATGGCAAAAACAAAACGCTTGTTTTGAATTCAAAGATTGGCAACTGAAGATGTTCAAACTATTTATGAACTGTGTTGCTTTACAAATTTATACCGTAATTATTTTAAAGGTAACCTAGGTAACATTAATTTAATATTGAGTGTGTTTTGTGTTTTTTAATGCCATGATCCGTAAATGTAAGATGTAAGAGCCGTTGATGGTTTAATATTGTTGTTTGCTAATTTAAAATTGATAAATAATTTCAATATTCTAACTGGTAATTTTAATTTGTTCGTTTTCATAATAATTCCTTTTAATGTTCAATAAATACATATTCGCACTTGGATAAAATCCATTTCCAACCAATAATTCGAAAAGTATTTAAATCCAAGGGCAATAATCTCGTCTGGAAAATAACCAGATACTTTGTTGGTTGAGATAAAAACACTTACAACCAAAAACGGCAATTTTGAAAATGTTCAAGCTAGTTATGAACCGAATTGCAATGCAAATATACACCACAACACTTGGGCCAACCATCATATCATGTTCATTTTTAGAACATCCAATTTGAAAAAATACTATATAAAATGTTGAATAACAAATACTTGTAAAATATTTTGTTATGATACCCAACTTGCTTTTATCATCTTCCTTTAGTATTGCTTTAACGAAAAAAGACTAAAAAAAAGCGATGAAATGGGGCTGTTTAACCATTTTTTAAGAAAGAATGTAGATTCAAATTGGGATAATTGCCTTCTTATTTTTTTAATTGCAGTGTAATCAAGTAATGATCACAACAAAAATTGAACGGCGGTAAATTGGACAATTTACATTCAATCTTTTTAAGTAATTTATATAATTTGGGATAACGCTCAACAAAATTTTGATAGAATTCTGGAGGCACAGCAAAATATATCCCCTTTAATGTGACAAGATCAAAATCTTTCTTCAAGGCATTTATTATATAAGATGGATTATAATAATAAACCGAAAAATGCACGCCTTCTATATGTGCTTGCGTATTTTTTTTAAACCTTCGAAATGCTGTTTTAAATTTCCCTTTTAAAGCCATTACCAATTCCCATGGGGAAATCTTAGGCATTATTACCAATGTAACTTTTCCATTATTTACAAGATGGTTTTTAAATGCAGCTAACACTAAGTTTAAATCTTTTGTGCAATTTAACCCGCCAAAATTCGAAATAATATAATCAAATTTTTGATCACCAAGTTTATTCAGTTCCGTAAAAGAGCAAAGCTGCGTTACTATTTGCTTATTTAAATCTAACGATTTAATTTTTGTTTGCAATTTAGTAAGCATACCTTTTGCATTATCTGTTGCCATTAAATAATGACCTTTATTTGCAAAATAAATAGAATCAATTCCAGTTCCGCAGTTTAATTCCAATATGTTACTGTTCGGTTTAATTCGACTATCAATCTCAGCTCTGTAAACATCACGTAAATGTGCAGTTAATTTATTTTCCTTATCCAATTCGTCAAAATATTCTGATTGGCTGGAAAACGCTTTACTTACTAATTCGTCATTTACATTCATTTACTTTATCCAAATTTATCTTTAAAAATTTTTTACTATTAATTTATATGGCATTCGTGTAAACATTTAATTTACGTTTGTAATACTGTTTTAATAAAAAGTATTTAATCACTTTACAATAATAGACAGGCGAAAAAATAAAATCGTTCTTTAATTTTTGAAAACGAAAAATATAATGTGTGTATCGGTGCAATTTTTTATAAAATGTACTGGGATAAGTATTCTTAAACATTAAATCTAAATCGTCAGAATCTGTCCAATTACTTTTCAGGATTAAACTTTGTTTTATATTATTGTAAAATTTAGTTCCAGGCAAGGGATAGGAAACAGAAATGCCGATATCATCAGGCATTGTTTCTTTTAATAAATCTATTGTTTTATATATATCAGTAAGCGTTTCACCCAAATATCCGTACTGAAGAAAAAAAGCCGCCTTTATATTATATTGTTTAAGTAATTTTCTCGCTTCCTTAATTTGCTCAACCGTAATGCCCTTATCCATTGCATCCAATATTTTTTGAGAGCCGCTTTCAGCCCCCATCCATACTTCTTTGCATCCTGACAATTCTAAAAAAGTAACATATTTTTCCTCCACCAACAAATCAGCACGTGATTGTATTTTATATGCTGTTTTTACGCCTCCATCATTTACTAATTCTGCAAATTCTTGCACCCAACTACGTTTTAACCCAAAAATGTCATCACAAAACCAAATATGATCCATATTGAAAAATTGCTTTAACAACGTAATTTCTTTCACCACGTTTGTAGCACTACGCATATTATACTCATTGCCATACATCGGCTTAGCACACCAATTACATTTAAAAGGGCAACCCCTAGTTGTAGCAATGTTTATGGAAAAATAGCCATGTTTTTTTAACCACATTTCTTTATATGGATAAATATCAACTAAATCCCACGCTGGCAAAGGCAATTCATCCAATTTCTTTGATGCAGTTCTTTTTATATTTTTATGTGGTTCTTTATCAATTAAATAAACGAGTCCGTTAATTTTTGTTATGTGTGGTTTTATTTCATTTAATTCTTTAATTAATTCTAGTAAAGTGTATTCCGCCTCACCTATAATTACAAAATCAGCACCATTATTTAAATATTTCTCATAATTATCTGCAGCGTCAGAACTGGTTATAATTACTTGGCAACCATAATGCTTTGCAATATTTTGCATAACAAAAGCTGCCTCCCGCATATTGGTTAAGCACATTTTAGTTAAGAAATTAAATCCATCATCATAAACCACTAAAACATCAGGTTTATATTTATCTAAAACGACAATAATTTCGTTTGGATTGTCAGCAAACATGGTGTCGAATAATAAAACATCAAACCCATGTTGACGCAATAAAGCAGCCGCCCATATAGTTCCCAAGGGTGGATAAGGTTGCCCATGAGCCAATTGTTTTGGATCGAATTTTAAAAAATAGGAATGTGTGAATAATATTTTCATGATTGGATATTAGCTAATTTCTGAATTACCATTTTTTGCGTATTTTTATAATGATTTTTAGAAATATAAGGTGTTGTTTTAAATGCTAAATCATAATCATCCATCGGATATTTTTTCCTTTTCCATTTTCGCCTCCATTTAACGTCAGTCAACTTCATTAAAAAAATATTAAGCGGTTTCCAAAACTTATTTTTGGGTCTATTATTTATAATTTCCCAAATCCCTAAGTCCTGCTCATTAATTTCAATATTTAAATGTGATAAATTTGGCAACAGGTTTTTATTTTTATGTAAAAACAAATAGTATAACTTTTTATTGTAAACCGGTATAAGCGTACTTAATTCAATCTGCGTAAAAATATTTCGTTCTTCCAACGTTAAATGCTGTTCATCCATAAAATAATTCATGCATAGGAAGTGTTGCTTGCCAAAAAGAAAACTTATTTTCTTTAAGATATGTAGTATGGTTCGGCAAATCCAAAGTGTATTATTTGCAGTTATAATAAAAAAATCAAAATCGCTTTTATCATTTGCATATCCTTTAGATAGAGAGCCAGATATGCCAACAAACTTAACAAAAGGAAAATGTGATAATATTTTGCCAATTGATTTTGCTTTGGGAAGTAATTCTGCCGCTTTTTTTTCACCATCCAAACGCTTATTAATGCATTTCTCATCGGCATCATTGCATAGATAAAAATCATCTATTTTTTTTAAACAACCAACCATTTCCATCTCGTTTAAATACTGCTTTAGGTTGCTTATGGCTTCAGTTTCCGGAGAAAACTTGTATATTTCATCTAATTTAAGTGGATGCTTAAAAATATTAAAATATCTAAGTAAAGTTAATGGATCATTAATATTTTGCACACAACTGCTCATAACCATTTACATTTAAAAGGCCATTGTTTGTTACAAGTATTTGATAAGTAATTATTAAACTCAATTCAATTCCATATACATCGTTAACACATGTTAACTATATAATTTCCTTTGTAAGGCATTATCAATTGAATACGTAAACTCGGAAAAAGGGTTGCCTGTTTTTATAAGCTTTTATGAAGTTCTTATACGTTAGGCACATCATAATTGCAAAAGACGATAAGTAATTTATTACTTAAATACGAAATATATGTTAATCGACTATTGCAACAATTCAATAAACATTTTTGCAGAGTCGTTCATATCGAATGGCAAAATGGATGAATAATCTGCAGCTTTATCATTTAAAATTTCTATAGCTTTTTGTATCATTTCTTCCTTCGTTGTTACAATATGCCAATGTTTTATGGTTTGATTCATTGGCTTTGTAAAACTTATTACATGTGCACCTGCATACAAAGCTTCGATACAAACATTTCCGAAGCCTTCATAATTGGATGTATGCAAAAATACCTTTGTCTTTTTCATTAACATTAAAACCTCTTTATGCGGCTGCAATCCAACACTTTTGATGGATTTTTCTAACATTAATCCTTTAATCTGATCATCTAGCTTTTGCTTCTCTGTACCATCGCCACACAACACGGCAGACACATTTTGGAACTGTTGTTTTATAGCTGCAACAACTTCCACAAATAAATCATATCTTTTTAATGGGATTAAACTGCCCGCACCTAAAATATCTATTGATCTTTCAAATTGATCTGCTGGAAATAATGATGTGTCTATGGCATCTGGAATTAAATATTTGGGGCGGATTCCATGATTCTTATAAAATTCATCTGATAAAAAATCAGACATGGCTACCAATTCTTTTGTTTTCGGTCGAATCCGTTTAACAAATTTGTTTTCCTTTTTTGCATCTTGCCCCGAAATCCAACATAAATGATTATAACCGTAAAGTTTAGAAAAGTAACTTCCCACCAAGCAACATTCTGAACACCAAAAACTTATAAGCCCAAGAATATTTTTATCTTTTCTTAAGGAAAGTGCGGTTTTAAATACTTTATACCAAATCCGTCCAAATTGTCTTCTTTTATAGCCGCCGCCAAAAGGAATTATTTTATTATTATACCAGTAATACGCTTCTTTGCTTTCGGGAAATTGAAATGATAAAACGATTATTTCCAATTCAGGATAATTCTTATTCAACGCTTTAATAAATATTTGTTGGGCCGGAAGCCAAGATGATTGCTCCTCCGATTCGTTTTGCGGAAATGCAGGCGATAAAATAATTAATGTTTTATTATTCAAGTCCATTTATTAGCAAAGCTTTATATGCGAATTTATACTTTTAAAGATTGTAATAAGTTGTTGGCTTGTTCAAAAACAAATTGGGGTGCATATCTTGTAATGCAATGCACATCACTATATTTGCAATTTTCCAACATGCAATTCCCACATGGCAAGTCGTTGGAGCTTAAAAGCAATGTATGTTTTCCAATTGGCGCAGACCAATCGCTACGTGTTGAGCCAAAAATGGCCAAAGTTGGAACGCCTGAAACCCACGCTATATGCATTAATCCAGAGTCTTCCGTTAAAATAAATTTTGTTTTTTGAATAATTGAGAAGGCTTCTACTGGCGTTGTTTTGCCTACTAGATTAATTAGCTTAGCACCCAATTTTTGTTTTAAATAACTTGATTTATTTAAAATAAAATCAACACCTAAAATAAGAAATTGCGTTTCTTTATTTTTCTCCAACCATAATTCTGCGAAAGTTACGTAATGTTTAATATCCCAATTTCGTGTAATAAACGCACCGGCGGGATTTAAAACAATTAAATTGCTTTTGCCATCCCATCCATTTTCATACAGCAATTTATCAATTGGCATTTGCTGCTTTAATTCAATTTTAGCATTAAAAGAATCAATATTTATTCCTAATGATTCTATTGTTAATCTATTACGTTCACCCGCTGAAATTGGCGAAAACCGGTCAAACTCAGTCCATGCACCAGGTGCAAGCATTTTTCGAACCGTACGGCTTATTTTATTGTTTTGAAGATCGATAATTATATCATATCGGCGAAAAAATAATTTAGGTAACAATAATAACGTAAATAAAAATTGTTTTTTAAAATTTCTTTTACCTGCAATTATGTAAACATTATTAAAAAGCGCTAACGAGCTTGGTATGGAAGCAACTTCTTTTCTTGTTAAAAAATCTATTACAACATCTGGCGGTAATGAATTCTTTAATGCTTGTAAATAAGGCAGCGCAATTATCACATCGCCCATGGCTTGTAACCGGATCGCCAAAATACGTTTTGGTAATCTACTTTTCTTCCATTGCTTTGCATTGATAATCATTTTATTTATTTAATTTAACAACAACTAAAAGAAATGTTGATGCAATTTCGATTATGTTATGTTTATATGAAAATCTGCGGCTGGATAATATTTTTTAATTTCCGTTACTAAATTGGGTAAATCGCCAATAACATACTTTCCAACATTATTTACATATATTTTATTAAAGCCAGTAATATTTTTTGGTAATTGTGGCACTAAACTTTCGTCTAATAATACAATTGACCCATTGCAAATAACCAGTAAAATATCTTCTGCACTTAACTTAAAAAAATGATTACAATAATTTAAATCATTAGTACTTATTTTAGCAATTATTATATCAGCAAGATAACCTTCTTTTATTTTACCGGTTTTATTCAATTGCCAAATATTTGCGGGTGCTATGTTAATTGAGCTTATCAATTCTTCATCTGTAAGTAATTTTGTATTTCTGGCAATACGTAATTGTTCCCAAACACTCCAATTTGCTGATACCGTAGAATCTGTACCAAATATGATATTAGTTTCCTTTTTAATTTCATTTATTGCAGCGGTTTTACCCAATAAAAATAAATTAGAATCAGGACTCCAAATTAAAGCTTCAAAATGTTTAGCTTGCTTTTTATCCATAGCAACACCATGAATACCGATTAGTTTTCGATTAAATAAATTCCATCGCAACAAATCATTAATTTCATTGTAAGCGGCTTGGTTTGTTCCTTCGCCAATGTGCATAGCAAATGGCCAATTTTTAATAAAGGGCTTATTTAGCTTACGTTTCCAGTATTTTTCAAGCTGTACGGAATGCAACGAATGGCATTTTGTAAAAATATTGATCGGTGCACCCCTTACTTTTAAATCTTCACCGTGCTGCACAACGGTTGTAATGCCGTTAATTAAATTTTTATAAACGCCCCATTGGGTTCGCAATGCTTTAGGGATTTTTAAAACCGAGGCAATTACTTCTTTATTCTGTTGATGTATATCATTTCCCCAAGCAACATAATCTTCATAAATACAATTACCAAGCTTGGGAAATAAATTAAAATCTAAATGGTCGTGCGAATTAATTAATCCGGGAAAAGCAATGCAATTGTCAAAATAAATATCCGCTCCGTTTTTATCAACAATATTATTGGATGTAATTTGTGCTATTTCTTTATCAACAATATGGATATTTTTTACTCCTTCATTAATAATATCCACATTGTGTAAAATCATTTATTCTTATTTTTCAATCCAAATTACATTTCCAACAGCAATGTTAAACAAAAAGTTGATGTATTAGTTGCAACGATTGTTGAACGTTTTAGACCACAGGGTTTGATGAACGGCTGTGCCAATTCAAGCATTACCTTTAATTTTACCGCAATCGCCAACCTTATTTTAATTCTAATGATGTTACGTTTGAACTTCTTCCGCTTTTTAATTTTAGCAGTGATTTTTTCTCCGTTGATTGCTTTTGCACAGCCAACGCCTTCACAAACAAGCGTCGGCACTTACAATCCACAGGAAACATTTGCACAAGGCATTTATACCAAAAACGGCAATCTGTTTAGGTCAGCCAATGGTGCACCTAGCGCAAAATATTGGCAAAACCGTGCTGATTATACCATTAATGCCAGCTTAGACACTGTTACCAATCAATTAAATGGAAACGTTGTTATCCATTATACCAACAATAGTCCTGACTCTTTGCATTCACTTTGGTTACAACTCGATCAAAATACTTATCGCAAAGACGCCCGTTCAAATTTTTATACCAATCGGAATGCAACGGAGTTTACGAATGGATATACGTTGGCAAGCGTTCAGATTTCCCAAAACGGTAAAACTACAACCGCCGACTATATTGTAAATGATACCAGGATGCAAATCCGTTTGCAACAATCTGTTGCTGCAAACGGCGGTAAAATAAATATTATCATCAAATAAGCAATACGTAACTGAAAGTTGAGTATGTTACACA
>CAWJTH010000142.1:0-9606 GCA_963845495.1 uncultured Chitinophagaceae bacterium
AAATTTGGTGGCGTTAAAAGGTTTAAGAAATGTACAAGGAATTGACAAGGGAATTGTTGCCGTTGACTCAACGGGGCTAATTTATTTTGAACCAAATACCATTGAAACAAAACACCAATCGTTACCGAATGAGATTTTAAAGTCAAAAAAAATATTGATCAACGGAGAATTATTGTACGCATTATTTTATGATGGCACAATTGGGGTTTATCAAATAAAATAAAATAGCACCAAGTCGTTAGTAGTTAGGAAACACAATACTAACACCCCATACTAACTACTAATTACTAAATACCAACGACTATTTATGTACGACTTTTTTAATTATATTTTTTGGGATAATACGGTAAAAGATTATCTTATTTCCATTGCCATTATTTTAATTATTGTTTTATTTAAAAGACTGGTATCAAAATATTTGGCCAATATCATTGCCAAATTAATAACATCAAAAAATCGTCCTTTTAATAAAAATAATTTTCAACAATTGGTTTTAAAACCAATTCAATATTTTGTGGTGATATTGGTAATTGTAGTGGCGTTTCATCGGTTAAACTACCCAACCGTATTGCATTTTGATATTTGGAAAACAAGCTTTGCAGATATTTTAGAATCTATTTCCATTATTGCACTCATCATTTCTTTTATTCGGCTTTGTATCCGTTTTATGGAATATATAGCGAATATCCTTCATGAAAAAGCTTTATTGACAAATGACCGTAGCGACGATCAGTTGATTGTATTTTTCAGGGAATTATTAAAAGTTTTATTGGGCATTATCGCCGTCTTATTGATTATTAAATACGGATTTAGGCAAGATCTTGGCGGGTTATTAACTGGGCTCAGCATTGTGGGAGCCGCTATAGCACTAGCTTTCAGGGAAAGTTTAGAAAATTTAATTGCTTCTTTTATCATCTTTTTCGATAAACCTTTTACTATTGGCGATATCGTAAAAGTGCAGGGCGTAAATGGCAAGGTTGAAAAAATTGGATTGCGTAGCACCCGCATCCGCACGGTCGACAAAACATTTGTAACTGTACCGAATAAACAAATGGTTGATAGTATTTTGGATAATCAAAGTTTGCGCACACAACGCAAAGTAGAGACCGATATGCAAATCAGTCTTGGCGCAACGGCTGCCGAATTAAAAGAATTTATTGCTCGTGCTGAGGCAATTTTGGCAAAAGAGTTTGTGGAAGAAGGTGTTGTTTTTTTAAGCGATACCGGCCAAGGAAATAATTTAGTGCATATTGAATATTATACCAGTATTGAACAACCAATCAGGCAATTTCAAAAATTAAGGGAAGCCATTAATTTAGAATTATTAACTGCTTTACGAACATTAAATATGGAATTGGCAGCGGATAATAATACGGTGGTAATTAAGAATAGCACCCTCTAATTTTTTTATTATTTGGTAGAATATTCCCGCAGATTTAAATAGATTAAATACAGCGCAGATTATTGAAAATCAAATTATATCTGCGAATAAAATCTAATTTAATCTGCGGGAAAATTGATTCGCTAATTTAATTTTATTCCACTCCACTTACAATTTCCCCTAATTCCTTATCCACAAAACCATTTTTGCCATATTCTATAATCCGGCCTACTTCTTTGCCATCTTTCATTACAATGCAAGTTGGCACGTTGGTAATGTGAAAAACGTTGTTTAATCCGCCAAGGGTTTGCTTTTTACGATCAACCGCTACGATGGTTAAATGGTCGTCGGGGAAATTGGCAGCCTGTAAAAGCGATAAATATTTTGGCAACAATTGATGGGTATCATCGCACCAAGTGCCTCCAAAAATGACGATGTTTATTTTACCAGCTTTTGCAGCAACCGCTGAAACCGCAGCTGCATCGGGTTTTACTAAATTTACATTTGCTGCGTACCAATGAAAAGCAGTGTCTTGCGTAATTTGTTCTTTCGTTAAAATGCCTTCCAACATTTTGCTACCATCACGATCTTTCAACACTTCGTACAATTGCGCCGGTGGGTTAACTGCTGCTTTTTTGGACGAGGAACAAGCGGCAAACAAGAAAACAAGTAACAAGGCACAAGCAAACAAGGGCTTAAAAATCTCACAAATTCCATTCGTCATCCCAAATCCCCGTTCAGATATTCTCATAAGTTGGCTTTAAGTTCCGTTAAAAAGGATTTTATTTGATTGAGCGAAGTTATGGCGGCAACAGTATCTTGGGTGCGTTGTTTGTTGGATTTCAAATATTCCCTTGCGCCTTCAATGGTGAATCTTCTGTTGCGAAGCAAATGGTGGATGACCTGCAAATTTTTTACATCTTCGGGACGAAAATAACGATCGCCTTTTTTATTTTTCTTTGGTTGTAAGAATATCGAATTCATTCTCCCAAAACCTTATTTGGCTTTGATTGGCATGAAACATGGTTGCCACTTCGCCCATGCTATAATATTGGCGCTGGAACAATTCATCATCGCCTGGTATTTTCAAGTTTTCAAATTCATGTTCCGGCTCCGTTTTTTGTTTGGGCGACTTTGCCACTTTTTCCGTTGGTGATTTCGTTTCCGCGGCAACCTTTATTTCTTCATTATTTTCTATCGGTTTTAAATCGCTGGCAACTTCTTCGTTACCTGTTTCAAATCTCAATATTAAATGGCTCTTCAATTGCTGTTTCACCTTCGTCTTCTTTCTTTTCGATAGTTGTATCATCGTTAGTTTTGGCATCTATTTCGGCCAATTCATTTTGTTCTTCGGTCGCATCTTTTTCTGAATCTGCAACTTCTGTTGCCTCCGTTTCAGTAGTTTCAGCGGGCTGAGTAGCTATCACATTTTCAGTTGTGTCAATTTCTCCTAATTCTATTTGCTCTTCTGTTGAATTTCTTTCTGGATCTAAAACTTCTGCTGCCTCCGTTTCGGTAGTTTCGACAGGCGTAGCTATCACGTTTTCAGTTGCGCCAACTTCGCTTAATTCTGTCTGCTGTTCTGTTGAACTTCTTTCTGTATCTAAAACTTCTGTTGCCTCCGTTTCAGTAGTTTCCGCAGGCGGCGGCGCTATACCATTCTCAGTTGTATCAATTTCTCCTAATTCTATTTGCTCTTCTGTTGAATTTCTTTCTGGATCAGGTATTTGCGATAAATCGGCTTCCGCTTCGGTTTTAGCATTGGTATCCAATTTTTCATCAATTGATATCAAACCTTCGGTTGCAGCTTCGTTTAAAGCCGGTTCTTCATTTATCTTTTCGTTTGAGGCAAGTTCTGCGGCTTTTCCGTAGTCAATTTCACAACCGTGTCTTTTGAAACAGTTGGCTGCATGACCGTTATGTTAGATGGCTGTTCTTGCTTTTGTTCTGGCAAATCCTGCTTTTCGGTATTGGTTTCAACAGGATCTTCTTCCACTCGTATTTGTTTGGGCGGCTTTGGTGCCGAGCTAAAAGTTGGTTTTTCCATATTGCGAAGGTAAAAGTAAAGTTTGCTAAAAACCCTTCAAAAAGAGTGCCTTTAATAAGTGTGTGGACAAAAAATTCGTAGTATTTTTTTGACACCATGCTATCCACAAATATTTGATCTTAAAAACGTAAAATATGGCATTAGTTGCTCTCTGTTTTTGGGAGATTATGGTTAAGCTAGATGATATTTCTGGCCGATATATAGCCAACCAACCGAGCGCCGCAACCGCTAGCTTATATAATTTGGAGCACCTGTTTTAATGAAAGTAATTTCCCTAAAAAAAACTTTAAACCCGCCAATTTCTAAAGTTTTATTCATACCGCAACGCCACAATCGGATCTAACCTGGCTGCTTTGCGGGCCGGATAATAACCAGCGGCAAGGCCGGTAATAAAGCAAATAACCACCCCCATTACCACCCAAAACCATGGAATGATAAAACTGGTGCCGAGCAAAGCGCCGATGCCATTGCCAATAATTACGCCTAAAAAAATTCCAATAACGGCACCCATCAAACTAATGATGATGGATTCTGCCAAAAACTGTTGGCGTACGCTTTTGCGAGTGCCACCGAGTGCTTTTACCAACCCAACTTCTTTGGTGCGTTCGGTTACTGCCACCAACATAATGTTCATTAGGCCGATGGCTGCGCCAATCAACGTAATAAAACCGATTACGCCTGCGCTACCGCTGATGCCGCCCAAAAAACCGATGAATTGTTCAGCCAAGGCATCGCTTTTATCGATGTAAAAATTATCATCGTCCGTAATTTGCAAACGGCGGATAGGCCGAAAAATCCCAGTCGCCTCTCCTACCGCACCATCTAATAGCTGATAATCTTTGGTTTTTACACCAATGCTAAACGAATTGCCGGCATAGGGCAACCTGCGCACGTTGTTGTAAGTGGTGATGACTAAATTGTCCAAACTTAAAAATGCGCTGGTGCCTTTGGCTTTTAACACGCCAATTATCCGATAAGGTAAGTTATTGATTTTGATTATTTTATCGATGGATTCATTGCCATGACCCCTAAACAGTTTGGTTAGCAACTCATCTCCAATAATGCATACGTTGTGACCGGCTTGCACATCCACTTCGCTAAAATTGTGGCCAAATGCAATTTGATAGCCGTTCAATGCCAAATAATTTTCGTCGCCACCTTGCAAAGTAACATTTGGGTTGGTTTTTAGCACTTCGTTGCCATTGGTAAAAGATACTGTTGCCGGTGCGGCCCGCAACGAAATACTTACAATAGCCGGAAAATCAAATTGGTCTTTAAATGCCTTGGCTTCTTCGTAACTAATTATCCGCCCGGTGGTAGACTGCCTTAGCTTTAACTGGATTTTTGTCGTTTTTTCTACACGGCTGCGGTTGTCACCAATTTTAAATTGTCGGTCTTTAAAACGGATACTGAAAGCATTGGCTCCCATGGTGCTAAAACTTTCCTTCAAACTTTGGTTCATGGCGGCAATGGCGGTGATGATGCCGATAAGTGCCATAATGCCCAATGCAATAATGGTAACGGTGATGCCTGTACGTAATTTGTTGGCCCGAACGGTGCGCCAAGCCAATTGTATGGAGTCTATTAGCCGCATTGGGCGTAAAGGTGCAAAAATTCCAATAAATAAATTCCAAATTCCAACGGAGTTGGGTTTTTCTTTTGAACCACAAAGGCTCAAAGGAAAAAGAAGGAGCACAAAGAAAACTTTTGATTTAGCTTAAATGTTTTTTTGTACTGCTTAAGTGTTTATTAATTTTTATAAAGCATTATTTAGTTTTGTTTGAACGTTTCTTAATTACCATGAAGCGTTATAAGGTTTTGTTCAAGCATTTCTTTATGCCGTTTAAACGTTTCTTAATTACCATGAAGGGTTATAAGGCTTTGTTCAAGCATTTCTTTATAACGTTTAAACGATTCTTAATTACCATGAAGCGTTATAATGTTTTGTTCAAGCGTTTCTTTGTAACGTTTAAGCATTTCTTAACTACCATGAAGCATTATAAGATTTTGAATGGTGTCTCAGTTTGAAAGTTAATGCTTTGACTGTAAAGCAAAAGATTAAGCAATATCTCAATTCAGTGTTTCTGTGCCTCAGTGGCAAATATTGGTTTGCCACTGAGGCACAGAAACACTGAACTTTTAATGCTTAGCTTCAAACTGAGACACTATCAGGTTTTGTTCAAGCGTTTCTTTGTAACGTTTAAGCATTATTTAATTTTTAATAAGCATTACAAAGTTTGTTTAGACGATGATTCAAGTAAAGTTTTCTATGGCAACACTCACAACGACAAATTCCAAAAATGAAAATTCCAAATTCCAACAGCTTTAAATTCATTACGAATCTTCAACCTGTTGGAATTTGGAATTTAAATTTTTGGAATTTATTTTTTTGGAATTTATCCTAAAACTTAGGGCAAGGCATACTATGTTCACCGCTTGGTTTGTTAGTGTAAATAAGCGACAATTCAAAACCACCACGGCTTTGGTTTACCGTTTGCAAGTTAGATGTGGTTACATCATAACTCATTCCCAATCTAAACATTCCGTATTCCATGCCAATGTAAGGAATTAAAGCATCGCCAAAACGATACCAAGCACCCGCGTACATGGTTACATCTTCACTGTAATCACTTCCTAAATTATAACCTAAAGCGCCACCTAACAAAGTTTCATTGGCGCCGCTTTGGTTTTGGTATATGGCGCTGGTATGCAACATTAAATTGGGATTAAGCGGAAAATAAGCACCACCATGAACTGTGTATCGCGGCCCCAAATAAAACTGTCCACCTAAAAATGTTTCCCTTGGCTGAATAATGTGATAAATAGATGCGCCAACATAATAATTGGTATTGTTCGCAGAAACGCCGGTGTACATAAGACCGGCATTTAAATCAAAATAATTTAAACTTAGTTGGTTGTTTTGAAAAATCTCGTTCGTAATACCGGTAAACCCGTCACTGCGCAATTGGTCTTCAAATTTTAGCTGCGTCACATCTAAACTTTTACCGCAAAAAACGCCTTGAAAACCAAGCGAAATACGGTTATTTCCATCTTCGTCCAAACCCTTATGGTATGCAGCGGAAACACTGAGGAAATTATTTTTCAGCGCACCGTTTGCCTGCTGATCGGTATAGCCCATAATCCCAACGCCAAAACGGTCGTTTTGTGGCAACCTATTTACAAGAATAGGAAAATCGACACTGATGGCGGTGGTGGTAAAAGCACGGTTGATAGTGGGCCACTGATTGCGATAAATGCCTGAAACCCGAAGATTGCCTTCAAAATTGCCTGCAAGTGCTGGATTTAAGGTTAGTGGCGAGGAAAAAAATTGGGAAAAATGTATGTCTTGCGCCTTAGCTACATGGCATGTAGCAGCAAAGAAAATGATGAGGGAAATAAACAGTTGTCTCAAAGTTGTCATTTAATATTTTCCGAAGATAAGGGAATCAACCCATTCGCTGCCTAGCGACGGTTTCAAATTTTCATACCAATTAATTATTGCACTTCTACTATCAAAAATTTTAGATATTCTGTGTTTTCCATCCCCCAAACAATCGGGTGATCGCCAGCCTGCGCCCTATAAATTACCTGCCGCAATTTCTTTTTCGCATCTTTTGCAGCGGCTTCAACCATATCTAAAAACATGGCCGGACTAACCAAATTGGTACAAGAAGCCGTTACCAAAAAACCGCCCGGTTTTACCATTTTCATGGCCCGAAGGTTTATTTCTTTGTAACCAGCAATTGCCTTATCAATGTTTTGCCGGCTTTTGGTAAATGCTGGTGGATCGATCATTACCACATCATATTTTTTTCCTTCCTTGCTCCAATTTTTCAATGCATCAAAAGCATTCAACGCTTCAAACTTGCAAATATTTTGCAAGCCATTTAATTCAGCGTTTTTATTAGCCATTGCCACCGCATTTTCACTAATATCTAACCCTAAAACTGATTTTGCACCGTATTGTGCGGCGTGCAAACTAAAAGTGCCGGTATAACAAAAAGCTTCCAACACATCAGCGCCTTTTACAATATTTTCAATGGCACGGCGATTATCTTGCTGGTCTAAAAAATAACCGGTTTTCTGTCCATTTAAAATATCAACATTAAATAACAAGGCCATTTTCTTTTATGGTGATATTGGTGTCAAAAGGCTCACTTAAAAATCCTTTTATTTGCGGCAAACCTTCTAAATCTCTTACTGGCACATCGTTTCGCTCAAAAATGCCTTTTGGTTTAAAAATTTTGTTCAGCGCATCCACAATAGCTTGCTTCCAAACTTCCATGCCAAAAGCAAGCGTTTGCAACACAAAATAATTGTTGAATTTATCTATAATCAAAGCTGGCATATTGTCGGCTTCGCCGAAAACAAGCCTGCAATTTTCTACATAACCTAATTTTTTGCGATACTCCCAAGCTTGCAAAATGCGGCGGTAAAAGAAATCGGCATCGATGGTTTCATTTTTATCCCTGGTTAAAATTCTTGCAACAATCTGGCTTTTGGGATTAGCAAAACCACGACCAATAAATTGGCCGCCGCTGTTGTAAATATCTACAATGGCACCCTGTTCTATTTCCTCCAACTTTGTTTTTTGAATATCTATTTCGTTCCCAAAAACCCATGGGTGGCCATTTTCGACCCGCCTGCTAATTTTATTTCTCAGCCAAATTTTTTGCATCATCATACTTTAAGGCGGCAAATGTCGTTATTGCAAATATTAAGGCGCATTTAATTTTATTTTCTTATTAAAATTGTAGAACAAGACATCGGTAAGTATAAATAAACACTTAGCAACAACCTATTTTTTGTATTTTCTAACTACTAATATTCAATTACTTAGTATTGTTTATGTTTATAATCGACTTAAATTATATTGTACCGCTTGAAGAATTAGACACACAAATGGTAGCACA
Source organism: uncultured Chitinophagaceae bacterium (assembly GCA_963845495.1). Classification (GTDB taxonomy): domain Bacteria; phylum Bacteroidota; class Bacteroidia; order Chitinophagales; family Chitinophagaceae; genus JAZKFT01. Next base: position 8,342 of record CAWJTH010000142.1, read on the forward strand.
TGTAAAATATTTGCAAAAATATTACAAGAAGAACGTGTTTGTTGCATCGGGCAGAAAAGTTCCACGCACTGGCGGTATCATTTTGGCCTTGGTAGGTTCAAAAACCGAGGTTGAAAAAATTATTAGCGAAGACCCGTTTTACAAACACCAATTAGCTGAATTTACCATAACAGAATTTCTGACTTCACAATATCATCCTGAGTTGAAAAATTTGTTGCACCAAAGCAATAAAGAGAAATAACAATTTTTAGCATGATATTTGCAAACCCAAACCACATCATTTTAAATAAGTTGAATTAAAAGAAAACCGCTTATGCGAATTGTTAGAATCATTGCACTAGGCACTTTAGTAGCCACAGTTAGTTGTAAGTCCACCAAAAAAGCCACTACGGCAACACCGGTTATTCCACAAATACAACAGGTTGAAGCGTCGAATGCACCAAAACCGGAAGTGATCCAACCAAAAACGACACCGCTTCAAAAAGAAAATCCAGCACAAAATAATTTTACACAATCTGCCATGTTTGGCGTTGATAAGAACACTAACAATTTACAGGAAACCAAAGCTGAACTTACATTGCAGCCGCAAACAATATCGGAAAATACCGCTTCGGATTACGATAAAATGGCTGCTGGCATCGAAAATAAACAGAGCGAAAATATCCAGTCTTTTGCACAAGTAAAACAAATGGCGGCCAGCAAACAATTAAATTTAACCAATAAACAATTAAAACGCCTTGACAAGTTGGACAAAAAATACCATGGCGATTTTAATAAATTCAAAAGCGACACCGGTGGTATTTTTGACACCCAAACCAGCAAAATTATTGCAGCGGTTGGTGTAGTTGGGTTATTGCTGCTCATTATTTCAGGTTCTGGTTTTGGAGCGTTTCTACTCATCCTTTCTGTGGGCGCATTGTTGTTGAAATGGTTGGGTATTGTAAGTTTCTAAATTAGTAATTAGGTAAATAGGTAATTGAGCAATAAAGAATATCTGTAAAAAAGCAAACATGCCATAAAATTTTATGGCATGTTTGCTTTTTTACTTTTTATATTATCACCAAGCATTTGTTGGCATTTGTCTTATTTACTTAATTACCCAATTACCTATTTACCAAATGACTATTGACTAATGGCTACTGACCTATTGACCTATTGACCACCTCGCTTCTGTCATTTTTTCTTTATTGCAACGGTTGGCAGCATTGTTGTCATAACTACCTTTGCAAACATTTTTTAAACAGGGAATACTAATTTAATTATAT
>CAWJTH010000143.1:0-6962 GCA_963845495.1 uncultured Chitinophagaceae bacterium
TGCAGCGCATACAGATGAGGATATTCAATTGACTTTGGAAGCTTTTAGCGCCACCAAAGCGAAGCTTGACGAAGGCGCTTACAAAGTTGAAATGATTCCTGATATGGCGGGATAATTAAAAATATAGATAAACAAAAGTTCCAAATTCCAATGATTGATCATTCATGATGGAATTTGGAATTTTTTTATTGTTGGTTTTGATGGAGATTTGTAGCAATCGAAAATTATTCATCAGGCGTTGTAATACATGTTATCCATCCAAAAAACATGGAAAAGCAAGACAAAAATTTAGAGCTTGACCGACTGGTATTTTTTAGCGACGCTATTGTGGCGATTGCCATCACTTTGCTTGCTTTTAATTTAAAGCTCGACAACGAAACAAACGCCCATATTACTTATGCAGATATTATTAACTGCTGGCATAAGTTTCTTGCCTTTTTCTTATCGTTTTTCAACATTGCTTTATTTTGGAAAATTCACCACCGATTTTTCTCATATATAAAATCTATCAACAATAAATTATTGTGGTTTAACATTGGCTGGTTGCTTTTTATTGTGATGCTTCCGTTTTCAACATCGCTTATCAGTTCTCATTTTCATGACAAACCAGCCATGGTTTTTTATTGCCAAAATATATTTTTCATCACTATTTTCCAAAACATTATTTGGGATTATGTTGCAATGCAGCCCGATTTTTTGAAAGAAAAAATTGACGCAAAAACAGTGCACAACAACGTTGTAGCCTGTAACATAGCTATGATAAATGGTTTACTGGCTACATTAACTGCACTTTTTAGTCCGCCGATAGCTTTTATAATATTGTTTTTAAGATTCCCAATGATTTTATTATCCCACAAGGTATTTAAATATGAAAAGAGTAAACATTTTACTGCCCTAAAAAACAGAAATGCAGATATTGAAGTTTGAAAAACCGATGTAAATTTTACTTTTCGTAGCTGCGTAACACTTTGAAAGTCAACACATCAGCACGATTTGGTACGGGCATTATTTTATATTGAATTACCCTTGTGCCGCCTGTTGGGGTGGTAGTATCTTCTGGTTTGTAAATTGGAAAACTGCGCATCAACGAGCCAGCCATAATCGTAAATTCGTCGTGGCCTTTATAACCTACACGCAATTTGGGATCGTTGTAAAGGTCTGGAAAAGCGATGGGTAATAATTCGTTATTTCCGCTTGAAGAAACACCGTAAATATTGCCCATTTCCAATTTGGCACCACTAAAATAACATAGCAACAGTTCTGGGAAACCATCGTCATTAAGATCATCAACAATAATACTTATCAATTTCCCTTTAATTGCAACCGTAATATCTCTTGCCGTATTTTTAAAACCTTTCGGCACTATGTTTACAATGTTCTCGTCCTCTTTTTTGTTGGTGCAGCTAACCCGGTAACCTGCATCACCAAAACTAGCGGTGGTATCAATTTTCTTGTTTTGTGCTTGTGCACAAAAAGCCACCAACACACTTGCTAAACTAAATAAAAAGGTTCTGTTCCGCATTATACAAATAAAGCAGTTTTTTGGGAGAACTTAGTAAGCGTTTTGTTTTTTTAAGGAAAAAATTAGTGTCGATTTCCTATTTTTGTCACATCAAAGGAAATGGTGTCTTCCTACTCAACCGTCCCCATAAAGACTAATGGCGCCTACAAATAGTAATTGAAAAACATTACAGCTAAACTATTTGTAGTATGACTAAACCAAAATTACCGTTCGAACAGTTTTACATTGCTAAACAGCTTATCCGCTGGACGATTATTATTTTACCAGTTTCGGTTGCTATCGGATCATCGGTAGCATTGTTTTTATGGCTGTTGGATGTAGCCACAACTACACGCTGGCAACATTTGTGGCTTATTTTTTTGCTGCCGTTGGCCGGTATTTTAATTGGATGGTTATACAAAGCTTTTGGCAAAAATGCAGAAGCCGGGACAAATTTAATTATGGATGAAATCCATGAACCCGGTGCTGGTGTAACTGCAAGGATGGCGCCGCTGGTATTAATTACAACCGTTATCACGCATTTATTTGGTGGTTCGGCTGGCCGCGAAGGAACAGCCGTGCAGATGGGCGGAAGTATCGCCGATTGGTTTTCCAATCTGTTTAAATTAGAAAACGGCGATAGGCGTATTTTGTTGATGTGTGGCATTGCTGCAGGTTTTGGGGCCGTTTTTGGAACACCGATAGCAGGTGCTGTTTTTGCTTTGGAAGTGCTAACAATTGGCTATATAAAATATGACGCATTAATCCCAAGCTTAATTGCGGCCATGCTGGCCGATATTACCTGCGCTTCTTGCGGTATCCATCATACCCAATATCACATTCTTTTTGTGGAAGATGGCGCTCATTTTATTCCATACATCCATTTTAATATTTGGTTGCTTTTTAAGGTGATTATTGCAAGTATTTTTTTTGGATTAACCAGCATGTTATTTGCTAGGTTATCGCATTTCATTAAACAAAAAGGCAAAAAATTGATAAAGCCCAATTGGTTGATCCCCGTTGTTGGCGCAGTTTTAATTATTGGCATCAGTTATTTGCTGGGAACTTTTGATTATTTAGGATTGGGCGTTTCAAACCCTAATCCGAAGGGGATCAGCATTTTATCGTGTTTTAACGTAGGCGGGGCTACTTATTTTAGTTGGTTTTGGAAATTATTGCTTACCGCCATCACTTTGGGAATGGGATTTAAAGGTGGCGAAGTAACTCCGCTTTTTTTTATGGGCGCAGCATTGGGCAACACCTTGGCCGCCCTAAGCGGTTCGCCTATCGATCTTTTTGCCGGACTTGGTTTTATTGCCGTTTTTGCTGGCGCAACCAACACGCCGCTGGCTTGCACACTTATGGGTATTGAGCTTTTTGGTAGTGAAAATGTAATTTATTATGCCGTAGCTTGCTTTACGGCCTATTATTTTAGCGGCCATTCGGGTATTTATGCATCACAAAAACTTGGTGTGCCAAAGTTTAACGCCATAGATTCACAAGAAAATATTGCCACAAATGCACAAGAAGACGTTGCCACAGATTCACAGAAAATATTGCCATAAACGTACAAGAAGGCGTTGCCACAGATTCACAGAAAATAAAGATAAATGACATTGTAATTATTTATCTTTTCTATCAAAAAAATCATCCTAATCAAATAAATCACAGTTCAGACAATGGAAGAACAAAAACCACAAAGCGAACAATTGACAACGCTTACTACTATGAAAATGCCATTTGGCAAATATAAGGATACCATTTTGTGCGATTTGCCTGTCTCCTACTTGGAATGGTTTCAGCAAAAAGGGTTTCCAAAAGGTAAGCTGGGCATGCTTTTGCAGACAATCTATGAAATAAAAATAAACGGGTTGGAATATTTATTGAAGCCGTTGAAACAAAATCCTAAAAGATTTTAAGCAAATTTGTTTAAATAAAAACAATAATTATTAGCATAAAAATGGAAATGGGATGCATATTTAGTGCATCCCATTTCCATTAAACCAACAACTTATTGATTTATGGTATTTGTCTAAACCGCTGTTAAATATTTAGTCGAGGAATATCCAGTTTCGCCGTCATCGGTTTTAATTAAATACCAATCGGCGGTGGTTTTTTTAACCACGGTAATCACTTCTTCGTGTGCAGCTTTACCAATTATTTCTGCATCGGCTGAAGGTTCTTTCCTGATATTTAAATTGCTATCTTCTGTGTTCACTTTCATCTTAACGGCTTTATCCGTAAGATCGGCTGCTTCAATATTGCTAGTTACGTTTGTTACGCCGGCTACTGCTTTAACAGCATCAACAATAGTTGCAATAGTTGCGCCATCTTCAACGGTTCCGGTTAATGTTACGTCACCGCTTTGTGCGCTAGCGGTAATACCTGGGTAAGCAGCCAAAGCAGTTGTTACCGGACTTGTGGCCGCTGTTTGTGCAGCTTGTTGCGCCTGTGCACTTTGATCAAATATGTTCATGATAGTATTTTGATAGGTTTTGAAATTTATTGTGGCACGCAAGTAATGGTTGAACCCTTAGCGCTGCCAACAAATTTTGAACTGGTCAATTCCTGAACGGTTACATCGGTTTTGTCGCCAGCTGTTGCATTTAACGTAAGGGTTTTGCCGTCGTCAGACAAAGTATATTTACCGTTTATTGGATTTCCATTGGAACTCATAGTATAGTTACCGTCTTTTGTAAATTCCATAGTTGCGTTTTTCAACATATCTGCTTTCAAAGAATCAGAGATAGGCCTATCTGTAGCCATGTCGGTTATTTTCCATTTTTTTGCAAGAAGATCTTTAGGTTTGGCCTTACAAGCGGTAAACGCAACGGCGGCAACCAAAAGCATACCAGTAAACATTTGTTTCATTCTCATGATGGTTGATTTAATTTTTATTTAAGGGCCGAAAAGTAGCTATTTATTGCGGATTACAAAACAATCCAAATAAATTAACCGGATACATTTTTTGCACATGGCTAGTTATCAACTAAAAACAGCAATGTTTAAAACAATTATTGCTAAATTTTTGGGCAATTCTATATTTGTACCTTAGAAGGAATATTATGGCAGAAAATATGTTTGAATATAACGAAGACAGCATACGTACCTTGGATTGGCAGGAGCACATCCGCTTGCGGCCAGGCATGTATATTGGTAAATTGGGCGATGGCAGCAGCCCCGATGATGGGATTTATGTACTGATGAAAGAAGTGATAGACAACTGTATTGATGAGCACACTATGGGATACGGCAAACAAGTGGAAGTAACACTTGACAAAGGCAGCATTATGGTACGCGACCACGGTCGAGGCATTCCGCTGGGCAAAGTGGTAGATGTGGTAAGTAAAATAAACACGGGTGCCAAATACGATAGTAAGGTTTTCCAGAAAAGTGTTGGTTTAAATGGTGTGGGAACGAAGGCTGTAAACGCTTTGAGTAGTTATTTTAAGGTATGCAGTTTTAGGGAAGGTAAAATGAAAGTGGCCGAATTTGAAAAAGGCGTGCTTAAAAAAGAAAGCAAGGAGCAACCAACCACCGAAGGAAACGGGACAGAAGTGTTTTTTACGCCCGACGACACTATATTTAAAGGTTATCATTACACAGGTGATTTTCTTGAAAATCAGTTTTGGAATTATTGCTATTTAAATGCTGGTCTAATAATTAATTTCAACGGTAAAAAATTTATAAGTAAGAATGGCTTGCTCGATTTGCTCAATAAAAAAGCAAATGCTGATGAACTCCGCTACCCCATCATTCATTTGAAAGGCGAGGATATGGAAGTGGCCATAGCTCATAACAGCGATTATGGCGAGGATATTTATTCGTTTGTAAATGGACAGTTTACCACGCAAGGCGGCACGCACCAACAAGCTTTTCGTGAAGGTTATGTAAAAGTGATCCGTGATTTTTACAAAAAAGATTACGAAGCAGCCGACATCCGCCAAAGTATTGTGGCGGCGGTTTCTGTACGGGTGCAAGAACCGGTTTTTGAAAGCCAGACTAAAACCAAATTGGGCAGCACGCATGTAGCCGAAGGCGGCGCATCAATGAAGAATTTTATTTATGATTTTTTGGCCAAGGAACTGGATAACTATTTACATAAAAATTCCAGCGTAGCTGATGCTTTAAAAAAACGAATTGAACAGAGCGAAAGGGAGCGCAAAGAACTGCAAGGCATTAAAAAGCTGGCCAATGAAAGGGCAAAAAAAGCCAACCTAAACAATAAAAAACTGCGTGATTGTCATATCCATTTTGATAGTGAACCGCCTGCAAAAAACAAGGAGGAATTTTCTGCTAAACAACTGGAAACCACCATATTTATAACGGAAGGCGATAGTGCTAGTGGAAGTATTACCAAAAGCAGAAATGTGGATACGCAGGCCGTTTTTAGCTTGCGTGGAAAACCGCTGAACTGCTATAGCTTGACGAAAAAAATTGTGTATGAAAACGAAGAATTCAACCTGTTGCAACATGCTTTAAATATTGAAGATGGATTGGAAAGCCTTCGTTACAACCGCATTATTTTAGCTACCGATGCTGATGTGGACGGCATGCACATCCGTTTGTTGATGATGACTTTTTTCTTGCAATTTTTTCCCGAACTGGTAAAACGCGGCCATTTGTACATTTTGGAAACACCACTTTTCCGTGTCCGCAATAAACAAGAAACCATTTACTGTTATGATGAGGATGCCAAACAAAAAGCCATAAAAAAACTGGGTAAAAACCCCGAAATAACCAGATTTAAAGGGCTGGGTGAAATTTCGCCGGACGAATTTGGTCAATTTATTGGGGCAGATATAAAACTGCAACCGGTATTATTGGAACATGGCGACCATATCCAAGGGTTGCTAGAATATTACATGGGTAAAAACACAATGGACAGGCAATTATTTATCATCGATAATTTGAAAGTTGAACTGGATTTGATTGGAGAATCGGTTGTAGGATAAATGTTGTAAATTTGGTAAAATAAGATATTATGGAAGCACTAAAATTAAAAGGAGTTTCTAAGCATGGTGTTCTTACAATTGCTGTTCCACAACAATTTGACGAACAAGAATTAGAAGTAATTATACTTGCTGATAATAAAAAAAATGCGCAGATTGAATTGGCCGATAAAAACAAGAAGGCTCATCAAGAAAAAATAAAAAGACTAATGGAGGTTGTGGGAACGGCAAAATATCCAGATGCGCCAATAGATAAATATGATGTTTATGATCAATAATGTTTTCTTGGACAGTTCTGTTCTGATTGAACCAATTAAAAATAATAAAGTTGAATTTTACAATGAACTAATATCAAACGAATCCTACAATTGTTGTATCAACACGATTGTACTTTCTGAATATATGTATAAGTATTTAGGTCTTCAAGGTGTTGGTTCACCTCGCTCAATCGAATCGCGGAAAGAAATTGATGATGTATTACAACCATACTTCACAACAAATACATTATC
>CAWJTH010000144.1:0-29310 GCA_963845495.1 uncultured Chitinophagaceae bacterium
AGGTAGAACATTGCGTTACAGAAGAGGTTATCAATTTCGACTTGATAAAGGAACAGATAAAAATTGCCGCAGGCATTGCCATAAGTGGTAAAAACTACGAACCGACTTGTCACGCCATTGAGTGCCGTATCAATGCTGAAGATCCGTACAACGATTTCCGCCCTAGCCCGGGAAGAATTACCACTTTGCACCAACCGGGTGGCCACGGTGTAAGGGTTGATAGCCATGTGTACGCAGGTTACACCATTCCGCCTTATTATGATAGTATGATTGCCAAACTGATTGCCGTGGCACAAACCCGCGACGAAGCGTTGGACACCATGTACCGTGCTTTGAGCGAATATGTGATTGAGGGTGTAAAAACTACTATTCCTTTTCACCTGCAATTAATGAAAGATGAACGTTTCCGCAGCGGTGATTTTAATACAAAATTTTTGGAAGGTTTTGAAATGAAAAAGTGAGTGGTGAGTGGTGAATCGTGAGTTTTCACTTAACATTATCTTCTTCATTTTTATAGCCACAAGACGATAAGGTAAAAAAGCAGCACAAAGTAATTTTTGTGCTGCTTTTATTTTTGCAGATCAATTTAGATAATTGAATACCGATTGGGGGGATCCGGTTGAATAACCTATTCTATTTCATCCAAATCCACACCCTCCTTTTTCAAATATTCACCAATATTGAAAGTTAGGCCAGGCGTTAGTTCCAGTGTTTCATCCCAATTATGCCAATACCATTCTTCTTTTTTTGTAACTACCAAAACTTGGCGGGTGGTTGAAAAAACCCACAATATTTTTTGGGTGCCGAAATCTATCAGCTTATTTATTTTCTTTTGCAGATAGGATAATTCCAATTCATTTGCTAAATCGGCAGATACATCTACCTCAACATGCAACAGTGCCGGCACATTAATATATTTTGTAGTAATGGCCGCAGGCGGGATGTCTTCTTTTTTGTACACAAGAATATCTCCAGCAAGATTGTTATTTGTATTGATGTGGAGGCCAGGTTCTCCCGTTGCTATTCTAAATAATTCGTCATTTAAGCTTTTATACATTATCCCTAATATATAAGAAGTTATTAGCCACTGCAAAGAACTAGTGCCCATGATGTCTGCTGGTTTTTTTGTGTTGTTTAATACGTCCTTATACCCTCTGTAATAGATAGGTTTACCGTCCATTATTTCATAAATGAGGTAATCAGGTACTTTTTGAGAACGTTTTTTCCTAACTGGTTTTGCTTTAATAGCTACTTCCATAAATAGTTGCTTTTACCAAAAATAACAAAAAATAGATTTGACAACTTTTAAAAAGTTGTCAAATCTCCTAGATCACTTAAATATCACTGCTCCCAGCGGTGGCAACTGCAAGGTTAGTTTATATAATTTTTTTTCTTCGTCCACCAATTCCATCGGTATTTTCAGATTATAAGTATCGCCTGTGCCGTAAAATTCTTTATCATCGCTGTTAAAAATTTCTTTCCATTCTGCTTTACCATCTGTATAAATCGGCACATCGTTTCTTACCACCGGCGTCATGTTCAGCACAACCAAAATATCATCTTTTATATTCATGCCCTTACGGCGATAAGCAACAATACATTCATTGCGCATGTTCATTTCCACCCATTCAAAACCACCTTGTATAAATTGCTTTTCGTATAATCCAGGTTCGCCTTTGGCAATGTGTAGCAACACTGATACACATTTTTTAAGTTTACTATGTGGTTCATATTGTAACAAGTCCCACTGTAATTCGGTATGGTGGTTCCATTCTTGCGTAGCACCAAACTCGTTGCCCATAAACAACAATTTGCCACCTGGGTGCGTAAACATATAACTGTACATCAGGCGCATGTTGGCAAATTTCTGCCATTCGTCGCCGGGCATTTTGTACAGCATAGGGCTTTTGCCATGCACCACTTCGTCGTGACTAAAAGGCAACATAAAGTTTTCGTCGTAGAAATACATCATGCTAAAGCTAAACTTGTCTTGATGATTTTTACGAGCAATGGGGTCAAGTTTAAAATAATCGATGGTATCGTGCATCCAACCCATCATCCATTTCATGCCAAATCCTAAGCCGCCCAAAAAAGTTGGTTTACTTACGCCGGGCCAATCGGTACTTTCCTCGGCAATAGTTTGCACATCTGGAAAATCGCGGTACACCATTTCGTTCATTTCTTTTACAAACGCAATAGCTTCGATGTTACCGTTACCGCCAAATTCGTTCGGTTCCCATTCACCTTCGTTGCGACTATAATCTAGTTTTAAAATGCTGCTTACCGCATCTACGCGAATACCGTCGATGTGGAATTGGTCGAACCAATAGCGTGCATTACTAATGAGAAAACCCTTTACCTCGTTGCGGCGATAGTTAAAAATATAACTATTCCAATCGGGGTGATAACCTTTGCGCATATCGGCATATTCGTAGGTGTGCGTGCCATCGAACATGAACAACCCATGGCTATCGTACGGAAAATGGGAAGGCACCCAATCCAATACCACACCAATTCCCGCTTGGTGAAAAGCATCTACCATTGCTTTAAATTCTTCTGGCGTGCCAAAACGGCTAGTTGGCGCAAAATATCCCGTGCCTTGGTAACCCCAACTTCCATCAAACGGATGCTCCATTACGGGCATCAGCTCCACATGCGTAAAACCCATTTCTTTTACGTAGGGAACCAATCTTTCGGTAATGGATGTATAACTATTATAAGCATCCTCGTTGTTTTTATCGGGCCGCATCCAACTGTGCAAATGCACTTCATACAATGTCCAAGGCGCATCCAATGCATTGTTTTTCTTGCGGTTAGCCATCCAGTTTTCATCGTGCCAAGTATAATTGCGATGCCAAGTAACGGAGGCCGTTTGTGGTTTATGTTCCCAATAAATAGCATACGGATCGCCTTTGTCCAATTTTTTTCCTTCGTAGCCAACAATATGGTATTTGTAAGATTCGCCTTTGCCAATACCGGGTATAAACCCTTCCCAAATACCACTTTTTTCAAGCCTTGGCATTAGTTCATGTTGGTGCGGTTTCCAGCCATTAAAATGACCGATAACTGAAAGCGAAGTAGCGTTGGGTGCCCAAACGGCAAAATAATAACCTTCTTGTCCCAATACTTCTATTTGATGGGCACCAAAAAAATGGTAGCCATTGTACATGGTACCGTTTTGGAAATTTTGAATGTCTTGATCGCTAAAAAGCGAATAATTCCATACCAATTTTGTACTATCCACAAAATGGGTATCCTCATATTTTGGTGAACGCATGGTTGTTTTTGGGGCAATTGGCTTCGGGGCAACGGCAACTGCTTTTTCAGAAAGTTTCTCAACAATATTGTTGTTATCAACAGGTGGCGGTTCAATTGGTTTTGGCGCTTTTACTATTTTCTTTTTAACCGCTGTTTTAGGGGTTAATGGCTTTTCAGCTACAGGATTTTCAATCGTTTTTTTCTTAGTTGTTTTAATTTTAGTCTCATCTTTGGCGAGTTGTTCGTCAGGCGACGGCTTGGACAATCTTGGCATGGCTTTCAGTTTTGCGTGGGATGAAATTACTGGTTTTTCAATGCTTTTACCAAAAAGTTTTTCTGCAACATATTAAAAAAAATCGTGCCTTTTGGTTGTAACAAATCCCAAATAAAAAAATTCCAAATTCCAAGTTAATAATCAGTCAAAACTTTTTGGGGCGAATTGTTGGAAATAGCTAGAACGGATTATTACAAAACTGCTTCCCGCACAATTCATAACGCATAATCCTACCTTCATAATTCTTAATGACATGTGCATGACTAACGCGGACGCCGAATGACACTAATCAGTGTTACCTTTGCCGCTTAATTTTAATGTGATGAGTAAAGGAAAGGTATTGGTGGCGATGAGCGGCGGCATTGATAGCACCGTGGTTGCGCTAATGTTGCACCACGAAGGCTACGAGGTGGTGGGCATTACCATGAAAACTTGGGATTATGCCAGCAGCGGCGGTGGCGCTAAAGGCAAAAAAGAAACGGGCTGTTGCAATTTAGACAGCTTTAATGATGCCCGCATGGCTGCGGTGCAACATGGTTTTCCGCATTTTATACTAGACATTCGTGAAGAGTTTGGCAATTTTGTGATCGATAATTTTGTGGATGAATACATTGCTGGCCGCACGCCCAACCCGTGTGTACTGTGCAATACGCATATAAAATGGCGGGCTTTATTAAAGCGTGCCGATGCGCTGGGTTGCGAATTTATTGCCACCGGCCATTATGCCAACAAACACCAAACCGAAGACGGTCGCTATTATTTAAGCAAAGGTTTGGACGAAACCAAAGACCAAAGCTATGTTTTGTGGGGATTGCAACAAGATTTGCTGGCCCGTACGCTGTTGCCGTTGGGCAATTATCGCAAAACAGACATCCGTAAAATGGCGGAAGATTATGGCTATCCCGAATTGGCCAAAAAAGCAGAAAGCTATGAAATTTGTTTTGTGCCAGATAATGATTACCGCGGATTTTTAAAACGCCGTGTACCAACGTTGGAAACGGAAGTGGCCGGCGGTTGGTTTGTTGATAAGGAAGGAAAGAAATTGGGGCAACACAACGGTTATCCTTTTTATACCATCGGGCAACGCAAAGGTTTGGGTATTGCTTTGGGCAAGCCAGCTTTTGTAACGCATATTGATCCGGAAACAAATACCGTAACGCTTGGCGAAGAAGAAGACTTGGACCGCAGCGAAATGATTGTGGGCGGCGTAACTTGGGCTAAATACGATGGCGTAACCGATGGCATGGAAATGATGGTGAAAATCCGCTACAAAGACAAGGGCGCTTTAGCTAATTTATACAATGAAAACGGCAAGATAAAAGTAGTGTTTTACGAAAACGTAAAAGGTATTGCGCCTGGCCAAAGCGCCGTTTTTTACGAAGGCGATGATGTTGTTGGTGGTGGGATTATACAGCGGTCTGAACTGTGATTTATTAGATTAAGATGATTTTTGTGATTCTGTGTTGTAAAAATTATCCTAGTTATAAAAGCCAAACTAAACTTGTTAGATATTTGATATTTTAATCTAGAACTACTCATTCAATTTCAAAATCATAAAAATCATCTTAATCTAATAAATCATAGTTCAGACATGATTAAAGAAGAATACAAATACTCAGACCTAACTTCTCGGATCATAAAATGCGCCATGATTGTTCACAGTACTTTGGGCAACGGTTTTCAGGAAATTATTTACCAACGGGCGTTAGAAATAGAACTTCGTTTAGCAGGAATTGGATTTGAACGTGAATTTGAAATGCCCATTTTTTATAGAGCTGAACAAATTGGTACAAGAAGAGTCGATTTTTTTTGGTCGACAACGTTGTCTCAGTTGAACTGAAAGCCATTACAAAAAAGGATGATGTGAACCTTGCTCAAGGAATAAATTATCTAGAAGCTTATAATCTTGAAATTGGATTACTCATCAATTTCGGAGGAATAAGTTTAGAATTTAAAAGATTGAGGAATAAAAAGTTTAAAGCAAAGCTTTGACTTTTATCTGAACTATGATTTGTTTGATTAAGATGATTTATATGATTTTAGATTTGAATCATATAAATCATCTTAATCAAACAAATCATAGTTCAGACAATCTCACTTAACTCCAACCACCTCAATTCCATTGCTTCCAGCAAATTAGTTATTTCCCCAATCCTGTTTGAAGCCTTTTGCAGATCCTCAAAATCGGTTAAACTGCTGTTCAACAATTCAGTTAATTTTTGCTTTTCGGCTTCCAGTTTTGGCATTTCTTTGGTGATGGTGTCAAATTCATTCTTTTCTTTAAAACTTGGTTTTCGTTTTTCAACAACTATTGGTTCAGGGTTTTCAGCTTGTGGCTTTTCGCTTTCCGCTTTTGGCTTTCCACTTGCTGATTTCTGCTTTTCCTCTTCTTCAATACGATACAACGTGTAACTGCCAGGAAAATCACGCACCACCCCATCACCTTCAAATACAAATAAATGGTCAACTAATTTGTCCATAAAATAACGGTCGTGGCTCACAATCAGCACACAACCACGGTATTCAAACAAAAAATTTTCCAATACTTGTAGCGTCGGTAAATCCAAATCGTTGGTCGGTTCATCCAAAATTAAAAAGTTTGGATTACTAAACAGGATCGACAATAATTGCAAACGCCGTTTTTCTCCGCCGCTTAAAGCTGACAAATAAGTGTATTGTTTTTCGGGCGGAAATAAAAACAATTCCAAAAATTTCGCAGCGGATAAAGCGCCGCCGTCCGCCAGCGGAAAAGTTTCAGCAAAAGATTTTACATAATCAATTACCCGTATATCTTCTTTCCAAACAAGTCCGGTTTGGCTGTAATAACCAAACACAACCGTATCGCCCACATTTATTTTGCCGCTATCTGGTTGTTCAATGCCTTGCAGCATATTTAAAAAGGTAGATTTTCCAACACCATTTTTACCAACCACGCCCACACGCTCGCCCTTTGAAAAAGTGTAATCGAAGCCTTTTAAAATTTGCAAATCACCAAAAGCTTTGTTCACTTTCTTCAGCTCGATTACCTTTCCGCCCAACCTGCTCATTTTAATATTTAGTTGCAGTTGGTCGTCTACCAAACGTTCTTTGGCTTTTTTTTCTACTTCATAAAAATTATCTTGACGGCTTTTGCTTTTGGTCGTTCTGGCTTTTGGTTGCTTGCGCATCCATTCCAGTTCTTTGCGGTAAGTATTTTTTGCCTTGTCGATGCTGCTCAATTCGCTATCAATCCGGGCAGCTTTTTTCTCCATGTAATTTTCGTAATTGCCTTTGTACACATAAATATTGCTTCGGTCCATTTCCCAAATTACATCGCAAACATTATCCAAAAAGTAGCGATCATGCGTTACCATTAGCAAGGTTACGTGTTCTTGGTTTAGGTAAAATTCCAGCCATTCAATCATTTCTACATCCAAATGGTTGGTCGGTTCATCCATAATCAATAAACTATGCTGGTGCTCAAAACCAATGTCAATCAAGGTTTTAGCTAACGCCACACGTTTGCGTTGGCCGCCGCTTAAGCTACCAACTACCTGGTCCATGTGATGAATATTCAGCTTCGCTAAAATCTGTTTAACTTTTGAATCGAAATCCCAAGCGTTTAATTCGTCCATGGCAATCAAAGCATTGGTCAACGCTTCACCATCTTCGCTTTCGCTATACATTTCAAAATCGCGGATGGCATTTAAAACGGGGTGGTCGTGGCCAAAAATATTCTCGGCAATTGATTTGCCTTCTTCAAACTTCGGTTCTTGATCAAACAAGATAACATGCACTTCTTTGTTGATGTTTAGCTTACCACCATCAGCGGTTTCTTGACCGGCCAATATTTTAAGCAAGGTCGATTTGCCCGTTCCGTTACGGGCAATTAAGGCAATTTTCTCCCCTTCGTTTATGTGGAAAGTAATATTATTGAACAATGGCGTGATGCCGTAAGCTTTTGTTAGGTTTTCTGCTGATAAATAATGCAAGGGAAATAAGGAATAAAAAATTAAAAATAAGAAATAAGAAAGTCAAGAAACAAGGAACAAGAAAATCCAAGAAATTAAAAAAGAAAAATGCAGGAAGTTACTTTTTGTTGGAATTTGGATTTTCTTTTTTGGAATTTATTTAGCCATTTCCTCAAATTCAAAACCATCATGTGTTGGAATTTCCGAAAACATGGCTTTTATTTTTTCGTCGGGCAGGTATAATTTTCTTTTAAGGGTATCTATCCAAGCTCCGTCAACGGTAAGTATTGCGGCCAATGTATCACCGTTTTTCCAAACTTCGTGCACAATTGTCCAGCGGCTATAATCTTTTCTAGCTTTTAGTAAAGAAGCGCTGATGGTTAGTTTATCGCCAAACAATATTTCTCTTTTAAACACACATTCTTCGCGAAAAAGAATAGGGCCGAAATGGTTTTCAATAAAAATGTGCATACTTAAACCCACCGATTCTAAAAAAGAGACACGGGTGAATGCGCATAAATCGTAATAAACAGAATGGCGAAGATGAAAGTTCGGGTCGAGGTCGCTCCAACGAACCTCAACATTTTTTGAAAATGGCGGTATGCCCATAAATTAATTACTGAAATGAAGCGCAAATTTAGTGTTTGCAGGGCAGACCAGCTTGAAAGCAAATGCCAAATGAAGAAATTCCAAATTCCAATAAGACAAAGTCCCAATAAAAATCCCATGTTTCAACTAATCAAATCTTCACAATAAAAACCCTACTATCAAAAAGGTTAATTTTTAGACAGCAACCAAGAATTGTTGGAATTTGGAATTTTCCTTTTGAGATTTGTATGTATGAATTTTTTCCCTTGGAATTTTCGTAAACGTTACCTTGCAGCCTAGCAAAATCAAGGCCTTTTTATGACCATTAAAATACAATATAACAAGCAAAAAACGATACAGGCGCTGCGCTATCATTTTATTTCAAGGCCAGAAGTAAAGATTTTGCTGATTGTGGTAAATGTATTTGCGGTGTTTAGTGCTTTCGTATTTTATGCGCATAAAATAACAGCAGCATCGTTTATGCTGTTTTCTTTTTTATGGTTTTTATTGATGCTGTTTTTTTGGTTTATCCTACCCAGGTTGGTGTACAATAAAAATTCAACTTTCCAAGAAACAATTGGCATCACCTTTTTTGACAACGACATGGAAATAACAACCGTTCGCGGCCGAGCAGAATGGGATTATGAAAAATTCCAATATTTTTTGGAAAGTCCTTTCTTTTTTCACCTCTACATTAACGAACGTTCCTTTTTTTTGATACCAAAAGATGCGGGAGAACCCACTATCAGCGAACAGGAAATACGTGAATTGTTGGTACAAAAAATTGGACGAAAAAAATAGTTCAAAAGTTACGAGTTCACATTTTACGAGTTTGCCCTCAACTTACAAACTCGTAAACTGCGAACTCGGAACTTTTTTAAAACAACCGTTTTTCCATGGTATGGTGCGGCACGCTTACCTCTATAAATTGTTCGCCCACAACTTTGTATCCGTTGCGTTCGTAAAAACCTTGGGCACTATCACGGGCGTGCATCATCATTTTGCGGTAACCCTTTGCCCGGGCAAGCGTTTCGGCAAACGTTAAAACCGCCTGACCGATCCCTTTCCCTTGCTGGTTATTTTTTACGGCCATTTGGCGCAAACGCAATGTAGTTGGTTCAACTTCAGTTAAAATACAGCAGCCTAAAATTTCGTCTTCGTCAAAAGCCGTTATCAAAATATCATCTTTTTCCCGCGCCAATTCTTCCGCAGAAAAAGACAGCCCGAGTGGGCGACGAAGTATCTCATCTCGCAAAGCAACCATTTGGTAGTACTCTTCAGTACCATGATCTATCTGTTTCAAAGCCATGCAATAAAAATAGGGAAAATGGTGATACGTGCATCAAGCTAAGAAGAAAAGAAAGCAAAAGTTCAAGAAAACAGGAAAACAACGACTCAGGAAAACAAGTTTCCAAGATTCAAGAAAACAAGAAGGCAAGGATTCAAGGAAACAAGTAATTCAAAATACAAGAAAACAAGAAGGCAAAATTCAAGAAGCAAAAATTCAAATAAACAAGAAGGCAAAACTAAAAAAATATTACAACAGTGCTTTCTGCTATATATTTTTTACAATGTAGCCTGAAATCCAGCCTATATATGCATACCTTGAAAAAACATAATTTTTGCCTTTGATGCCCCTTTTGTCAAATTCGTTGAATATGCTTTTTACCAATAGCGTGGCCGCAATAATATTATCTTGTGTAAATGTGGCATGCGTGCGGTCTATTTGTTTTTGGGCTTCTGCCAATTCTTTTGCATCTGTAATGCCGGAAAGGTCCGGTTGTATCAACACGCCATAATTGTTGATGGCGGCATCCAAAAACTTGTCGATATCCTTGGCTGTGAGCATGGTATAATCCTGTTTTATTTTTGCAGGATATAAATAATTGCAGATGGCCCAATAAATACCGCCCGACAAATAATTATGTTTCCTGTTGGTTAAACCCGGTTTGCTTGCTATTTCACCCACTACGGCACTGTTGATGCTATCGTTAAAAAATTGTTGCATCGATTCTTTCGGCATCTTGCTCATACGCTTCGACAAAGTGGATGTTCCCCACGGAATAGTAAAACATTCAGCCACTTCGGTACCACCCATCCTAAAACCGCCTTTTGTATTGCCACTTCCAACATCTACCAGGGCGCTATTGTACAAATATTGTGAAGGCACTATGCCTTTAATGGTTAAATCGCCTTCTGTACAAGGATCTAAAAATTCAATAGGTTTGGTGTAACCGGGTACTGCATCTTTTAATGCCGCAAGTAAAGTATCATCTCTTCCTTTAACTTTAAAAGCCTCTTGTTTTACGCCGCTACTTATGGCAATAAAAATATTTTTTAGTGGAATTGCGCCGTTGTTATAATTGGTAATCGTATCGAAAAATGCTTTTACGGCGTCGCTTGTTTCTTGTATGGCCTTGGGTGTAAAATCTATAACCTGCGTATTTTTTGAACCGTCTTTCAAAAAGACAAAACCATAATGATGGGCTTTTCTTTGAACGGTGATAATGGACAATTTTACACCTCTTGCACCTATTTCAATACCAGCATATATTTTTTTAGGGGCGGGATTTAAAACCTGCGCATTTAAATTACCAAAACAAATTATTACTGATAAAAAAAGAAGAATTTTTGTTTTTTGCATAAAATGGATTTATTGTTTTATTAGCGCCAATAACTATCCTGTTGATCATCAGAAAGTTGTAAATGTATTTTTTGAAATCGGCCAATAATTGTGCAGTCTTATTAAATGGATTAAGGCGTTTCAGCATCACTCATTTTGCTAAAATCATCATCTACCTTTTGAACTATGTAACCTGATATCCAGCCTACATAGGCATACCTTGAAAAAAGAAAATGTTTTTCTTTTATGCCACTTCTTTGAATTTCGTAAAGGATGCTTTTTACCATCATTGCCCCAGCAATTATATCATCTTGGGTAAAAGTTGTACGGGTTCGCTCAACTTGTTTATTTGCCTCTTCCAATTCGGTTATATCTGTAATGGCAGATAAGTCAGGCTTTATTAATGCTTCATAATTATTTATGGCAGCATTTACATACCGATCAACATCTTGGGCGGTAACTTCTGTAAAATCTTCCTTTATTTTTCCTGGATACAAATAATTGCACATCGCCCAAAATATACCACCTACAAAAAAAGTATATTTCCGATTTGTAAGCCCAGGTTTCCTAGCAATTTCTGTAATTATACGGCTATTGACACTGTCATTAAAAAACTTCTGAATCTTTGGTACCGTCATACCGCTTACACGTTTAGATAAGGTAGCCGTGCCCCATGGAAGTGAAAAACATTCCGTTGCCTTCGTATCTTTCATGCGGTAGCCGCCCTTTGTATTGCCGCTTCCAATATCTACCAACGAGCTGGAATACAAATAATCTGACGGCACCACACCTTTTATAGTCAGTTCGCCTTCTGTACAAACGTCTAAAAGTTCAATCGTTTTTTTATAGTTCGGTACTGCCTTTGTCAACGCAAGTTTTATTGCATCTTCCCGTCCCAAGGCTTTGTCTGCTTCTTGCTTTACGCCACTGCTTACGGCAATAAATATGTTTTCGGGTTTTATACCACCGCTATAATTAGTGATGGTGTCTAGAAAAACCTTTACGGCATCGCATGTTTCCTGTACTGCTTCGGGTGTAAAATCAATGATTTGCGTATTTTTTGAACCATCCCTTAAATACACAAAACTAAAATGCCCTTCCCTCCTTCTTACTTTTATAATTGAATATTTAACACCTTTTGATCCAATATCAATACCGCCATATAATTGCCAAGTATTAACGGTAGTAATATCTCTATCGTTCATAATGGTTTTTAATGCGCTGGCACTTAATTGCATTTTTTGCGATTGATATAACCGCAGGGCATTATTAAAATATTGGTTTGCCAATGCAACATCTTCCGTATTGTAATAAAGTAGCCCAATATATTCAGAGGCAACTGCTTCCCAATATTTGTTCTGCAATTGACGCACTGCTTTTATTCCCTTTAAAAGGTAATTTTCGCTTTGTTGGTATAAGTGTGCTTCCCGAAGGCTGTTGCCCGCTTTTATCCATTTTTGGGCAGTGGTTAAATCTTGCGCCATTAAACTGCCAAATAAAAAAAAGAAAACAATTATAAAAACGGGTTTAATTTTTTGCATGACTGTTAGAATTGGTTAAAAATGGCTATCTCAATTGTTTTTTTGTTACTGGTCTTTATGTTTTGGATTGTCCGGATCAATGATTTGTTCATTGTCTTTATGTTTTGGGATACCGGGATCAACTGTTTTTACTTTTTCCTTTTTAGGGCTTTTAGGGGCAGTTGATTGTTTAGCGGACAATGGTTCTACAGCCTTGGTGCGATTAAATTGCATAGGTTTATTTTGTTCAACCTTAGGAACCGTGGTGGGAAGGTTGGGCGGAGTTACCTGTAAATTTGTTTTAGGTGGCTCGATTGGAACCGTTGTTGGATTGGTTGCTGCTGGGTTAATTTTAATAACACTATCTTTTGTTGTTTTCGTTTCCTGCAAAGGTTTTACTTTATATTCAGGCGAATTGGAAGTCCATTTTATGTAGGCGAACAAAATAATCCCAACTATTATAATTGGAACCAAAAAGTACATCGCAGTTTTCCACCTCGTTTGCTTTTCTTGGTCGGGCGTTTGGTCGAAAACATTTTTTATAGGTGGTGCCACATCTACTGTTTGTTTAAGCGGCGCAGCTTCTACCATTTGTTTAGTTGGCGCAACTTCAGTTGCTGTTTTATCTGGTACAACTTCTACAGCTTTTTTGGCTGGCACAATTTCTACCGCTTTTTTAGCTGGCAGTTCAAAAATTTTTTCTTTTAAAAAAACTTTTGCCACTTCCTCAATTTCCTGTGCGGTAGGCCGGTTTTCTTTATTTTTTGATAAACACCTTTTAATGATGAGATTAAGATCGGGAGAAAAGTTTTGCGAAATATCTTTTAGCACCGCATTGTTTCTCCGTTGTGCCTCGCCGCCTAAATGCCCAAAAGGTAATTTACCTGTTACAATCTCGAAAATGGAAGCACCCAAGGCCCAAATATCAGCGGCAGTTGAAGGTTGTGGATTGTTTTCGAACAACTCGGGTGCACAATAACAAGGAGGGTTGATGCGTGCAGGACTTTTCCGTGTGGAGGAAGAATCAGCGGAAGAAACAATATCATCATTATTAACTTCCACAAAACGCTCTATCGTTTCCCTTAACTCGGCGCTTAGGCCCAAATCAGCGAGGTACAAATAATAATTATCGCCATCCAACAAAATATTATTAGGCTTTACACATCCGTGAAGTATGGAGTTTTCGTGTAGGTAAGCCAAGGCGCTGGCAATTTGTTGCAAGCATTTTGCTATTTCGTTTTCACTTAATTGCAACACTTTGCTGCTGATGTTACCATTGCCGCAAAAATGCATTTCTAAATAAGGCCGGTTTTCATATATGCCTAAACGCTTGGCGGCCAAAAGGTTGTTGTGCCATAAATATGGCTGTTTGGCGTACCCTGCTTCAATTTCTTTTATGCCGGCCGTATAAACCGTAGGAAATATTTTTAATGCAACACTATCTGTTAGGTGGTTTTTTACAGACATAGCTTCCCACACTTCCGCCAAGCCCCTCATATCTATCCATTTTTTTAAATGGTATTCTCTTGCAAATGAGTTTCTAGGTTTTAGCATAGCATTCTCTTGTGGGATTTTGGTAAGTAGTTTTTTTTCGTAAAATATTTACAATCGGTTTTTATTGTACCAATAATATTTATGTATAATGATAATTTGCTTGCCTAAGCTTAAAAATAAAAAAAGTACTACACGTTTCGGGATTATTACATCTGGCACAAACTAAAATTCGGGTATCGCTTTCCCATTCACAATTAGTAAATTGCATACCAATAGTTTTGATGAAGTAAATATATAAATTGTGTGGAAATAATTTAACAAATTATTTCTAACTATCAACAGCAAGTCAAAAAAATTAGTAGAAAAACTATTACTAAATAGAAAACAAGAGATAAAAACAAAAGAGAAGAAAATCGAAGCCCGTATGCATTTTGCAAAAACACTGTTAGTTCATCTTTTATCAGCCGTTAATTATAACATTCTTTAAAAACTAAAATAAAAACCATGCGCAACCGGGACAAAAGCATCCTTTATTCTATTCTTGGCATTTATACTTTATTGATAAGTTGGTATTACAACCACAACCTTATTTTACTCATCATCCACTACATTTTTTGGCCTGTTTATTTGGTGTACGAAATATTGATCGGCCATTTATCGCACGATTTGTGGAAAACCATTCCAGAATCGTATTTTAAGTAATTGCTTTCATGATTTTATAAGCTGAAATAAAGAATAATTTTTCTGCTATAAACCGTTTTTTTATCTTTTACAACTTATCTCACCGAAACCCCAACCCGAAAAATTATATTTGCAGCAAATTTCTGAACCATGTACAACGATGTGATATTTCAGTTGCTGACCAAAGAATTGGATCGCCAGCGCCACGGCATTGAATTGATTGCCAGTGAAAACTTTACCAGTCTTGCCGTAATAAAAGCTATGGGCAGTGTAGCCACCAATAAATATGCTGAAGGTTATCCTGGCCGCCGCTATTATGCCGGCTGCGAAGTGATCGATGAAATTGAAACATTGGCTATTGATCGTGCCAAAGAAATATTTGGCGTAAACTATGTAAATGTGCAGCCGCACAGCGGTGCGCAGGCGAATGCCGCGGTTATGTTGGCCATTTTACAACCCGGTGATAAAATTTTAGGACTTGACCTTAGCATGGGCGGCCACCTAACACATGGCAGTGCCGTAAATTTTAGTGGTAAATTATACCAGCCACACTTTTATGGTGTTACCAAAGAAGAAGGTTTGGTGGATTACGACATGCTAGAAAAACAAGCTCGTGAGCATAAACCGAAATTGATTATTTGTGGCGCCAGCGCTTACAGCCGCGATTGGGATTACAAACGCATCCGTGCAGTGGCCGATGAAATTGGTGCTTTTGTACTGGCCGATATTAGCCACCCAGCTGGTTTAATCGCCAAAAAAATATTGAACGATCCGTTTGAGCATTGCCAAATTGTAACCACCACTACGCACAAAACTTTGCGTGGGCCACGTGGCGGTATGATTATGATGAAAACAGATTTTGAAAATCCGTTTGGCTTGAAAGATGTGAAGGGTAACACTCGCATGATGAGCAATTTGCTTGACATGGCGGTTTTTCCTGGCACGCAAGGTGGCCCGTTGGAGCATGTGATTGCTGCTAAAGCCGTTGCATTTGGTGAAATTTTGACCGACGATTTCGGTGTGTATCAACAACAGGTTCAAAAAAATGCACAGGCAATGGCTAAGGCTTTTGTTGAAAAAGGTTACAACATTATTAGCGGTGGAACAGATAACCACTTGATGTTGATTGACTTGCGCAATAAAAACATCAGCGGTAAAAAAGCAGAACAAGTTTTGGTTCAGGCCGATATTACCTTGAATAAAAACATGGTGCCTTACGATGATAAAAGTGCGTTTGTAACTTCGGGTATCCGCGTTGGTGTTCCATCCATCACCACCCGTGGCTTTATGGAAAGCGACATGCAATTTGTGGTAAATGCCATCGACAATATTTTAATGAACCCAGACGATGCTAATTTAATTGCAAAAGTTCGTGGACAGGTAAATGAGTTTATGGAACAATTTCCATTGTACCCTGAATTAGGGCAAAGTGTTGAATCGATGTTGGCATAAAAACAGGTCGTTGGTAATGGGTCGTTAGTAGTTAGAACTCAACAATCAATTTCCAACAGCAGTCTAAGCAGGTCGTTGGTAGTTGGTTGTTAGTAGTTAGAAGTTCAACAATCAGCTTCCAACGGCTCAGTCTAAGCAGGTCGTTGGTAGTTGGTCTTTAGTAATTAGAAGCTCAACGACCAGTTTCCAACGGCTCAATCTAATTACTAAATACTAATTACTAACTACCTTTTCTCATGATTCAACGTATTCAATCTGTTTGGTTATTATTGGCAGCGGCTTGTGCTGCGGCCATGTTTTTCTTTCCGGTTTATGGTGGCGTGTTGCAAAATGGCGCTGTAAATAACTATTTGGCCAGTAGCAGCTATTTATTGTTTTTACTGGCTATCGTTTCGGCTGTGTTGCCTTTAATTACCATTTTTTTGTTCCGCAAAAGACAATTGCAAATGAAATTGACTTTTGTAAACATCTTATTGGGCATTGGCTTAATGGTAATGATTTATTTTAAGGCCAACGATTTTGCTGCGCAAAACGCAACTATCTTTAAATCATCGTCTTATAAAGTAGCAGCGGCATTGCCTATCCTAGCCATTATTTTATCTATTATGGCATTTAGAGGCATCAGTGCCGATGAAAAATTAGTGAAAAGTACGGATCGATTAAGGTAAACTACATTTGGTTAAATAATAATGCCGCTTTTTTGGAGCGGCATTATTATTTAAATGATTTATAAAAAACGTCTTAATATTTTCCAAAAAAGTTGGAGATATCAAAATAAAATTTTCTGTTAGATCCATCTTTTAAAGCCACATTTAGAACATCGTAGCTTTTACCCTTATTCATTTGTAAAGCTTGGCTTTGCACTTTACTATCTGGATAATTGTCGCGTACCCATTTATATTCTGCTGCAACGCCTGCTTTCTCAGATTTTTCTTGGATGACAATTGCTTTTTCGAACGAAGATCCGTCGTTAGCATTGTCATTAACACTTACACTTGTGGCGGTATTTGTTTGGCTATTCTTTCTACTGGGGCCGCAAGCTGCAATTGAAGATAGAGCGATACAAACAATAAAAAATTTGCGCATTGGTTTGAATTTTAAAAGTGTATCAATAAAAGTTAATGATTTTGTATTGAAGGCTATCATCAATTCACGCCTTTTGCTATTCCGTCCATCTTTCTTACAAAATAAATCTTTTTGTTCTCGTAATAATCGGGGCTGTCTTGATTTCTTAAAGAAACAGCTTGCAAGTCAAAATCGGAAAATATTTTATTTCGCCGATCTGAAAGATCTAAAATATGTGCTTGGTTGGCCAATAAGTTTTTAATAAAATGGTATGTTACTTCAAAGCCGCGAAAAACTAAATCGCTTGGGCGGCTATGGCTGCTTGCCTTAAACTGCTTGGTGATAGAACTATACACTGCCGAGTTACCCGAATTGGTAAGAAAAGGAGTTGAATAGATTAATTCGACACCTTTATAATCTGATTTTTCGGTACGGATATCATCCCATGTTGGCATCCCAATTACGGTGCTGCGGTAAGGTTTACGAATCGTGGACAGTTGCTTCATCAAATTAGATCCATAATCGGCGTCTAAGGTTCCGCAAACAATTACATTGTTTTTTGTACTGTCTAGCAAGGGTAATAAATCGCCAACCGAAATATTATTGGACATATCCATCTGCTTCCAATTCAGCCTGTTAGGTGAATTTCTGTTGGCCTCTTCCAACATCATTTTTATTTTATCTTCCTGTACACCATTTTTATGTATCAGAACAAGATTGTCTTTTGGATAATATTTTTGTAGGTAATCGTAAATAGCTTGGCAATGCGTTTTTAAGGTTGAATTAAGAATAACAAGGCTCGGATTATTTGTGACGCCACCATCATTTGGCAATGTCGCCGAAATAAATGGAACATTCTTGCTATGGGCTGCATCGGCCAATGTTCTTAATTCAGTCACATTTTGTGTCATGCCAATTAGTAATGACAAGTCCTTCATATCGCCATTTATATGGCTTGAAACACTGCGATATTTATCTTTTGAATCAACAATAAATACTTCTGCCGAAAGGCCTTCTGCTTCTAAAGAATCGAGTGCTAATTGAACACCGCTGTAAAATTCTAGTCCTTGTAAAGCAAATTTTGGCACGTTTACGCCAAATTTATAAGCGCCACCAGCATCAAAAGCTGAATCGAGATAAAGGGGGATAAAAATGCCTACTTTGGGTTTGGCGGCCATTGGTGCAGGATTATTTTGCGCTTTACCAAGCGAGGCAAATAGCAAGCAAAACAAACCCAGTGCGAAGAACTTAGAACTCATGTATTCGAAAGATTTGGGTGCAATGATACAAAAAACGAGCCAACAAACCAGTGAACAATGAACAACGAATAGTGAATAATGCATGAAAAGCAGCGAGAGCTATCAACTAAGACATGACTAATCGAAATACAAAATTTCAATAATATTGTATTAAATTAGGC
Source organism: uncultured Chitinophagaceae bacterium (assembly GCA_963845495.1). Classification (GTDB taxonomy): domain Bacteria; phylum Bacteroidota; class Bacteroidia; order Chitinophagales; family Chitinophagaceae; genus JAZKFT01. The sequence goes on from CAWJTH010000144.1 coordinate 18,326, forward strand.
CCTATACACGCAACCAATTGTTCATTATTCATTATTCATTGTTCACTATTTTTATTCCCATTCTATAGTTGCTGGCGGTTTGCTGCTAATATCATACACTACGCGGTTGATGCCGCGGACATTATTTATGATTTCGTTGCTGATATGCGCCAAAAATTCGTATGGCAAATGTGCCCAATCAGCCGTCATACCGTCAACGCTGGTAACGGCACGTAGCGCAACTGTAAATTCGTAGGTTCTTTCGTCGCCCATAACACCAACGCTTTTTACAGGCAGCAAAATAGTGCCGGCCTGCCAAACTTTCTCGTATAAACCCCAACTTTTTAAACCATCAGTATAAATGGCATCGGCCGCTTGCAACAAAGCCACTTTTTCTGGGGTGATATCGCCCAAAATCCTGATGGCCAAACCAGGGCCGGGAAACGGATGACGGAATAATAAATCGTGCGGAATGCCAAGCTCCAACCCCACTTTCCGTACTTCATCTTTAAACAACGATCGGAGCGGTTCCACCAGTTCCAACTTCATGGTTTCGGGCAAGCCGCCCACATTATGATGACTTTTAATGGTTTGGCTTGGACCATGAACCGAAACACTTTCTATCACATCAGGATAAATTGTGCCTTGCCCCAGCATTTCAATACCTTCTAATTTATGGGCTTCTTGGTCAAAAATTTCGATAAAAGTGCCTCCGATTGCTTTGCGTTTTTCTTCGGGGTCGGTTTTACCAGCTAATTTATCGTAGAATTGTTGTTTAGCATCTACTCCTTTTACATTCAAATCCAGCACTTTATACGTTTCAACCACTTGTTCAAACTCATCTTTGCGCAGCACGCCATTGTCTACAAAAATGCCAAAGAGGTTTTTACCGATTGCCTTGCTTATTAATGTGGCCGCAACGGTGCTGTCAACGCCACCGCTCAGCGCCATAATTACTTTTTTATTGCCGATTTTTTCTTTTAGTCCGGCAACGGTTTCGCTAATGAAATGTGCTGGTGTCCAATCGGCCGTACAACCACATATATCCATCAAAAAGTTTTTGATGATGGTTTTACCTTCGGTAGAATGATATACTTCTGGGTGAAATTGCAAGCCGTAGAGCGGGAAAAATTCAGACGAACTGAAAGTGGCAGTAGTTTGCTTAAAGGCTGCAACCGGGATACTTTCAGTGGTAGCCAATAGTTCAAACCCATCAGGCAATTGTAAAATGGTATCGCCGTGACTCATCCAAACTTGGCTTTTTGGAGAAATTCCTTTTAACAAAATATCATCTTGCTGTACGGTTAAATGCGCCCGACCATATTCCCTCTTTTCACTTTTTTCAACCCTTCCGCCAAATAATTTTGCGGTAAGTTGTGCACCGTAGCAAACACCCAAAATGGGTAATTTATCATTTAAAGCAGCCACATCAACAATCGGCGCTTTTTCATCGTTCACACTAAATGGCGATCCACTTAAAATGACGCCTTTTACAGATGCGTCGATATTTACAGGTTTAAAAAAGGGTTGTATTTCGCAAAAAACGTTGGCTTCACGCACGGCACGTGCAATTAATTGCGTGTATTGGCTACCAAAATCGAGGATAATAATTTTTTCCGTCATGCGTGCAAAAGTAGCAGAACGTGAAACGTGAAACGAAAAAAGTGAAACTTTAAGCTATAAAATTCTTCCGTTCACATTCACTTTACTTTTTATTTTTTTCGGATAAACATCAACCCATCCCGCACGGTCAATAATACGTTTTCTGTAGTTGCATCATTTTGCACCATTTCATTAAATGCCGCAATTGCTTTTGGGTTCTTACCTATTATTTCATCCTCCAAAACCTGTCCGTGAAATAAAACATTATCGGCAATAATCAATCCGTCGGTATTTAACGACGGCAAAACCATTTTGTAATAATCAGAGTAAGATACTTTGTCGGCATCAATAAAAACGATATCCCACTTGTGTTGTAGTGTGGGGATTATTTCCAACGCGTTGCCCACGTGCAATTTTATTTGCTTCGCAAAAGGCGATCGGTTGAAAAAAGCTTGTGCGGTGTTTGCGTCTTCTTGGCGCAATTCCAAGGTATGCAATTCGCCGTCAGCTTGCAATCCATCGGCCAAACAAATTCCGCTAAACCCTGTGAACGTTCCAATTTCCAAGATTTTTTTGGGTTTCATCATGCCGCTGATAAATCTTAAAAATTGGCCTTGTACATGACCGCTTACCATTGTGGCGTGCGGATGGTTTTGCAAAGTGAAATCAAGTATTTCTTGCAGCAAGTCGTTGAGCAGAGTTGTATTTTTTTCTGCGTAATCTTCGGTTGTTATTGGCATAAAATATATTTTCAATAAAAAATCCCGCAAAAGCGGGAATGTATTTTTGATGACCTTTATTATTTTTTTAAGAAAAAGAATAAAATTGCTATCCCTATGCTACCAATCCAAAAGGTGAACATCCATTTAATCAAATCATTTTTTGCTTCTGAAATCTCCCGCTTCACAAAATCTTTGGTAGCCACATCCTTGTCTTTGCTACCCATTTCCTCCAGCATTGTTTCTTCGATCGCCTGAGTAATGGCGCGGCTTTTTTCTTCGCTTAAGTTTAACTCCTTACGCAAAGTGTCGTAAAGCTTTAGGTTTATTGTGTTCATTTATATTCTTTTACATTATGTGTTAAAACAAAGATAGTACCAATTGCGATATTAAATTTACAGTAAAAATAAATCGATCTCCTATTTTCACAAGCAGCAACCGCCGCAATAATAAAGCATGCAGAACTAATCCATAAAATAAATTATGATGGAAAACACATTTTCGCAACAACCAGCCCCCGATAATTTGCCGCATCGTCCAAGCAAGAAAAAACCGATGTTTCCGGTAAATGAAAAATTGCGGGCTTATTTAAAACAACATGGCAGGGAAACGAAATTGCCGGTAGCCTACCGAGATTTATTGCACTTTACATATTCCGTTCCGCTAAAAGATAAATTTGACAACCCAACTTTATGGGAAACAGTTAGTTACGATAAAAAAGAATGGGATTTTTTGCGGGAAGGCTTGGTGCATATTTATGCCATTTTGCGGACTGAAGGCGATTTAAGTTTCTCAAAACATTTAGACGTTGCCAGGATTGATTTTTGCCAATTTGCCAACAGCAATCCCTTTCGCATCCGAATCGTAAATAAATTTAACGACAATTACGATCATTATTATATTAAAGTAGCTGACGCCTCCCGCATTTACGGACTAGAATTGGAACACATGCTTTCACCCAACCGCATGACTTATTTTACCGACAAAAACACGTTGGTAGAGGAGCATATTGCAGGCATTCCCGGCGACGCATTTATTGAGCGTTACCTAAACGACCCAGTTACCAATAAAATAAGGTTAGCGAAGGAATTTGTAAAATTCAACGAACGGTGTTTTGCCCGTTTATTGGGCGATATGCAGAGTTATAATTTTGTGATTGATATTACGCCCGATATTGAAGATTATCAATACCGCATTCGCACCATCGATTTTGATCAACAAAGCTACGAAGGCCGTAAGAATTTATACCTGCCGCAATTTTTCAAGAACAATAATGCCTTGGTTGAATTGACATTAAAACATTTAAATGCCGATTCGATTGAACAATACCGCACCGAAGAGAGAACCTTGATGGCATTACGTTTGGCGGCGGCCAGATATCGCATTAAGGAATTGTTGGATATTATGGGCGAAGACAAAATATCAACACCCGAAAAAACCGTGCAGCTTGCGTTTGAATTGGCCAAGCATTACAACAATCCAGTATTTTTAAAATGTACCACCATGGGCCAATTGGTAAAACGAAACATGAAGCAAATGTTCCAAAAACAACTGAAATTGGTGCCGAAAATGCGAGATGAGGATGAAAGTTGATTAAAATTATATATTACTACGAAATTGGTTAAATAGAAAACAAACAACTTTCAATTTTCCATTATTAAATTGCAATGATATACGGCTTTTATCTATTAGCAGTTTGAACATTTTATTACTTACACTTGAAGCCTTTATTCCCTTTATATCAAGTGGATGGTCGGCAATTTTTAAAAGTTGATATGCCTTTCTAAACTTTTCTTGAAAAGCTAATGGACATTTTTGAAAATGCTCCATAAACAACGGCTCTAATTCTATGACCATTTCATTGCCTTTTCAAATTCGTCCGAAGAAATAGACTGGTCTGTAAGTCTTGCTTGATGTAATTGTTCATCCAAAAAGTCTTCTACGTCATTATTTGCAACAACATTCATCAATTTTTCGACTTCATCAACAGTCCAGTTTCCCCGCTGTTTTTTTAACGAAAAATTCTGCGGTTTCATGCCTAATTTTTTGGCAATGAAATCGTGGCGGTAACCAGATACTTCAATTATATCTGACAACCATCCCAAAAGATTTTTATAGTCTGAAACAATATTGATTTGCATGATTAAAATTAGTTGAAAATTTTATTTTACTTATGCAATATAATGAATATACTTTAACGAAGATTAAAAATTCGGCTCCAACTTATGCTTCGTATAAAAATCCGTCATGTAATCCACCACTTCTTTTGCGGTGTCTACCAACACAAAAAGCCCCAAATCATCGGGTGCCACGTAATAACCGGTTTCAGCCATAGACGTACGCATCCAATCAATCAATCCTTGCCAAAATTTTTTGCCTACTAGTACCATCGGTATCTTGGCAATTTTGCCGGTTTGTACTTGTTCCAACACTTCGTAAAACTCATCCATGGTTCCAAAGCCGCCTGGCATCATTACATAACCTTGGCTGTATTTTACAAACATGGTTTTGCGGATAAAAAACCAATCGAAGTTGAGACTTTTATCATGGTCTACATATTTGTTTACTTGCTGTTCAAAAGGTAAGGTAATGTTTAAACCAACAGATTTTGCTTTTGCTTCGGATGCGCCTTTGTTAGCGGCTTCCATAATACCCGGCCCACCACCGCTGATAATGCCAAAACCTTCTTCGGCCAATCCATAAGCAATTTCGTTAGCCAATTTATAATAATCATCACCGGGTTTTATTCGGGCGCTACCAAAAATGGAAATACACGGGCCAATTTTCGCCAGCTTTTCAAACCCATCCACAAATTCGGCCATTATCTTAAAAATTTGCCAACTGCTGTGGGCTTGGCTTTCGCTCCATTTTCTTTGTTTAGAAAACTTTATTGATTCATTCATCGTATGTATCTTTTTTAAACCCTTTCAACTATTTAACCCGAAAATAATATACATTAACATCCCAACGCATAAATTATAGTTACATTCACAGATTGTCTCTATTTAACATTTAATATTCTATGCAATTAAAGTACAAGGCGGACATTAAAACGCTTGCGTACCTGGTTATTACAACCGGGATTTTCTTTTTTCAATGGAACACCCCGTTTCATTGGATTGTTTATACCTTATCATTGTATTTTGCTATTACCATTGCGGTAATTGCACACAACCACAACCATGTGCCTATGTGGAAATCATCACTTGCCAACCATATTACCGATTATTGGATCACATTATTTTACGGTTTCCCCGCCTTTGGCTGGACACCAACGCACAATAAAAACCATCATAAATTCAACAATAAAACTGGCGATTATACCATTACTTATCGCTACAGCGAAAGGAATAATATTTTCACCTTGTTAAGTTATCCTTCCATCAGCAGTTATTTTCAACAAAGTCCTATTAAATTGCACTTGAAAAACCTTTGGGCCAACAACCGCAACAAATTCTACATCGCAATAGGCCAATACGTTGCATTGGTTTTGTTTGTTGGTATTGCTTTGGTGGTTAATTGGAAAAAAGCGTTGTTGTTTATTGTAGTGCCACATCAGGTTGCGCTTTTTACAGTGCTAATTTTCAATTATATTCAGCATGTGCATGCCGATGAGGAATCAAAATATAATCATAGCCGCAACTTTGTAAGCAAGTTCACCAATTTTATGATGTTTAACAATGGTTTGCACACGGTGCATCACAACAAAGCTAGTATGCATTGGAGTTTGTTGCCGGAAGCGCATGAAAAAGTAAAGCATTTAATTGATCCTAAATTGAACCAATCGGTTATTATATTTTATCTTTTCAGAACTTATTTAATAGCGCCATTTGTAAAACCTTTTCAAATGAAATCGATGCGTTTGGAAAGAAGAAAGGCTGAAATAGAAATTCCGGTTAGCTCTTAGTGCAAAAAGGCAAGGTTCAAGAAAACAGGTTACAAGAAAACAAGAAGGCAAGGTTCAAGGAAACAAGGTTACAAGGAAACAGGTTCAAGAAAATATACTTTTAGTTTTGTACAGATTTTTCCCGCAGATTCCGGAGATTATCGCAGATTTATTTTATCTGCGATAATCTCCGGAATCTGCGGGAAATTTTTCGTCTAATCCAAAATCATATTATTATTGTCAGAGTTTTTCGAAATGGCCAACAATCCCAAAAAAGTAATTAATCCATTCAATATCAACAGTTCGATACCTATTTGAAAGCCGTTGAACCACTTAGCCGAATTGATACTGATAATGTAGCAAATAATAGGTGATGCAAAGGCAATAGCTGTAATGGCATAACTATTTGCTATCTTTCTTTTGGTTAAGATACCGAATGAAAATAGACCCAACAACGGGCCATAAGTGTATCCAGCAAGATCTAAAATAGTGTCGATAACGCTTTTATCGTTTAATATTTTAAACACGATAACACAAAGAAAAAAAGTAACAGCCATCGAAATATGCACAGTTAATCGGATACGGGTTTTCTTTTTTTCGTCCCAACTGTCAACTGTTTCACCAAAAACTTCTGTTTTACCTTTTTTTTGATTGATGCCCAAAATATCGATACAAAAAGAAGAAGTTAAAGCCGTTAAAGCACCATCCGCACTTGGAAAAAGCGCCGAAATAAGTGCAATGATGAAAATAATGCCGATGGCCGGTGGCAGCATTCCCAACGCAACAGTAGGAAATAATTTATCGCCGATTACATTTCCACCATTTAACAATAATTGTTTTCCATTATAAACCGCACCTTGCGAAGTGGCAAAAAAGTACAGCAAACCGCCCAAAATCAAAAACAAAAATAATACGATGGTCAACACAATACTCATTACAATCATGTTTTTTTGAGAATCGCCCAATCGTTTTACGCTAATGTTTTTTTGCATCATTTCTTGGTCTAAACCAGTCATAGCAATAGTAATGAAAGCCCCGCCCAGTATTTGTTTCAAGAAATATCCCTTACTGTTCACATCAAAATTGAATACATTAAAATATCCACGGTCTTTTATTTGGGATAACGCTTGCCCAAACGACAAATTAAAATGATGCAATATATATACCACGCACACAATCAATCCCGAAATCATTAATGTAGTCTGCAAAGTGTCGGTATAAACAATTGTTTTTACGCCACCTTCAAACGTATATAACAAAATCATCAATAATATAACAGCGGCAGTTACCATAAACGGCACCCCCATTTTATCCAAAATAAAATATTGTAAGATGTTGATTACCAGATAAAGCCTAGCAGTTGCGCCAACCGTTCTGCTTAAAATAAAAAACATGGCACCTGTTTTATAAGCAATTGTGCCAAAGCGCTGTAACAAATAATTATAAATAGAAGTAAGGTTGAGGCGATAATACAAAGGCAGCAACACGAAAGCAATAATGGCATATCCTATTAAATAACCGATAGACACCTGCATGTAAGCAAAGCCCTTAAAACCGCCTGCACCAAAATCGCCTACGCCACCGGGCACGCTTACAAACGTAACACCACTAAGGCTTGTACCAATCATACCGAAGGCCACCAACAACCAATTACTATTTTTATTGCCAATAAAAAACGTATCGTTGTTGCTGTTTCTACTGGTGTACCAAGCCATGCCGAGCAAAATGGCAAAATAACCTGCAACAAACAAAAGCAAAGTCCAAGGGTTCATTTATTAAATTAAAAAGTAAAAAATCAAAAGTAAAAATGAATGCTTCAATTAATCTTACGAATGTCTTGAATTGTTGTCGAATGTTGTTGTTCTTTTTTGTAAGCATTTATTTCTGTCCATTTTTACTTTTGCTTTTTTACTTTTTACTTCTATTTAAACAGTAGATATTTGCAGACATCTTTTTCATAAATAAAAAAACAATCTTTGTTATGTCAGTAACCGTTGGCCAAAAAGCACCCGATTTTACCCTTTTCGACACTGAAAAGCAACCGCAAACGCTATCAAGTTTTGAAGGTAAAAACGTGTTGCTTTTGTTTTTTCCACTGGCTTTTACCAGTGTTTGCACAACCGAGCTTTGCAACATCCGCGACAATATTGCTACTTACAGCAACGTAAATGCTGAAGTTTTCGGCATTTCGGTGGATTCGGTGTTTACTTTAGCTAAATTTAAGGAAGAGCAACACCTTAATTTTTCTTTACTCAGCGATTTTAATAAGGAAGCGTCAACCGCTTACGATGTGATTTATGACACGTTCCCATCTTTGGGCATGAAGGGCGTTTCAAAACGTGCCGCTTTTATAGTTGATAAATCTGGCGATATTGCTTATGCCGAAGTTTGTGCAACACCCCGCGATTTACCAAACTTTACCGCCATCAACGAAACTTTGGCAAAACTGGGGTAATTACTTTTGAAATAAGTGTGAAAGGTCAAACTTGAAAAAACTCAATGTTTGACCTTTTTGCACGTTAATGGCTTCACAATTTTAAGATGGATGATAACGGTTGTCAATGCTTTGCGTCTTATTTGTCATAATGGTCTATTTTTATGCCATTATTTATTTATGAAAAAAACTTTTATTCTACTATTTACAATTTTGTTGGCTACCTTTTCCATAGCGCAACAACGCACTATGTCGGAAGGGCAAATTACTTATAACCTTTCTGTGGTTACCAATAATAAAGAACCTGAAATAGCCGATATTTTTGATGGCGCTGTATTAAATGTTTATGTGAAAGGCAATACCGTAATGAGCGAAATGAAAAGTGTGCTTCGCAACCAAAGCATTATTTACGACGGAAAAGCAGACACCGCTGTGATTCTACGCGAATCTGGCGATCAAAAATTTATTATCAATTTAAATTCTGCCGACTGGCAACATTACAACCGGAAATATGACGGCGTTACTTATTTATTTACTGAGGAGACCAAAACAATCGCCGGCTTTAATTGTAAAAAAGCCACCGGAAAATTAAAAGATGGTACAACTTTTACCGTTTTTTATACGCCAAACGTTGTGGTTTCAGTAAAAAACTATGATTACCAATTTAAAGATTTACCCGGCTTAGCACTTGAATACGAAGTACAAAACGGTAATTTGAAGGTGAAATACAGCGCTTCGAAAGTTTCATTTATGCCAGTTCCGCAGTTTAAGTTTGATATTCCCAAATCGGGCTATCGGATTTTGGATTATCAAAAGAATTAGAGGTTTGCAGAAAAGAAGTGTGGAAAAGACGACCTAATTAAAAATATTCTACCAACAAAAAAGCCAAGTCCTAAAACTTGGCTTTTTAAATATTTTAAAGTAAAAAATTAATGCTGAACAGGAGCCGGTGTTTTAAAGAAAGGCACCGAGGTTTTTATCTTGTAAGGATAAATAAAAGTAGTATTTCCTCTTTGTATGGTAATTACCGAGTTTACATAGGCATTTTGAGGAGCCTTATCTGTGCTTAAAAAATTGCCGTTGTATAAAAAACCCGGTTTTGAAAGCAGTAAGTAGTTATTATTTGCCCTTAAATCAAAACCTGAAAATTTAAGTACAACGCCTTTCTTCGCTTTTGTATCTCCTTTAGCTGCGTAAACAGTAATAGAAGCAAACAAAACACTTGCAATTGCTGTTATTTTTAACAGTTTCAAAACCTTTATATGTGTATGTGCCTTTTTCACGATGTAAAATTAAGGATTATTTTAGAATTCAAACGAAATATTTATACATTAATTAACGGATAAGCCCTTAAAATGTTATTACAATCAAAAAAAATGTGCCAATAAAATTTAAGATATCATTTTGTGAATAAATGCTGCCTACAATTCAGTATTTTAAAAAAATTATTACTTCACCACACTTATCAAAGAATTCCCTTACTTTTAATAAACGTATAAACATAGCTTATGGCAAATCATTCTAGTAGGCAGGACAAGGAGGATATGCAAGAATTGCTACACGCATATCACAATTTAAAAATGGGAAGGAACCATGCTTTTATGGAAGAGGAAGATTTTGAACGGATTATTGACTACTTTGATGAGAAAGATGACCTACCCGCAGCACAAGAAGCCGCAGAAAACGGAATTGCACAGTTTCCATATTCATCAATGCTATTGATTAAAAAAGCCGACCTTCAAATAGCTGCAAGGCAATACGCCGAATCGCTCGAAACACTTGAAAAAGCACAATTATTCGATGCAACAGACATCAATTTATTTATTTTAAAAACAGATGCATTATTGGCGCTTGATCGCCAACCTGAAGCGGCCGAAATTTTAGAAACAGCACTTAACTTATTTGAGGGCGAAGAACGCATCGAATTATTGTTTGAACTGGCGGATGTATATGATGATTACGAAGAGTTTGAAAAAGTCTTCGACTGTTTCAAAATGGTTTTGGAAGAAGATGGCAATAATGAAGAAGCATTATTAAAAATTTGTTTTTGGGCTGATTTTACCGGCCGTAGCGAAGAAAGCATCAAACTCCATCAAAAAATTATTGACGATTACCCTTTCAACGAACTGGCTTGGTTTAATTTGGGAACCGCTTTTCAAGGCTTGAAATTGTATGAAAAATCAATTGATGCCTATTTATATGCATTGGCAATTGATGAGAAATTTGATATCGCCTATCGGAATATGGGCGATGCCTACATCCGCATCAGAAAATATAAGGAAGCGATTGAAGCACTAGAAAAGGTGCTGGAACTAAGCCGCCCGGAAGATGTGATACACGAAGCTATCGGACATTGTTTCCACAA
>CAWJTH010000145.1:0-11136 GCA_963845495.1 uncultured Chitinophagaceae bacterium
ATTTGATATATATAACTGACCAAAATAACTGCGAATAAAAGTAAGTTGTGTTTTTTAGCATTGAAAGCCCGAAATATATAGAAAACATTTGCACATGAAAAAATTGTAATCAATATCCGCAAACTATTAACGTCCCAAAATGACTTTAAAACAAACAATAATACAAGATAGATACAACATAAGCTTCCGAGAAGAGGTAGCTTTATCTTTAAATAAAGGGCATTATATAAAAAGCAAAAACAACCAATTATCCAAATAAAATAAATATCCGTGTAAAAAATACCTATAGATTGTCTTTGCTCATAAAAATACGAAACCGTAAAAAATATAATAGATAAAAGTAAAAAATTAAAAAAAACAGTTAATTTACCAAATGAGGATTTTTTCATTACGGCTTGTTTAAATTGCCATAAGCTTAATTATTGTAAACTCTTCCCAAATCTTTCGAATAAAGTAATAATCTCATCGGGATTTCTAATGTCTAAAGGTTTTATTTCAAACAAATATTCTCTTTTAGGCATTACCATGTTGTACATTGCTGAATAACCGCCATTATAAAGTAGCCGTATTCTAAACAGTTTCATACCCCTAGCACTATCCAGTTCCCTTGAAAATGTATAATCGATGTTGTTGAAATTTTTATCGAAAGAATAATAACTAGAATCAAAGATACTTTCATCTTTTTTTAGTTTACTTAAATAGCATTCCGTTACAATATTGCTTTTTTTATCTGTTTCTATCGCCGCCAAACTATCGTTTGTACCAGGGATAGCTTTAATAGTATAGAACGCTTTATTAATCAAAAAAGAATCAGTATTCATTTTTTTCCCTTTTGTTGTATCATTGATACTACTGAATAAAAGACCATAACCTTTATTTTTTTTATAAATAAAATATGGCTCCGTACCTGCTATCTTTTCATTATTCGCAAAATTTCTTGTAGGGGATAATCTATAAAGTATGTAATTACCATAATGATAAATTATAAATGTGTCCATAGTGTTAAATAATGCAGGTTTTCCTTGGTTCGGAAACACAATAGGGTAATTTACAATTAACTGTAAAGTTTTTAGATCATCCCTATTGATATTTGTATCATTGCAACGCCATGAAACAGAGGTGAAAACTATCAAAGCAGTAATTACTGCTTTGATAGGTATATTGATTTTCGCTTTCAATTTTTTCAAAATTAATATGGCGTTGGTGTCCATCCAACACAAGTTGAGACATAATTTAACGTGAAGGGAGGGAAAATGATGTTCAATCCTGGACAGTTATAGGCTGGTGAGAATTTAACATCAAAATTAAGGCTCATTCCAGCAACCAAGGCTGATACCTCCGGTGTACCTGTCCCACCATTTGGTTCCACACTACCACCAACTGGCACCCCAGTTAAACTTATACCCCCATGTTCAAGCGATTTCCATTCCCATCTTGTCTTAGTTGCATCTACAGGATCAGTCACTAATTTAACCTGACCTTTTTCTTGTGAACTTAATATCCAACCCACTCCTTTTAAACAAGTCCATTTGGGGTTTTTAGCTTTTGTAAATGGATCTGTAGGGTCATCGTAAGTATCAAATCCTTCTGTATCTGAAGCTGTTGATGCTGCTGCTAAATTTTGAGACGCATACAAAGCTTGTTGTTCGCAAGAATCGTCTGGCTTGTAAGGGTCTTCTTCAGGATCACCAAAATCACTTCCCACAGTACATTCTGTTTCAACATCTAATACTTCCGTTTCTACAATCACAAGTGTATTCAAATCGTACCAAATTCCGATCGTATAAGTAGTTTGGCAATCAAGTCCACCAACGCAGGAAGTATTTGTTTTAACTGTACCCGCTGCCGCCCTTTTAACTGTTGCGGATGCAACCGTACTCTTTTTTACTGTGGAAACAGAATTAAAAACATGAAATTTAGATTTTGACCATTTACCGTTCGCACTTGTAAAAGTATTTTCAAGTCTATAGTTCTTGTCATAAAAAGCAATATTTACATTTGAAGCCGACACTGCATTACTTTTATTCAAATACATGTTTGAAAACGATTTCTGCATGGTGCTTTCTAAATTAGTGCCTAAAGATCCACTTTTAGAGCTAAACAATTCAATTACTTTCAAAGGGTAAATTTACTTAAACCGCAAATCAATAACAGCTCTTTGAAAAGTCTAATTTAATTAGTATTTTTACGCTAATAAAATTAGGATATGTTTTCATCCCTCAACGTGTTCGAGTTCCACGAAAAGTTCGGCAATGCCGACAGTTGCCTGCGTTACCTGGCGGATTTCAAATGGAAGGACGGCTTCACCTGTTGCCACTGTTGCCACACCGTTTGCGGCAAGGGCTACACGCCGTACGCCAGGCGCTGCAAAAAGTGCCACCATGACGAGAGCGCCACCGCCAACACCATCTTCCACAACCTGAAGTTCGGTGTCGACAAGGCCTTTTATGGCGTTTTCCGGCTGTGCAAGAAGAAGGGCATGTCGTCCTACGAACTGGCAAAGGAGATCGGGGTTACCCAGAAGACCGCATGGCTATTCCATTGCAAGCTCCAGCAGTCCATGGCAAGCAGCGGGAAATCACCGCTCACCGGCGAGGTCCACATCGACGAGTTCGTTACGGGCGGCCCGGAAAAAGGGAAGCCCGGCAGGAGCGACGGCGAGAAGAAGAAGACGCTGGTGATGGTCGAAATGAGGCCCGGCAGGAAGATGGGGCGGGTGTACTGCAGCAGCATGGACGACTACAAAAAGGCGACGCTCTACCCCATCATCGAAAAAACGGTATCGCCGGGCGCAAGGGTGGTGACCGATGAATACCCCAGTTACGACGCCCTCAAGGAAAAGTTCCCGGCGGCGGTGCAACGGAAGAGCGACAGGGGCGCCGCCTTCCCGGTACTGCACCAGCAGGTCATGAACTTCAAGGGCTGGCTCAGGGGCATCCACCACCACTGCGATGAAAAGCACTACCAGAAATACCTGGACGAGTATTGCTTCAAGACCAACAGGAGGAACACCGAGCAGGGCATATTCCGGTCGATTATCGGACGGGTGGTGAAGATGAAAACAAAAACTTTCAAAGAGCTAAAGGCCATTGCGGCGTAAGTATGTTATTCTATACTTTCATTTGTAGAGGATCCGATCCATTCCTATAAAATATCATCGCCCTAGCAGCTTCGAAACTTTTGTTTCTTAAAGGTTTAATGTCTTCATTGAGTGGCACAACAAGATAATTTAAATTCCCCTCAGAATACTTTGCTGCTTTTTCCCAATTCAAAGAAGATCTTAATTTTAGCATCCTAGCAAACACACGCAAGTTAGAGTGTTTTGGTAACTCTGAAAACGGCTTAGCCAAAAATAGCACCTCATTGCCTACAATGCTGTCACTAAAGTAGTTTTCAGCATCATCGATCATTGACCCGGTATTAGAATTGTTTGAGCCGAAATTTTTTCGGCATGCTGTAATTGTTACAATCAGTAACACTGCTACAATGGTAGCAGACTTGATGAATTTAAACTTCATAAAAGAGATGTGAGAGGTTTTTCTTGCGACTGCAAGGCTTCCCATGCAGTGAAACTCAAGTATAAATTTAAATTTATTTGAATATTTATGTGAAATGGCATTTGCTATATGTGAATGTAGTATTCAGTACTACACGGCGAATAATATTATTATTATCTTAAGCCGAAATAAAAATATACGGCTAGAAAAACAGCTTGGTTTAAGACAAAAAAATTAAACAAAAAATTTTGAGTTGCATTATTAAAAGAAGCATCCTAAAATGTTATGTGAAATGGCTTTTGCTCTATGTGAAATGCATGATAACGACTTATTAAATAGATAAGACATTATTATCAGTTCAAATAATTAAAAAAAAATACATATTGTCATACAAATAATTTTGGTTTATCAATATTATTATTCACTTTTGGTAAATCATTTATTTTATAAACCGCTTAAAACCTTTAAAATGCCAGCACAAAACATTATATCGGCCACACTTGCCGATGAAGACAATTTAGCAATATTGGCAGCGTTAGATCTTATTACTAGCAAGCTGCCATTTCTTATTTCACTTACTAAAGATCAGCGGAAAGGAAAACGTACCGCAGCTACTAAAAGACAAGGTTATATTAAATCTGTTGCAGATGCAGTTAAATCTTTTCCGAATGATTTGCCAAAGAATTATGACGCACAAGAATTTTTGAAGGACGTAACATTGATGGATGCCATGTCTGATTTTGTAAATAAATTAGGCGTATTGCATTCAAATGTTGATGATACTAGTTTACAATTAGGAATTGAGCTGATGAGCCAAAGTGATGATGGCTACCGTATTCTACAGGCAGGAGCAAAAAATAACCCGCAATTAAAAGTAGTGGTTGAGAAAATTGGGACAGCTTTTAAGGGACAAGGTAAAAAAAAGGTAGCGGTAGTAACTGCCTAAAGTTGTTTGTTGGTTATTGGCCATATAAAGTAAAAGAGACATCCCCATTAGATGTCTCTTTTTTGTGAAGAACCGGATAATAACGGAATTAAACGGGATTACAAAACTAGTAAACTGGTTTATAGTTTCAGTAAACTGGCGTACAAAACCAGTAAACCGAGAATTATAAATTAATAAACCAGTTTATAAAATTAGTAAACCAGTTAATAAAAATCAATAACCCAGTTTATGAAACCAATAAACCAGAATATAAAGCTTATAAACCAAGATAATAAAATCAGTAATCCGGTTTATTAAATCAGTAAACCAGTTAATAAAAATCAATAAACCAGTTTACAAAACTAGTAAACCAGTTTACAACGGTTGTTAACCAGTTAATAACGGAAGTAAACCGGATAACAAAACCAATAAACTGGTTAACAATGGAAGTAAGCCAGTTAACAACGGAAATAATCAAAGTATCTATTGCCGCTCTATGAAATCCCTCCAACTTCATAAAGCGGAAAATTTGCCATATTACCCAATTACCATTAATTACTCATGCTTTTCGGCCAAAGGCTTTCATCCACGCCAAATGTTTTAGATGGATTTGGCCCCATTATTATTTCCATCGTGCCGCCATTCATTAAATCAGCATGCTTTAAAAACGCCTGTGGATGTTCTTGGCCGTTTAATTTGATGGATTGGATGTATTTATTCTTGCCGCTATTTTGCCTAACATTGATGGTAAACATTTTTCCTTCGGGCAAAAAGATGGTAGCCTTATCCATTAGCGGGCTACCCATTACATATTCGCCGCTCGAAGCATTCATCGGGTACATGCCCAAAGCACTCCAAACATACCAAGCGCTCATTTGTCCGCAATCTTCGTTGCCGCACAAACCGGTTGGCGTAGCGTTATATAAAGTGGCCATAATTTCACGTGTTTTTTCGGCCGCTTTCCAAGGCTGGCCAAGCGCCGTGTACATATACGCAATATGGTGGCTCGGTTCGTTGCCCTGTGCATATTGGCCAATCATGCCGCTCACATCAGGGCTAGTATTGTCGCCTTTTAAAATGGATGGCACAATAAACAAAGAATCTAATTTTTGAATCAATTTATCTGTACCGCCCATTAATCTAGCATAACCTTTTACATCGTGCGGCACAAAAAAAGTATGTTGCCAAGCGGTGCCTTCTTCATACATCGCTTTACTTTCCTCGTGTTCACTATGGAACGGATCAAACGGTTCGGTCCATTCGCCGTTACTATTCTTGCCCCTAAAAAACTTTGTTTTAGGGTCAAATAAAAATTGATAGCCAGCCGCACGTTTCATAAATAGGTCATAATCATCGTTTTGCTTTAATTTTTTGGCAACTTGGGCAATGCACCAATCATCGTAGGCATATTCCAAGGTAAAAGTTACACTTTGGCCCATTTTATCTTGGGGAATATATCCGTACTGCCGATACAAATCAGTGCCGCGAATATTTTGCATGGCACTTTTTTTCATAGCCACATAAGCCGTTCCATAGTCAAACCCTTTTATATTTTTCAAAATGGCATCCGCAATAATCGGAACAGCATGGTAGCCGCTCATACAATTGGTTTCGTTAAATTCCAGATCCCAAACCGGCAGCAAGCCGTATTGATTGTAAAAAGCCAAATAACTATTGATGATGTTGGGAACAACTTCGGTTTGCGTTATGGTTAACAACGGACTTGCGCCCCGAAAAATATCCCACATAGAATGGACGGAAAAAATAAGCCCGGTATTTGATTTTACAACAGTTGAATTTGCGCCTTTGTAATAGCCGTTTTCATCGCTGTAAATAACCGGCGCTTCGTAAGTGTGGTATAAAGCCGTATAAAATGTTTGCAAAAATTGCTTGTCCCTGCTTTGGATTTGTATTTTCCCCAATTCCCTTTCCCAAATGTTTTCAGCTTGCGTTTTTACGGCATCAAAATCCCAGCCATTTATTTCTTTTAAAGCTGCCATGGCTCCGTCGGTATTGGCAAAACTTAAACCAACTTTCATCATTACCCGCTCGTTGGCCGTGGTTGGAAACTGCAAACAAGCAATCACCGATTTTCCTTTCGCTGCTGATGAACCATCTGCCAATTTGGTTTTATCGGCAAATAATGTAATGCCCTTTACCGCTTTATTTAATTTTATGGCAAAGAAAACCCATTGGTCGGGTGCCCAACCTTTACTTTTTCGCATGCCGATAAAAGTAGAATCGTTTAGTTTGGTGAATGAGCAATCAGTTGGTTTATCCCAATTGATGGCAAAGCCAAGGTCAACCCGGATCATGGCATTCTGCGAAGCAGGAAAAATATATTTATGTAAGCCACAGCGGGGAGAAGCGGTTAGTTGCGCCCAAATATCGCTTTCCTTTAAATGCACGGCGTAAAAACCCGGCGTGGCCGTTTCTTGCTCGTGGGTATAATGGTTTCGAATAGGAATGGTATCGGCGGCTTGATTGATAGCCGGCATCACTGAGATGTCGCAAAGGTCGCCAATGCCCGTACCGCTAAGGTGGGTGTGGCTAAAACCTTGAATTACCGAATCGCTGTAATGATAGCCGCTACACCAGTCCCAACCGTTGGTTCCATTATCAGGACTTAATTGCACCATGCCAAAAGGTACCGTAGCGCCCGGATAAGTATGCCCATGGCCGCCCGTGCCTACAAATGGGTTTACATAATTGATCAGCTTTTCTTGCCCAAAACTTTGTGTCGTAAAAAAAACAAGTTCACAAACTAAAAGAAAAAAGGATAACGCTACGGTTGCAAAATACCGTTTGCCGGAAATATTGGCTGTTGATTTCCAATTGCTATTTAATACCATTACTTAATCGATTGATTGGTGCGCAAAGTACAATATGATAACAAAAAAGCCCTTCGAAATTTTTTCGAAGGGCAAAGTTTTTAATGGCAAACACAATAACTTAAAATGGCAAATCGTCAACAGGCTCTGGCATGGCCTGTGTTGTGGGGGCAGTTTCTTTGTAGGCATTTTGCGGTTGGGGTTGTTGATAGCCTTGGTTGTAACCATTGGCGTTGCTGTTTTCAGTTCCATTTCCTTCACCTTTTTGTCCAAGCAATTGCACGGTAGAAATCCTTAAAGAAAGAGATGCACCCTGTGTTCCATCATTTTTTGTGTACTGTCGCACTTCCGGCGTTCCTTCTACAAAAACTTGTGTTCCTTTGCGTAGGTAAGGGGCCAATGCGGTGCGGTCGCTCCAATAAGCGCATTCCACCCACGTTGTTTTTTCCTTCATGTTTCCTGTGCTGTCTTTGAATTTTTCGGTGTGCGCCACGTTGAAATTCATCACATTTTTACCGTTTACCTGGTTGGTGATGCAATCTTTTCCCAGATTGCCGATGACTTGGAGTTTGATCATAGCGATTGCTTTTAATGTTTAATTTAATATGAATCACTAAAGTTAAGGGTGAAACCATACTAAAAAAATACGCAAAGGCAAATATTTTTTTAAAAGTTATAATTGGGTAGCCTGACAATGGATAATTAACAATGAATAACTAATAAGGAATTTTTTTGGTTAGACCTAAATCCTGAATAAACATTCAATAATCAATATTCAATAATCAATATTCCATCGCTATCCGCTATTTGGAATAATGTGCCAGCGGTATAAAATGTTGGTAAAAATCCGTTACAATGACGCACCAAGCTTCTACCAACATACCAGCCCACTGGGCTTTAAAAAGTACAATGCTGATATTCTAACAGTTATCTAATTCCAAATGGCGGATAGTCATTCAATAATCAATATTCAACACTCAACAAAATAAACAAGTGTTTCCTTCATTGAAAATTGAGTGTTGAATATTGATTATTGAATATTTTCTTCAATAAAAAAATTATAGCTAATGATTGTTCACTGTTCACCCTTCACTATTCACTATTTCATATCATCCGCTGAAAAACTTAACGGCAACAAAGATTTTGCCGAAGGCAGGATCAAGACATTTCCTTCTTGACCGCTTAAAATAATGCGCATGCTTTTACCTGTTCGAACTTCATGCTCCACAAGTGTTTGGCGGCAAATGCCGCAAGGCGAAATGGCTTGGTTACTGCTGCCGTTGCCATTTAAATAACTAATGGCCATCGTGTCAATAGCCATCCCTGGATAAAGTACCGCCACCGCGGAAAGCAAAGTCCGTTCCGCACAAATACCAACAGGGTAGGAGGCGTTTTCTTGGTTTGTGCCGCTAACCAATTCGCCATTGGCCAATTTGGCTACCGCCGAAACTTTAAAATTAGAATACGGTGAATAAGATGGCGAAGTGCCTTTTCTGGCTTTGTCAAGCAATAATTGGTCGTCGTTGCTTAATTCGCTACTGCTTCCAAACTCTTCTATTGTTATGGAAATTTCTTTTTTTGCCATGGAATATAAGGAAGTTAAAATAAATGATGACTAGTCAAAATTGTCAGGCTGAGCTTGTCGAAGCCATTCTAGGTGTGCCCTTCGACAAGCTCAGGATGACACGGAAGATTACCAACCAAATTGCCAGCTCTTCCTTCGACAAGCTCAGGGTGACAACCTTCTATTTAATCGACCGCATAATTCTTTTCCAACGAGGGCCTTTATCCCAACTAAACCAAACCAAACTTGCCCGTCCAACAACATGCGTTTCTGGCACAAATCCCCAAAAACGACTATCTTGGCTTCCGTGGCGGTTGTCGCCCATCATCCAATAATAATTGTATTTAAATGTGTAACTGTTGGTTGGCTTGCCATCAATTGTGTATTGGCCGTTTGTTTCGTCTAGTTTATGGCCTTCGTAAATGGTAATCAGGCGACGATAAATATCGATATTATCTGCGGTTAATGTAATGCTTGCACCTTTTTTTGGTACGGTTAAAGGGCCGTATTCATCAACACTCCAGCCAGCAGATGTTTTGTTATAAGGAAAAAGCTGGTTACCGTTTCCACCAGCAGAAACTACATAATAAGAAATACTTTTAACGTTTGGCAACTTGGCAATGATGTCCCGCTGCGCATTGGTCAATCTAATATAATAAGTACTGTCAGCATTTAAATTGCCGGCAAATTGTTGATCATCTTCTTGCTTTAAATTCATTTCCTCTTCAAGCGAAGCGAAATCAATTTTGGTTCCATTGGTTTTTACAACGAAGTCTGTTTCAGAATCAGGCGGCATAAAAGCTAACTTGTCATTTATGTACAACTGGCCTTGTTTTACCTGCAATTTATCGCCGCCAACAGCCGTACAGCGTTTAATATAATTGTCCGTTTTATCGTAGGGGTGAACTAAAATTTCATTGTTAAAATATTCCATCAGTTGTTCACGGTTTCCGTGGAAAGGTTCGCCTTCATGGCCGGTCATGTCCCTATCGTTCAAAATATCATAATAAGGATGCGCACTACCATATTCTGGTCTGTTGATCACCGTATCACCCATGGGGAAGTTAAAAACAACCACATCATTCCTTTCAACTTTTGCCCAACCCGGTAATCTGGTGTACGGCACTTGAATCCATTTTAAGTACGACGGTTTTTGCGTACCTGGAATTAAATTATGTACAAACGGAATGGACAATGGCGTAACAGGCATGCGTTGGCCATAACTCATTTTATTCACAAACAAAAAATCGTTCACCAATAATGTTTTTTCCATGGAGCCTGTTGGAATAACATAGGCTTCAAAAACAAAGGTTCGGATGATAGTTGCAGCTACCACGGCAAATGCACCCGCATCTACCCATTCCCGAACGGCTGGCTTATGATAAGATTTGAATATTTTTTCACCACCCCACCTTTCGTTGTCTGAAAAGCCGAGATAAGGGAAATAAATAAATGGAACGAACACTACGAAAGCATGTTGGAGCGTGGTGAAACGACCAAAATGCATTACAAAAATGATGGTAATCCAGATGGTAATAAATTGACCCACGATGGGTATAAATTGCAACCAAAACCAATATTGCTTAATGGATGGACATTTTTGAACGATACACCAAGTATTATAAAACGGAATAAGTGCTTTCCAAGGTTCGATACCAGCTTTTTTAAACATGCCATACATGCCGATATGCCAACCCAAAGTACCAATGATAAAAATAATCCAGCCCATGTTTTTTTGTAGGTTTTGGGCAAAAATAGGGGTTTAGGAAGCTATTAGCAATGAGCTGTTAGCAATGAGCTTTTGGCCATGCGCTTATTGACAAAAAATTATGAAAAATCTTAAGCTTTGAGCAATGAGCTTTTAGCTGTGAGCTGATCCACATCTTAAGCTATGAGCTATGAGCAATGAGCTTTTAGCTGTGAGCTGATCTACATAATTTTTAAAATATCATATAGTATTATGGCTTAACGCAAATGCTCACAGCTCATAGCTCATCATTGCTAACAGCTTTTTATTGCCTCACATTATCCATCACATCTTTTTCGCCGATCGTTTTTCCGGAAAGAATGACCAACCTTTCTACCACATTTCTTAGTTCACGGATGTTGCCGGTCCAATTGTAAGCTTGCAATAATTTAATAGCTTTCTCATCAATTTGCTTTTTGGCAATGCCATAATCTTCGCAAATGGCGGTCAAAAATTTATCGATCAGCAACGGGATATCTTCCCGACGGTCGTTTAAAGATGGTACATGCACCAAAATAACACTTAAGCGGTGGTACAAATCCATCCGGAATTTTTTCTCCTGTACTTCTTCC
>CAWJTH010000146.1:0-14964 GCA_963845495.1 uncultured Chitinophagaceae bacterium
GTGATATGTACTCCGGGTCAAGTGTCATTTTTATATGTACCACTGTCAGACAGAAAAACAACGCATTCCGACAACTGCGCAGTCGGGGAATACGAGGAGGGAGTGAATCTAGTGGTGCGGGCGGCTGTGCCATCGTGGCAATGAGAATGGGAGCGGGAGCCAGAGTGGGAATGGGAGGAAAAATCTAATGTTTCCAGCAGACTGGATGACGGGAATGTGCAAGCGCAACTGAGTGCCAACTCCCATTAAGACAAAAGCACGTCGGGACCGGGAGCGGAAAAACACGGGGAGTCACTTCCACCCACCAGAGGAAGAGGTTGGTGACATACAAGCCCCCCTCCCCCCTGCCCCCCACCCACCAGAGGAATAAGGAGGCACACAAGCCCCCCCGCTCCCCCTCTCCCCCCCAAGGACAGAACCCCCCACCCCCTCACCCTGCCACCCACCAGAGGAAGAGGGAGACAGACAAGCCCCCCTCCCCCCCGCCAAGGGCAGAACCCAATTAAAAAAAATTAATTAGATATTAAAATGCATATAAAATATCAATAGTCAAATATTATTGCATTATCTAAATACTAACTACTAATATCTAACTACTTGTTTCCTGTTTTTGTGCCAACAAAATATGTTCGCAAAACATTACCAATTCATTGTGCTGGTTAAATGTTTCTACTAATTCAGTTATTAATCCATAGCCAGGTTTTTTATGGTCTTTTTTATCTTTTATACTCACTTTTACGTGGATGGTATCGCCGATAAAAACGGGTTTTATAAATCTTAAACGCTCGTAGCCATACGTCATGGCTACCTCGTTTATTACACCTGCCGTCATGCCGACTGCAATGCTAAAAATGAGTGTTCCGTGCGCAATGCGCTGCTTAAAAGGCTGTGTGGCACACCATTCTGCATCCATGTGGTGCGGAAAAAAATCACCTGTTTGCCCTGCGTGGATGACGATATCTGTTTCGGTAATCGTTCGCCCCAAAGTGCTTCTACTTTCGCCTACTTCGAAGGCTTCATAATATTTCTTGGCTATCATTTCCCTATGGTTACAATCTTATTTTCAAAGGATAAATTTACCAGCGGAATCTTGCGATGACAATACACTATTGTTATATTTTAATGGACAATTTTACTTTTTGATAACAAATGATTGATTTTATAAATACAAGAAATAGCGGAAACATTCATTAAATTTAATAAAAACCCTGAAGGGGTTACATATTCGCAATTAGTTTATTTTGAGAGATGAAAACAATAAACACTGTTGCACCCGTGCGCCAGGGATGGGAACAAGTACCCCGTAAAGCCGCGTATTGAATGGATAATTGATAATTAATAATGGATAATTTAAATTAGTGAATTGCGGCTGCGGAGTACTTGGGACAGCCCGCCCGGCGCCCAAAATTTCCCTATATTATTCATACCCATTTTTTAAATCAATCTCTCCACCCTGCTGAAAATTTAACTCTAAAAAGCCATTATCTTTTTTACCAATTTTTACTAATTTTTGATTACCAATTAAATAAGTTTTAAAAGGTAGTTTCAAAATGGCCTTGCCGCCTTTTTCTGATTTAATTTTAACGGAAATCACTTGACCATTTTCTTTAACTGCACTAATTAAAAAAGCGCCTTCTGCTCTTAATTGATTAAAAGAAATGTTTTTCCAACTTTGCGGAACGGCAGGAAAAATTTCGATAAAGCCGGCATAACTCTGCAACAACATTTCTTGCAAACCGGCGGCAAAAGCAAAATTCCCTTCTAAAGTAAACGGCTTGTAGGTAAATCCAGAATAGCCTGATTTTGTTTGATCACCATTTAAATGGAAACTGTTGGGCGAGCAAAACGCCTTGGCAAAAATCTGCAAATTTTTTGCTGCGGCATCGCCGTTTTTTGCCCGCGCCTGCATATTGCACATCCACGCATAAGAATAGCCGCACCAGGCAGCGGGGCCGATGGAATCAATTAAATGCAGCGTGTTTTTGATGATGCTCCGCTCCTTTTCGCCGTCTTCCCATTTAATTAATCCCAGCGGATGGATAGCCAAAGCATTGGAAAAATGGCGATGCGATTCTGCGTACGGATGATTGGCCGCAAACATCATTTCGTTGTTTTTAGTCAACGCAAAGCCATCAAATTGTGACAATATTTTTTTATAATGTGCTACATCATTATCTAATTTTAATGCGTCGCCCATTTCAATAGCAGCAGTAAAAGCAAATTTCATTAACGCCAAATCGTAATTGGTATTGTTTGGAAACCAAGCAGTTATGTCGTTATTATTAATTTCTGGACTCGAACTAATGGGTAATTGCCGGAAACCATTTTTATTGATAAAAGTAATTTCTTCCAGATGTTTTGCCACGCCGCTCACCCACGGATAAGCACGGGTGCGTAGGAATTTTTCGTCCATGGTATATTTCCACTGCAAATAATAATGTTGCGCCAACCACGCAGAAACCGTTGGCGATAAGGCGTACTGAATCCAGCCGCCCATCTCGGTTCCATCCAACGTTGTTACGCCGGGCACAGCAATTCCATCAGTGCCGAAATATAATTTTGCATAACGTTTGTAATTGGGTTTGTTTTCATCCAAATGGTCTAAAAAAGACAATGCACCATCCAAATGATTGCCGCTGTAAGCCGGCCAATAACTTAATTCCGTATTTAAATCGTGGTGATAATCGCCTTTCCAAGGTGGTAATTTATTGTTGTCGGCTGTCCAAACGCCTTGCAATGCAATGGGTGGCGCACCCAATCTGGCCAATGCGCCAAACTTGTACATTTCCAAATAATATTGTTTTTCCAATACTTTGTCTGGCACATGCAGATTTGATTTACTCCAAAATGCTGCCCACCAATTTATATGAGTTAAAGAATCGGTTTTAAATGAATTAGCCAATGTATTTTTAACAATAGTTTCGGCGGGAATATTTTCTTTTTTATAATTAGAAGAAATAGACCAAACCCCTTCGATGGTTGTTTTATTGATGTATTTCCAAGCAACGGTAATGTCGTATTTAAATCCATTCCAACCATTTTGATGGTAGGTAATGGTATTTCCAGACTTATTTATTTTGCCTTGTTCATAACCTAATTTGGCAACATCATTGCTTTTTAAAGAATCAAATGGAATATCGTTTCGCTGGTATTTCGGCGCAATTAAATTAGGATTAAATTCGCCATTAAAATGTTCTAATTTAAACCAACCCAAAGGTTTTGTGGCATGAACAAAAGTGGTTAATTCTAGTCCGTTTTCCCATTTAACCTTGCAAATAGCATTGTTTATAAATAAATGTACCGATGCAACCTTGCCCCAGTTTTCTGAATTAAATTCCAATGCGCCGCCAGAAATTTTGGATGGCGCCGGTTCATGGTCGTAGGGTTTATCAAAATAATCTTGAACAATTTTATAATCTTTTTTTGCTACTTGTTCTTGCACCCATTTAAAACTAAATTCGGGCCGGTGCAAACCTTTCATAGGGCGTTGGTCCCACAGGTCGGCACGGTCAAGTGAAAACCTAACATGGTTATCTTTTTGCCAAACCAAAGCGCCAACCATCCCATTGCCTAAAGGGATGGCTTCATCCCAAGATTTAGCTAAATCCTTAAAGTCCAAATCATGCTGTAATGTAGGCTGAGCCTGTATTACAGCATGAAGGTTAATGAGTAGCAAAAAAACAAATATGCTTTTATTCATCTAATTTATTTATTCTTAAAGTAATCCTTGAACAATACAACCGCCATCCGCCATCTATCATCGGCCATCCTATTTAACAAATTCCAATTTGCTTTTTCCCAAATCTTTCGACGTTGCCACCGCAATGCCGCGATGATCTTTTTTATCTACGCCACAATAAAAATGGTAAGTAACGCCTTTATAATTAATTAAAAAAGATTTGTGCGCAAATCGGTTATCATAAGGTTCGGATGAATTAATTAAATCAGCACCGTCCCAATCTGTCCAATTAACCAAATCGTAAGAACAGGCGAAACGATTGAAAGCATCTTTCCTGCCTTCCCAAAAAGCACCGAAATAAAACATCACCCACAAATTTCCCATTTTTTGCAGCACGGCATCGCCAGTAATGCCGACAGGATGATGCATAACAGGTTCATTTTTAAAACGTTGCCAATGTACCATATCATTTGAAACGGCCATGCCAATCCTTTCAAACCAACGGGTATGGATATTGTTTTTGGCTGAATCGCCATTGGCATTGTAATACATCACAAACGGAAATCCGGTGAGTTTTTGTTTGTCCCAAATAACAGTTGATTTAAATTGTTTTTTGTTTTCCCACCAACGTACGTCTTTATCTAACGAAGTTAAAATTGGGTTTGGCAAACGCTGCCATTCGTGGGGTTGTTCAATTGGTTTATCGGTAAATGCCATTCCCAAGCTTAATAAACCGGCTTCGTAACCGCTTACTTTTCCGCCAAAATAACTCATCCAATATTTATTATTATATTTTTCAATTTCATAGTTACCGCCCCAAGTTGGGTTTTCCAAAGCAGGATAACCGGCTTTTTGATTGGCATCCCAAACAGTTGTTTTTGGGTCGGTTGTATCAGAAAACGACATTAATTTACCCAATTGTTTCCAGTTCAATAAATCGTCACTTTTTGCCAACCAAGTTTGGTAACCACGACCTGTAAATATTAAATAAGTCATGTACCAACTGTTGTCTTTTCTAAAAACCGTTGGGCAATCCATCTTTTCTTCGTTGGTGGCGGGCGCCAAAACCAAGCCATATTTAAATGGTGTTTTTACTTTTTCATACACCATTTGCATGGTATCTTTCGACACCGTTTTGCCTTGTGAAAATGAAATAATTGGAATGAACAAAACGAATAATTGGATGGCTCTTTTCATGCTTATTTAAAATGCTTTATAAATTATTTTTCAGGAACGATAATATTAACCGAACCAAGCAAACCCGCTGCCAGTAAGGGTTTCCCTAGCAAGCGGAATGGTGCGGTGGTGTTGGTAATTCTTTTGTTTTCGGGTAAATGACTATCGCCAATCAACCGATTTGCCCAGGTGTTGGTAACTGAAATACTTAATTGATTTATTCCTTTTTTAATAGCTTTAGAAATATCAACTTGATAGGGATAAGTCCATGCAGTACCGCAATCTATTCCATTTATTTTTACTTGCGCAATATTCTCTACATCACCTAATTGCAATAAAATAGTTTTATCATTTCCATTCCAATTGAATGTGTTTTGATAAACCGCAGTGCCAGAATAATAACAAATTGCCGAATCTTTATTTTTGGTCCAATCGGATAAAGTAGGAAAATTAATTACTGAATTTGGGCCGCCGTAAGCTGTATCAAATTTTACTTTCCAATTGGTTTTGATGGATGCAATTGTTTTGGTTTCTGTCCAATTCTTTTTGCTATGATTGGACAATAAATTGGTTGATTTTTCCAACAAAATAAATAAAGATTGATGTGGCGCTAATTTTAAAGGCAATTCTGTTCGGTTATTTGCTATTTGCCAATCCGTTGCGTCAATTGTTTTGTCGGTTTCAGCGTCATATAAAGTTGGGATATTGCCTGCTGAGCGAAGCGAAATATTTATTTTATTCTCAACATCAGCTTGATTGGAAATAAAATAAATATCAATATTGCCATCTTTGCGATGTGTCCAAGCAATATTATTTTCAACATTATTATTGCTGTCTTTTATAATTACATCGTGTGCAATATTTAAATCATCAAAAGAATTTTGTTGATAATTACCGATAATTAATTGGCCTTCTTTTGTTGATTTATTTCCGGCATTTTGATAGGTCATTATTTCATCAACAATTTTATTTAATGCATTGTCATTAATTACGGAGCCTTGCATTCCATAAGTATGAGTAGGTTTTTCACTCATGATTATTTTTGCGCCATCTTTTAATAATTCTAGCAATTTAGTAGCAACAGCAACCGACATTAATTGCCCATTTGGCTGCATGGGATGCGAACCAGGCAAAACCAAAACACCGTAACTGGCACCGCCAGGCAAAATAATTTTACCATCTTTTACTTTCGCCAAATTAATTAATGCATCGGGATTAATGCAATCATATTTATAACCATGCAACGGATCAATCCAATCAGTCGGTTTTGTCATGTTGGCCAAATGAAAAACGCCAGCAGGTTCTTCAGCCATCGGCACATTTTTATTGAGTAATCTTTTTGTTTCCGCTTCCACTTTTTCTTTGCCAAAAATGCCCGGCAAAGTGATTACCAAACGGTCGGGCAAAATAGATCGGCTGGGCAATTCTTCGCCTGTAAAAACGGCCACGTCAACCACGGGAATGCCACGCTGCAACTGCTTTTGGCAACGTTCGGCATAATCAACCCAAGCCTTACCAGCGTCCCACCAAGTTTGGTCGCGTTGAAAATATAAACCAACACCGTCGAGCGTCATGCCGGGTTTCCTATCGAGCCAAGGATTATGTACGAACACATGATACACCAATCTGATTTATCCCAAGTGCATAATTATAATCCTGCAATTTTTTTAACATGCCCGGATGTTCGTTCCAAGCCATGCGAACGGTAGTAAAAGATTCGGATTGGATGATTGGTTTGCCATAAATATGTGCGCCTGAAATGGCATCAAACATATCATTTGGTTTATCATGCGTAGGGCTGTTCAACCAAAATTCCCCCATAGGAACATCGACATTATTATAATGCAATAAACCATCGCTTACCATGGTTGGTGCCACACTTTCGGCCGTAAATGTGCAGCCTTTTTCATGCGATAATTTATTTAAAGTCGCATAAAAATTATCATCAATTAATTCAACAATTGTTTGCCGAACATCATGTAAAAAACCTTCGGAAATATCTGCGGTTTGCACGGGAATTCCGGCCATCGCCGGTAAATAATTAATTAAATCATAACCACGACGCTTTTTAAATTCTTCCCTAAAAACAGGCGACCAATTTTGACTGCCGCATTCCCAACTATCTACGTGAAAAACTTTCAATACTTTATTGGTTAATTCAGGCCCAATTTGTTTTGCGGCTTCGCCGAACCAACTATTAAATTGTAATTGAATGGCTTCTGGATTAAATTTATCACATTCCAAACCAATGCCGCCGCCGCCAGTTGCGTTGGTATGGCCGGTGGAAGTATGACCGATTCTTAAGATCGTCCAATTGCCAGCGGGAGCTTGCCAATTTAAATGCCCGGCTGTGTCCATTTTATCGGAAATATTAATGATACTTATTCAATGGAACGCAAAGACTATCAGCCACTTCTTTGTCGGTCGTTCTATCGGCTACACGCCATACCAGTCCTGACTTTCCTTCGTATTGGTTAATTTGCGGTTTGCCTGATAATTCGATGCCGTTTATTTTTAAATTGGGTTTCCATTTGGCATTGTCCAAATCTTCTGAGCCGGGTTCGGTGCCAGTTTTATCGTACACAAAACGGAAATATTTTGCGGTAACCGGTTCAATGGCATACGTATTATCAGCATCGGTATCTTGCCATCCGGCACGGGCTGGTTTTAATCTGCCGATTGATTTAAAATTAATTCCATCATCGCTAACCAACATTAATAAACGCTGCGCCTGAAAATTATTTCCGCTTGTTTTAATTTTAATAGAGCGGCAAGTAAATGGCGCATTAAATGCATATTGAATCCAGCAAGTATCGTTGGCACTAAAACTTTCTTTACTTTTTTCCTGTGTTAAAAATTGGGCATTTGTTCCTTTGCTGGTGGTAACAACGGGAATTATTTTTTCGGTATTTTGGTAAGATAAATTGGGTGTTGGAAAAGCGAGAATGGCAATATCTTCATAATAATTTTTAAATGCTTCGGGTTTTGGTAAAATGGTATTTGAATTATTTCCGCCAACGACATGTGTTTCTGTAAATACCATTTTTTGCATGGATAAAGCTGGCGTAATCCAAGGGCCGCCGCCAATGGCAAATCCATCGCTGAAATGCATGCCTAATTGTAATCCTAACCGGTTGGCTTCTTGTGCGGAGAATTTTACCATTTCCCAAAACAGCGGACTTAATTGTTCGACGGGCGGCTGCATTAATGGCGGATTGGCTTCGCCTTTTATGGGCATTAAATAAGCGCCGCCGATGCCGTTTTTTTTCATGGCTTCCAAATCGGCGGTGATACCGGCTTTGGAAACCGCTGCTTGCATCCAATACCAAAATACCCAAGGTTTTGTGGGATCTTTTGGTAGGAAATTATTTAGGGTTGATGATTGGGCTTGGATATTTTGGAACCACAAAGACACGAAGGAAAGGAAGAAGCACAAAGTGATGAACCGCAGAGACGCAAAGGGCGCAAAGAAACGCGGAGGTTTTTTTGTGAATGCCTTAATGCATTGCGGCTTCTGTGGATTTTGTATTAGAATGCTAACCGCTGTGGTTTTTCCTATCTTCTTCTTTTTTTTCTTAGCAAAAAAAAGAAGCAAAAAAAAGCCAAGGCTTATGAAAGAAAAGGCTAAAAACCCACTTGATTGGCCTAAAGAAAATAAACTCGCCTTGCCATTCTTTATAATTTATTTTTTCAGAAGGGCTCAAACAATATTTTCTTTTAAAAAGGCCAATCAAGCGTGTTTTTATGCACTTTTCTTTCATAGGCCGATTGGCAAACTGATTGCCATCAAGACACACATATTCTAATTGCGTTACTGCATCAATTATTTGTTTGTTATTTAATTTTAATTGTTTCATTTAATTGGAAAACCAAATTGAACTTTAAATACTGTTCGAAGAAAATAATGACTGGTGTGACCGTGCGCCCGGGATGGGCAGTAGTACCCCGTAAAGACGCCTTTATAGTGAATGGTGAAAAGTGGATAGTGAATAATTTTGTTTAGTGAAGTGGCGGCTGCGGAGTACTACAGACAGCCCGAAATGGCGCCCCAAAAAGTAAGAAATAAGAAATTTTAAATAAGGAATAAGAAAGTAGGGGAAGCCCTTGTGGCTATCCTTTTGGCCGCACTGAGAAGAAAAAGTCTTTAAAGGACGACATCCGTAAGCGATGGGCAACGACCAACAAATGCTATTTGTAAGAGCCATTTTAATTATTTTGAATGAATAATAATAGGTGTGGAATTTAAACCATTTGATGATGCGGTTAATGTAATATCACCAGCTTTTTTATTGGACTGAACAATAACCAAAGCCTTACCACGCCAAGCTTTGCGCTGTGGTTGCTGGCAACTTTCGGTGCTGGTGGGATTGGCATTTGCAACGCCTACAATGGTGCCGCCGTTTATTTTAAATTGAATTAAATTTTCCGCAGTTGGTACCAAATTATTTTTATTGTCCAACACTTCAATTGTGATGTAACTTAAATCTTGTCCGTCGGCTTTAATGATGTTTTTATCGGCGGTTAATTTTAATTTAAATGGTTTGTCGGCGGTTTTTAAAACAGCGGTATTTATTTGTTTATTATTAAAATAACCAATTGCTTTTAATTCCCCAGCTTGATACGGCACATTAAAAACAGCCATCATTTTCGTGCTTTTGTTGGTTGGCTTTTTTCCGAGCGATTTATTATTTAAAAACAATTCTACTTCTTCGCAACTGGAATAAATTTCCACCTGCAGCGGTTTATTTTCGTATCCTTTCCAATTCCAATTAGCCACCACATCTTGCCAATCCCAATGCGACCAATCTTCTTTTTTATACAAATTAGCGGTGTCAAAACTTGGTTTTGGCGGCTTTACAAACATGGATAATTGATTCGGTTTCCAAACGGCATCGCGGTAAAAAGATTGCGGCCTTTTCCAACCACACACGTCAATATCGCCGCAAAAAGCCAAGTTCCAAGGATAAAAACTTTGGCTTTGCGGATAGCCCAACCAACCGATGCTGGCTTCGCCGATGTAATCCCAAGCCGTCCAAACAAAATCGCCGATGACATAAGGATGATTCTCAACGCCCATCCAATAATCGAAAGATGCCGACGGAAAAGACTCGGTGGAAAACATCACCCGCTTTGGCAAACGTTGATGGCTAGGTTCATATTGGTCGAGGGCGTAATTATAACCTGCCACATCAAGCGTAGCAATAAAAGGGTCTTTGCCTGGGTCGATACCGTTGACGCCGCAAGTAACGGCTCGAGTGCTATCTAGTTGATGGACATAATCACTTAACTTTTTAGCCACGGCCACCACTTCGGGCTTATCGCGATTTGGGATTTCGTTGCCCGTACTCCACATAATTATCGATGGATGATTTCGGTCGCGGAACACCATGCTTTCCACATCTTTTTGCCACCAATCTTTAAAATATAAATGGTAGTCCTGTGGGTTTTTGCCACCTTCCCAACAATCAAATGCCTCGTCGATTACCAACATGCCCAAGCGGTCGGCGGCATCCAATAAAGCAGGCGAAGGCGGATTATGTGCGCAACGAATGGCATTAAATCCAGACGCTTTTAATAATTCAATTTTACGTTCTTCGGCACGGTCATAAGCTTTTGAACCAAGCGGACCATTATCGTTATGAATACAACCGCCTTTTAATTTTATTGTTTTATTATTTAATTGAAATCCATTTTCAGCATCAAAAGAAATTGTTCTAATGCCAAATGAATTTGTTTCGGTATCTATTAATTTATCATCTGCAAATACTTCAATTAATACTTTATTTAATTGTGGATTTTCAACGCTCCATAATGCTGGGTTATTTATTTCGATTTCTTTTTTAAAATCATTATTAGCACTTGCATTTATATTTGCTGTTAATTCGGTTTTTGCTATTTCTTTATTATTGGCATTTAAAATATGTGCAATAATTTTTACCTGCTGATTATTGGTGGATTCATTTAATATTTTAGTTGAAAAATTTAATATCGCCGTATTTCCATTGATTGCTTTTGTTGAAATAACCGTCCCCCATTGTACAATATGAATTGGATTTAATGTTTTTAACCACACATGCCTATAAATGCCAGAGCCTGAATACCAGCGACTGTTTTCGCCTTCGTTTCTTACTCGCACCGCAATTATATTTTCTGCACCATATTTAATTTTATCTGTTGCATCAAAATAAAAAGAAGTGTAACCGTACGGATGTTTGGCGAGATTTTTCCCATTTATCCAAACTTCAGCATTCATGTAAACACCATCAAATTGAAAAACAAAGCGCTTGCCTTTTTCTTGTGCTGGAACGTTGAAATGCTTGCGGTACCAGCCTGTTCCGCCAGTGGTAAAGCCGCCATTTACTTGACTAACTGCGCCGATATCAAACGGAGAATTGGTATGCGGTAAATCTTCGATGCTCCAATCGTGCGGTAAATTAATCTTGCGCCAGCCTGCATCGTTAGCGGTTTCTTTTTCGGCGCCCAATGCGCCGCCCCTAAAAAAAAGCCAGTTATCATCAAATTGCACCGTCCTGTTTTCAGTTTGGGCATTTATTTGTGTAGCAAAGAAAAGGGTACAAATAAGTGAAAACAAAAATCGTAGCCGTACAAATTCAATCATAGTTTTTATTGTTGTCTTTCAGCCTTAAAAATAAGCCGTTTTTATTTCCCGCAGATTTAACCCATTAACGCAGATCCTATTTAAAATTAAAAAATTCTATTCAATACACTTACCAATTTATTTGCTCAAATTATTTACATCAGCGGGCAAGTCATTTCAGTTTTAATTAAAAAAAAGGGCATACGAAGAATCGTAACCCTGTTGCTTGCTATATGAAAAAAATAAGGTATGTTGAATTAAAGTAGTCGTTGGTTCAATGGCAATTCAATTTCTTTTGATGTTGTAAAAGTAGATGGGGAGCCTACGGAAAACAATGTAACGTTTTACTGATATGATGGAACATTTGGTTATTTGCTCTTTTTGTTGCAGATGATGATGGATATAAAAAATGGTTTATTATACTTTTGTGAAGGGTTTGCACGCAGAGGCGCAAAGCTGGGGTGAGAATACAATTCTGCAAACAATCTTTAAAATAATTTTTCGAAACATTTAAAAAATATCAACATTGCTCCTTATGAAATTAGCCAAGAATTTGCTTTTATTAATCGCATTATTTGCCACTACTTTATTACATGCACAATTAAAACTGCCCTACTTTTTTAGCGATAATATGGTATTGCAACAGCAAACGAATGCCAACATTTGGGGTTGGGCAAAAGCTGGTGCCACCATTAAAATAACTACTTCGTGGAATAACCAGCATTTTACCGCACAAACCAACACCGATGGCAAATGGCAACTAAAAGTGTCTACGCCTACGGCTGGCGGCCCATACGAATTAACTATTAGCGATGGCAAACCGATTACGCTACACAATATAATGATCGGTGAAGTATGGCTTTGCTCTGGCCAATCGAACATGGAAATGCCAATGAAAGGATTTAAGAATTCGCCGATTATTGGTTCAAACGAAGCCATCCTTCATTCCACCAATAAAAATATCCGATTGTACACCGTGCCACGTTCAGGCAAAAAAAATCCGCAGGATACCAGTAAATCTTCGCAATGGTTGCAGGCTTCGCCTGAAACGGTTAGCAATTTTAGTGCAACGGCTTATTTCTTTGGAAGGGAATTAAATAACATGCTAAACGTGCCGATTGGATTGATCAACGTAAGTTATGGTGGCTCGTTTGCGCAGGCTTGGATGAGTGCAGAAACATTGCAGCCTTTTGATGAATTAAAAGATGCACCGAAAAGCGATACGATCAAAATTCCTAACCGCACTGTTACGGCCTTGTATAATGGCATGTTGCATCCCGTTATTGGCTTTACTATTAAAGGGGCTATTTGGTACCAAGGCGAAACCAATTACGATTTTCCTGATAAATATGAAAAACTGTTTCCAGCAATGGTGAAAGAATGGCGCAGCGAATGGGGCATCGGTGATTTCCCTTTTTACTTTGCCCAAATTGCACCATACGATTATGCGCAATTGCCGCCCTACAACGCTGGTGGTAAATTTAATTCGGCTTATTTGCGAGATGCGCAGCGGAAAAGTTTAAAATCTATCCCCAACAGCGGAATGATTTCTTTGATGGACATTGGTGAGCAAAAAAGCATCCACCCGATGCACAAGCAAGAAGGTGGCGAACGTTTTGCCATGCTGGCGTTGGGCGACTCTTACAACAAAAAAGGATTCGGATTTGCTTGCCCGGTGTTTGATTCGATGAATATTACGGGCAACATCGTGAATATCGTTTTCCATAATACGCCAAACGGACTGACTTCTTTTGGCAAGGATTTATCACAGTTTGAAATTGCCGGGCCAGATAAATATTTTGTTCCTGCACAGGCTGTTATAACGGCTAAAGGTGTGGCAGTTTCTTCGCCCAATGTAAAGCAACCGGTTGCTGTTCGGTATGCGTTTAAAGATTTTGTGGTGGGCGATTTGTTTAATACGGAGGGCTTGCCAGTTAGTTCGTTTAGAACGGATGATTGGTAACTTGCGTAAATTACTAATCCTAAATAAGTCATTAGGTCAATAGGTCATTTGTTTTCTTTTTTTGTTAACTTGCACTTTCACCCTATTGATCCAATGACTTAATGACCTATTGACTTAATTACCCAATTACCTAATAACTATTTATAAATCGCCACTTCTCCTTCCCCATCGCTATTTTTAAAACCACGATACATACCCGCACTGTTGAAAACCAGTGCCACATTGCCTTTGGCGTCTACACCAATCATACCGCCTTCGCCTTCCATGTCCAATAATTTGTGATTTACCACTTCATCCATCGCTTCTTGTAAAGTTAAATTTTTATATTCCATCCTGGCGCTTACGTCATAAGCCGCAACTGCCCGAATAAATACTTCGCCGTGGCCGGTGCAACTAATGGCGCAGGTTGCATTGTTTGCATAAGTGCCGGCACCAATCAACGGACTGTCGCCAATTCGACCATATTTTTTATTTGTCATGCCGCCTGTACTGGTAGCGGCCGCAACATTGCCGTTTTCATCTAACGCAACAGCCCCAACGGTTCCAAACTTTTTGTCACGCATCAATTCCTCCAATTGCTGGTGGGTATGATCGAGCGAATAATTGTCGGAATCGCGGATAGCTTTCCATTGATCGTATCGAAACTGTGAGAAAAAGTATTCATCGGGTTCCAATTTTACGCCTTGTTTAATAGCAAAATCGTTGGCACCTTTTCCACTTAAAAAAACATGGTTGCTGTGTACCATCACTTCGGTTGCCAGCTCAATCGGATTGCGCACACTCCGGATTCCGGCAACGGCACCAGCTTCCAAATCTTTACCATCCATAATTGCAGCGTCCATTTCTTGCACACCTTTTTTGGTAAAAACCGAACCACGCCCGGCATTAAAAAGCATGTTATCTTCTAAAATTACAACGGCTGCTTTTACGGCATTTACGGCACTTCCGCCTTGTTCCAACACTGCATAACCTGCATCAACAGCATCTTGCAAACCTTTTAAATATGCCGTTTCCAGTTCGGGCGTCATATCCTCTTTCAATATCGTTCCTGCTCCGCCGTGTATGGCAATTGTGATTTTTCCCATGGGTAAATTTGATGGTTCGAAAGTAAGGTAAAGCACCACATAGTGTTTCGAAGTTTTTAGCTAAAGCGTTGCGATCTGTTCAAATCAATT
The DNA here is from genome assembly GCA_963845495.1 of uncultured Chitinophagaceae bacterium. Classification (GTDB taxonomy): domain Bacteria; phylum Bacteroidota; class Bacteroidia; order Chitinophagales; family Chitinophagaceae; genus JAZKFT01. The sequence goes on from CAWJTH010000146.1 coordinate 14,592, forward strand.
TATATTTTGTTGAAATAATATTATTTTGAATGATAAGTCGACAGACAATTGGCTATCCAAATAATTATTCAATCTGTATAAAACTCTATCGGGACAAAAATATAAACCCTGACAAGGTTATTATTTCGTGAATTTTTAATGAAAACAATGTAAACGCTTAAATATGTTGCTACTACGCTATTTTTGTTACTTATGAAGAAATATGCTGTAATTGTTGCAGGTGGAACAGGTAAACGGATGAATTCCGACATGCCCAAACAATTTTTACCATTGCACGGTAAGCCAGTTTTATATTATACCATCAAAGCTTTTAAAGACGCTTTTAAAGATATTTCCATCATCCTTGTTTTACCGCCCGACCATGTGGCCTTGG
>CAWJTH010000147.1:0-31157 GCA_963845495.1 uncultured Chitinophagaceae bacterium
ATGTTTATGTACGCTGGAGCAGAATTTCGTCTTGCTCGTTCGCGATCTGGGCGGTTCGGGCGTAAATATTAGTCTGCGTAAAGCTGTGCGAAAGGACTAGTTGATGGCCCGCGTATTATTACTGCCGGCCGGGCGATTTCTGCAAGCGGCGGCCACATGGATAATTCGGTAGGTTTCAGAGATGATGCTTTTAACCATAAAATGGGGCCGGATGATGGCGTTGCCGATGGCAGGGATGAACTGATAAAAGCCGTGCGCCTGCAAATAAAACGAGGTTCGGATGTGATTAAAATTGCTTCGACAGGTGGCGTGCTTGATCTGAGTGAAAACAGCTCCGGCGCTGAATTTACCATTGATGAAATAAAAGCAGTTGTTGAAACTGCAAAAGATTATGGCCTGCGTGTGGCCTGCCACGCACACGGCGCCGAAGGTATCAGAAGGGCAATTCTGGGCGGCGTTACTTCTATAGAACATGGCACCTTTATGAATGAGGAAGATATGGAACTGGCCAAAAAATATGGCACTTACCTGGTGCCAACCATCATTGCGGGTAAATCGGTAGCCGATTCTGCCAAAATACCCGGCTATTTCCCGCCTGTGATTGCCCGTAAGGCGATCGAAGTTGGTACGCAAATACAGCCAACATTTGGCAAAGCTTATAAAGCGGGTGTAAAAATCGCTTTTGGTACCGATGCCGGCGTTTATGCACATGGCAAAAATTACATCGAATTTCAATACATGGTTGAGGCGGGCATGCCGCCAATGGAAGCTATAAAAGCGGCACAGTCAACGCCGCAGATCTGCTGGGCATGAGCGATAAAACAGGCAGTATTAGCCAAAGGCAAATTTGCCGATATTGTTGCCGTTGATGGCGATCCGCTTGAAGATATTAAAACAATGAAAAAAGTGTCCTTTGTGATGAAGGAAGGAAAAATTTATACTAATCAATAATTAACAAACTGATATGATGAAATTTAAAACGCTTTCTGCTTTGTTCTTTACCGGCGCTTATTGCGGCTAGCCTGCAACGCTAATGCGCATGCACCAGCTGCCAAAGGCACGATGATCCGCTAATGAAAATATACCGCGAAACGCCGCCAAAGATCAACGACCTGGTGCATACCAAACTGGATGTGCGTTTTGATTACAAAAAACGCTATTATGTATGGCAAGGAATGGGTTACTTTGAAACCGCATTTTTATCCTACCGATACCTTGCGGCTGGATGCCAAAGGAATGGACATTAAAAATATTTCGGTGGTAAAAAATGGTAAAAATATCCCGCTGAAATATAATTATGATGATAGCCTGACCGTGGCTATTCAACTTGGATAAGGTTTATCACAACAATGAAAATTATACCATTTACATCGATTATACCTCAAAACCCAACCAGCTGAAAGTAAAAGGCAGCGCGGCTATCAACGATGCCAAAGGTTTATATTTTATCAACCCGGACGGTACGGAAAAAGACAAGCCGATCCAGATATGGACACAGGGCGAAACTGAAAGCTCATCGGCCTGGTTCCCTACCATTGATAAGCCGAACAAAAAACTACCGACGAGATCAGCATGACCGTTCCGGCAAAATATGTTACTCTATCAAACGGTCGCCTGGCATCGCAAAAAATAAATGCCGATGGTACCCGTACCGATACCTGGAAAATGGAATTGCCGCACTCGCCTTATTTGTTTATGATGGCCGTGGGCGATTTTAAAATATACCACGACAAATGGCGCGATAAAGAGGTAAACTATTACCTGGAGCCTAAATATGCGCCTTATGCCAAAGAGATATTCGGCATGACACCTGAGTTGATCGAGTTTTACTCAAAAACCTTAGGTGTTGATTTTCCCTGGAATAAATATTCGCAAATTGTAGTGCGCGATTATGTGAGCGGTGCAATGGAAAATACCACAGCACCTTGCATGGCGAATATGTGCAGGATACCCATCGCGAATTGCTGGATCGCTTATTATGATGACGGCCGCAGTACTATCGCCCACGAATTGTTTCACCAATGGTTTGGCGATTAGGTAACCTGCGAAAGCTGGAGCAACTTGACCGTAAATGAATCGTTTGCTGATTTTAGCGAAATGCTTTGGGCCGAGCATAAATATGGCAAGGATGCAGGCGATGCACATAGCTATGACGGCATTGCAGAATTATTTGCAACAGCCCGGATGCCGCTACAAAGAACCTGGTGCGTTTCCATTATGATGATAAAGAAGATGTTTTTGATGTGGTAACTTATCAAAAAGGCGGCCGCATTTTAAATATGCTGCGCAATTATTTGGGCGATGCGGCTTTTTTAAAGGCTTGAATATTTACCTTAAAACCAATGCGTTTAAAAACGGCGAAGCGCAGCAATTGCGTTTGGCCTTGGAAGAAGCCAGCGGCCTCGATTTGAACTGGTTTTTTAACCAATGGTATTATGGTGCCGGGCAACCCGGTTTTGGATATCAGCTACAAATGGGATGATGCCTCAAAAACAGAAACCGTTTACCTTGCACAAAACCAGGATGGCCAGACCTTTAAATTGCCTATGGCTGTTGATATTTATGCCGGCGGAAAAAAAGAGCGCCATAAAGTTTGGATGAATGATAAAGCGGATACCTTAACTTTCCATTCAGACGTCAAAACCCGACCTGGTGAATGTTGACGGCGATAAAATATTGCTTGCCCAAAAAACCGACAATAAAACACTGGACGAATTTGTATTCCAATATTTCAATGCGCCATTATATATGGACCGTTTTGAAGCGATTGACGCTGCACAAAGCAAGCAATCGGAAAAAGGCGGGCAGAAGATCATCATTGCAGCTTTGAAAGACAAATACTACGGCCTGCGAATAAAAGCCATCCGGGCATTGAATATGAAGAATGATGACATTCACAATGCCGCCTTGCCTGTACTAACCTCATTGGCTCAGGGAGATCAAAATACGCTGGTGCGTGCCGCAGCTTTGAATGTATTGGCTAAATTAAAGATGCAAGATAATATGGCGATCTTTAAACAGGCGCTGAAAAGTGAATCCTATGCCGTTCAGGGAGCTGCTTTGGCAGGCATCGATCAGCTTGATCCCGCTCAGGCATTACAACTTGCTAAAGGATTGGAAAACGACTCCCATGGCGCCCTTACCCAATCTATTGTAAGTGTTTACTCGGAAAGCGGCAGCTCGGCTCAATGGCCATTTGTTTATCAGCAATTTATTGATGGTAACATCAACGGTAAATTTGCGCTGATCCGCAAATTTGCACAAATGACAGGTAATATTGATAACCCGGCCGATGCCCAGCAGGGTATTGAAGAGCTAAAGCAAACAGCTTTAAAGTACAAAGTTTATAATGGCGTTGCACCGTTTGTAGCTGGTTTGCTGAATAACATTAAGGAGCAGCGTACCAAGTTGAAAGACGATGTATCTGCAAAAGCAGCGGAAGATGCGGCTAAAGTTGTTACGGAAGCAAAAGAGAGCAAATAATTAATTCACGATATCAAAATAGAAAGCCGCCGGTAAATACTGGTGGCTTTCCATTTTGATTTTAACATTTTTGTAACAAAGATTACACATTTTAACACCTGGTTTATTTATATTAGTCCTAACATAAAGCAGGTTATGAAAAAGATATTACTATTACTGATCATTTTTGCCGGCACCACTCATTCGAAAGCGCAGCAAGCCAATATTGCCTTTGATCAAAATTTATTCAAGACTCCGAAGGATCAAAATTTACTACAGGTTAAGCCAGGCGATAGTACGCTATTCAAGAATTTTTCAGTCTGGCCCACTCAGCAAGGACTGACTTTGGTGCCTAATGAGTTATCAGGCAATAGTCTATTCTCAATGAATCCGGCAGCAGAGATAGACCACATGCCTATTGCTAAATTAGAAGGTAGTATCGATCATATGCCCATTGCTAAGATTAGTGGAAACATTGACAACATGCCGATTTTGAAGGTTCCTCTATTAGCCCAACCGCTGCAACCAGCACCATAAATCAAATCAAAAATCCTTATTCAACAATTTCTCCAGCTCGGCAAAACTAATATTCATCTTAACACGACCCTGTTTAGCGTAGGATATTTCACCGGTTTCTTCGGAAACGATGATCGCAGTCGCTTCATTGGATTCTGTAACACCAATACCTGCCCTGTGGCGTAAACCGAATTGAAGGGGTAGATCCGTTTTATCTGTCAACGGCAAAATACAGCTGGCTGCTTTTATCTTATTCTCGGATATCACTACGGCACCGTCATGCAGAGGGCTGCTCTTTTGAAATATACTTTCGAGCAAGCGCTTGGATATTTTGGAATCAAGTACCTCACAGCTGTTTTGGTAAAACTGCTCATCATAAAACTTTGCAAACACAATCAGCGCCCCCGTACGCGTTTGCTTCATGCTTTTGCATGCATCTATGATAGGTTTTATACGGGCATAATTATTTTTATTATCCTCTCTTTTACCAAAAAAGTATTGCCACCAGGCCTTGTTTCGTTGCAATGAAGCATTCTTGCCAACAAGTAGCAGGAAACGACGTATTTCCTGCTGAAACAATATGATAACCGCTATAATGCCTACATCGGCTACTTTTTTAAGTATACCGGCAAGCAGTGGCATTTTCGATTCCGGGACAATAAAATAAAGTAGATATATCAGCGCAAGGCCTATAAATATATTGGCCGCGATGGTACCCCTGATCAGGTTATACAATTGGTATATAATTATAGCCAGCAGAAAAATGTCCAGTATGGCGAAAGGAGTGATCTTTAAGTGGCTAAAATCAAACAAATGCATGTAGCGAAGTTAATATTTTCTATTTGATATGATATTTGAGACGCAAGATTTGAGATGGAATGTTTCTAATAATAAATAACTTGACAAAATCGATGACGAGAGCCCCCTTTTCAACTTTTATCTCACAACACAAATCCCGCATCTTACGTCAAATCTAATTCGCCGCCTCTTTTTTAGGGAACAAGAGTGAAGCTACAATACTTATTGTGAGTATCCCAAGAATAATCAACAGCGAATTGCCTGTAGTTAAACCGATTTTATCTGCATAACCGGCAGCCAGCATTTTCAGACCAATAAAAGAAAGCAGTACTGACAATCCTACCTTGAGATAGTGAAATTTCTCGATGATATTCACCAACAGGAAAAACATTGACCTTAATCCCATGATAGCAAATATATTGGAGAAGAAAACAATGTAAGGATCTTTCGTGATCGAAAATATAGCAGGAATGGAATCGACAGCGAAGATCAGGTCAGTTACTTCAATGATCATCAGCACCAGGAACAATGGTGTGATCAGCTTTTTGCCATTGATCTTTACGAAGAATTTCCCACTTTCAAATTTGGGATGGACAGCAAAATATTTAGATGCGAATTTTACCACCCTGTGGTTTTCGGTATCTATTTCATCTTCTTCATTGCGATTAATAAACATCATCACACCAGTATATAACCAGGAATGCACCAAACAGGTATAAAATCCAATGAAACTGGCTGATTAAGGTTGCACCGATGAAAATAAACAGGAAACGCATGACAATTGCTCCAATGATTCCCCACAACAATACTTTATGATAATACTTAGGATTGACCGAAAAGGCAGTAAATATAAGTACCATCACAAAAATATTATCGACGGACAAGGCATATTCTACCACATAACCAGTAATAAATTCTAATCCAAGGTTTTTCCGGTACAAGCTCAATCCTCCCTGAAAATCTGCTGCCGTTCAACTGTAAGTTGATGAAAGTTTTTAATATTGATTTCCTGCAGTGCTGCAAAGCTATCGACATGGTGCAGCAGATGGCCGTAGTGTAAAATCAGGAGCATAAAAAACAAGGGCCAACGATACCCATACGGCGCTCATAATGCCGGCCTGTTTCATGACTGACAGGTTTGTCACTATTTGCCGAACAATCCCAGATCAACAGACATCATCAGGAATATAAAAAGGATGAAGCCGCTTATAAATATCAGTTCGCTCGGCATTATTTATTTCTTTCGGTGGTAAACCGCACTAATTGTTCCAAACTCTCCCGCGATGCGCTCGGCGGGAAAGTATTTAATATTTTAAATGCCTCATCCTGGTATTTTTTCATTTGCGTTTCGGCATATTGCAAGCCGCCGCTCTCGTTTTACAAACGCGATGATCTGTTCAATTTTTTTCGGATCGTCATTATGATTTTTTACCAGGTTGATAATCCTTTTTCGTTCGGAAGAGTTTGCATTATTTAATGAGTAGATCAGCGGCAGGGTCACTTTCTTTTCTTTGATGTCGATACCCAAAGGTTTACCCACATCATCTGTACCGAAATCAAACATATCATCCTTGATCTGGAAGGCAATGCCGATTTTCTCTCCAAACAAGCGCATTTTCTCAACTGTTTCTTCATTGGCTCCTGCCGAGGCCGCCCCGCAGGCGCAGCAAGAAGCAATTAGCGAGGCTGTTTTCTGGCGGATCACTTCATAATAAATAGGTTCATCCACATCCATGCGCCGTACTTTTTCTACCTGTAAAAGCTCACCCTCACTCATTTGTTTTACAGCTTCGGATACGATTGCAGTAACCTGAAATCATGATTTTCTATCGAAAGCAGCAATCCCTTTGATAATAAGAAATCGCCCACTAAAACGGCTATTTTATTTTTCCATAAGCGCATTGATAGAGAAGAAGCCCCGTCGCTGGTAAGAATTATCTACGACATCATCATGAACTAGTGTTGCAGTATGCAAAAGCTCAACCAAAGCAGCTCCCCGGTGCGTGGCATCAGTGATACCCCCGCAAATACTGGCCGAAAAAAATACAAACATTGGCCTGATCTGTTTGCCTTTTCGCTTAACAATATAATGGGTAATGCGGTCGAGCAGGGGAACCGAGCTTTGCATCGAGGACTTAAATTTTTCCTCAAAAGCATCAATATCGGCAGCAATAGGTTTTTTGATCTCGTTGATGCTCAGCATTTGAAACTAAACAAGTTTTTTATCGTGTGCATTTACCCGTTTTGCAATAAGCAGCAAACATAAGCTAAAAATATTTATCCGCGATGTTACCATAAATTTTTGACTACAATTAAACCTATTTGGTGAAAAACAGTCTATTATTAAAACAACGAAATACGAATAATAAAAACTTAAAATTATGAATATCAAAATATTAGGAGGTGCTTTGGTTGCTTTGTTAGCCGTTACCTCAATTGCAAATGCCCAGACCCGCACCCCCGTGATTAACCACAGGGAACATCGCCAGGAGCGCCGTATTAACCAGGGCGTACGCAGTGGAGAGCTGACAAAAACTGAAGCCCATCACCTTCGCGCCGATGAAAGAAATATAAGAAGCGATAAGCGTATGGCAAAAGCCGATGGTCACGTTACCGGTGCTGAACGCAGGCAGTTGCGCCGCGATGAGAACCACACCAGTCGTGCTATTTATCGCAAAAAACATAATGACCGTGTAAGAGGATAAATTTGATAAGTGTAGTGATTGATTGGGGCGTCCCGGGGTGTGACCGGGGCGCCTTTTTTTGTTTCAATTTTGTTTTAAACCCTTCATTTTCTACAAAGCAATGTTTAATTGGCTGATTCAGATCAGATCCTTTCTGCTAAGGATACTTCGACTTCTGCAAGATGGCTGCGGAAGCCCCACCCTTTATCATAACAGGGTACGAACGAAGCAGGCCCTCCAGATGTATGGTAAGTTTCTGTCCATCAGCGATGAATGCGGATCTCTAATGATCCTTGCTGACGTCCATTCATCTCCCAGAATATCCTTTACGTCCAGAAGATCTTCGCTGGCTTTTCTTCATGCTTCATTCACTTCTTCAGCAGAGCAGGCTTTAGCGGTCACCAGGTTGAGCTCCCGGATATACCCGGGCCTGGCTGGAACCCGGTATGCATTGCCGATAACTTAGAGATCATTCCAGATAAATTTTAATGCTTTAGCCGCGCCTGAAGACGAAGGAATAATATTTTCTGCTACTGCACAGGAATAGCGCCGGTCAGATAACGGTTGGCCAGTCGAAGACTGTGAACTGGTATGAGAGAGAACAGTGGAAAATAAACCATACGCAATGCCAGACGCTTCTCTTATGACCTTTATCGGAGCTGCTAGTGCATTGGTGGTACAGCTGCCCATACTCACAATAAAATGCCTTTTAGGGTCGAAAAGATCCAGGTTTTTCCTTTGAGCAGGACGGCATCACAATTATCCGGCGTTTTGACGGGGGCACTGATTAAACATACTTCGCTCCATCAAATATCGGTAGTCCCCTAAAGTAATTTATTTCCTGAAAATAGGAGTTCTCCGTGCTTAGATATCAATTTAGTTACATGCTGCTTTTTGCGCACGTTTCAACAGATAATCCTATAACTTTATTGTAACCACACTACCACTATGAAAAAGCCTGTTATCATCATCTTCCTGTTACTTTTTTCTTCTGAATTGATCAAGGCACAGAATATCAGTAAAGCACAGCCTGACAGTCTTATTAAGATTATACCTGTCGGCCAAGATAGGCAATCGGATTATTTATATACTATTGGGGGTAAATTGCAAACACGTGAAGATGTTTTACTCCGGTTATCACGTTATGCGCCCTCAGCCTATGAAGTTTCGAAAGCGAAAAATAATCTTACCTGGACCTATATTTCGTTTGGAGCTGGAGCTGTTTCGGCGACTATAGCCACTATTGAGTACGCCACGCACAATAAAAATGCAGGCGCGACTGCCGGCTTTGTTGACGGACAAGCAAGCATTATTTATCAGCACCACAGCCTGGCTGGAGCCTATATTTTTACTGGATTAGCGACTGCTTTTCTAACTTCAGCGCTAATTCACCTGGTAAACGCCGGACAACACGGGGAAAAAGCGGTGAAATTGTATAACCAGCAATATCAGTAGTTAATATTTTTCCGTCCTTGTAAGATAGAGTGAAACTTTTGGTATTTACTAAGAGTCAAAGTCAAGCGAACCGAACAGAAAAAACATGTCGCCTGTTTGATTAATAAAATGCAAAACGTACATTTAGGTATCGTGTCTTATAAAACCTGAATTAAGTTCATTGATGAAAAAAGAATCTGTTCTCGTTATTGCTGCCGTTGGCCTTTTGACCGGTTGTATACTGGGTATGGCCGGAACCTTCGTTCCTTCAGATATCGCTCGAAATATCCTTTGGGCCATAGATAGCTGTGGCCTTATTTTGGCTGCAGCATTACTTGCTCCCTACACCTCAAAAAAAGGCCACGAAATAGTGGCAGCAGGTTTTTTCATATTTGCAATAGCTGAAAGCATCGTATTTTTTAGCTGTTCGGGAAATTTAAGCGACAATATCCCCGGGTTTGGAACGGGGGTCTGTTTGTGGGCCTTATCGATCGCAGTTATCAGTTCGCAAAAGTTATTTCCCCTTTTTGTGCGTTGTACAGGGATTGTCGCGGCCTCACTGTTTGCCGTTACTGCTTTTATGATCTTTACAGGCCATCCTGCTATAGCCTTAACAAAACCATTGCCTTTTTTCGCCTATCCATTTTATGCCGCGACTCTTGCCGGCTGGGCCTGGACGTTACTTTATAGGAAATCAAATTTTTAAATCTTGGGCAATAGTGATTTGGAGCCTGAGAAATGGAGGGTTTTCATGAACGCCTCCCACCAAGGTTCCCAAGGAAGTCCCCGGATCTCAGACCGATAGACCGCTCAAGCGGCGATACTACCTGTCTTGACGCCTTCTGCTTGTTTGTAATTGGCAAAATAACCCCATTTGGCGTAACCGTACTTCCTGTTCAAGTAAACGCTGCTGGTACCGTTTGATCGCTATACATCTTTTTCCTTTTTCCGAGAAGCACCGGGTAAATTTTGAGTCAGCGTTCTTCTACCAGAGCATACTTCAACAATGGGCGCACGGCAACAAGGCATTGAAATGATATAACCAGCAATATAAACAACTATCTTTTAGTCAATCCAGCAAGCACTAAGTAAAACATTTTTTGAACGATATTCACCGCAATTATTATACATTTGCACTCCATTTCCCGGAGAAATGTCTGAGTGGTCGAAAGAGCACGCCTGGAAAGTGTGTATACCTCAAAAGGGTATCGAGGGTTCGAATCCCTCTTTCTCCGCAGCATACTTACTCACGTTGCTTAAACCTCATTAAAATCATCATTTAATGGGGTTTTTGATTAATTTATTCCTAAGCAAGTAACTAAAGAGTTGGATTGTTCTGACTTTCATTCAATCGAATGGCTCCCATTTTATCTTATCTCGAACAACATTTCAGCAAATTTCATGTCAACTACAAATTCGCACAGTAATATTGTCTATACTGTTGCGTTAAAATGGTGTTTAAACATTTGTTACTCTGCTATCCTATGAATGAAAAGTTTGTGCTGAAAAGAGGATGTAAGTTAATGGGGAACCATTTTGAGATCAGCGTAGTGACAAACGATGAAAGCCTGGCAAATGAACAAATTGATATTGGCATTCAGGAAATACAAAGGATTGAAAGACTTCTAACGACTTTCAATCCTAACAGCGAAACAAATTTAATAAATCAAAATGCCGGATGTACCCCGGTAATCGTATGCAGGGAGACGTTTAACCTGATACAGCGATCAATAAAGATTTCAGATGTGACCCAGGGTGCATTTGATATAACGTATGGCTCTATCGACAAAAGTTTGTGGAATTTTGATCAGCAAATGACCGTATTACCTGACGAGCAAACAGCGCGAAAATTAGTGCGCTTAATAAATTATAACAATATAAAGCTCGACGCGAATGAATGCAGTGTATTCTTGACTGTGCCTGGGATGCGGATAGGCTTTGGGGGCATAGGGAAGGGATATGCAGCCGAGCGGGCGCGATTAGTAATGAAAGCTATCGGTGTGGAAAGCGGCGTGGTTAATGCTTCGGGTGACCTGACCACCTGGGGATTTCAGCCTGATGGTAAACCATGGACTATCGCTATTGCCAACCCAAATTCAAAAGATGAAGCATTTTCATACATGTCCATAAGTAATATGGCAGTGGCGACCTCCGGAAATTATGAAAAGTATATTACCATTAATGGCAAAAGATATTCGCATACTATTAATCCACGAACCGGTTTACCTGTGACTGGTATAAAAAGCGTTACTATTATTTCTACTAATGCAGAAATAGCAGACGCGATGGCGACACCGGTTACTATTATGGGTGTAAAGGCAGGTTTAGATATGATCGATCAAATGAAAAACATTGAAGCAGTTATCATTGATGATGAAGACTGCATTTACACTTCCAAAAATATAAATTTAAAAATACCCCTATTATGATAAAAAATGCGTTCAAACTTATCTGTTTACTGTTTATTGTTGCCACCACAACATCCTGTGTGCACTTAAAGGAATACCAAAAAAGCCGTCTCAACGACTCTGAGATGGCTCTTGCCAACCGAAAAGTAGAGAAGAACGAACTGAATTTTCAATCTTACCGGGAAGCAGCGTCTGGTGCGAATGGCGGCAAAACAGGTGGCGGTTGCGGATGTAATTAACAGGCGAGAGATTAAGAGGAAAAGATGAGAAAAGTATTTTTATCCGTTATCGGATTTTCACTACTGTGCCGTTTGAACACCTGGTCGCAAACAAAAACAGATAGTATCCCATTTAACAAAACAACCGTCAGCCTATATAAACCCGTTACCGGAATATCATCGGGGGATACTACAGGCTATCATTCACGGAAATTGCGGGTTGACGAAGTTGACCTTGTTTCCAGTTATTACCATCAAACAGGCGATCACTCAGCAGTTCGCGGAGGCATGGGCGACGAAACGGTGACCGATCTTGCAAACGGTCTGGATCTTAACCTGGTATGGTTCAACAATGCGCTCAACAAAAACACACTTGCCATCGGACTAGGTTTTGATTACCACAGTGCTGCATCCCAGGCCTATGTGTCCGTAACCGGAGCATCATCTAAAACAGGTACAAGAATTTATCCATCTATTGACTGGACTAAAGAAAATGCCAAAAGCGGTAATACTTTTGGGCTCGGGGCATATGTGTCAAGCGAATACAATTATCAATCACTAGGCGGCGATCTGCATTTTTCACTTAAAACCGCTGATAAAAACGGAGAATTCTCGGCAAAACTGCAGGGTTATTTCGACAGGGTAAAACTAATATATCCGTCTGAACTGATCCCCAATACTACAATTTCAAGCGCTGGAACAATAGTTACCTCAGCTAGCGGAACCGTCATTTCCGGCGAAGGCGGCGGGCACAGAGCAAACATTCCAAGCAGTCCCCGAACAACCTTAACGGCTGCGCTCTCGTACTCACAAATGATCAATTCCAGGTTACAGGTCATGGTATTAGGAGATGTCGTTACGCAACAGGGTTACCTGAGTCTGCCGTTCCATCGCGTCTATTTTAACACAGGAAAAGACACTATTGAAAAGCTTCCATCTTCGCGCTTTAAGCTTCCGATAGGGCTTAGGTTGAATTATTTTTTAGGCGATAATATTATTCTGCGCACTTATTACAGGTATTACCTTGATAATTGGGGCATTAGGTCGAACACTGTAGGGCTGGAAGTACCCTACAAAATCACACCATTCTTCTCTATCTCGCCTTTTTACCGTTATTACAATCAGTCAGCATCCAGATATTTTGCGCCGTATGAAGCCCATAGCCCAACTGACCCGTATTATAGCAGCAACTACGAATATTCAAAATTCCAAAGTAGTTTTTACGGAATCGGACTCAGAATAGCACCGCCTAAAGGGGTGTTTGGATGGCAGGGTTTACATGAAATGGAAATTAGATACGGACATTACTCCCAGACGACGGATCTTATTTCAAACGTATTTTCAATAAGTTTAGGATTTAAATAATATAGAAATGAAATTATTAGCGATTTATATAGTGGTGTTTTTCTCCACTGGTGTTACCTGGTCAGGAGATTTTAGTGCTGCAAAAAAAGAAGCAGGGCTGCAACATAAGTTAATCCTGATCAATTTTTCAGGTTCAGATTGGTGCGGACCATGTATCAGGCTGAGAAAGGAAATACTGGAGTCGCAAACCTTTGAAAATTATGCTGCCGACCACCTTGTACTTGTTCGCGCCGATTTTCCCAGGCAAAAAAAGAACCAGTTGAGCAAAGAACAAGTTAAATTGAACGAGGCGTTGGCTGATAAATATAATTCTGATGGGAAATTTCCCTTCACACTCTTAGTTGATGAAAATGGTAAAATACTGAAAACCTGGGACGGGTTCCCAGGTTTAAGCCCCGATGAATTTGTTTCTCAGATAAATTCTATAATGCCCGGCAGGCATTAAAATGTGATGATGAAACGGTGAAATGGTGGCTCGAAATGGTAGGTGAGACGATAACCATAATTATCACAAATATTACGTGCTATCGTCAGGCCTAAGCCTAAACCTTCTGATAAATTACCCTTTTGGAAACGTTCGAAAATTCGTGATTCGTCCAATGTTTTCGTACTTCCCATATTGGAAATTATGAACTGTTTTGAATTTAGATCCAATCGCAATTCACCACCGGTTATGTTATTGCGAATGGCATTACTGAAAAGGTTGTTGAGCAAAATGTCAAGGAGGTACGAATCGGCAACAATAATTTTGTCAAGCAAAACGTCGCTTACGATCAGTTTTTTCGAGCGGATGATTTCCTGGAATTGGTTGAGTTTTTCCTGAATAACGGGTTTTAAATTTATTTCCTCAGCATCATTGATCAGGTGATTATCAATCTTGACCAGAAGCAACAAAGATTGGTTTAAACGTGATAATTTATTACTTGCGTTATAAATATCCTGCAATTGATCGAATTGTTCGGCACTAAGTGTTTCGTCCTGCACGAGATTGTCTAATTTCGAATTAATAACAGCAAGCGGGGTCATCATTTCATGGGAAGCATTCTCCGTAAAAGTCTTCAGGCTCTGATAATCTTTGACTACTCTGTCTGCCATCAGATCAATTGCATACCGAAGTTCTTCGAATTCATCCACATTTAAAACAGCTGTTTGCTGAGCCATTTTTTTGTTGACGTCGAATGATTTAAGTTGCTGCAGCAATTGATAGAAAGGTTTCCACAAACCGCGTAAAACAAACTTGTTTGTAAAAAAGAGCGCAGTTAACAGTAAAATAGTCAGAATGGCGGTGATCAAACCTATAATTTGTACCAGGTATTGCGTACTCTCTTTCGATTCTGCGATCACCACCTGATAGTTGATATTTTTTAGCTGGATCATGCCGATAACAGCTCTTCCGGGTCTCATTTTTTTACTTTGAGATTCATAAAATGGTGTATCGTTAAATCTCAATGACACCACTTTCTGCCCGATAGGCGTAAAGAAAGCCTGGTTTTCATCAAATTCAAATGGTTTAGGTAATCTCTGATGAGTTGCGACATACACAGATACTTCGTCAATTTCTTCCTTCAGATCCCGATCAAGCTGGTTATCTGAAAAATAGGAGATCGCGATAAAATAAATTATTCCTCCAACAAGTAATATACCGATGGATATAATCATGCTCGCCCGGTTATATTTCGCGGCCAGTTTCATGATCAGGAAAACTTATAACCAATACCGTAAATAGATTTAAAGAAATCTTTATCAGTACATTCTTGTATTTTTCTTCTCAGGTTTTTAATGTGGGTGTAAATAAAATCAAAACTATCAGCCTGGTCGATATGATCTCTCCATAAATGTTCTGCCAATGCATTTTTTGTTATTACTTTGCCTTTGTTAGCAATAAAATATAATAACATTTCATACTCTTTCTTCGTTAATATAACGGTTTTTCCGGCGGCTTTAACATCCATCGCATTCAGGTCGACGACGATATTTTCAAATTCAACCTTACTACCTCCGTTGTATGATTTCCGTCGATGAATGGCAATGATCCGGGCCTTTAGTTCCGCCAAATGAAATGGTTTAACGATGTAATCATCAGCACCAAGGTTTAACCCACTTATCCGATCATCCAGAGAATTCTTTGCAGATATAATCACCACTCCTTCATCCTTACCAATTTCCTTGAGGTGTTGAAGGATTTTCAGGCCATTTCCATCAGGCAGGCCCAGGTCAAGTATGACGCAATCATAATCATAAAGATCAATTTTGAACATGGCGGACTCCAGGTCAGGGCAGGTTTCGCAAACGCTGCCGTCGCCGGTGAAATACTTTTCGATACTTTCCCTAAGAGAACGTTCGTCCTCAATGATCAGAAGTTTCAATGCATTATTTTAGGATAAAGTTATGGTCGAATTTGGTAGTAATTCTGAAGTATAAATTCTGTTACAAACAGCAGGCTGCTTTAAACTTCAGAATTGCTTCAAATTGCACATTTAAACTTGGTTATTAGATAATCTTCCCGCCCGATGCTTAAAAAGTTGTTGCTGATCCTGGTTTTCTTTTCCACCTGTCTGATGCTTAAAGCGCAGGATAACTACGAGATACAGGTTTACGGGGCTGAAACTGTTGAGCAGGGTCACACAATGGTTGAATTACATAGTAACTTTACGATTGATGGAAGCAAAACGGTATCTGCCGATGGCCAGCTACCTACAAATCATGCAGAACACGAAACCATTGAAATAACGCATGGCTGGACTCCCTGGTTTGAGACTGGGTTTTATTTTTTTAATACAATTGGCAGTGAAGGGCGAACAGCATACGTTGGCTCACATATAAGGCCCCGATTTGCGATACCCGCAACTTGGAAGTGGCCAGTTGGCCTAAGTTTATCCACTGAATTTGGATTTCAGAAAAGGGAATTCTCACCCAACACCAGCACACTTGAGATCAGACCGATCATAGACAAAACCTGGGATAAATGGTATATTTCTTTTAATCCCACATTGGATCAGAGTTTTGCAGGCCCCGATCAAAATCGCGGTTTGATATTTTCGCCAAATCTAAAGGGGAGTTATAATATTACTAAAGTGGTCGCGGTCGGTTTGGAATATTACGGGGCAACCGGACCATTTTTTCATTATGACAGCTTTCAGCAACAGCAGCACCAACTCTTCGTTGCCACTGACCTGAACCTTGACCCGGCCTGGGAATTCAATGGAGGGTTTGGTTATGGCTTTACCCGGGCCACCGACAAGGCCATTATTAAAATAATCATCGGCAGGAGATTTTAATGGCCAACTTACGACCGTCATTGAATTTATCGGTTACAGGCTTTTTGCTTCTTTTTCATCCTGACAAAAACATGCTCAATAAATAGGGGGTGATCAATCCGGGTACCAAGAATTTCTTTTTTCTGACCAAATTTTAATTTTAGTCAAAAACTTTTAGAAATTTGCAAACATAAAAACACCACTAAATGGAACAAAAAACAGCCCTTCTTGTAATGGATATGCAGGCCGGAATAGTGCCCATGCTTCCGGATTCTAAAACAATTATCGAAAATGTGGCTAAGGCGCTGGTCACTGCCCGTAATAACAATATCCCGGTAATTTTTGTTGTTGTTGGTTTTAGACAAGGTTCGCCGGAGATAAATTCTAATAACAAAGGTTTCGCAGCCTCAAAGGAAAGATTTGCAAATGTAAATATGAGTGAATTTATGGCTGTTCATCCAGGCGTGGCGCCGCAACCAGGCGAACTTATTGTTACCAAACGTCGTGTAAGCGCCTTCACAGGCAGCGATCTGGAGGTGGTTTTACGCTCATTTGGTATTGGTCATATTGTGCTTACGGGCATAGCAACCAGCGGCGTCGTTTTGTCAACCTTACGCGAGGCTGCCGATAAAGACTACAGAATTACCGTATTATCTGATGGCTGCGCAGATGCAGACGAAGAAGTTCATCATGTTTTGACTACTAAGGTCTTCCCGCGCCAGGCGGAAGTAATTACCGCAGGTGAGTGGAAATAAAAACAGAATTAACCAGGACAGAATAAATCCCGCAACCGCGGGGTTATGATTTGTCTTTATCCTGGTATAAACCTGGTGCTTATTTCCGTCTTTGTGTGAAGAGTTACAATTTTCATTAATGCTTTATAGTGATCAGTAATATTCCATGGGAGGGAATATTACATGGCAGAGCTTTCAAAGCCTTGCCTAAAGTCTTTTTCTGCCACAGATCCCGTACCCGGTAAATGTTATCCTCTCCAATTAATGAAAACTGAAAATCAAAAGCCTGATCCGTATCGTTTGGATTAAGTAATCCAACTGCAATGCGGCCATCATTAAGCCTTTTGGTCCAAACTTCCACTTTATTATCCAATGTAATTTTAAGGTTTGCCGCCTTACCTGAAGCGTCCTGATCAATCGCAATTACTTCGTTATTGGTGATGAGTGATAATGTGAACGGATCGATATGCTCAAAGTTGGCGCCAATAAATAAAGGGGCACTTAAAAGGCACCACATAGTCATTACGGTAT
Source organism: uncultured Chitinophagaceae bacterium (assembly GCA_963845495.1). Classification (GTDB taxonomy): domain Bacteria; phylum Bacteroidota; class Bacteroidia; order Chitinophagales; family Chitinophagaceae; genus JAZKFT01. The sequence continues at coordinate 17,408 of CAWJTH010000147.1, forward strand.
GTTGTTCTTCCTTGGATAAATGATTGCTGTTTCCTTCGCGGCTTTCAGCACCAACAGCTCCTATTTGCAAGATATCCGGATCATTCCATCGGCCGGGGTGCACGAATTCAGATTTATCTGCCAGCTTTTTAAACGCCGCATACACCGATGACCAGTTATCCCGAACGTCGTCGCCGGTTCGCCAGAGCTGCCCCCCGGTCTGATACCCCCATTTCCACACATCGCCCATCCCGTACTGGCAAAGGGCAAAAACGATATCTCTCGACTGATTCTTCAAAGCGTTGCCCATTAAGGTATAAGGTTTCATCAATTCTTCAACAGAATTGTCCTTGGCGAATACCCCGTAGCTGCACCAGTCATACTTTAAGTAATCGAACCCTACCCGGGCAAAATATTGCGCATCCTGCAGTTCATGACCGTAACTTCCGGCAACTCCACCGCAGGTTAACGGTCCCGGCGAACTGTAGATACCCACTTTAAAGCCCAGGTCATGTATTTGTTTTACAGTTTGTTCGATATTGGTGAAATATTGATTTGGCCGCAGTTGACCATCGCTGGCCCGCAGTTTTCCTTTTCTATCGGGCAAATTAGCGGGTCCTTCGTGATATTGGTATACTTCGTTATTTACTTTGTGAGTCAAGCGTTCCCATAGCGAATCTTTTTCATCCGGCTGGTTAGTCCATGGATCATCAATTTCCAGTATGCTCCAGCCATATTGATCCAGGCCGTAGTGCTTCATTAATTGTGCAGTCTTTAAGATATCACTTTCTTTTGCTTTCCGGCCATAGCTATACCAACTACTCCATCCCATGGGTGGCGTCAGTGCCAATTTATCGCCCACTACGATAGCAAAAGGTTTGCTTACTACGCCAATTTTATTTGTTGCAACTATCTTGATTTGATAGCTGCCGTTTTTTGAAATCCTTCCTGAAATAACTCCTAGCTTATTATCAAAGCTAACTCCCTTAGGTAGGTTTTTTACAATAATCTCCATAGGCCTTGAGCCGCTAACAGGCACGGTATAAAAGAAACGCTTTGCTGTCCTGACACCGAAAAATTCGGGGCTGTTGATCTGTGGTTTTTGCGCTGACTGCTGAGCAGAACAAATTGAATGCATTCGCGCGAGGCACAATATAACGTTGATGAGCTTTAATTGGTCAAACAGTCGCATAATAAATCGTAATTCAGAATTTGGACCGACAATTTCAATCCAAATCTAATTGATTTATTATAACAACCGATACGCTAAACCGGTTAAGTAACAACTCTACCCATAAACGGATCAGTATAGCCCACCAACCGTGTTTCTACACGTCCGGCATATCTTTTTTCGAATATTTGATGACCGGATACTTTTATGCTGAAATCGTACCATGAATGACTTTTCTCCAGGTTTAAAACTATTGTAGCTTTACCAGAAGCCGGAATTGCTTTTTGATGATTATTGGTTTTATAGGCGTGATCAGTAATGTCTATAATTTGCGATTTATTGCTTTGATTGGCAATTGATAATACGAGATTCCCGGTTAATTCTTTGCTATCAGTCAATCCTCGCTGATAATCAAACTCTACATGGATTGAGGGGTCCTGGATATCGCCTTTAAACTCGCGGAAAAAACCGTTGGGTCCGTAGACCCGCAAATGATAATATTTATCTTCGAATTCCTCTATGGGCCATTGATCAGTTAAGCTATCGCCCGCAGTTAAGCCATAGGCCCAGGTACGCACATTTTCAAATTTTCCCTTGGTGTTCAGATAGCTTCCGGGTGCGTAAACATTAAACGGGGCACCTATAGTTTTGTCGCCCCAAACCTTATTAGCAGCGGAAAAGTTAATTTCGAAGAATTTCTTATCTGCGCTCAGTTCACCGTCAGCATAAAGTTCGTAAGGTAAGGCGCAGGAAGGACGAATACCTTTTTCTTGCTGTGGCAAATGGGGTGAAGCGTGCGGCTCGTAATTGGTCTGCGCTATTTCTTGCTTTGTCAGTAATTTATAATCCGACGGCAATTTTTTGAATTGGGCCCTGTGTATCCCTTCAACAAAAGGATCTTTTTTCACAAATTCCGGACTTGCGATCTGACCCCCGTTGTAAGGCCGGAAAGTGGAAGTCAAGTCGCCGCACACTGTCCGCCGCCAGTCGCTAATGTTGGATTCAACTATTTTTTTTCCTGTTTTTTGGGTTAAGAAATGCTCCAAAAATTGCAAGGTGGAAGTATGGTCAAATATTTCTGAATTTACATAGCCGCCCTTGCTCCATGGGGAAGCAATAACAAGCGGCACACGGTAGCCAAGACCGATGGAACATTCACGGGCAAATGGCTCGGGGAATCCTTTTCTTTCTTTTTCCTGCTCCAGCGAGACAAAATCAACACGGGTATCTATTCCTTTGGAAACTTTACCTGTTTCCTGCCGTTGAGAATGCGGCGCGGTGAAGGGAGGAACGTGATCAAAATAGCCGTCATTCTCATCATAGGCTAAAATAAAGATGGTTTTTTTCCAGACTTCCGGGTTTTGAGTCAGGATATCCAATGCTTCAGATACATACCATGCGCCATACCATGCTGAGCTTGGGTGATCGCTGAAGTGTTCGGGTGCTGAGATCCAGGATACCGTTGGCAACTTGCCATTTTTAACATCATCCCTGAACTGGTATAACACATCTCCTTTTGGTACCTGCATTTCACGTTCTGTACCATTATCATCATATTTTAGTGTAATCAACGCTCGGTGGTCCGGATCGTTGACATTGGTGTCAAAAGCTTTCCTGTGTAGATCTTTCTCGTGATCCGATAAGCTTTCAAACTGGCCGGCTTTATAAGTTTCTTTTTCTTTTTTTACACCTTCCAGATATCCTTGCAGCTCTTTTAACTGATGCTTCAAATGATCGATATGTGCATCGCCTGAGGGCATGGCATCTATTTTCTTTTGTAATTCGTCGATCATTTGAGGCAGCTGTGAGGTACGTTTCTCTAATGCCTCGATATGCTTTGGATGCAGGTGAATATTATATTGACCGAAAAACTCCAGGGGATTATCCTGGAAATTGGATAGCCATGGGTCTTCTTCACCATCAAAGCCGGTATCAATAGCCACTTCGTTCTGGTAACATTTCCAGGATATGCCGTTTTCCTCCAATCGCTCAGGGAAAGTTTTCCATTTCAAAGTGCCATAATCCATATCCTCGTTCCAGACGTGTGCCCTGGAGTTTTCGTGTTGTTCCTCGACGCACCGTACCTGTCCAGAAATACAGCCTGTTTGGGTTGGTTCCGGTTAATGACGAACAAAAATTTTGATCGCAGACGGTAAAGGCATCGGCAAGTGCATAATAAAAAGGAATGTCCTCGCGGTTATGATAGCCCATCGTCAACGGCATATGGCTATATTCCTTAATGCTGTTCTTTTTTACGTTGAGCCACTGATCAAATTTGCCATCATTACGGGCATTCACCTGGTTGGCCCATGAATGTGGCAACGAGCTCATCCAGGTGGCTTTGGTATTTTTTATATCCAGATGAAACGGAGCATAAGTTTCGCCCTCTGAGTTGGATTGCAGCCATACTTTGTTTTTATTTGGCAGGTCAATGGCCCGCGGGTCATTATAACCCCGAACACCTTGAAGAGTACCATAAGTATGATCGAAGGAGCGGTTTTCCTGCATCAATATGACAATATGTTCGGCATCCATATAAGTACTGCCTTCAGGAGCATTAATGGCCATCGCTTTTTGAATGGAAGCCGGAATGATATTGGCAAACCCGGTGGCCCCGGCTAGTAATGCTGCTTTCTTTAGGAAATCTCTTCTTGAATCGCTCATTTTTGGTTATAATTTATTCGTAATTCGATTTACTTGTAATGGATGATCTTACTATTAAGCTTCTTTTAGATTTTTGAAATATAATGCTCTCGCGCTGCAAAAAACTGTTCACAAAGTCCGAACGACAGGGTCATGCCGTTACCGCCTACGCCGTTAATGACGGTTACACCAGGCTCGGTCTCGACGATCAGTTCGGTCTGGCCGTTCATCATTTTTGGATAGATGCCGTGCCACGACTGCATCAGTTGCCAGTCCTTAAAATTGGCAAAAGTATGTAAATAGTCAGTTATCATTTTATTAATAAATGTCTTGTCAAACGGGTCATGCACCAGGCCATATTCGTGTGAATCACCTATGGTCAATTCGCCGTTGCCATTTTGAGAAACCATTACGTGGATACCCCATTTCAAATATTCGGCAGTATTGATCTTCATATCTTTTTCTTAATGCGGGTAATGACGGAGCGATTTGAAATCCCGGATAATGGATCATGGATAGGCCACCGCACAGTGAAGGACCAATGCGCCAGTCATCGGGTTGCGTTACCAAACGCATCATTTGCAGTTTGCATTTGGTGATGCAGGTTTCTAAAAATAATTCAGGATATAGTGTCTCGAAATCAGCACCGCTGCAAACAAATATCTCGTCAGCCTGCCAGCTGCGATCACCTGAAAATACAGATGGGTGTTCTATTTTGTTGATGGCAGTGTTCCAATGAAAATCAACGCCATATTTTTCGGCAAGATATGAAGCTATCTGTCCGATGGCCACCCTTGATTCCACGATCATTTCCTCACCGCTCCATAAAGCGCCTTTTAATCCATTCGGATTAATGGCCGGAGATTTGTCCAACGCGCGAGCCGGAGTGAGTAAAGCACAATCACGATAGATTTGATTGGCTTCAACATATTCTGCGATTACCTGCAATTCATCATCATGGTAAGCCAGGTGCAGGGAGCCAACTTCATTGTGCCAGATATTGGCTTCGGTGCAAACTTCTTTATAAATACTTCGCGATAGCATGGCCCTTTCAAATAGCGGGCCTGTTTGCTGACCGATCGGCCATATCATCCCAAAGTTACGGATGGATGCGCCAACAGCGCGTTCATTGCGTTCAAAGACAGTAACTCTATAGCCTCTTATAGCCAGCGCACGTGCTGTAGCCAGGCCTACAATGCCGGCGCCTATTACTATGGCTGAAGAATTCTTCATACGGGTAGCATATTCAAATTTTGTTCCTGGTGGTCAAGGTTCTGCTTGCGGGCGTTGCGCAGGAAATAAAGAAGCGATAATGTAGCGCAAATCCCGCCGATCACAGCTACTGCCAGTACACTATCCTTAAAAAATACTCCCCAGCTTACATTTGGTTGCCCCAATTCTTTAACTAATAATACGCTTACGCTGCCTAAGTAGCCCATTGAATCGGCTACATAGATCAGAAAGCCTACATTTCCTTTATAGTGAAAAGATGCCAGTAAGCGCTCAAAGAAAACCGCATTGTAAGGCACATAGCCTAAATATAGCCCAAGCCCTGCTAAGGTCATCCAAACCATCGGGCTGATCAGCTTAAACGTGAATAAAACCGTTCCGATACCAATAAGTACACACCCCGAAATGATCATGACATGAATAAGGCTGAAAGCCTTCAGATTCTTTTTGATCAGGATCAGCAAACTCATCGCGATCAGCACAATTACCGATATAATCGTATCTATTTTGGTGTAAATGGTATTGTCCTTAACGCCCAGACTGTTCCATATCTCTACCTCGAAACTATCCCGCACATCCCGCATAATGGTAAGTAAAACATAAATAACTAATGTTAAGATGATACCCGGAAGAAAACGTTGCAAAAAGCATTTCCGTTCGGCGGCATCCATCGGCAAGCGCTTGGTGCGAAGGCGTACATCTTCGGCTGTTGGCGGTGGCATAAGTTCCAGCATAAAAACAAACAGCAGCAATGGCACGACAAACAAAGCTCCTGTTAAAAATGGCATACTGTATTCGCTGAGTGGAAGAACTCATCAGCTCGTGCTACGGTTTTTACAAACCCGAAGCAAAAATAGGCTGATGGATAAACCGCAGCCATAAACTCGTGATTTGCGGCCTTCCAGATAACCAAACCAACCCCATATCAAGCGGAAAACCGTTAATGAACAAAAATAATATTATGGCGCAGCACATAGCAATACTAGCCATGCATACCAATAACAAAATATATTTAGCCCGCTGACCGGGTTTTAATTCAGATATAAATTTGATGCCGTAGAATTTACTCAAAGTATAGCCGATAATCTGTGCGATGACCAGCCACACTTTATAATCGATATGAAAATACTGTTGACCTGTAAAAGTACCCGCAGCGAATGCTTTGCGAAAAGCATACATACATGTATAGGCCCCAAATGACGAAATGGCGGCCATGACAGATAATAGCCCGTAGGGCCATTTGGCTACTTTTGCTCTGAGCTGTTCGATCAGTGTCATATTATTGCTTGATGATGTCCAATACGTCGGCAATATTATCAATGATATGTGTTGGTTGTATTGCTCAAGTTCTTCGCGGGTGAAAATACCTGTAGTAACGCCGATCACATATTTGCAACCCGCACTCTGACCTTCGCGTACATCAACTTCGGTATCACCCACTTTTGCTACTTCCAGCGGATCTTTAATGCCGCCTGCCTGCATCATTTTTTGTATCATAAATGGATGCGGGCGCCCCAGTTCTACTTCGTCTGATCCGACCAGATAATCGATCAGACCCTTTTGTTGCCAATCGAGCCTGTCGACAACGGTTTCGGCAATATCTTTTGAAAAACCGGTGTTGACACCCACCAAAACGCCCGCCTGGTGAAGGGCGGCGAAAGTTTCTTCTACATTTGGAAGGGGCTCAATTCCCGGCTCGGTTTGATAAAAATGAATCATCTGCTTTACAAACTCACGGTGAATGTCATTCACCAGTTCTTTCGTGATTTTTGACTTATCGTGCTCATGAAGATGCAGCATTTGGGTGATGGCCTGATTTTTTTCATAACCCATCAATGGATTGATCATTTCTAAAGGAACATCATAATGATGTTTCTAAGGCGGCCTTAAAAGCCTTGCTTACATTATGATCATCTTTAACCGTAGTACCGGCGATATCAAAAACAACTAATTTTATAGACATTATGTGTGAAGTAAAAGTTGAGCAATACTAAACTTAGTTTATTAATATTGAACTAATTTAGTGTTAAGGTTTGATTAATTTGTTAACCTTATCACCAATCACTTAACCACTGGGCGGTAAACCAGTGCCCCGGCACGCCTGACGACCGAAGAGCCCGCCGATAATCACCTATTCACTTCTCCTCAAAAAAATAAACTACCAGCATGCTTGCAGTCTCTGCGCCCAGGTTGACAGGGGTATGGGGTATGCGGCCATCGAACAGCATGGAGTCGCCCTGGCCTAAGATTATTTTTTCGTCGTTAATCTGGTATTCTATCTGTCCGGCTATAATATATTTATATTCAAAAGCGTCGGTTTCCACCAGCGGCCGGGTTGCATTTGGCTCAAGATTCAGTATCACAATATCTACCGTAGAGTGATCAATGAATTTGGTAAAAACACGCTGATAGTGAAAGCCGATAGCATGTTCTTTTTCAAAATGCTCGTAATCCTCTTTCCGTTTTACTAAAATGGGAGATAAGTTACTTTGCTGCGTATATCTTTGAAGAACTCATTCAGGTCAATATTCAGAGCCTTAATAATATCTATCAACACCATAAGAGAGGGGATGGTACGGCTGTTTTCTATCTGGGAAATTAAGCCTTTGCTAACATTGGCCTGGGTAGCAAGTTCCTGTACAGTAATGTTTTTTTCGCGCCTGCGTTCTTTAATACGGTTACTGATCTGGATCAGTATGTCATCTTCCATAGACTTAGGTAAACGTGGTATAATTATAATTGGTATCCCAAAATAAAACTTTAATAATCGGTTTACAATAAAAGGTAAATTAATTCAGTTAGATGAATCAATCATGAAAATTTAATAATTTAATAATATCTGTTAGCTTTATTTGCTTATACAATTATGCGATGAACCGTGCCGCTTTAAAACCAGAACATATTGTTGATGAAGTTTTTGCTCTATATCAGAAGCATGGCGATGAAGATTACATAGGTGAACCTGTTTCACAACTGGAACATATGTCGCAGGCGGCCGCTTCTTGCCCAACAAGAAGGTTTTGATGAGGAAGTAGTACTGGCAGCGTTTTTTCACGACATCGGCCATTTGTGCGCTGAAGATGTCAGGCCGAAAGCATGGATGGTATTGGCAATGTTGATCATGAAAAATTGGGTGCAGATTACCTGCGTGAAAGAGGATTTTCGGAAAGGCTTGCAGACTTGGTTGAAAGCCACGTGATTGCAAAAAGATATCTTACTTATAAATATCCCGAATATTATAATAAGCTTTCTGATGCCAGTAAAGCTACCCTTGAATTCCAGGGGGGGCGGATGAGCGAACAGGAAGCGGTCGAGTTTGAAAACACCCTGATGCTGAATTGTTTATACGATTGCGTTACTGGGATGATCAGGCTAAAGAGATGAATATCCCGGTACAGATATTACAGAATCTTAAAGTTACTGGCTATAAAGTCATTTGATATAATAACAACTGATTATTCCTTCCCTGAATATTAAATTATTGTAAGTCGATTGTAACTCCTCTGTTACATAAATCGTACCTTCTTAACATGTTCTAACACGGAATCTTAAGCTTTCCTTAATACTAAACTTAGTTTACAAATAATAAACTAAGTTTAGTATTGCTGCATGAAAAATTTCCTTCTCACCTAATTAATTCAGCAAATGAAACAACTTTACCATCAATTAAAGACAGTAATAACGATGTCGTTATTCTGTCTTGCCCCGGTACTCTCATTCGGGCAAACCAAGATCGGTGGTACCGTAACCGATGAAAACAAACAGCCTCTACCCGGGGTAAGTGTTAATGATTAAGGGACCACAAAAGGCACAGTAACCGATATTAACGGTCGTTTTTTATTTACCGTTGACAAAAGGCCAAACTTAGTTTTCATTTCCTGGGATATGTAACACAAGAAGTTACCGTAGGCGACAAGCCAATTATAACGTTAGCCTGCAAGGCGACAGCAAAGCACTAAACGAAGTAGTAGTAACCGCTTTGGGTGTTAAAAAAGAAACACGCCGGATTGGTTATGCTATCCAAACCGTAAATGGCGATCAATTAACTACTGCCCGCGACCCTAACCCTGTTAACGGGCTTGATTGGTAAAGTTGCAGGTTTATCAGTTGGCGCAACTTCCGAAATTTTAGGTATTCCTAACGTTACTATACGTGGTAACACGGTTTCACTTTATGTGGTAGATGGTTTGCCTATCAACTCGGATACATTCGACTTAAGCCCTGATGATATTGAAACTTATACCGTATTAAAAGGCCCTGCTGCAGCGGCATTATATGGTAACCGTGCAGCAAACGGCGCTATACTGATCACCACAAAAAAAGGCAACAACGCCAAAAAAGGCCTTACTGTTGATATAAACAGCAGTACGGTAATGAATAAAGGCTTTGTTGCATTTCCAAGAGTTCAGAATACATACGGCCCGGGTGAAAACACCTTTTATGAATTTGTGGATGGTAAAGGCGGTGCGCCGGGTGGTGTGGATAGTGACTATGACGTTTGGGGTCCTTATTTTGCAGGCCAGTTAATTCCGCAATATGATAGCCCGGTAGTAAACGGCGTTCGCCAGGGAACCCCATGGGTGGCACGTGGTGCAAATAACCTGGCCAACTTTTTGCAAACAGGCTTATCAAACTAATAATGATATTGCCTTAACAGCGAACGGGGATAATTACACTACCCGTTTTTCGGTTTCACAACAGCATCAAACAAGCTATATTCCTTCTCAGTACCTGGATATAGCCAATGCTAACTTTTACGCTTCATTCAACCCGACTTCACGTTTGAAATTTGAAGCAAGTGTTGATTTTAACAGGCAGAGCACTGATGATTTCCCGGACGTTCAATATGGCCCAAACTAGTATCATCTATAACATGGCGATATGGACAGGTGCTGACTGGAGCGTAAACTCACCAGATATTAAAGCCATATGGCAGCCTGGAAAAGTCGGAGTGCAATCAGAATTTTGAAGAATACACCCGTTACCATAACCCATGGTTCCTGACAAAGATATGGACCCGCGGACATTATAAAAATGATACTTATGGATACTTATCAGGTAATTATAAAATCGATAATCATTTAAATGTTAATTTAAAATCACAGATCGATACTTATAACCTGTTACGCACGGAAGATCTGCCATATTCGGCTCACCCTTACGGTCGTGAAGGCAACAAGGGTGATTATCGTGAAGACCGCCGGGATTTGTTTGAAAATAATACAGAGTTGAAGTTGAATTTTGACTATACTGTTCAATAAATTCTTGAACATATCTGGTTTGGTCGGTGGTAACTTGCGTAGCTTTAAATACAATTCGAGCTGGGTATCTACTGATTATTTGAGCGTACCGGGTGTTTACGCTTTCAGTAACTCTTTAAACCCATTACAGGCAACCAGCTTTAATTCGCAATTAAGGACGCTTAAGCGGATTCTACTCAGTCGATTTCAGCATTGGTAAATATGCCACCTTATCAAGCACAGGTCGCGTGGATAAATCATCGGCTTTCCAAAATGTAACTACTTATTACTATCCAAGTATCTCGCTGCTACTGTAATATCTGATTACATTAAATTGCCAGAGTTTATTACATTTTTAAAAGCACGTGCTTCGTATTCAAACGTACGTTCTGATGCAACCAGCCCGACCATCGGCCCTGCTCCATTCAACACGATCTCCGCTTACAGCGGTCGAGCGGTTAACAACAGTCCCATACCAATCTATTGATAATCCACTGGATTATGGAACTACCTACAATTCACCGTATAACGGCCCTAATTTTTCACTTAATCCAGCCTACCAAACGGCTAAGCTGTATAACAACCTGCCGGCTGGTTACGGACCTAATTCCTTATACCAGAATAACATTAAAACATCAACCCGTATCAACTACGAAGAAGGTTTGGACTTCAAATTTCTTAAAAACCGTTTAGGCTTAAGCCTGACGGCATATCCAATACATTGACGGCCCACAAATACTTGATAACCGCAATTATCAACAGCAACTGGTTATACATGATGAATATATTAAATGCACTGAAAACCAAGAAAACAGGTTACGAAGTTAGTTTGAGCGGTACGCCGATTAAGGATATCGGTGGCTTTGGATGGGATGTTTTGGTGAACTGGTCGACTTACAAAGAAATCTATCCAGGAATTACCTGCCAGGAACAAACAGTATATAATACTTTCTTTCAAAAAGGCGACCGTGTAGATAAATTTTACGGATCCAAGTTTGTCAGAACACCAGATGGCAAATAATTAACGGATCAAACGGGGAGCCACTGGTAAACCCGGTTCCGCAATATCTTGGCCACTTGGACCCTGATTACACTTGGTCTATTTACAATAATGTACATTACAAGGCTTTGGCATTAGGCTTCCAGTTTGATGGTTCAGTAGGTGGTGTTACAACGGACTATGTACATAATAAAACGGTACGTGGTGGTAGTAACGCATTGACTGCTGAAGGTGCCGTTGGTGCTGCCCGTTACCAGGACTGGCTGCACTTTCCGGCAAACAATCAGCAGCCTGATCCGAATTACAAAGGTACTTATGTAGGCCAGGGTGTTCAGATATCAAACGGCGTGGCTCCTAATTACAATTCAGCAAACCGGCGCGGTTTTAAACTATGGCGCTTTGCAATATGCTCCAAACCAAACTACAGCCTTTGTTCAGGAATATGCAGAGTGAGTACTATAATGTAAGTGAGGCTAACCTGATGAGCAAAACTTATGCTAAGTTGCGTGAGGTAACCATTGAGTATAATTTCCCTAAGAAATGGCTGGAGAAAACATTTATTACAAGAGCCTCAGCCTCAATATACGGGCGTAACTTATTGTACTTCTACAAAGACCCTGAATTTAAGGATGTTGATCTTGATCAATATGCTAACACACGTACTTCACTTACCGGTTTGCAATCGCCATCTGTACGCAGCTATGGTATTAACCTAAAACTTTCATTCTAATTAAATTGGAAAATGATCATGAAAAAGATATTAAAAATTTATTTACTGCCGGTATTGTTAGTATTGACGGTAAGCAGTTGTAAAAAGAGTTTCGAGGATTTAACTAAAAATCCTAACGTACCTAACTGAGTGTTCCGGCATCATTGCTTTTAAACGGTGTATTGAACGATATGGTCGATTTTCCAGATGGGGCTACGCCAGCAGCAACCAAAGCAGCATGGTGTACAAGCAACATCAAATAAAGATGAGATATGGTGCCAGTATTATATCTATAACTATAACTATTATGGTAATAACACCTATGATTTTGATCAGCGGTGCTGATTACTACACTACATTAAAAAATGTAGTTGCTAATGGAAAGCCAGGCTGCTGCATCAGGTGGTGCCGCGATTAATCCTTATGAGGCTATGGGTAAATTTTTCAGGGCATATTTTTTCAGCAAAATGAGTTTGGAAAGAGGCGATATACCGATGACCCAGGCGTTACAGGGCTTAACTAATCTTACCCCGAAATATGATACGCAAAAGGCAGTGATGATACAATGCTTAGCCTGGCTGGAAAGCGCCAATGCCGATATGGCTCAATTGATAGCAAACCCATCAGTTGGCGGTACAGGTTTAGGTGCAACCTTAGGTGGCGATATTTTTTAGTGGCAACAGCCTGGTAAATGGCAAAAAGTGGTAAATGCTTATCACTTGAGGCTGTTGCTTGAATTAAGCAAAAAAGTAGCAACTGATCCTGATATGAATATTGCTACCCAGTTTGCAGCCATTGTTGGCAACCCGGCTAAATATCCGTTGATGCAAAGTGCTGCCGATAACTTGCAGTATACTTTTGTTACCCCGACAAATTATTATCCGCAAAATCCGGATAATTTTGGACAAAACGGTTCAAGGCAAAATACGTCGCAGACCTATATCAGATTGCTTACCACCTTCCAGGATCCAAGGGTGTTTGTAACTGCAGAACCTGCACGTTATTAAGTGGATACCTTGCATCAAAGCCCAACGGCTTTTACATCATTTATAGGTGCCGATCCGGGATTGGACTTGGGTGTGATGTATAGACAATGCAGGTTTGCAGAATTATTCGTTCATAAACAGGAAACATTATTACTCCACTTATACAGGTGAGCCAAGCATACAAATCGGTTTCCCTGAGCAGGAGTTTAATATTGCCGAAGGTATAAATCGCGGCTGGGTAGCCGGCAATGCAGAAGCAATTATATAGCAGGCATACAGGCATCATTGGCGTCCTATAATATACCGACGACCGGATCATTTGTTGCTTATTTTTACCGCCCGGGATCATCAGATGTTAAGGTCGCGTCCAATTATGATACTTACACTATCAATTTTGACTGGGCGACCTATTATGCACAGCCGACTAGTACAATATGCCGGAGGTGCTACAGGTTTAACGCAGATATTGCAGCAAAAATATCTGGCCTTATTCCGCCATTCCGGTTTGGAATCATATTTCACCTACCGCCGTACCGGTGTTCCAACATTTACCACAGGTCCGGGTACTGATAACGGCCAGCGTATAGCATTACGTTTCCAATATCCTTCCAGTGAGCGTACTGCCAATACTACAAATTATAATGCCGCATTGCAAAGCCAGTATGGCGGCAATGATGACATTAATGGTATCATGTGGCTGCTAAAATAAACCAAGGGTAACAATTATTAACATTTGATAAATTACCAACAACTATTAAATTAAATTTCAATAAAGGTGGGCTTAATATCCCG
>CAWJTH010000148.1:0-17715 GCA_963845495.1 uncultured Chitinophagaceae bacterium
TAAGGCAAGGCAAGGTTCTGCGTTTCTTCGGTTACAGTGCCGTCTTTTTCTCTATTAAAATCCATTAGCGCAGCTTCATTGTACTTGCCTCTGTCTGCATACATAAAACCAAAAGCTGGACATTGTATTGTATTGGTCTGCAACTCCTGTTTCGAAAAATAACCTTTCACATTTCCACCTATTTCTGTAAAAGCACCTGCATACCCAAGTTTTACCGAGAAGTCCATGGAATATGTTGTAAATGGCAAATCAATTTTTGGAGAAAATGATTGTGAATTAAAGCTTAGGCCTGCACCCATACCTGGATATTGCGGGGTTATTCTTGTGCCTTTCAAACTGTATTTGTTGGTTTGTTCCTTCTTTATGCCTTCGGTTTCAGATTCTTTCTTTTTGTAAGACCAGCTAAGGCCAACGTATGGGTTGATGTCTGTGCCATGTTGCGAGTTGGACGTAACGCCAATACCTGCATTGGCGTCTAAACCACTTATATTGCCATGAAAACCAGCGCCAAAGCTACTTTCGATCCCCCATCCATTGTAATTGTTGTAAAATAATCCGGTAGTGGAGGTTAGATTAAACCCATATTGTGATTTTAATTCCTTTGCCTTTTCTTTATCAAAACCTACAAATTCCAACGCCAATCCCAAGTCTATTCCCCAGGTTTTATTGGGTTTCATGTCAACCCGTTTGGTTACCACGTCGCCATTGAAATCGTCTGGTAATCCTCTAACCGTTCTAGTAATTGCGCCACAGTTAAGATTGAAACCAAGCCCTACCATCGAAGCTTCATTTTCTATTCCTACTTGGCTGTTATAATTTACATTTATTGGATATCCTCCAATGGTAAATAATGGTATACTATATTGAAATTGCCCGGTCGATTTATCCACCATATTGGTAACAGATACCGGTTGAAAACTTTGTACTTCTGGTTGCGATGGGCCTGTTGTTTGGGAGAAGCTTTTGGTGGTACAAAACAATATTACAAAGAGCATTATTTTGCGATGAGGATAATACATAAAAGTGATTTAGGTATTTAGATTTAGTTATAGATTATTCCATTTAAATAATTAGTACTATATGGCCAACTGTAAACCTTGGAACCAAATTAGAGCCTTCTTTATGCAAAGAATGTTTTACTAAGCGGTGGCGGTTTTCAACTTTTCTAATAAGGTCTTTGATAAAATGTGATGCTACTATTGGCACGTCTTGTTGGCATCACCAATTCAGGATTAACTTTCCAACGGTTATCTAAAATATAGTTTATAAGAAGTTTTTAATACAGTCGAACAGAGTAGTTACGCTATAATTATTATCCTATGGAATTATTAACTTTCAACAGGTAGCGTATATCCGCTGGTAAAATGAATTGTATTACTAAGATTGGGCATCTTAATAATAGAATCCCGTAACCGGAACATCTTTCGCCTTTTAACGGCGATAGAGGACTTCAAGAGAAAAAGCAAAAGATTCCTTTTCTATTCTTTTTTTACTGCAGAAATTTTCAACAACAATGACGGCTCTTTCAGTTTGGTTCTCGGGAAAAGTAGGTATACTGAAAAATATGAAAAGGTAGGCAATCGTAATAATTTCATGGGCGTGGCTTGGATAAGATGATTTAGTTTTCTTGGAAATCTAAATGTAAAAAAAAGAATCGAGAAAAGCAAGAGCCTGATTAAAGATTACCGGGCCTTGCATGTTCAGCTGTGTAAAAGCGTTTCAGCCAAACAAATAAATGTGGTTTGTATTATTTTAAATTTGTTGTTGAAATGAAGGCTTTAACAACGCTGTTTACTATGAGTTTAAAGTTAGTTTATAAAGGAAATGGGAAGCGGTTCTCTTTAGCTGCAAGTAACCATCTTGCCAACGAACCACAATACAAATATTTGGATTATGTTAGCTGCTGGTTTTTACGGTACAATGCATTTTTACATGCAATATTTTTAAAGCTTCGTTTTGTGAGACAAATTATAATCCATTCAATTTTTTACACAGTTCGTGTTCTCTAATAGTCATTAGTTTATCGCCAAGTTTTTTTGTCAATGTTGTCCTGCCATTATCATAGCCCCGGCTCCAAATATCACAACGTCCTGTAGAAAATGTATGAACAATGCCCAGCCTATCCCTTTTGTTTCTATGACCGATTTTGCCAGCAGCCAACCTAAAATACCTGAAGCCATTACCCCGAATATGCCATTGGGGGTTCCCCAAAAATGTCCTAAACCAAAAATTATTGAAGAAATCCAGCAAATGGTGTTCGGACTCAATTTGCCATACAACCCTAACACTATTACAAATCTGCTAAGTATCTCTTCAGACCAGGCATTTGTTGCAGCAAAAAGTATTACCAACGGTAGTAATTTATAAAACGTCCCGTCTACCTGTCCATTCTGTGAAACCACTCCAACCCACATGTATGACACTGTTCCGAATGTGAAAATAACAGCCATTACCGGCCCTAAGAATTTCCAATTGTTTTCCTCTGCCGGTGTATTTGCAAAACTTATTTTAAGCTTAAAGAAATTCTTAAAACCTTCCTTGTTGTAAAAGTACATTATTGTTATTGCAACAAACGAAATGGACAACGCCATTAGCTGCATTGTATAGGTAAAGTTCAGCAATTTATTCCCTGAAACCGCCAATAGCGGAATTGTTCCATTCTGTAAGAAAATGGCCAGTAAAGCCACTGACAGAAGGCCAGTCACACTAATTGCAATCGGGATGCCGATATTTCCAAGTGTAGCAATTAACTTCCTCATGTAATTAACGTAAAAATTTGATTAAGAGATATTATATTGTTGCGAATGCTGCGCCGTGTCAGCAATGGTTCCAGGTAGTTGGGGACGAAAATAAAGAATGGTCCCTAGGTTGGCGGCTGTCCAAATCTTTTGCTCTGATAATTTTTGCGCTAAAAAATAATTTTCTAAACCATTACTGAGATTGTCAGCGAAATCCAAACGAAAATAAGACGAATAAAATTTGTTGGGTAAATCGTCAAAATAAAAAAGGGTTTCAATTTCTTGAAACCCTTACTGGTATTAGCGTGGGCCCACCTGGGCTCGAACCAGGGACCACCTGATTATGAGTCAGGTGCTCTAACCAACTGAGCTATAGGCCCTGCAACTTTCGTTGACGGGCTGCAAAAATAAAAGAATTCTTGATTTAACGAAATCATTTTCTTTGCAACATGAAAATCGATGCGATCATTTTTGATTTTGGAGGTGTTTTTTTAGATATTGATTACCAAAAAACGAGTCAGGCTTTTAAAGATTTAGGTATGGCGCAGTTTGATGACTACTATCAACAATCTTTCACTAATCCGCTATTTGCTGATTTTGAAACAGGAAGAATTGATGATAAAGAATGGCTGGATGGATTACGGAAAGAAAGCGGCTGCAATTTAACAGATCAGCAAATGATTGATGCCTGGAACGCAATGCTAGGAAATTTCAGGCCTTCTAGTATCGATTATATAAAATCCATAAAAAATAGCATGCCTATCTTTTTATTAAGCAATACCAACGTTATTCACCACTTGGCTTTCCACAACATTTACGAGCAGGAATTTGGCAATAGAGAGTTTGATAGCGGGTTTCACAAGGCCTATTATTCACACATTATTGGCATAAAAAAACCTGATGCCGCCGCTTACAATACCATTTTGGAAGAAAACAACCTCAATCCGGCTACCACACTATTTATCGATGATACTGAAAAAAATATTGTCGGGGCAAGGGAAGCCGGGCTTCAAACACTTTTTCTAACAAATAATAGATTGGTTGAGGATGTGATAAAAGAAGCAAACATCTTATAAAACATTTTAGTATCAGCAAAATTGATGGCAGCAACTACTTCACCCTGTCGTATTATTTTACATCCTCATACTCAATATAATCTTCTTTGCTACCTTTTTTGCCGCTGGTACTCCATTTTTTGAAATGATTTGAACCCGCATTTTGGTTACCATCTGCATGGTTTTCATGCGTTTGATATTGACCATCCATTTGATTTTTCATAGCATTGAACTGCTGTTTTACGTGACCCGCTGTTTTTAAAACTGGTAATAAAAAACCAACCACGAACCTATAAAGCAGGTAAAGCAGAAATGCAATTATTATTATTTGCATAATGTAAAGGTATCATGTAGCCGTTGAAAACCTGTTAAGGATTTGAAAAAAACTACTAAAGGGTTATTGTAGATTGTTTTTTAAGAAAAAAATAGTGCCAAACGAAGTTTTTAGCTTCAAATCACATTTGGTTTTTACGAAATCCCATATTATATTTGCAATTGTAAATGAAGAATGACAGTGAAAGGGAACGAAATCGTTCCCTTTCTATTTGTACCTATATGACTGAACAACCACAAACAAAAAAATTATCCGAAATCCTGAACCGGCTTTTGGATGAACAATCGGGTTACTTTTTGGTAGATGTGCATATCAACCCGGGAAATAACATTGATGTAACCATCGATGCAGACCAAGGTGTTGCAATTGATGCCTGTACAAAATTAAGCAGGGCTTTGTCAAAAGAAATTGAAGAGCAAGAAATTTTTCCACCTGATGATTATGCACTGGAAGTTGGCAGCTCTGGGGTTGGCACGCCACTTTTATTACACCGCCAATATATAAAAAACATTGGCAGATATGTAGAAGTAAAATTAAAAGATGGCACTATGTTGGAAGGTGAATTAAAAGAAGCAGGTGAAGATGGTATTGTGGTGGAAACGAAGACGGGCAAAGGCAAAAAACAGGAAATAAAACCGTCAGAAATTTCTTTTGAAAATATAAAAACAACAACTGTCCAAATAAAATTTTGAAAATAAGATTTTCAGTCAGCGATTTTACCGGCTGTAAAATCAACAAAGATTGAAATCATAAATTGTAATCAGTATGGCAAGTATAAACCTGATTGAAGCGTTCCAAGAGTTTAAAGATGCAGAAAACATCGATAGGCCAACGCTTATGAAAGTGGTAGAGGATGTTTTTAAAACATTGCTACGCAAAAAATATGGTAGCGATGACAATTTTGATGTAATCGTAAACTCTGAAAAAGGTGACCTTGAAATTTTGAGGCACCGCATGATTGTTGAAGATGGTGACATCTACAACACCTTGGAAGAAATTGAATATTCAAACGCCATCAAAATCCAGCCCGATTTTGAAGTTGGCGAAGAATTGTTCGAAGAAATCGATTTGCTTGATTTTGGTCGCCGTGCCATTTTAGCTGCAAAGCAAACTTTGGCAAGCCGCATCAGCGATCTGAAGAAAAATGTGTTGGTAAAAAAATATGCTGATAAAGTTGGCGAAATAATTAGCGCTGAAGTTTATCAGGTTTGGAAAAAAGAAGTATTACTGATGGATGAAGAGGGCAACGAATTGTTATTGCCAAAAAGCGAACAAATTCCACAGGATTATTTCAAAAAAGGCGAACCTGTTCGTGCCGTTGTAAAAAAAGTAGAATTAAAAAATAACAGCCCTGTCATTATTTTAAGCCGCACACATTCATCTTTCTTGGCTAAATTGTTAGAAATTGAAGTACCTGAAATATTCGACGGCCTCATCACCATTAAAAAAATTGTGCGTGAACCTGGCGAACGTGCTAAGGTAGCCGTAGAAAGTTTTGATGATCGTATCGATCCGGTTGGTGCTTGTGTGGGTATGAAGGGAAGCCGCATACATGGTATTGTTCGTGAACTGAAGAACGAAAATATAGACGTTATCAACTGGACAAACAATATCAATTTATTAGTAACACGTGCACTTACCCCATCAAAAATTACCAGCATGAACATCAATGAAGAAACAAAACATGCTGATGTTTATTTAAAACCCGACCAAGTTAGTTTAGCAATTGGCAAACGTGGTGTAAATATTAAGCTGGCATGCGAATTGACTGGGCTAGACATTGATGTTTTCCGTGATAACGAAGGGGAAGAAGATACTGGCTACGATATCGATCTGGAAGAATTTAGCGATGAAATCGAACCTTGGATTATCGAAGAATTGAAACGCATTGGTTGCGATACGGCACGTAGCGTTTTAGACCTTACAGCAGATGAATTGGAACGCCGTACCGATCTGGAAAAAGAAACCATCACAGAAATTCGCCGTGTATTAAAAGAAGAATTTGAAAGAGCTTAATTAATTATTGAATGTGCAGTTAGCAATCGGGCTATCTGCACATTTACTATTCTTAATAAAAATTGAAAAGTAATTGTGCGCATAGTAATTTTTGTTTTGCAAATTGCAGGATGTAACGAACAAAACTGAAATTGCTAGCTAAAAACTACGAACTTTTCTTGAATAGGGCGATATAAAACCACACCTTTGCACTATACACAAACACAAAATTGTTGGTATTTCACCGGCAATACAATTGATTGACTAAAAACAACGAATGTCAGAAATTAAATTACCAAGGTTATTAGGAGCAGCGAGGGAATTCAATATTGGTCAAGAAACATTGATCGATTTTCTTGTGGGCAAAGGTTTCGATAAAGCGGACATGCAGCCTTCAGCAAAATTGACTGAGCCAATGTATATTGCTTTGCAACAAGCGTTTCAAGGCGATAAAGTGGCAAAAGCAAAAAGCAATGCTATTGACCTTCCCAAAAATGCCCAGAGTGAAAAAAGAAGACGCGACGAAGAAGATTTAGGTTTTAGGAAAGAAGAGAAAAAAGTAACTGAAAAAGAAATTGTTAATCAACTTCCTGTAGCTGAAAAAACAGAATGGAAAAAACCTGAGGAAATTGTGCCAGAACCGACGCCGGTTCCACAACCAGAAATTCAGCCAGAAATAGAAATAAAGCCTGCGCCGGTCCAAGAAACGCCGGTTGTAATTCCTGAACCGACGCCAATTCAAGCCCCAGAGCCGGTAATTGCGGTTGCGCCAGAACCTAAGCCGGTTCCAGAGCCAACGCCAGTTCCAGAGCCACAACCAGAAATAAAACCGGTTCCTGTTCCCGTTGAAGAGCCGAAGAAAGAAGAACCGCCTGTAGTTGAACCTACACCTGTTGCTGAAGTTGTAACTCCTATTGAAACAGTTGTTCCTGAAAAAGAAACAGCACCAGAGCCAATAAAAATTGAAGTGCCTGAATTGGGTGGTCCTATTATAAAAGGTAAAATTGATTTAAGCGCAATTGATTCTTCCACTAGGCCGAAAAAGACTTTCCCCAAAAAGGAACCAGCCAAATTTGAGCAAAGGCCAAGAACAGATGCACCAAGACCACATCAACAGCAACCTGTTGAACAACGCATTGTTAATCCTAACCCAATACCACAACCAAAGCCTGTACCGCAACCTGCTGTGCAAGTTGTACCGCCGGTAGTTGTTGAGGAACAGCCAGTTGTGCCTGTAATTGAAAATATCAGAGCCGAAAGATTAGAAGGGCCCAAAATTTTAGGCAAAATTGAATTGCCGATAGATAGTAGTACTAGGCCAATCCATGACCGTGAAAAACGGAAACGGAAACGCATACCAATAGATAAACGCGGCGGCCCTGGCACAGGTGGCGGCCAACCACACCATACCGGCCCTACCCAAGGTGGCCAACCAGTGCAAGCACGCCAAGGCGATAACAACAACAACAATAACAATAATAATAATAATAGTCGTCCTGCTG
The DNA here is from genome assembly GCA_963845495.1 of uncultured Chitinophagaceae bacterium. Lineage (GTDB taxonomy): Bacteria > Bacteroidota > Bacteroidia > Chitinophagales > Chitinophagaceae > JAZKFT01. The sequence goes on from CAWJTH010000148.1 coordinate 7,625, forward strand.
TTCCATTCCGACCGACCGGAACAGGACAAGGTGCACCAGGTTACAACCGTGGCCCAGGTGGTGGACAGCAAGGTGGTTTTAATCGCGGCCCAGGTGGCGGACAACAAGGTGGTTTTAACCGTGGGCCTGGCGGCGGAGCTGGCGGAAACAGCCGTGGCCCAAGTGGTCCTGGTGGTGGAAACCGTGGGCCTGCCCGTGGCAATGATAGAAATGCACCACGTAGAGAGGATAAAGCAATTGACCAAAAAGAGATACAAGATAAATTACGGGAAACCCAAGCCAAGCTTTCAGGATCTGGAGGACGTGGTAAAAGCCTTAAAGCAAAATATCGCCGTGCCAAACGTGAAGAAGCTGCCGATCACATGGGCGAAACGGGCGAGGATAACAAATTGCAGGTTACAGAATTTATTAGCGTAAGCGAATTGGCGAACCTAATGGATGTAAGTTTTGCAGAAGTTATTGGAAAATGTATGGGCTTAGGCATCATGGTGTCTATTAATCAGCGTCTTGATGCTGAGGTAATTGAATTGGTAGCTAGTGAATTTGGCTTCGACGTTGAATTTATTGGTGTGGACGATGTGGACGATATGGACGATGACGACTATGAAGATGATCCGGAAGATTTAGTTACACGTGCACCGATTGTAACCATTATGGGTCACGTTGACCATGGTAAAACATCATTACTAGATTATATCCGTAGCGCTAATGTGGTGGCGGGTGAATCGGGTGGTATTACGCAGCACATCGGTGCTTATGAGGTAACCACATCAACAGGCAAAAAAGTAACTTTCTTGGATACACCGGGTCACGAAGCGTTTACAGCGATGCGTGCACGTGGTGCCAAAGTAACCGATATTGCGGTGATAGTAATTGCTGCTGATGATGCGGTGATGCCACAAACAAGGGAAGCCATCAGCCATGCGCAGGCGGCTAACTTACCAATGATTTTTGCCATCAATAAAATAGATAAAGACGGTGCCAATCCGCAAAAAATATACGAGCAATTGGCTGGCATGAACTTGCTGGTTGAAAGCTGGGGCGGTAAATTCCAAAGCCAAGAAATAAGCGCCAAACAAGGTTTGAACGTTGATTTATTGCTGGAAAAAATATTGCTGGAAGCAGAATTGCTCGATTTGAAAGCGAACCCTGACCGTGAAGGTAACGGTACCATTATTGAAGCTACGCTTGATAAAGGCCGTGGTTATGTTGCAACCGTTTTGGTACAAAACGGTACACTTGAACAAGGTGACATTGTGGTGAGCGGACAGTTTTTTGGTAGGGTGAAAGCTATGTTCGATGAACGCAACCAGAAGAAACCAATTGCCGGCCCATCTGTTCCGGTATTGATTTTGGGCTTGAACGGTGCGCCGCCGGCAGGTGAAAAATTCAAGGTATTTGAAGATGAAGCCGAGGCAAAAGAATATGCTTACAAACGCGGACAGATTTTACGTGAACAAGGTATGCGTGCCAAAAAGCACATTACTTTGGACGAAATTGGTCGCCGATTGGCTTTAGGAACCTTCAAAGAGCTTAACATTATTATTAAAGGTGATGTGGACGGTTCTGTGGAAGCCTTGAGCGATAGCTTACAAAAATTGAGTATTGCAGAAATTGTTGTACGTGTGATCCATAAAGGTGTTGGTGCCATTACAGAAACCGACGTAACCTTGGCAAATGCTTCTGATGCTATCATCATCGGCTTTAATGTTCGCCCAACATTGCAAGCCGCACGTTTGGCTGATCAAGAATCAATAGAAATAAAGATGTACTCTATCATTTACAACGCTATCGATGAGGTACGCAGTGCGATGGAAGGTATGTTGGAACCGAAGATCCAAGAGAAAGAAGTAGCCAATGTGGAGGTTCGCGAAGTGTACAAATTCGACAAGGCAACCGTTGCCGGTTGTTATGTAATGGACGGTAAGCTAAAACGTGATGCTAAATTGCGCTTGTTTAGGGATGGTGTATTGGTTTACCCACGACAAGAAGGTGCATTTGCGGAATTGGGCAGCTTGAAACGCTTTAAAGACGACGTGAAAGAAGTAAACAATAATTATGAGTGCGGTCTTACCATTAAAAACTTTGCTGATTTGCAAACCGGTGATACGCTGGTAGCTTATGAAGAAGAAGAAGTAAAAAGAACCTTGTAATCATTAAACATATAGTAAAAAAACGGGAGCTGTAATGGTTCCCGTTTTTGTTTTTAATTATAAGCTACCATAAAAAATCCTATAAAAAAATGACCGAGTTATGGATGAAAGATTGTGTTGGTGCGCCGGGGATGGGAAGTAGTACCCCGTAAAGCGCCGTGTTTAATGGATAATTGAATAATTTATAATGGATAATTTTATTGAGTGAATTGGCGCTGCGGAGTACTACGGACAGCCCGCCCGGGCGCCCAAATCTTAAAAATCGACTAGCGCTTGGTCTTGTAAAGATTTTATAGATATATTGCAGTGGTTATCGGTTCTAAAACAAATAAATCCTGTTTGCAACGAAAGTTCAATAAAAACCAATACATAAATTTTATGAGAAGAATTGCCAATAAATTATTCCTGATGATAGCTTTTATAGCGGCTATTGTTTCATGCAAAAAAAGTAGCGATTCTACTACCACTACAAGCGGCTCGGTGGTTGGTTTTTGGAGCGGTAGCGGTTTAGCTGCAGGTTCTACCACCCCAACAAAAGTTGCCATTGTGTTTAAAAGCGGCAACACCATGCGTTTTTATGGTGGCGTATCTGCTGCAACCGACACAGCAGCCCTTGCAGCTACAGCAAAATCAGACGGCACATATACCGTTTCTGGAACCAATGTAACAAGCACCTACAACACATCGGGCGTTTTGTTATTATTAGCAGCAACAGCCAACAGCACCTTTACAACCATGACCGGAACCGCTGGAATTTCGCCGGGAACAAGCGGACTTGGCACTTTTACTTTTACAAAACAATAAAAGCGTTATAAATAGTTGTTTACAACGCCTTCCATATTTATAACAACAATGCCGTTAAACATAGTTTTTGTTTGACGGCATTGTTGTTTGCAAAGGAAAGCAAATATTTACAAATCCCTGAAGCCGCCATCTAGTACAAGGTCGGCGCCAGTCATGTAACTTGAATCATCGGAGGCCAAAAACAAAAACCCCTTTGCCATTTCTTCTACAGTACCACCTCTTTTCAGTGCAACTGTATTGGCAAAAAAATCATTCATGCCATCAGCTTTTTCTTTTGAAAAACCTGCTTTTTCAAAAATTGGCGTGTCGGTTGAACCTGGAGAAAGTGCGTTTACCCTAATTTGTCTACCGGCCAATTCGGTCGCAAATGCCCTAGCCAATGAACGTTCAGCGGCTTTTGAAGATGAATAAGCAGCTGCGCCTGATAATCCCTTATCAGCTACAGTAGAAGATGTGATGATAATGGAAGCGCCGTCGTTTAAAAAAGGAAGTGCTTGTTGAACCGTAAAGAAAACGCCTTTGTAATTGACATTGCTTACTTGATCAAACATGGCTTCTGTAAAATCTTCAAGCGGAGCCATCATTACAATACCGGCATTTACCACTAGTACATCAATTTTCCCAAATGTGTCGCTTACTTTTTTATACAAGGGTTCAAAACTTTTTACATCAGCCACATTACTTACCATGCCAATGGCACCATTTCCAATTGCTTCAATGGCAGTTTCAATGGTAACAGCATCCCTTCCTGTAATGGCAACTTTTGCCCCTTCTTTTGCAAATAATTTTGCGGTTCCTAATCCGATGCCGCTATTACCACCAGTAATTACGGCTACTTTATTAGCTAATTTCTCTGACATTTTTGTTTCATTTTTAGAACACAAAGCTGCCACGCTTTGAAAAATTAAATGTTGAACCAGTTTAGGAAATATGGTTGAACTACTTCAACTTTTTCTTTAGTTTGTTATTGCGGATTTTGGACAAAAATTCGGTACTCATGCCTAAATACGATGCCAACGCATACTGCGGCAAGCGTTGACTAACAGCTGGATAAGTTTCCATAAAATCGTCGTATCGTTCTTCTGCGGTGCGGGTTAAATTGGAAATTATCCTGCGTTGGTGAAAAGCTGCGGTACGCTCGGCCGAAATCCTAAAAAAACGTTCAAACTTGTGGTTGGCCAATTTTAAGCGTTGTTCGGATTCATAATTGATTTGCAAAACGGTACTATTTTCCAACGCTACCACAAACATGGTGGCTGGTTTTTGATAAATATAACTGTTGATGTCGGATATCCACCAATCTTCCAAAGCAAATTGAATGGTGTGCTCGATACCGTTTTGATCGACCACATAAGAACGGAAAGCGCCTTGTAAAACGAAAGTACGGTGCTTTGCAATGAAATCGGGCTGGATGATAAACTGTTTCTTTTTTATTTTTTTAAGTTGAAAAGCATCCAGAAACTCGGTCAGTTCTTCATTTGACAGCGAAACGGCTCTTTCAATATATTTAATAAAAAGTGTTATTTCATCCATTTAAGTAAAATTATTGAAACAATAATAACCAAATATTGTCAGATGAAAATATCCATAAACATTACCGATTAATTGTTTTAGGCACTATTAAAAATGGCCATAATTGTTTGTTCGAACGATACCACTTAAATTCGTTTTAGCCGTTTTATCATTGTCTTATGCTTTTGATAATTTTAAACAATCGCAAGCCCTAAATTGTCTCCATTTTAAATGAAATCGTTGCTCCCGCTTTTTATATCTGAAATGATTGGTACGGCATTGCTGGTGTTGGTTGGGTTAAGCATTGTTATTTTTAATTGGGGTGATGGTTCAATTACGGCGCATTACATCCCTTCAGTTGAAGCACGGCGATTATTAACTGGTTTTTTGTTTGGTACAACAGGCTGTTTAATTACTATTTCGCCGGTTGGCAAAAAAAGTGGTGCGCACATCAACCCGGCCATGTCTTTTGCATTTTGGCTGCATGGCAAAATGAAAACGCCTGCATTTATTGGGTATGTAATATCGCAAATGCTTGGTGCGGCACTTGGGGCCATCCCGTTATTGCTTTGGGGCCAACAAGGCAAAAGTGTTTTATATGGCGCTACGGTTGCCGGTCCAGCAGGTGTAAACGATGCATTTTGGGGCGAGGTAATTACTACAATCGGTTTGGTAGCAACTGTTTTTATTTTTGTGGGTACCAAAAAACTGAAAAATTATACGCCTTTCACTATGCCATTTTTATATTGTTTTATGGTATGGGCCGAAACAGCTTACTCGGGTTGCAGCACTAACCCCGCACGTAGCTTTGGCCCTGCTTTAGTTGCTCAATATTTTACCAATTATTGGCTTTTTGTAATTGCACCATTATTGGGCGCATTTATTACGGTTGCTTTTACCCGTATTTTTAGAAACTTTAAATTAATGCATATAAAAGCTGCAAGGTTAAGTTTCCATAATAGCCCAACGCATGAAAGTATTAAAACGGCGGATTAGCAAATCAATATTCTTTATACCGCTTTAATGCCTCCAAATAATAATAATCAGCATACGTTAGCGGCACATCAATCTCATGTTTTTCGGGCATGTGGCCAACGCTTCGTTCCAAAATAAAGCCACCGTTTGCGCCTGCATTTGCCTTGTAAGGTTGGGCCGAAAGACGTTTTAAAATTGTTTCTGCTACTGAATAATATTTTTTGCCCGTCGGCTTGTCTACATATTTGCTCAATTCCAACAACGCTGAAGCCATTACCGCCGCAGCAGATGCATCCCGCAATGCATTGGGAATGCCGGGCGCATCAAAATCCCAGTAGGGAATTTTATCGATAGGTAAATTGTGATTACTTAAAATAAAGTCTGCAATATGGTTGGCTTGCGCTAAATATTGCGGGTCTTTCGTTTCGCGAAACATAACTGTGTAGCCATAAAGCCCCCAGCCTTGTCCTCTTGCCCAAGCTGAATTGTCGGCAGCGCCCTGTGCAGTCCTCCGTTTTTTTACCGCTCCGGTTTTGGGATTATAATCTACCACGTGGTAAGAGCTGTAATCGGGGCGGAAATGGTTTTCCATGGTTGTGTTGGCATGCGTTACTGCTATTTTGTAAAAAGATGAATCGCCACTGTGTTTGGTAGCCCAAAAAAGCAGTTCCAAGTTCATCATGTTGTCGATAATCACCAAAAAACTATCAGCCTTTGTATCCCACGAGCGGATGCAACCCACTACAGGATTGAACCTGGTAGATAATGATTTGGCGCTGTTCATCAATATTTCTTCGGTTTCTTTGCTAGGCTGCATTCTTTCCAAGTTGCCAAAACTGCAATACATCATAAAACCAATATCATGGGTGTTTTTGTTGAATTGCTCATTTTTCAACAACCCCATCGACCGAATTGCTTCGTTATAAATAGCCGTATCTTTTGTTTGTTCATAAATATATAAAAGACTGCCTGGATAAAAACCACTGCACCACCAACCCGAGCCACTGGTTTCTAACTTTCTTTTTTCGTACGTTTTGGGGAAACGGCCAGGCGGCAATAGCTTCTTCATTACCTTATATTGTGCTGCGGCATTCCTAAATTCAGCTTTTAGTTGCTTTTTATTCAACTTTTGTGCGTTGCAAACAGCCGCTGAAGCCGAAATAAATAACAGGCTGATTAGTAGTTTTATCTTCATCATTAATATTAGCTTTAGCTTTGTTATTATAAGATTGTCGGTTTCCATTCAATTACTTGCACCATTTGTGGCGGTATATTTGCGGTTCCTTCGCCATCGATTTGTTCTGTTTTTTCTAAAAAAAGATGCAATATTTTTTTGCTTTTCCAAAGTTCTGTATCGTATGAAGGTTCCCACGATCCAACCGATGTTTCAGTAAGATTGTTGATTTGCCAATTAGGCTTATTAATATCAGCGCAAGTCGCTATCGAAACTTTACCGCCCAATTCTTCATCCCTAAAAATTACCGCCGTAGCCAATGTTTTTTTATTTGGCCAAGCAATTATTTGCGGCCTTGAAATAGGTATCTTTTTTGTGCCAGCCCCGCTTAAACTAAAGGCTGTTTTTCTAAAACCAAGATTTTGGGTTTGCCAACCGCTTTTATTTAAATATACAATATGATATTGGGGAATTTGTGAACCTGAATCACGCCAATAAGTTGCGATATACGGATTGCCGTTGGCATCTGCAAACATGGAAGTTTGGTTAATAAGTTCGCTTTTTTGTGGAATAACGCAAGCATATTCGGCGGTGGCTGCCGTTATGGGCAAAGCATATTTTTCACCGGTTGATTTTTGCCAACTGATACCGCCATCTTTGGAAACGGCATAACACATATCGTGGTTGCTGGATACATCCGGACTTTCTCGCCACACCCAAGAAACATGTATAAATCCATTTTCACCAACACAAGTTTGCCAATACGCATTTCTTTTGCCTTGTCCATCAATCAAATTATCTTGTAGTTTACTCCATTTTTTTGTTGTTGCATCATAGGTATTTATCATCATATTTCCTTGTCCCGATCCGCCATCACGGTAAAAAAATAAGAGGTTGCCATTTTTTAATTTGTAAAATTCGGGGTACGATAATTTGTCCTCGTGGATGCCTGTCATTGGAAAGGTTTGCATTTGTAGCGAACCAGGCGAAACGCTGCGGGCATAATGCAATGGATTGTTGTGATGATCCCAAGCAATATGCAAAAAGCCGTCGCCATCCACCATAATGCTAATAATATTGTGCGCATCGTTGGTATTGCCCTTGAAATTGGTGCGCTGCAACATCCATTTAGAAGAAGTAATATTTCGTTTGCCAATTACCACGTATTTGTCTTTATCGTAAAAAGAAACAAATTGCGTATCGCCAAAACTAACCAACGAGTTTTTTCGGAAAACGGTGACATTAACCGTGTTGTTGGCCCATCCACTATCAACATTTATAATTTTAGTATTGGGATGATTGTCTTGCTTTTGCAAAAAAGCATAAGAAAACAGCAGCAATAACGGCAAGGTCAATCCGATTCTTTTTTTCATTGATATGTTTCAATTGTTAGGTTGGCAAACTGCCAAACATATTTTTAAGGACAATGTAAATGTACCAATGAAATGGGCTTACAAAAGGGACGATTTTCGCATTTTTTGGGGAAGAAATCAGTAATTATGGCACTACAAAGTAAAGATGATGTTGATTGCTAGATTTTAACCATGGTTTATGTTGATTGCATCCGGCATTTTCTTTTTTCAAATCCAACAAAACTCACTTCTTTTACAACATGCAATTATTACCGCTCTCCTACCATTTAAACGTTCGCGATCATTTTAAGCAATATCCAAAAACTTGGAATTTTTTCGCGGCGATGGAACATAAAAAAGAGCAATTGCAAACCTTTAAAACCGAACTGCTAAAAAATACCTACCAGTTTTTCCCTGAAAATGACAAGCGGATTTTTGATGCGGTGGCTATTGCAAAAGAAAAATTAGAACTGCCGGCACTGCCCGTAACAGTGTACCAATCTCAGTTTACCGATGAACTGAATGCGCAGGTAATTTATTTAGACAACCACGCACATATTGTTTTTAGCGGCCCTATCTTAAAATTGTTGGATGATGCCGAATTATTGGCCGTGATTGCGCATGAACTGACGCACATAAAATTATTTTCCTTGGAAAATGGTGAACTTGAAATTGCCGACCGAATAATTACCTCCATTGCCAACGATCTGCAAAGTGAAACAGCTTACTACCAAACGGCCAGATTTTTTAAATTGTACACTGAAATATTTTGCGACCGCGGCGCTTATATTGTTTGTGGCTCCATTAACCCAATTATTGCTTCATTGGTAAAAATATCAACCGGTTTAGAGCAAGTAAGTGCTGCCAATTATTTGCAACAAGCCAATGAAATTTTTAATCGGGAAACGATCAATTCGCAAGGCGTTTCGCACCCTGAAAATTTCATTCGTGCGAAAGCCATTGATTTATGGGCAAAAGCTGAAACGGACGTTGAAAATATCATCACCAAAATAATTGAAAGTAGCCCCGATTTAGATGCCCTCGATATTTTTCAACAACAAAAACTAACGCAGCTTACCAAGAAAATAGTTGATATTTTGTTGCAACAAAAATGGATGCAAAGCAGTACCAATCTAGCTTTGGCAAGGCATTATTTCGACAAATTTGCCTTGCAGGAAACAACATTTTCAACCGATGCTTTAAGCTTGCAAATACAAGATCTTCATCCAACCATCAAAGAATATTGCAGTTATATTTTGTACGATTTTGCCTCTGCCGATACTGATTTGGAACAAATACCGTTGGGCTTTTGCCACCATTTATCGGAAGCATTATCGCTTAAAACAACGTTTGAAAATGTTTTGAAAAAAGAATATAAACTAAGCCAAAAAAAGCTGGAACAATTGCTGGAGAAAGCGGTTGGCAGTTGGCGGTTATTGGATGGCGGTTGACAGATGGCAGATGAAATTGACTAAAAATAAATTATCACCTGCCATCCGCCATTCGCCATCTGCCATCCAATTTTTAATCCCAACCGCCAAATCTTAATCCGATATTGTAAGGTTTAATATCCATTCCGGTAGAATTTTTGAAGACAGTTTGCGGTGTATACGAGCCATAGATTTTTAATGCGCCAAGGCCGATTTCGCCGACATAACTTATTTTAAAAGGTTTAAAATCAAAGTCGCCACGGTTGGTTTGCTTGCCGCGTTCGCTGCTAATTTGTTTGTTTCTGCTGGAGTATAAATAACCCAAACTTACGCCGCCGCTAAACACAAACGGATGGTTTGCATGGGGATTTGTGTTGACGTTGAGCATTAAAGGCACGGTTACGTAATCAAGTGCCAGCTTGTTTTTGCTAAAACTTATACTGTCGCGGAAAACATAAGGCGCACTGCCTTTTTTAAAGCTGATATTATTGTCGAAGCGATAATTGTTTGTTTCCAAGCCAAGGCCATATTTTAGGTTTAGTACATGGCCGATCAGGTTTCGGCGTTGCATAAAAAACCAAATATTAAAGTTAACGGATTTGCCATTGTTGCGGTTAAAATCACTTGCTGAAAAAGGTTGCTCGCCCACACGGGTAACACGTGCATAATTTTTTACGGCAGCGGAGCTATA
>CAWJTH010000149.1:0-21336 GCA_963845495.1 uncultured Chitinophagaceae bacterium
CGATATCAACGAAGAAAGGTTAAACAGCGCAACCGAAGAATTTAAACAAATTTTTGGTCGCGACGTAGTTGCTTCAACCTTATTGAATGTAACCGATGCTGCTTCAACCGCCCAAGCTTTAGAAAATGCGAGTTTGGCTTTTGGCGGGGTTGATATTGTGGTTAATAATGCCGGTATCAGCATTTCAAAATCAATTGCTGAACATACTTTGGAAGAGTGGGATCGGTTGTACGATATTTTGGTAAAAGGCCAATTTATTGTTTCGCAAGCTGGCGTTGCCATTATGCGCAAACAAGGTTTTGGTGGCGATATCGTAAACATCGTTTCTAAAAATGCCGTTGTTGCCGGGCCAAACAATCCTGGTTATGGGTCTGCAAAAGCTGCACAGGCGCATCTTACCCGTTTGATGGCCGCCGAATTAGGCGCTGATAAAATCCGTGTAAATACGGTGAATCCAGATGCTGTAATTAGCGACAGTAATATTTGGGCCGGTGGTTGGGCCGAAGGCCGTGCAAAAGCTTATGGTATTACCGTGGCTGAATTGCCAGCTTATTATGCTAAACGCACTTTGTTGAACGAAATTATTTTGCCAGATGATATCGCCAATGCATGTTATGCGTTTGTGGGTGGTTTGTTGAACAAATCAACCGGCAATGCATTAAATGTGGATGGTGGCGTTTCAATGGGCTTCTATCGCTAAAGCGGGGAAATAAGTAATTGGGTAATTAAGTAAATAGGTAATTTAGTAATTAGGTAAATAGGTAATTCGGTTCTCCCCAATTACTCAATTACCTAATTACCAATTACTTCTTAAAATTCGTAATTGATGCAAAGGGTCGCTTTTAAAATGCAACTCCACAAAGGGTTTGAGGCCGAATACAAGAAAAGGCACGATGAAATTTGGCCCGAGTTGGTTGAATTATTGAAAGGTTCGGGTATTAGCGATTACGTTATTTTTTTGGATGAAACGAATAACAGTTTGCTGGGTTTTTTAAAAGCAGAAGACACGGTTAAATTGGACGAATTGCCAAATTACGAAGTAATGCAGCGCTGGTGGAAATATATGGGTGATATTATGGATGCAAACCCAGACAATTCTCCAGTGAGTGTACCTTTGAAAGAAGTTTTTTATATGCCTTGAATCAAATTTCAATAAAGGAAAATCCAAATCTCAATTAGAAGGAATTTCAAACTTAAAGGAGAATTTCAGAAGAATTTAAAATCTAAAATCTAAATTCTTAAAATCTTAAATCGAAAGCTATGTTCATAGAAAAATATGCCTTGACAGAGCACAACGATGCTTTGCTATACAAGCACCAGCAGCAGCTGGAATCATTATCTGATATAGAAAACTATTCAGAAATCTTGCAAAAATTAATTGATTTTCAAGTTGCCATCCCAAGTTGGGCTTTAGGCACGGGCGGAACCCGTTTTGGTCGTTTTAGCGGCGGTGGCGAACCCCGTAATTTGGAAGAAAAAATTGAAGATATTGGTTTATTGCATTTTTTGAACAGAAGTAGCGGAGCCATTTCCCTGCATATTCCTTGGGATACGGCTAAAAACCCTGCCAGCATTAAAGCGTTAACTGCACAACATGGTCTTCAGTTCGATGCCATGAATTCCAATACTTTCCAAGATCAGCCAAATCAACAATACAGTTACAAATTTGGCTCCTTGCACCATGTTGATAAAGCCGTTCGTCAACAAGCCATCGACCATAACATTGACGTAATAAAACAAGGGGTTGAACTAGGTTCCAAAGCGCTAACGGTTTGGTTAGCAGACGGTTCCAGCTTTCCTGGCCAATTAAATTTCCGCGAGGCGTTCCAAAACACCTTATCTAGTTTACAAGAAATTTATGCGGCATTGCCAAGCGATTGGAAATTGTTTATCGAATATAAATGCTACGAACCTAATTTCTATTCAACAACGATAGCTGATTGGGGAACTTCTTTCTTATTAGCCAACAAACTTGGGCCACAAGCTTATACCTTGGTTGATTTGGGCCATCATTTGCCTAATGCCAATATTCAACAAATTGTTGCTTTATTATTGTCGGAAGGTAAATTAGGCGGTTTCCATTTTAACGATAGCAAATATGGTGATGATGATTTGACCGTCGGAAGCATCGATCCATACCAATTGTTCCTGATTTTCAATGAATTAGTAGAAGGTATGGATGCAAGAGGCATGAACCACGCCACCGATTTAGGTTGGATGATTGATGCTTCGCATAACTTGAAAGACCCGTTAGAAGATTTGTTGCAATCGGTAGAAGCGATTCAAATTGCTTATTGCCAAGCATTATTGGTAGATAAAAAAGCGTTGCAAGAAGCGCAAAAAATAAATGACGTAGCCAAGGCACAAGAAATTTTGCAAGAAGCTTTCCGTACCGATGTTCGTCCGTTGGTGGCCGAAGCAAGGTTAAAAGCTGGCGGTGCGTTACAACCAGTTCAGTTATTCCGCCAACAAGAAGTGAGAAAAAATTTGGTGAAAGAAAGAGGACAAAAAACGGTGGCAACAGGACTTTAGTGTGGTGAACGTGTCAGACGTCTTGTATTTTGAGCGTCTGACACGTTGATTCTTTTGAAAGTTTGTAACTTTGAGTGGTAAATATATAGGTTATGGAAACAGCAAAAGAGGTGGTTCAACATGAATTAAAGTCTGTGAATATTGATTCTTTGGATGAAAAAGTAAGAAAACAATATCCATTATTGGCCGATATAAGCGCAGCGTTGGAAGGCAAGAAAAATGAAATAAAAGAAATGGTACATGCTTTTTATGAAGGACAAAAAACAAATATTAAAGTTGGTAAAGAAAACGTGATAGGATTAGATACTCGATTTGTTAAGCTTTGGCAAGAAAAAAAGCGGCTTGAACAACTTGAATTTCAAGAAAAAGCAAAAACGCCTGAATACCAAGCAATGTTTGCCTCACTCCGTTCAAAAAAACAAAATGCCCAAGACACAAAATAAAAGCTATCCATTTCAATTTATAGGTGGAAATAACAATGCTTATTCTTTCAAACCAATGCTGGTCATATTTATCTAATCACGTTTAAATCAACACCATACTTATTTGAATTAAATCCTGAGTTTGCGAATGATACTTTTGAATTTTCAATAGTTCTTGCTGAAAATGCAACCAATAAAATTGTTACTCAAGACGTTGTTACATCTATTACAATTGCAGAAATTGTAAATGACTTTTACTCTAATTTATGATGGGTACATTACAATTTATATTTGCGATTCTTTTGATGGTAAACAACATATAAGAAAAAGAAAATTTAATAACTGGTTCAACTATTTTAAAGGAACCGAATACATCAAAATTGATGAAGCTTTTAAGGATAGCGATGGCGTTAATTTTCCTGTTTCATTGATTATTAAAAGCAGCAATCCTTACCGCACGCAAATATTTGATGCATTTACCACAATGATTGAAGGTTATAACCATGGCAAATAAAATTCCCGTCATAGCTGTATTTGATATTGGCAAAACCAATAAAAAATTGTTTTTGTTCGATGGCCATTATCATATCGTTTACGAAGAATCAACACAGTTGAAAGAAACGTATGATGAAGATAGCGATGTGTGCGAAGACCTTGCTGCGCTTACGTTGTGGGTTACCAGCACGTTCGACAAAGCAATGGAACTGCCTGACTTTTGTATCAAGGCCGTTAACTTTTCGGCCTACGGTGCCAGTTTTGTGCACATCATGTACAAAGGCAGCAACCTGTTGCCGTTGTACAATTATTTGAAGCCGTACCCACAAGATCTGCAGGATGATTTCTATAATAAATATGGTGGAAAGGAATTAGTAGCCAAGCAAACCGCTTCGCCTGTTTCTGGCAGCCTTAATTCTGGCCTGCAATTGTATCGCTTAAAAAAGCAACGGCCCGAGATATATGAAACCATCCGCAAAAGCCTGCATTTACCGCAATACCTGAGTTTCTTAATTACCAATCAAGAATTTTCTGATATTACCAGCCTTGGCTGCCACACTAGTTTGTGGGATTTTGAGGCGGGCCATTACCACGATTGGGTGTACGCCGAAGGCATCGACAAAAAATTGGCTCCCATTGCTAAAGGAGACGAAGGCTTTAAAATTTCTTATGGCAACACCACCGTCAAAGCTGGTATTGGATTACACGATAGTTCGGCTGCTTTAATTCCTTATTTGCTCAATTTCATTGAACCGTTTATTTTAATTTCCACCGGTACTTGGTGTATTTCGTTGAACCCGTTCAATAACAAGCCATTAACCGAAGAGGAATTACAAAACGATTGCTTGTGTTACCTTACTTACAAAGGTAAACCAGTGAAAGCCAATCGTTTGTTTGCGGGCAACGAACATGAAATCCAAACAAAAAGGATAGCGGCGCATTTTAATATCGACAATAATTTTTACAAAAAAATAGAATTCAATCCGTTGTTAACAGAGGAATTAAAAACAAAAGAAGCGAACCCCAATAAAGGGCAGGGCGGCTTTGCCACGTTGGAAGTGGATAAATTTGCAAACGAAGAAGCGGCATATCACCAATTGATGCTCAACATTATGGAGCGGCAATTGTTAAGTACCGAAATGGTGTTGACGGGAACCAAGGTAAAACGTATTTTTGTGGACGGCGGTTTTGGAAAGAATCCGATTTTCATGAATTTGTTGGCCGCGGCTTTCCCCGAAACCGAAGTTTTTGCAGCAAGCATGGCACAAGCAACCGCCATGGGCGCTGCGTTAGCCATTCACAATCAATGGAATGCGCAACCTTTGCCTGGCGATATGATTGAATTGAAAATGTACACATTGCCGTTGGCTTCATCTATTACCTTATGACCGTAGGACTATTTATACCATGTTACATCGACCAATTTTATCCCAATGTAGCTATTGCCACCCTGCAATTGCTGGAAAAATTTGGTTGTGATGTTGTTTTTCCGCCCAACCAAACCTGCTGCGGCCAGCCGATGGCAAATTCAGGCTACGAAAAATTATCGCAATCTTGCAATGAGCTGATCGTTAAAAACTTTGACAATTGCGATTACGTGGTTTGCCCGTCGGGCAGTTGTACCTTGCATATCAAAGATCATTTGCATTCCAATAAAGACGAAAATACAGCGAAAAGCATCCGCAAAAAAGTGTATGAACTCACCGAGTTTTTGACGGACGTTTTGCAAATAAAAAATTTAGAGGCATCATTTCCATATAAAGTTGGCATGCACATTAGTTGCCACGGCCAACGCGGTTTGATGATTTCTTCCATGAGCGAATTGGTGGCACCATCTTACTCCAAACCCGGCCAATTATTGGGCTTGGTAAAAGATTTGGAATTGATTGAATTGGATCGGAAAGACGAATGTTGCGGTTTCGGCGGCACATTTTGCGTAGTTGAAGAGGCTGTAAGTGTAAAAATGGGCAAAGACCGTGTAGCCGATCATCTAAAACACCATGTAGACGTAATTACTGGCGTAGATATGAGTTGCCTGATGCACATGGAAGGCATTCTAAAACGCCAAAAAAGCAACGTGAAGGTGATGCATATTGCGGAAATTTTGAATGGCAGCGATCGTATCTGATGTTTGAACGTGTCTGACGCCTCTGTATTTTGGGCGTCTGACACATGGAAATTGAATCACGCAGAGAAAAAGGAGGCCGCAGAGGCGAACCCTGTCAGGGCTTGTATTTTTGCCCTGACAGGGTTTTGCGAAAACCGAATAAAACAAAGCAACATAGAATATTTTTAGGCGCATGCCGCCACCTCACTCAACAAATCCATTCACGCTAACTCATAGCCAATCACCCAAAAGGCGGCACCGGGCTATCCGTTCCAAGTCCGCAGCCGCACACGGTTTCCAAAGCTTCGCATCCACAACATACATCTGCGGCTTTGCGGGCTTTCCACTGCTATCCCTTGCGCACGGCCATAAGTTGCAAAATAATATTGCACAATAATTAATTTATTACAAATCCAACGTTTCCCAAATCTTCCTCATCTCCCCAAATCCCCGTTAAAGACAATTCCAAATGAGCGCAACAATCGAACATAAAAAACATCCCGAATTATCCGACAAATTCAATCTCGACGAACCCCGTGTCGATTGGCACGATGAAACGTTGTGGTGGATCCGCCAAAAGCGGGACAAAGCCGTTTGGAAACTGCCCGAATGGGAATTGCTGCGTGAAACCGCTTCACAAATAAAACACAATACGCTTTCAAATTTGTATGATTATCTGCTTGAATTTGAGGCGAATGCGCAAAAAAACGGCATCCAAGTGCATTGGGCTGCCAATGGCGAAGAACATAATCAAATCGTTCATCAAATATTGGTGGATAACAAAGTGGGCAAGATTGTAAAAAGCAAATCGATGCTGACTGAGGAATGCCATTTAAACCCATATTTGGGAGAAAAAGGCATCGAAGTAATTGATACCGATTTGGGTGAACGCATCGTGCAATTGGCCGGCGAAGTGCCAAGTCATATTGTGTTGCCTTGTATCCACTGGAAAAAAGAAGAAATTGGCATCTTGTTCGAGAAATACATGGATACCGAAAAAGGCAATTTCGACCCACAATATTTAACCGAAGCGGCTAGAAATAATCTCCGTGAAAAATTCTTAACCAGAAAAATAGCCATTACCGGTGTAAACTTTGCCATCGCCGAAACGGGCGAATTTGTGGTTTGCACCAATGAAGGCAATGCCGACATGGGCGCACATTTGGCTGACGTCCACATCGCCTGCATGGGCATTGAAAAATTAATCCCGAAGCGTGAAAATTTAGGTGTGTTTTTAAGGTTACTAACCCGTAGCGCAACTGGACAACCGATCACCACTTATTCCAGCCATTTTAAAAAACCACGCGAAGGGCAAGTTATGCATATTGTGCTGGTGGACAATGGACGAACCGTGCAGTTAGGTCGGGAAGATTTTAGGAATTCGCTAAAATGCATCCGCTGCGGCGCATGCATGAACACTTGCCCAGTGTACAGAAGAAGCGGCGGCCACAGTTATCACAATGCAATCGCTGGTCCAATCGGTGCCATTTTAGCACCGAATTTGGATATGAAAGAATACGCAGATTTACCTTTTGCCAGTACACTTTGCGGCAGTTGCAGCAATGTTTGTCCGGTTAAGATTGACATCCACCAACAATTATACAAATGGCGGCAAGTAATTACTGCCGAAGGTTATTCGCCCAAGGCTAAAACCATGAGCATGAAAATGATGGCTGGCGTGTTGGGTAAACCATCCGTGTATCGTTTTAGCGGAAAAATGGGCCGTTTGGTAATGCGCACCATGCCATTTTTAACCAACAATAAATTGAACCCTTGGTACAAACAAAGGGATATGCCAGCCCCGCCAAAACAATCGTTTGGTGAATGGTATAAGAAAAACAGGAAGCCAAGCAAATAGCTATGAGCTGTTAGCTTTGAGCTCAAATAATAAGGAATAAGAAATTTAAAATAAAGAAGAAAATGGAAGACAGGAGCTTGCCGTAAGGTCATCCACCTTTTAATATTAGTGAAGATTTAAATTTCAAGAACAAGGTGGTTGACCTTATTTGGGACTATGCCGAAACAACTACGCCATAGTCCCAAAGGGACGACATCTAATAGCGTTGGGCAAAGCCCATCGACCAAACAAATTCAAATCTCCCCAATCCTCTAATCCCCCCAATCCTCGTTTATGACATCCAGAGAAAAAATATTAGCCGCCGTAAAACAAAACCAGCCGCCGCTGGTGGCTTTGCCAGATTATAGCGCTCTAAAACAATATACAGCCCCCAACGCCGACCAGTTTATGGAAACCCTTAAACTGATTGGTGGCAAACCGATTGAAGTAAAATCGATGGACGACATCATCAACTATTTGCAGGCCAATTATGCCGGAACAAAAATGGTGACGACGATTCCTGAATTAGAAAGCGTAGCACAAAAAGCGGATACCACCATCATTCCCCAACATTTGGAAGATGTGGTGGTTGCCATCATTAAAGCGCAATTTGGTGTGGCCGAAAATGGTGCTGTTTGGCTAACCGAAAATGAAATGGAAATTAGGGCTTTGCCATTCATCACTACTAATTTAGCTATTGTTTTGCCAAAGGCAAATATTGTAAATACCATGCACGAAGCCTACGACAAAATTGGCAATCTGGAGTATGGTTTCGGAACTTTTATTGCTGGTCCATCTAAAACGGCTGATATTGAACAATCGTTGGTGTTAGGTGCGCATGGCCCAAAATCGATGACGGTGTTTTTGTTGGGATAGCTTTGAGCTTTTAGCTATGAGCTGTTAGCCCTGAACTACGAGTCAATGGTTCAGGGCTAAAACTATCTGAGTGATTTTAATACCACGGTTCAAGCTCAAAGCTAATAGCTAATTGCTCACAGCTGTTCAAGATTTCACAAAAGCCTTACCTAAATCTGTTTGTAAAAAATCTTCCGCTTCGCCGTGGTCGGTAGAAAGCGTAACCGGCATCCATTTTTCAAATTCAGCTTTCCTTGCTTCATCAGCATGTTTTAACAAACCGGCGGCTTCGCTGCCCAATACCAAATGCACGGGCGGTTCATTTGTTTCCGCCAAAACAACCATTACTTTGGCAGCTTTTTCAGGATCACCTACAGCAACAAATTTGCCGCTCTGGAAAAATTCGGTGCGTTGGCCAACGGTGGTTTCGTAGCCTTCAATTTGTGGGGCGTAGGTCATGGAAGCGCCTGCCCAATCGGTGCGAAAACCACCCGGTTCAACACAAGTAACTTTTATACCAAGCGGTGCAACTTCTTTTGCTAACGCTTCGCTAAAACCACCTAGGCCAAATTTTGCGGCTTGGTAAATGGCCAAGCCGGCATTGCCAACGCGGCCACCAACCGAACTAATCTGTAAAATATAGCCCGAGCGTTGCTTGCGCATGTAAGGCAAAACGGCACGGGTCACTTCAATAGGTGCGTATAAATTTGTCTCTAACTGACTGCGAACTTGTTCATCAGTAAACGCCTCAACTGCGCCAATAATGCCAAAACCAGCGTTGTTTACCAGCACATCAATTCTACCAAAATAAGCTACGGCATCAACCACAGCCTTGTAAATTTCTACCTTATTCGTAACATCCAACGAAATAGGAAAAATTTGTTGCGGATATTTTTCAAATAAATCTTTTAACGCATCCGTATTTCTGGCTGTTGCGGCAACTTGGTCGCCTTTTGCTAAAACTGTTTCGGTAAGGCTGCGTCCCAATCCGCGGGAACTACCTGTAATAAACCAAACTTTTGTCATGATTCATAATTTTTAATATTACAAAGCTCAATTATTTTTGGAGATGTTGGTTTGTTGTACGGCTCAATGTTGGTTTGTTGTGCAGCTCATGCTAATATCTTGAAAGAACGCTTTTAATCAATCGTAATAGGTATTATTTATATTTTTTGTTTGAAGTCGAGGATATAAAATTAATTGTGCCATTCATTTTTTCAATTTGTAGACGTTCGCTGAACATGAAGTTGTTTCCGACGAACACGAAGAGGCTTCCGACAAACATGAAATCATCTACGACGAGCATTAAAGCATGTCCGACGCACATGAAATGATCTTAGACAAATATGAAACAGCTTCCGATGAATACTAAAACGTCTCCGATGCATATGAAAAGGTGTTTCCCGAGCAATGAGCAGCGTTCCCCGAACATTAAAATGCTTCCGACACACATGAAGTTGGCATTCCAGCAGTTGAAAATACTTCCGACGAACCTTAAATTGCTTCCGACGCACACGAAGAGGCTTCCGACGCAGATGAAATGGTCTCCGACAGACATGAAATCACTTCCGACGACCATTCAATAGCGTCCGATAAGCATTCATTACAGTCCGACAAACATTTACGTGCTTTCCCGAGAGATTATGCTATCATTATTGCAGTTACAAACAAGTGACTGTATGTTGCAATGAATAAAGCGGATATAATAAATCTTTCAAAGTGAGAACGCCCCGCAAAGCGCAAATATCTCACACAGCTCAACTATTCCACGTTTTCTCCGTTTTCTGCGAGAAACAAAAAAGCCGTACCAAGAATAGTACGGCTAGCAAACAACATGGAAAATTAAACGCTTTATAAAAAATGATAGTATACTGAAACGTATAACGGGTAAGGCTTTCCGCCAACCGCCATCTGCGCACTGCAAACCAATTATGGCCCTCTTTTTATAGGGGCTGACGGAATAAATTTTTCTGTGGCCGGTACACCTTCGGTAATCCATTTTGGCGGCGTAGCGCCTTTTAATTGCCAATCAAAAAATTCCTGTTCTTTTATTTGGATGTCTTTTCGGTTGCGACGCTCTACCAAATTATGGGCTTCGCCATTGTAGCTCAACATCCAAATGGGTTTATCCAAACGGCGCATGGCCGTAAAAAATTCGATTCCCTGATACCAAGGTACGGCACCATCTGCATCGTTGTTCATAATTACCAACGGTGTTTTTACATTTTTAAGATGAAACAACGGTGAATTTTTCATGTATAAATCTGGCCTATCAAACAACGAAGAACCAATGCGAGTCTGTGTTTTCTCATATTGAAATTGACGGTTTACACCACTTTCCCAACGTATGCCGCCATAAGCGCTGGTCATGTTTACAACCGGCGCTCCGGCCCAAGCACATTTAAACATATTCGTCATGGTAATTAAAATGGCTGTTTGATAACCGCCCCAACTTTGGCCTTGCAAACCCAGTTTAGTAGTATCTATAAATCCTTTTGACGCTACGTAGCGAACGCCGCTCACAATATAATTATAGGCATCTTGCCCCGGTTGACCTACTTTATAATGAATATCCGGCGCTAAAACACAATAGCCACGGCTTACAAAAAATGGGATATTTAACCTTGAAGGCGTAGGTGCTGGTGGCAAATAGCTAAATAATCCATCGCTCAAGGTTTCATAATAATAGGAGATAAGTGGATATCTTTTCTTGGGATCGAAGTCTTCTGGCTTGTATAAAATGCCTTGCGTCGTCCGGCCATCGTAGGCTTTCCAATTTAATAATTCAGCAGTTCCCCAATTGTATTCCGCTTGCTGCGGGTTTGGTTGATATAATTTAGTTCCAACAGCAAAAAAGGCAGTTGTTATTTTGGTTGAATCGATGACTTCAATATCTGGCGTTTGTTGGTATGTTTCTGTACTAAACGAAAAAACATCGGCATTTTTTGCTTTTTTCACGTTGCCGATACCAACAGGATAAGTAGTTAATGCAATTTTCAACGGAGAGAAAACGGTTTCCATCACATTGGCAAGATCGTGATACAATAAAGCGCCGGTTTTGTTTTGCTCATTAAAAACGCTCAATACAACTTTGTCTTCCAAAGGTTGGTTGCGTTCGCCGCTAAAACGGCCTTCGCTGCGAGCCCTTTCATAACGAAAACGCAGCTTGTTTTTGCGACCGATGCCATTTGTAATGCACAAAGGTTCCTGAACGCCGTTGGGGTCAAGCTTCCAAATATCAAAGCGGTCATACACATACACATATTGGTCGTTTTTTGTCCAACCCATTGTGCCATAAGCATTTGGATCATCGGGCACATCGTTTTCTTCGTCGTATAAAGGTGTTTTTATTTTACTGGAAATATTTTTTTCAGCGCCGTTTTTCCAAGTAAAATAGTGTCTAGCTTTTACATCGTACCAAATAATATAGTTGCCTTTGGGGCTGGTAGTTGCACGGCCGTCCAAGCCTTTTTTAACTAAAGTTTTTTCACCCGTTTGTGGATTTACAGCATACACATCGGTTTTGCCGCGGCCTAACCATTGTGAGGCCACACGGTAAGCATGATCGTTGAATCCGATGAAAAATGTACCGTCGCCCTCGTTGCTTTTGCCAACGGTATCAATGCCTTTTTCGGCTAATTGCTGCATTTTGCCAGTGGTAACATCATAACTGGCCAAATAGCTTTTCTTTAAATCCCGTTCCAAGTTTTTTAGTTGTACCGGTTGCAGGTATTCGTCTTTATAATTCCAAACGTCCAACACTGCTTTTTCAAAATCGGGAATGGTAGTGTCTTTCGCCATCGGAACGGGCGCAACCCCAAAAAATATACGGGTGCCGGCTTTGCTAAAAGAAACCGTTCCGTTTGGACTAATGCCCAGACTGTCGATTTTTCCCTTACTGTTTTTATCGGCTATTACTTTGGCAGAATCTAAACCAGTAGTAAAATAATAGAGCTTGTAAAACTGTTGGATGGATTTTTTACTGCTGTCTCTTTCGGCCACAAATGCAAGCTGGTTGCCGCTTTCATCCATGCTGAAATTTTTAGCATCGTTAAAACCACTCATTACGGTAACCGTTTTTTCGGTGGGTATTGAATAAACCATAATGGAAGGTTGAGAAGTAGAATCCTTGGGGTTTTTCGTAGATTTAAACCATAAAGCATTCCCGTTTTTGTTGAAACCATAGTCGGATACCGAATTAAACATTTTATCCTTACCACTAAAGTTTTTAATGAACAACACGCCACCTTCATTTTCGCCTGCACTGCCGGCTGCGTCATCGTCAGCATCAATCAATGCGTTTAATGCGTCTACATCTGCATCTACATTTTTGCCGTTGGGTTTGCTTTTCAAATCATTGATAATCAATTGTAAACTATCAATTACATGTAAAGCGCTATCCAGCTTAGGACTGGTAACGGCCGACCTTTTTTTTGCCGAATCACTTATAGGCTTATCAACCAAATAGGCTACCACATTGCTATTTTCTTCTGGAATTTTATAACTTCTTACCCTTGGTATTTTTTTAATATCGCTACTGCCTAATGTCATAAAACCCAAACTATCTTTCGGCATTTCGTCGATTTTTTTCTTTTTAATGCGGGCATCCCGTGTTTCCTTAAAATATGGCTTGATCTTAAAAATGCAGTATTTACCATCAGGCGTAAAGTCGACATTATAGCCACGCGGCACTTCGGTTGTGTTGCTGCCATTGGTCATTTTTATAACTAGTTTGCCATCGCCTTCTTGTGGGTTTACGGTAAATGCCACCCATTTGCCGTCATCGCTTAAAACCCGCTCCTGTATTGATTCCCAGCCATCATAAACGGTATGGTCAAGCGGTTTTTTTTGGGCGAATAAAATTGAGGATAGGCATATACAGGCAACAAAAAATGTAATTTTTTTCATAGTTGGTTTCATAGATATTGGTACTATAATCCTTTCCGTTTTTGGTCATCCTTCGGCCTTGATATTTAAACACTGGTTATCCATGTTTTCTATAACACATTTTTTGTAAAATATGTAACAAAATGCAATAAATAAAAAAAACTGGCACAAATTGGGCCAGCATTCTTCGTTCAAATTTATAGTAAAAATTACAAATAGTTTATCCTTCCCTAAAAATTGGTAGTGTCTCAGTTTGAAGTTGAGCATTAAAAGTTTCAGTGTTTCTGTGCCTCAGTGGCAAATATTGGTTTGCCACTGAGGCACAGAAACACTGAATTGAGATATCGCTTAATCTTTTTGCTTTACGGTCAAAGCATTAAATTTCAAACTGATACACTACCTAAAAATGCCGTCAATCAAAATAGTCACTTCCGTTCCTGGTTGCGGCAAACCAGCAAACGGAACGGAGAAAACAATCGATGCGGTATAACCTTGTTTATCGCAAAAGCCTTTGATGCGTTTTTCGGTAAGTCCAAGTCCAAGGTGTATTTCGCCGCTTTGTGCCTGCATTATTTTTTTTCGCACCGCATCTTTTTGATTAAAACCAATGCCGTTGTCGATCACTTTTATTTGTAATGCGGTATCAATTTTTTTGTAATCGATTTGTAATAACAGGTTATTGCCTTCGGCATGTTTTAAACCGTGTAAAATGGCGTTTTCAATGTAAGGTTGAATAAAAAGCGGCGGTACCATCAACGATTGATCTTTTTGTATCAACGGGCAAACAGATATTTCATATCTAAAAGGCGGCGTAGCAATTTCGTGCATCAGTTGCAAATATTGCTTAATGGTGTTGATGTCTTCTGGTAACGACACCATATTTAATTCGCTGTTGGTCAATACATTACGAAGCATTTTGCTAAAGCGAACAATCATATTGCTGGCTTTTTCGGGTTGGCTTTGTAAAATATATCCTGATATAGAGTTGAGGTAATTAAAAATAAAATGAGGATTTAGTTGTGCTTTGAAAGCTTTAAATTCCATTTCATTCAATTGGTTGTTTAATTCTGCATCTTTTTGTTTTTGTTGTGCAAACTCCTGTTTTTTGCGGTGTTGGCTATTATTATGGATTAAAAAAGCCACCGCAATACCAAGTACCAACACTAATATGCTGGCCAATAGTAACCCATTTTTAAAATTCAGTTCTTTGCGTTGTATTTCGGCCACATCTTTTAAATGGCCGTTTTCAATGTCTTTTCTTTTAATACGCCATTCCGATTCTTTGATGATGACGTTCCGCTTATTGTTTTCTGAAAACAAAGAATCGCTGGCCGAGCGATAAATACGATAATAACGAAGGGAAGAATCTTTCTTTTCCAAGCGGTCGTAGGTGTTCGACAGTTCTTGCGCAGCATTTGCCTCACCTTCTAAAAAGCTGGTTTTTTGTGCTATGTCTAAGGCTATGTATAAACTTTTCAATTTTTCGTCTACCGACTGTGCTTGTAAATATTTGGCCTGCGCCATAAAAACCAGATGCTCATTCCGCAAATCTTTATCTTGTTGGGCCATTTTTAGCGCCTTATCAAAATAATAATTGGCTTCGACGGTATTGCCAGCCACGGCTTGTATCATACCAAAATCGTTATATAATTGCGATAAAATATACGGATCAACAGATTTTAAGCCGTAAGGCAACCCTTTTTTAAAGTTTTCTTGTGCAGCGGCATATTTTTTCTCGGCAAAATCGCATCTGCCAAGCAGTTCATAATTAATAGCCACACCACGCCATTGCTGTAATTGCATGTTTATGTCAATGGCTTCTTGCGTGTATTGGCGGCATTTATCGTAGTCTTTTAAAGTAAAAAAGTTGTCGCCTATATTATTGAGCGAAACCGATTTTAAACGAAGGAAGCCGCTTTTTTCAGCGTATTCAATCGCTTTAAAATAAGCATTGTTGCTGCCCTCAAAATTGGCGGAGGTATTTAATAAAATGCCCAAATTAATTTGTGCCAATGCCTTACCGCTGGTAAAATTCATGCTATCGCTTAAGTAAGCGGCTTTTTCAAAATATATAAATGATTGATTTACATCTGTTTCGCTATAACGATAGCTGATGCGGTGAAGGGTAATAATGTATTGCGAATCGATTTTTGGATGTGATTGAATCCAATGGATCAAACTATCTGTCTGCCTGCCTTGGCCAAACAATTTCGTAAAAAAGCAATTGCACAAAATGGCAATGCAAAGGAAATAAGTTATTAGATATTTTTTATATTGAAACAAGGCAGTAGAATTATTTCAAACGGACTTGCAATATAGTTTTTTTTAATTTATTAATGCTACCAAGCGGAGCTTGGTGCTACAAATCACCCAATTGCGGCCGCATAATAATATCTTCAATTACTGCTTGTGGGGAAAGTTGGGAGGCAGCGTATATCATTTTTGCCACATCTTCTACTTCCATAATCCGTTTCGGATCAATATTAAAACCGTCCCAACTGGCGCTTAACGTGGCACCGGGCATTACAGCCGTTACTTTTATGCCGTGCGGTTTCATTTCTTCGCGAAGGTTTTTGCTAAAGCCCAACAAAGCAAATTTACTGATGCTGTAGCTGCCGCCGTTGGCATACGCATGCAATGAGGCGACGGAACAAATATTAAAGATATGCCCACTTTTTTGCGCCATCATGGTTGGTAGCAATTGCCTAGTAAGGTGATAAGCGGAATACAAATTGGCTCCTATCATCTGCTCCAAGGCACCTTCTTCTTCATTAAAAATAGACCCGGGAATAAATTGCCCGGCATTGTTTATTAAAATATCAATGGTTGGGGTTTTACTTAAAATCCATTTTGAAAATATTACAACAGATTGTTTATCAGCCATATCGGTTGGCTTGGCATGAATGGTGGCATCAGGGTATTTTGTTTGAAGTTCACCAACCGCTTTGTACAAACCCATTTCATTTCTTGAACAAATAAATAAAGTATGGTTGGCTGCTGCAAAAATCTCCGCAATGGCTTTGCCTATTCCTTTTGATGCACCAGTGATAATAACGTTCATTTAGAATTATGAATTATGAGTTATGGATTATGAATGCCCGCAAAATGGCTTACTCAATCATTTCAATCGTAAAACCAATATTTTCGCAACATAACAATATTCATTAAACATTTGAAATTACATAACAATCCATAACTCATAATTCATAACTTATAATTCTAAACATGCCTTATAAACATCTTTTTTTCGACCTTGACCATACCCTTTGGGATTTTGAAACCAATAGCAAAGACACTTTACGGGAAGTGTTTTATAAAAAGAAATTGAATGAAACGTTGACCGAAGATTTTAGTGGTTTTCACGATCGGTATTCTTTCCACAACAAAAAATTGTGGGACCGCTACCACAATGGTTTTATAAAACAAGAAGAATTGAAATGGAAGCGGATGTGGCACACTTTGCTGGATTATAAAAATGGCGATGAGCAATTGGCTAGGCAAATGGCCGTGGAATATTTGGAAATATTGCCGTATAAAAAGGCCATTTTTCCGTACACCGTTGAAATTTTGGATTATTTACAGCATAAAAATTATTTGTTGCACCTTATTACCAATGGTTTTGATGAACTGCAATGGGGCAAACTAGTAAGCAGCAAAATCGAAAAATATTTTATCAACATTATTACCAGTGAAAAGGCCATGGCCTTAAAACCACATAAAGATATTTTTGAATACGCTTTAAAAGTTTCTGGCGCTGAAAAACATGAAAGTATCATGCTGGGCGATAATTTGGACGCTGACATAAAAGGCGCAATGGATTTTGGCTTGGATACTGTTTTTGTAAACCACATAAACGAGCCGACCGATTTAAAACCAACTTATACAGTTTATAATCTGAAGGAATTGGAAAATATTTTTTAGTATTCCGCTTCGCGGATTTTTGAACCACGAAGGCACTAAGAAAAGAAGGGGCACAAAGGTTTCAATAAATAGTTTGCCGGGAAGGCAGTAAGACGAGAATTTTTCCGCCTTACCGCCTTCCCGGCCATAGTTTAACTTAGCTTCGCAAGCAGCAAAATGGCCACCCTCTGTCTCCTAAAGAGGTATTTATTTTAAGATTTTTCAACTAATTCATGGCTTTGGTAGTTAACCGTTATTTTTGCGTTATGTTTAAATGGATGAAATTAATATGTGTCCTCCTTTTAACTTTCTTTTTCGCTTCCAATATATCAGCCCAAAAAAGGTTGGTTATAATTGGTATTGTAAAAGATGGGCACAGCGAGGAAATTGTACCCTATGCATCGGTGGAGCTAAAAAAAGCAAACCGTGGCATAGTGGGCGATTCTGCGGGCAATTTTGAGTTACGTGTGCCGCAAAGCAATACCATCGATACTTTAATTGTTACTTATGTTGGCTTTACCAAGTTTGCGGTGCCAATTGATTGCAGTAAGGATACCATCAATATTATAGCCAATTTGGTGCGTGGTGTAAGTGGCGGCGTAGTGGTAAAGTCAAAACATGGCCGCGGCTGGGTACTTTGGAAAAAGATTTTGAAACATAAACCCGAGAACACCAAAACGCGTTACAAAAATTTTAGTTATGAGGTATACAACAAGCTGGAGCTGGATTTAAACAAAGTGAACAAGGAAAAAATGGAAAATGTAAAGATCCTGAAACCATTCACTTTTTTACTAAAAAATGTTGACACAACGGAATACAAAGTGCCGATATTGCCCATTTACATCACCGAAACGTTAAGCGATTATTATCACTCCACCGACCCCACCAAAACCCGTGAAGTGATAAAAGCTGCCAAAACAGAAGGGTTGGAAAATGAAAGCCTTACCAAACAATTGGGGTCGGCTTATCAAAATATTAATGTTTATAACAGTTTTATCCCGGTTTTTGATAAACAGTTTACCAGCCCGCTAAGCGAAAGCGGTGATAGTTATTACGATTATTCCGTTCCTGACACGCAATATTTTAACAACCGCCGAACTTTTCACTGGGTTTTTACGCCAAAACATAGTGGCGAAAACAGTTTTACCGGAGATGCTTGGGTAGACGATAACACCTATGCCATCACCCGCATTACGCTGCACCTTGGCACCGAAACCAACATCAACTTTTTAACCAACCTGAGTATTTACCAAGAATTTGCCATTGTAAAAGACAGTACTTGGTTTTTATCAAAAGACAAATTTTTTGCTGACATTAACCCTATCGGTAAAAATAGTCTTGGTTTTAAAGGAAAGAAAACCAGCACGTATCGAAATGTTGTATTGGATAATCAAAACAATATCAACCAGTTAAACAGCAACAAAATACAGGAAGAAGTGGTGATTACACCAAACAGCAATCCCAAACCCGATTCTTTTTGGCAATTGCACCGCCACGAGCCATTGGATAAAAACGAACGGGCAGTTTATCAATTGATCGACACATTACAAAAAATGCCTGTTTTTCAAAAGTATTACAATTGGGCTAATTTTATTGTGAGCGGTTATGTGAGGTTGGGCAATTATTATATCGGCCCTTGGTTCAACTGGTTTAGCACCAATTATTGGGAAGGTGCCCGCAGCCGTTTCGATTTTGGCACCCGCGAAGGCTTCAACAAAAAAATAACCTTCCATGCCTATTTGGCTTATGGCACAAAGGATGCCACTTTCAAAGGCCAGTTAGAGGCTTTTTATCAACCCACAAAAACACCGCGAACGCAGTTGTATTTGGGGTATAAAAACGACTTGGATTACGGCTTAACCTACGCCGGCGAAAGCATTAACGATAATGTTCTTACTTATTTGGTTCGCAAGCCCGGCGTGCCGCGCAAATACATGCGCAGCGAAGAAAAGCGGTTCGAATTTTACAAAGAAAACCTGTCCGGTTTATCGGGAACCTTTGCGGCCAGCAGCAAATCTTATACGCCGTTAATGGGCATACCCACCAAAGTCGATATTCCAATGGCTGAAAACAAGCAGTTTGATAATTTCGAATTGTCGGCCCGCATCCGGTTTGCTTATTTGGAGAAATTTATTACCAGCGGTTTCGACAGAACCAGTTTGGGTAGCGATTATCCCATTTTCGATCTTCGGTATGCGCAAGGTTTTAAAGGCATATTAAAAAGTAGTTACAATTACCAAAAAGTGAGTTTGGCCATCAGTCAAACTAAAAATGTACCGCCGTTGGGCAGTATTTCGTATAACATTTATGCGGGCAAAATTTGGGGAACGCTGCCGTACATGTTGCTACAAGTTGCGCCTGGAAACGATCTATATTATTATAAACCAAATGCTTATAACTTGATGCAACGCTTTGAATACCTGAGCGATAAGTATGCTGGTTTTAATTTTGAAAACAATGTTGGGCAAGGGTTATTTAAATTTATTCCGCTTACCCGAAAATTAAAATGGCGGCAATTTTGGAACGCTAAATTATTGATTGGCAGTTTAAGCCAAGCCAACCAAGCCTACAACCAAAACAACACTACGCCATTCCAAACGCTTAACGGCAAAACTTATGTAGAAGTTGGCACCGGCATCGACAATATTTTTAAGTTTTTTAGGCTGGATGCTGTTTGGCGGGTATCACCAGCGCCGTTGCCAACTACTACTACGCAAGAAAAATTTGGAGTATTTGGCAGCTTCAGGATCTCGTTGTAAGTGTTTGAACTATGATTTATCGTTATGGTTTTTATGGGTTTAAATTTATGCGTTTAATAAAAAAGTCACATAAATCACAATAATCATATAAATCATAGTTCAGAGCCTTAATTTTACTCCCTCAAAAATCAAGAAAACTACATGTCCAGTTTACCCAAACGCTTATTGCCAGCGATTGCCTTTTTTTCAGGCTGCTTCTTTTTATTTGCCTGTAATGGAAACAATCTCGGTAAAACCCAATCGGTTGATTCTCTTGTTGTTAATGTAAGCGACAGTACAATTGTTCCTTCAAAAAAAGCAATTGTTACTGATCCAAGCGTAACTTATATCAATCCAGATACGGTTGGTAAAAGAACATTATATTTTACTTTCGACGATGGCCCTAATCCTGGTACCGTTGTGGTAATGAAAATTATTGCCAATGAAAAAGTGCCTGCCAGTTTTTTCCAAATCGGCAACAATGTTCGCAATTCGCCATTAGGTAGAAAACTAGAACCAAAAATGCGTTTATTGCCGTACGTAGTGCTTTGCAACCATAGTGATACGCATGCATTTTACAACCACTACGAAAAATTTTATGCTGATTCGGCCGGTGCCGTAAAAGAATTTGAAAAGTGCCAAGATTCATCGCATTTTACCAACAATATTGTACGCACGCCGGGCAACAATATTTGGCGTACCCCAAGGTTCGACCAAACCACATTTGCACGTTATAAAAAAACGGCAAACGCTATAGCCGCAGATGGTTTCAACATTGTAGGTTGGGATACCGAATGGCGGCACTATAAATTAAAATTGAAAGAATCGGTTGACCAAATGCAAAAGGAAATTACCGATATGTACGATCAGCACGAAAACAAAGCGCCTAATCATTGCGTGCTGCTTACCCACGACCTTACTTTTTTGGACCCAGTTGATAGCAGTAAACTGGTGGAGTTGATAGAACGGTTTAAAGCAAATCCTTTGTACCGTTTTGATGTGGTTACCAACCATCCGTTGTTGAAGGCAAAGTAAAAAGAAGTGTAAATTTACTCGCCAATTTCCACTTCCACTCGCTTAAAATCATCATTAACAATCTTTCAATAAAATTCTTCATTAACTTGCGTAAAAATTTTTAATTATGGCAATTTTTAAGTCCGGTAACCCGGCGCTTTCGGAAAAAACTTTCCAGAATATTACTTACACCAATGTTTCTTCAGACACGATGACCGTAAACGGAACACTGAACAAACTTGGTTTTTTATTGATTCTTTTAACTGGCGGTGCAATTTTTAGCTGGAGCAATGTTTACAACAACAGCGAATATGCTCAAGTATTTACCATCGGCGGTGCAGTTGTAGGGTTTATTATTTGTTTGGTAATGATATTTAATCAAGGGCTGGCCCGCTATTTAGCGCCTGCTTATGCTATTTGCGAAGGCTTGTTCATTGGCGGTATTTCAGCTTTGTATAATTATGCATTTGCTGAAAAAATGCCAAATATTATTACCAACGCTGTTGGTTTAACGTTGGGAACAGCAATAGCGATGTTTATCCTGTATCG
>CAWJTH010000150.1:0-11222 GCA_963845495.1 uncultured Chitinophagaceae bacterium
CATGCCATTGTTTACCTGCCCGCAAAGCCCGATAGCAAAATAACCGAAAGCGGAAAACCAATGCATCCCGACGATTACAAAGACGGCAAAGCCATTATTTATGTGGGTTCTGGCAGATATAGGTTTGAGGTGAAATAAAAAATCGATCTCCAAAGTCTCGGCTAAAACATTCGAAAGTATTCAAGCTGTTGTCCCCATCAGAAAGGTGAATGACCTTATTCGGTTTTTCACTATAATTTGATGTCGAAAAAAGGTCAATCACCTTATTGGGGAATTTTGGGTTTTATTGGGTAGTCTGCCTACACTGTCCTTTTCGACGTCCGTTTATTAAAAAAGTGCAATAAATTATTTAAAGGTTGCAAAATAATCGTCGAGGTTGGTTAATGCAGCGGTAAAGCCCATTTCGAAGCCCATTTCAAGTATTTTTTCCAGATCCGATTCTTTGTCAAATGTAATTTCAACAATCACTTCCGTTCCCGCATCCTTTGCGTGAAAGTCGTTTTTCCAAATCATGCTGGGAAAATCTTGGTTGATGTTTCCTTCTTCGTCGCAAAAGTTATTCATCACTTCAAATCTTTTGCCCGTTTCAATTTTTGTAAAACTTATTGTTGCCCAATGCCTTTCTCCATTTGGGCCAACCATGGCGTATAACCAATGGCCACCTTCGCTAAAATCCATTGTTTTTGTCTCCGCTTTCCAAGGTTTTGGTGCCCACCATTGATCAAGCAACTCACTTTCGGTCCAGGCTCGCCAAACTTGTTCAGGCGAAGCATTAAAATATCTGGTAACCGTAATTTTTTTGTTCGGCAAATCTTTTACAAATTTCATTTGGCTAATGTTTGTCATTTTGTTTTTGATTTTATTTGATTTAATACGTTGTCTAGGTTGTTAAAACGGTCTTCCCACATATTTCTGAATTGTTCGAGCCATTTATCTATCTCCTTCATTTTCTGTGGATTAAATTGGTAGTAGATTTCCCTACCGCTTTGTTGTTGTTCCAATAATTGGCATTCGGCCAGTATTTTAATATGTTTTGAAACCGCTTGCCTGCTGCTGTGGAAATGTTCGGCAATGGCATTCGGTGTCATTGCTTGTAATGCAATCAAACTTAAAATAGCCCGCCGCGTTGGGTCGGCAATCGCTTGAAATATATCTCGCCTCATCTTATTATTTTATTAGCAACTGTTCGGTTGCAAATATATGTGCAATTGTTTGGTTGCAAATACATTTGAAAAAAATTTAAATTTTTTTTGTTTGTTTAACCAAAAGCAAATGGGCAAAATGAAATTTTTAACCCATTATTAGAAACCAACGCCAAATAGCAACGGCTATTAAAATGCCGATAATCTTGCGAAGCGATTGCAAGGAATGGTGCAACAAATTTCGGGAAGCCTGATAATTGATTTTCATCACGTGGCTAATATCCTCGTAGCTAAAATTGAGGTAATATTTCAGGTAAATAATTTCTTTTTGTCGATTTGATAATTTGGCGATGGCCGCCAATACTTTTTCCCGCAGCTCATTGTTTTCCTCTTGGTTTATCATCAACGATTCTGGACTTAGCACAAAAGGCTGTGCTTCTTCATTATCGCCCAAAGCGTTTTGCTTGCCTTCTTTAGTTACTACTTTCATCAGCTTATATTTTATTGAGCTGATGAAATAAGCTTTTGGTGAGGCAATCACGGGTTTCTTTTCGGCCTGCCAAGTTTCTTCAAACACTTCTAAAATAGCATCTTCCACCCATTCATCCCGTTTTACAATATGTTTTCCATAGTGAAACAAGATGGGATACAACTGCTTGAACAAGCTTACAAACGCTTGTGCATCACCTTCTTTGAAAGCATCCCATAATTCAATATATGTCTTCTCGATAGCCAATTAGTTTTTACTTGATGCCTTGCTTGTTTCGGAAACCGAAGCCAAAATCAGTCTTCAAAAATAACTTAAAAAAATTGTTAAAAACTTAGTTACAAATTTAACATTCTGGTCACATATAGGTACAAATAAACCCTGCGTATGGAAAACAACCAAGATAAGGTTACCGAACTGCTTCAAAGTGAAAGCTTTTTGGCATGGCATTTCAAAACCAATGAAGCAGATATTGCCACGTGGGAAGATCGTTTAAAGTCGAATCCTGAAATGAGAACGATTGTTGATAAAGCGGTGAAACTGCTAAATACGCTTCAAATAAAAGAAAATGAGGTATCGCCCAAAAAAATTGCAGCCGCTGAAAAACGCCTGTTGCTAAGCATGGGGCAACCGATTCGATCGGAAAATACAAAAGTGGTAAGAATGTTTGGAAAGCCTGTCTGGCGTTGGGTTGCAGCTTCTGTTATTTTGGTGGTTTGTATTTCGTTGCTGGTTGTTTCCATGACAAAACCTTCCATCAACACAACTTATGCCCAAATAAAGGAACAGCAATTACCTGATGGCTCGCAGGTAGTGCTAAACGCCAACAGCAAACTTACCTACTCAAAAGAATGGGATGGAAACGGCACAAAAGACCGTGAGGTTTGGATAAAAGGTGAAGCTTTTTTTCATGTTAAAAAAACGGCTGCCAAAACCAGATTTATCGTGCATACCAGTCAATTTGATATTGTGGTAACCGGCACGCAGTTTAATGTAAACAACCGCGATGAAGTCCATCCCAAAGTAGTGTTGCGAGAAGGTAGCATCACTATTAAAAGGAAAGGTGCCGAAGATGTGTTCGTGAAACCGGGCGAATCATTTGAAATGGCTGATAATTATACGCCTGTCAAAAAAACAACCAATCCAGAAGCACCAATGGCTTGGGTTGACAAAAAATTAAATTTTGATAACACACCGATGAGTGAGGTAAAGAAAAATTTAGAAGCCATTTATGGCATCGAAGTGGTTTTTTCAGACACCTCGATTGCCAACGAAACCATTACCGGCATTATGCCAAACGATAACTTGGAAGTATTCATCGAAAGTTTGCAGGCCACAATGGCTTATAAAGTTGATAAAAAAGATAACGTGTTAACGATTTCTAAAATCCATTAATCTACAATAACCGGAAAAAACTGTAACTATGAGAAAATTACAATTCAAGTTTTTGTTGGCTGGTTGTTTGGGCGCATCTATGTTTGTTCAACAAGTAACCGCCCAAAAAACTGACAGCAAAAAACCACAAGCGATAACAAAAGAGGATGATTCGCAAAAGAAAACCAAGCTGATTACCATTTTGAAGGAGCTGAACAAGCAAAAAGGGATTTTCTTTTTGATGGCCGATCCTAAATTGGGCAATACGCAGGTATATTATGTAAATTATGCCAATGAAAATGTAGACCGGATGTTGAGCAAACTGCTAAAAAACACGGGCATTACTTACAAACAAGTCGATAAAAAAACGTTTGTGATTTTGCCCGAAGGCGATAGGGGCGAGGTTGCCAATATTGATCCGTTGGATGTGATACAAAATACACCGCCATCTGCCGGCGACGGCTACGTAGGTATTTACAACACCGATTACAAATATGAAATAACCAAAGGAAGAGTGGTTGGTTCCGACGGCAAACCCGTAAGCGGTGCCAGCGTAATTGTAAAAGGTACAAAAAAAGGAACCAGCACCAACGACAACGGAGACTTTAATATAGAAGCCAGCAACGGAGATGTGTTGGTGGTTTCATCTATCGGTTTCGATACAAGAGAAATAACCGTTTCTTCCAATAATTTTACGGTTACGCTTGCGCAAAGCAATAAAGAATCGGTTGAAACAATTGTAGTTACCGCCCTTGGTATCCGCAGAACAGAAAAATCGTTGACCTATGCGCAGCAACAAGTAGGCGGCGAAGAATTAAATAAAGTGAAAACGGATAACGTCATTAATGCATTAAGCGGCAAAGTGGCCGGATTAACCATTACGCCAAGCGCTTCCGGCGTTGGTGGTTCTTCAAAAGTTATCCTTCGTGGCGTTCGGTCGGCCACGGGAAATAGCCAGCCTTTATATGTAATTGATGGTATTCCAATTTTAAACTCATCCAACGCCAACGGCCAACCTGCAAATACTTATGGCGGTTCAACCGATGGTGGAGACGGTATTTCCAATTTAAATCCAGACGACATCGCCAGCATGAGCGTGTTGGAAGGTGCTTCGGCAGCAGCTTTGTACGGCCACGAAGGGCAAAATGGTGTGATATTGATTACTACCAAAAAAGGCAGGGCGGGAAAACCTGAAATCAATTTTACTTCTACTGCCACTTTACAGAATGCCGCCTTTGAGCCGAAGTTCCAAAATAAATATGGGCAGGCGCAAACAGGCACAAAAGAAAGTTGGGCTACCACGCCATCGCTAACAGGTACGCAGGATAATTTGAGCAAATTTTTCCAAACCGGATTGAACCTTACGAACGCTATTAATTTTTCCACAGGCTCTGAAAATTCACAAACGTATTTTTCTTATGCCAATACGCATGCAACCGGTATTGAGCCAAGCAACCAATTGGATCGGCACAATTTTAACCTACGTGAAACGGCCCGCTTTTTCAACAACAAGTTGACGCTAGACGGGAATATTTCCTACATCTCGCAAAACATCAACAATTCTCCAGCCATCGGCCTTTATTTTAATCCTTTAACCGGACTGTATCTTTTTCCACGCGGTTTAAATATCGATACGTATAAAAACAATTATTTAAACCCGAACGCAGTTGGTTATGCCAGGCAAAACTGGTCGGCTGATGAAGACGTGCAACAAAATCCTTGGTGGATCATCAACAGGGATCCAAATAAACTTACTCGTAACAGATTTATTGTAAACGGAAGTGTTCGCTACGATGCCACCAGTTGGCTAAACTTTCAAGCACGTGGCAGCCTCGACCGTGTAAGCGATGATTATGAAATGGATGTTTATTCCGGTACCCAATCAACGCTTGATTCACACGGCAATGGTTCTTTGCAATTAAGTACACAAACCGTTCAGCAGAAATATGGCGATTTCTTGGCCACCGTTACTGTTCCAACAAAAGGTGCATTTAAAGTAAATGCTGTTGTGGGCGCAAGTATTAAAGATATCAATACGACTGGTTTACGCGTTGGCCGCGGGCAAGGGCCAAACTTTCCGGGGGGACCAGCCATTAACGATCTTGGCTTATCCATTCCCGATTTATTTACGCCAGGCAATATTGTTACAGCCGTTGGTACAAGCAATACAACCGCCGTTGCCCCCGACCGTGAACAAACGCAATCTATTTTTGGTAACTTAAACGCATCTTATAACGATTGGGTTTACTTAACATTGACCGATCGTTATGACTGGTCGTCTTTGCTGGCATTTACTCCGAAAGTTGATTTTAGTTACCCTTCCGTAGGTCTTTCTTTTATCGTTAGCCAAATGGCCAAAATGCCCGTGGCTATTGATTATCTGAAAGTGCGGGGCAGTTATGCAGAAGTAGGTAATCCGCCAAGTATTCCTTACATCACCAATATTTTAAATTTGGAAAGCGGCGCCGGTTTGTTGGTGTTCAACAATGCCCATGCCATCGGTACATTAAAACCAGAAGATACAAAATCGTTTGAATTGGGACTGGATTTAAAGATTTTCAAAAAATTGAATGCAAGCTTTACTTTTTATAACACCAAAACAGTAAACCAATTGTTCCAGGTTTCGCCACCCACCCCTTCTTTGTTTTCTACCGCTTTTGTAAATGCGGGAGAAATAAAAAATACGGGTGAAGAATTAACTTTGACCTACGATGTGGTGAAACATAAGAATTTTTCTTGGTCTACCAGTATCAACGGATCGCACAACGAAAATACTGTGGTGGACGTTGATACGCCCGACGCCATTAATTCTTATGTTTTAACAGGTGCCGCCAATAATGCCTATGAATCTATCCTTTCAAAAGGCGGTTCCGCTGGAGATATTTATGGGTATACTTTTTTAAGGGATGCACAAGGCCGCATTCAAATAAGTTCAAGCGGCGTGCCTTTATATAGCAGTAGTTTTAATTATGTGGGCAATCCAAATCCAAAGTTTCAACTGGGATGGGCAAACAGTTTTGGGTATAAAAACTTTAACCTTAGTTTTTTGGTGGATGGCAAATTTGGCGGACAGGTATTGTCGTTGACCCAAGCCATGATGGATTTTTACGGCGTTTCAAAAGTAACCGGCGATGCACGTGATGCAGGTTCAGTTGCGGTAAATGGTGTTGATCCAAACGGAAAACCAGTGACAACCGTTACACCAATCAACTGGTATCAATCCATTGGCGGCAGGGCTGGTGTTTCAGAAGCTTATATGTACAGCGCCACCGTGGTGCGCCTGCGTGAAGCGTCATTCGGCTATACATTCCCAATAAAAAGTTCAACATTTAAAAGCATTAGGTTAGCGGTAACTGGAAGAAACCTCATTTACTTCTACAAAAAAGCACCTTACGATCCCGAAGTTACCATGTCTACCGGCGCTGGACTTTCAGGGGTTGATGTGTTCAACCAACCTGCAACCCGCAATATTGGCTTAAACCTGAATGTTAATTTCTAGACCGTTAAAGTAGTTGGATGTTAGTAGTTGGTAGT
Organism: uncultured Chitinophagaceae bacterium; assembly: GCA_963845495.1. Lineage (GTDB taxonomy): Bacteria > Bacteroidota > Bacteroidia > Chitinophagales > Chitinophagaceae > JAZKFT01. The sequence goes on from CAWJTH010000150.1 coordinate 6,538, forward strand.
TAGACAAAACACAACTAATTGCTTTCGAAATTTCCACTATTTGTATTGATTGTTTATTAAAATAACTGTGTTTTTATATTTAAATCATTTCCAATGAAAATATATTATAAATCAATAAGTTGCTTCAGGCATTACCGTTCAGCGTTTGCATGTTGCTTAATTACCTTGGGATTGGCGAGCTGCACCAAAAACTTTGAAGCTTATAATACCGATCCAAGATCGCTGACTACAGCGCAAAGTTTGGCGGCATTGCCCAGTGCCTTTACATCAATGGAACAAGGCATTTTTTCCAATTATCAAGTAGGCCAAAATTTAAGCGCCGACGCTTACAGCGGCTATATGATGTCGCCCACGCCGTTTAAAGCGGCCTATAACCTCAATTATTTTTTGGTAGATGGCTGGAATTCAGCTGGCTTCAACGATCAATATACCATTGTAATGGCCGATGTGAACGATATGGCAAAACTTGGCGTGCAAACAGCACATCCCGATTGGTGGGCGGTTGCTTTATTGGTTCGCGTAGAAGCCATGCATCGCGTTACCGATAAATATGGCCCTATCCCGTACAGCAAAGCTGGCACTTCCATCAGCAACATTCCTTATGATGCTCAAAAAGACGTGTACAATTCATTTTTCAGTCAGTTGGATACGGCTGCAGCTAACTTGGTAGCATATATTGCTGCTAATCCCGGCAAAGCTCCGCTTGCTGGTTTCGATGCCATTTACAACGGCGATTATACCAAATGGTTGAAATTCGCTAATTCCATGCGTTTGCGTTTGGCCATGCACATTGTAAAAGTTGACCCAGTTACAGCGCAGGCCCAAGCAGAAAAGGCCATGGCTGCAGCAGGGGGATTATTGACAACAGCTGCCGATAATGCCGCCATTTCGCAGGCCGGTGGCAGGGAAAACGACCTTTTCCAAGAAACAAATGATTGGGGCGACAACCGTGCAAACGCCGCAGTTACAACCTATATGACAGGTTACAATGATCCGAGAATTACTGCCTATTTGGCTCCTTCCGTTGATGCGGCTTTGGGCGGAAAATATACCGGTATCCGGATTGGGTCCGCCATTCCTTCCAAATCAGATTATGAAGGTTATGCTAGCATCAACACAACAACTAGTTTCACTTTTGCTGCTCCACAAATGATTATGGCAGCATCCGAAATATGGTTTCTTAAAGCTGAAGCGGCATTGCGAGGCTGGGCTGGCGCTGGTGATTTGCTAACAGATTATAATACCGGCATCCAAACTTCTATGAACCAATGGGGTGTTTCAACGGCGGCCGCCACTGCGTATATGAACGATGCAACCAGCAAACCAGCTAATTATGCTGATCCTAAAAATGCGGTAAATAATATCGCAGCGCTTTCTACCATTACCATAAAGTGGGATGCAACGGCAACCAAAGAGGTGATGTTAGAACGTATCATCACCCAAAAATGGCTGGCCACGTTTCCCGAAGGGCAAGAAGCTTGGACCACCTATCGCCGTACGGGGTATCCAAAATTATTTCCCGTAGTTAATAATGCCAGCAATGGAACCATTGATACACAAATACAAATCCGCCGTATCAATTATCCATCAAGTGAATACAGTTCTAACAACGCCGCAGTAACCGCAGCTGTGGCTACATTAGGTGGCGCTGATGTTGGCGGAACAAGGCTTTGGTGGGATGTGAACAAGGCAAACTTCTAAAAAAAAACATTAGTTTTGAAGTGTACTTAATAATATTTTGGCTGTGTTTTGGTTATAAGAAGGGCCTGCGAAAGCAGGTCTTTTTTTTGTAACCTTTTTTGAATGGTATATCGTCTGTAGGGGCGGCCCTTGTTGCCGCCCTATTCAAACGGGTGGCCACAAGGGCCGCCCCTACAACGTCACGGCGGTCATATTACGATATTTATTTATGGTTTTCTAACAATTCAATTGCCTTTTCAACAATCAAATTGGCGATACCCAAAATGTCGGTAGGCGGATAGGAGATCATTGCACTTGATACAGAAGTTAAACCCGATATTCCTGAAATATCTTTAATTTCACCTGTACCCAATTCGCCTTTATAAATTGCTTTTCCGATTCCCGTTAATTGAAGTCCTGTGCTAATTCCTTTTAGCGCTGCCAACCACGGTTTTTCTGCAAAATCATGTTTAATTTCTTTTAATGTTTGTACAATGGATGATTTTACATCTTTTGTTTTAGCACCGTACAACCCAGCCGGATAAACAGGGATTAAGTTTTGCTGGATGCTAGCAGTAATAATTTGGGTGGCAGACTTAACTTCTGCAGGATGCAAATCCGAATTTTCAACATACTCCTTGGCTGCGGTCAGCGTATGTAGCACGGGTAGCGCCGGGATGGTATTTGGCTTTGCAATTTTCATAGCTTATGTTTCAATGCCGTTTAGTTAAGAAACAAAACCCAAAATAAATATTCAATAATCAACGCTCAATATTCAACACTCAACAGAAAAAAGCAAGTGCATTATTTATTGAATATTGAGTGTTGAACATTGATTATTGAATATTTCCATGACTAAACGGCATTGGATTATGTTCGTTATCTTTTTATCATAATGACTTATTGATTCCAATTTTACGCAAGCAACTTATCCGGCGTAATCGGCAAGTTTCGAATCCGTTTGCCCGTAGCGTTAAAAACAGCATTTGCAACGGCGGCAGAAAAACCGATTAAAGCAATTTCACCCATACCTTTTGCGCCCATCGGGTTGATGATCGGATCGGGCTTATTGATGAAAATTACGTCAATATCGGGCACATCTGCATTTACAGGCACATGATAATCAGCCAAATTATTGTTGACATAGCGGCCATAACGGTCATCCATTACCGCTTCTTCGGTTAATGCCATACCAATTCCGCCAACAGCACCCCCAATCATTTGACTTTCAGCCGTTTTTAAGCTTACAATTGTTCCGGCATCACCTACAGAAACAATTTTGGAAACGTGAACGGCACCCGTTAATCGGTGCACTTTTACTTGTACAAAATGGATGGAAAAAGAATACAGAGAATATTTGGTGGCCTCGCCGTTTGGCTTCGATTCTTTGGTTACATCGATAGAAGGCAGGTTGTTTTTCTTTAACAAATCACCGAAAGAAATAGCAGCATTGTTATTGCTGGTATGCGAAATCTTTCCATCTCCAAAAACAAATTCGCCGCTAGTAGGCGAAACTACCAAGGCATTTTTTACGGCTAATTCTTGCAATTGTTGTTTTAGCGCAACCACAGAATCATTTACTGCCGAACCAACCGTTGAAACGGTGGATGACCCACCTTGGCTTGGTGCTGGCGGAAGCGAAAAATTCCCTAACTCAAACTTTATTTTGCTAGTGGACAATCCAAGTTGTTGCGAAGCAATTTGCACCATTGCCGTTCCGGTTCCCGGACCAATATCGCTAGCTGCGCTTTGCAGCGGTGAAATTCCATCGCCATCAGCGTACTTTTTAGCAATACGTGGTTGTGCCTGTAACGTATACCTTTGACTTTTCAGTTTTACGCTGTACGGAGAATTACCCTCAACAGACACCACCAATGCGGGATAGTGTGTGTGATAAACCAGGTTGCAATCCGGCAGGCTGGCACGTCCAGCCGGAGTAAGTCTGACAGCTCATGCCGATCACCGCCTTTGCCCATCTTTTGGGGAGAGAACATGGCGGCCCAAGCAAAGTGAAGCTGCCTGTCGGCGAGTGGGCTTTCGGTTTATGTAAAGTGAACGCAATATTGAGAACGCTTGTGACGGAGCCTCAGCATGAACGTGCGGAGCACGCGTCGAGGAGCAGAGCGCAAAGTATGGGTGGTGATCAAATCCCAGATTGAAGTCGACGATATGGTCCGCCTACGACATGCCTGAAGCTGCACGCCTCCCCTTTCCCGTGAGCGGGGCTGGCGTCCACCTTTCTGACAACCCTCTTCCTCGGAGCAGCCGAAGTGGACGAGAAGCGCAAGCCAGTCTATCCGTCCTATAAGCCGTCCGCTTCAGAAAGCCGACTCTCCTATGAAAATGCCAGGGCTTGGGAATTTCTATGACGTCCGACAAAAAGCATTGCCGGCTTTCGGATGCCGTCCGCTGCAACACGCCGGTATCACGAAGACCTGCGGCGCGCAAGTGCACCGCGACCAACCTTGTTCCGATCATCAGCATCAATGAAACCGCTTCAACGTTTCGTGTTCATGTAGTTGGTCGTCGACTCGGTTCGTTGTCCACGTTGCTCTGAAGCTTGTTGCCAGAGCGCGATGACCGACTTTTTTCACCAATTCGCTCCAAGTGCCTGTTTTGCGCTTGACTCACTCCAGTTTATGCTGGAGGACTGATGTTAAGCCATGATAAGCGTAATGAAGAAGATTCCCCTCTCGCCGAAGAAGCTGAGCGTTACCACCGCTCCACTAAGTGCTTCCAGGTTTGCGTCTATTTAGTTCCTTCCACTCGTGCACTGTTCATTCGCTTGGGACTTTGATTGTTCACTCGCTTGCGCCAATTTCGCTTGGTGTTGGTGGCGGCGTTGACTTCTCAATGCCTTTGAAGCTCGGCTGGAATCGGGCTGTGCTTCTGGTAAGCGGCTTCTGGCGTCTGTGTCGCTCTCGCTGTTCCCGTTCTTTCCTGTGCCTACTCGTCAGTCTTCATCCTCCCTGCACGCCTTTCCTTCCCAGTGGAAGGGTCCAAGT
>CAWJTH010000151.1:0-18143 GCA_963845495.1 uncultured Chitinophagaceae bacterium
GTTACATCCCGGCCGGAAATACGCCGGCGTTTACGGATGCCTATGAAAGGCAGTATTCGACGCAGACCAACAGGATCGGCCTGCAGAACAAGATCGATTATGTGTTCAACAAACGGAACAGAGTCTCTTTGTTCAACCTTTATGTTCACCAGAACGAATTGCAGACAAGGTACACTCCCGATACAACGGTTGGCACCAACTCATCTGCAACAAGCAAATCGGTGGATGTGGAATACAGGAGCAGGTGGCAGATACAGGATATTTACAATGCAACATTACAGGGCGACCACCAGCTTGGGGGCAATCTGAAACTGAACTGGAGCGGCGTTTATTCCGTTGCCAAGAACCAGGTGCCGGATATGGCCACTTATGATTTCAACGCCAATGTGTTGTTATCGAACGGAAAGGTTACGGAGATAGATTCCTCAACATATGGCACCGGCACGACCCGTACCTGGCAGCACAACAAGGACCGGGATTGGGCCGGTTATCTGAACGTCACTTATTCGCCCACCATTTTCAAAAAGGTGTTTGAATTTGAAGGCGGCGGATTGTACAGGGCAAAAACAAGGGACAACTATTACAACCACTACAGTTTAAAATCGATCAATACGACTGCGCAGCCTTTTCATACGATAGATGGTGTTGCTTTGGCTTTCAGCCCCGCGGCCAACGGGACCGGTGCAGTCACTGCTTTAAATGCAAATACCTATACGGCCAACGAAAACATTGCGGCAGCCTACATCCAGACCAAGTTCATGCTCACCAGTTCGTTACAGGTGCTGGGCGGTGTACGGGCCGAGAACACGCAGCAAAAATACAATACCGTTATGCCGTTGACCTTCGATGCCAGGAGCGGTACGATCAACTACGTGGATGTGTTGCCGAGCGTACATTTTAAATATATGTTGACCGCAAAACAGAATGTAAGGCTGTCCTACTTCAAATCTTTAAGCAGGCCGGGGTTTGGCGAAATTGTTCCGTATAACGTGCCGGGCGAACAGTTTACAGAAATCGGCAACCCGTACCTGAAACATGTACGTGCCGATAACCTGGACCTTCGATATGAGCTTTTTCCTGGCCATGCCGACCAGATATTGTTAGGGGCGTTTTACAAACAACTGCAAAACCCGATCGAGTATTTTGTGACCAGGAACGGTGGCCCAAGTGCCCAGTTCATCCAGCCGGGCAATGTGAACAAGGCAACAAACTTTGGTTTTGAAGCGGTATTCACCAAGTTTTTCGGCATGTTCGGGGTATCTGCCAATTATACCTACACACACTCCCAAGTAACCACCAACAAATTGTTATATCATTTTGTACAGGGCTCCGGTGTAAGGACGGACAGCATCTCGCAGACCAGGCCGTTGCAAGGGCAGGCCGATCATGTCGGCAACCTGTCGCTGCTCTATAAAAACCCGGAAATCGGGCTGGATATCCAATTGGCGTTTACCTACACCGGCAATAGGATCGCACAGGTATCGCAATATTATAACCTTGATACATGGCAAAAAGCCTATGGTCAATTGGATCTGTCCTTCGAAAAATCACTTGCAAAACGTTTCTATTTCTATGCAAAACTTAACAACCTTACAAATGCCCCAAACAGGTTGTACATCAAAGCATCGCCATCGGTAATCAACCAGCAATTTTCCGGCGGCTACACCATACCGTTCCAATCGGGCAACGACTATACCATCGTTCAGCGTGATATGTATAAACTTAGTTTCTTGGGCGGTTTCAGATACAAATTTTAATAGATCAATCAACAAATAAAACAATGAAAAAAATATTGATACCTGCTTTATTGATTGTTTGCGCTTACTTATTATCGGGTTGCAGCAAATTGGCACAGGATGATTCCAACATTTACCATTATGTATTGCCCGCTGGTTCCACCGTTAGTGATGCAGCGCCTTTGTGCGGTTCAATAAAAGGCGTTATGCTTACCGGAAAAACCTATACCATCGGGTGCGATGTTTACATCAATAAAGGTGATACGCTGTTGATCCAGCCCGGCGTCACCATCAACGTGACCAACAGTTCGGGCATTGTGGTACGCGGCGCGTTGATAAGTATGGGCACGCAATCGCAGCCAAATATTTTTACCGTTCCGGGATTAAAAAAGAACTACACGCCGGGGATCCCGCTGGCTTCGGATTCGGCACATACGGGTTGGTGGAGGGGCATCATCGGCGATACATCCTGCACCATGATGGTATTGAAATGGACGCATATCGATTTCGCGGGTGCTGCCTACGGAAACGTGGTAGGCCCAGCTGTCGGTCAAAGCGCATCCACTTCTTTTGATATGCTGTTCCAGAACCCGAACGGATATTTTATCCTGGAGGATAGTTGGTTATACGGCGGCACAGATGACTGCATCAGGATCTCGAGCGGTAAGATCCACGTATTCCGTAACACTTTTGAAAAATGCGGCGGAACGGGCGGGGATATCGTAAATGTGAAAGGCGGGACGGTCGGTACGATGGCCTATAACTTTTTTATAGGCACTGCTTATAACGGACAAAAGGCATCCAATAAAGGACAGGGCGTTGGGGCTGCGCAGACCAATATCATCATGTACAACAGTACTTTCGTGAACGGTGGTTTACAGGTAATTGCTGGTCAACGGGGATCGACCATTGATTTTGAGCAAGGGGCGGCCGGTGCTTTTTACAACAATGTGGCCGTTAATTGCAGGGTAGGTTATAGGGTGGTGAACAACCCAGTAGCAGATACGGCACACCTTGTATATGGCAACAATTACCAATGGGCCGATTCGCTGAGTATCGCCAACCAGTTTTTCACATTTGGGCCGGTATGTACCAAACCGCAACCAACAGATTTACCAAACCCATCCACCTATTTGCCGGCCAATTACACTTATGGGGCCGCTTATGATGGCACACCGGCGGTGCAAAAGCTGAACCCACAGTTCGTGAATTATCCGTTACCGGTTACAAACGGCTACTCGCCTTGGCAGATATCCTCGATCGATTCTTATAATTTCCATTTGCAGCCAACCTCACCGTTGATCGGCAAGGGTTATACCGGGGTTGTTCCTTTGGTGGTTGTACCGCTTGACCCGGTTTATGGGGCTACGGAGGTCACCCCACCGGGCGCCGACCTTGGTTGTTACCAGACCAGCGGAAGGGGAAACCAACATTGAGTCAGTTATTTAAGCTAGTAAGGTTAATCAATCATCGAAGGCTAAAAGCTTTCGATGTTTTGTTACCGGGTTTATTATCTCAAAAATTTAAAAATGAAATCCTTCTTTCTATCCTCTTTCACCTGCATGGTTGTTCTGATGTTTTCCTGTTAATAGATACCCTTTTCCAATTTTCAATAAATACCCTGTGAGGCTAAGGCAAACAGGAACGCTGTCAGTCCGGTGGACCCGGCTGAGCGCAATTAAGGATACATTTCTATTTGGGTTAAATATCCAAGTGTGGCCAGGTGCATTACCGGCCTACATGAGAAACGCCATAGTCCGGTAATAAATGGCCAGTGGTACCGAATTGGTATACCATCGAGTTATGGTGTCGGTTCCCGGGCGGATATCTTTACACCAACATCCCCAAAATATCAGGCATGCCTAGTTTATAAACATTACGCTTGCATTATAACGGTCGCCTGTTGCTGGCATTGCCAACAAAAGGCGACCGATAATTTATGGAGGCTAACGTGGGCATCCTGTTAATCGGGGCTTTCTGAAGGTTTTTTATAGATGGATTCTATGTTATTTATTAAGCGAGGCGGTTGATTTAAATAATTACGCGTCACAAATTCATACCAATTGTGACAAAACTGTTCTTCTGTCAATTTTAATACAGTTTTAAAATCCCCCGTAATGCACTATTAGGTCAATCAATTTGGAACGTCCAAATCTGGCGAGGATGAACTCGATAATGGTATAGCCACAGTTATAGATTTTTCCGCCCTTTATCCTATTGTTCAGTTCAGCAAGGCTAGGATGTTTGCTATTGTTCAGATAAGGCAATATTTGAAACGGGCCGACTTTATTTCCCTTCGGCTTTCAGGGCTAAGGATTGCCATCGCGGTTGCAGCGATTACGACAAGCGGTATACAGATTGTTTTTTTTCATTTATCCATCTGTTTTTGATAAACCATGTCTGACCGCGAATGTTAGGTAGTACGGTTTGCCCAATACTGTTGTTTGATCGGCTAAATCCCGCGAAAGCAACTTTAAGCCTACGCCTTCAAATTTAAGACAGATCCGTGTTTAGTATCGAAAGACCAAATGTATCGTTTTGTTTGCCGCATAGTGTATACAAGTACGTACGTTCACCGGCGTTACAAACATTTTTAAAGCTATCATTCCCATCCATCTACAGAATTGCTTCAGATTTTACTCCCATCTTTGGATTGTAAATATCATAAACACCGGCGGTGAAATCCGTGCATTAAAACCTTTAATATGAAAAAGCAGCTATTGTTGTTTTTGGGGCTTGTTTCCATTTCTTTCTTCGTGGGCCTACATGCGCAGACGTATGTGTTTGATAAAAAAATACCGGTCCCGGGCGATGGTGGGTATGATTACATGGCGATCGATCAGGTAAACAACCATCTGTTTGTTTCACATGGCACTTCCTTCAATGTTGTCGATCTCGCCACTGAAAAACCGATTGCAACTATAGATGGCATGAAGGGCGTACATGGCATAGCCATCGTAAACGAAGTGAATAAAGGGTTCATAAGTGATGGGAAGGGAAGTTCCGTGGTGGTTGTCGATCTTGTAAGTTTGAAGATTCTCAAGACGATTTCGCTGCCCTCGACCGATGAGGACGCAATTATATACGATCCCTATTCCAAAAAGGTATTCGTGTTCAACGGGGACAGCAAGAATACATGTGCGATCGACATCAATACATTGGCACTGGTAAAAACGATCGATCTGGGGGGAGCTCCCGAGTACGCCGTATCGAACGGGAAGGGGTTGGTCTTTAATAATATAGAGGACCTGAATTGCATGAAAGTGATAGACACAAAAACCTTGGAGGTAAAATCTACTTACCCCTTGTCACCATGCGGCGGTCCGACGGGGCTGGCTTTTGATGCTGGCCATCAGCGTTTGTTCACAGGCTGCCGTACCAACAAGGGCTTAAGCGTGTTGGATGCAGGCTCCGGTAAAGTGGTTGCCACCCTGCCTATAGGTGCCGGCGTGGATGCCGTGGTTTATGATCCCCAATCAAAACTTGTGTATGTTTCCAACGGGGATGCCACCTTGACGATCATACGGCAAAAATCGGCCGACGGATATGAAATAGTGCAGACGCTGGCTACGCAACCCCGTGCAAAGACAATGGCGCTGGATATAAAAACAAAGAAAATTTACGTAAGCGCCCCGGAATTTGAAAAAGGGACCCGCAAGATCATCCCCGGCACGTTCGCTGTTTTTGTGTACAGGCTGCAATAACAGGGTACCAGAAAAACACACTTTGGGATACGCACCTTTTCCGGTTGGATACTAACACTATGTTGCTTTTTCAACGGGCAACAAATAACTGTTTACACAATACACAGAATTTATTGCCCCGAAAATCTATAGCGGTTTTTTGAGGGACGGCTATTTATTGCGCCGTCTTTTTTGGGTCGTCTTCCCGATGACGGCATGTTTTAGTAAATGGGCATCGATACGAAAATACCGGCAATGAGAAGAAGGCCACATGGATAGCGTTGTAATGTTAGACAAGGCATGTAGCCCTGCGATCCTTTGTGCGTATAAGTACGTACATGCCGTGCTTTTTGCAAAGCGAAACAAAAGCCCGCAGGTCAAGGTTTTCTTTCCAGTCCCATTTGTCATGGAAAGGGAAAATAAAATTCGGTGGTTATTTGGATAATAGGAGGATTCTAATCTATAAATATAATAACGAACATTAGTGGTTATTATATTAGGTATTATAGCTTATATAGTTTTTTGACCTAGAGGTCGACGGTTCAATGTCTGATAGCCTGTCAGTTAATGAAATCATTATAAATGACTTAATAGTTTTATTACAAATTTGAGTGCTGGTCCTACTGTATTTACTGCACTTGAATCAGAAATTTGTTTTGATACCATTGATGGCAACTCAGATGGAGCTATTTCAGGATGTAACAAATATCATTCAAATGTTTTCTATTTTGTTAATAAACATACTGTAAATTTGGTAGAGTTTTTATACTTATTTCTGAATACACAGTGATAAAATATGACTAATGCGCTAAAAATTGGGTATGGATGGTGCAAAAGAAAAAGCCAAAAATAATATCAAGCGTGATTGCATTTCCGAGAAAATATCTTAGTCGGTGGACTTTTTTAAATCCAATTTTTGTATACACTTGTATCAATGGCTGCAAATATTCAAGATAAAACTCATAAGATTCAGCTGTTTCAACGCCTGTAGAATGCTTTTCTATGACATCTAAATATTCGGTAATAATAGATGTAGATTTTTCTTTATCAGAAATATCGTTAACGTCATTGAGATGAAATATAAAATTTTCCAAAGTATTGTAATGTATGTATCTTCTTGACCTTAATGACAACGGCCCAGCTTATGGCTGATAGTCTATCTATTAATGAATTCATTATACAATGGCTAAATATCTTTATTGTATTGACAGAATATCTATAAAAGTAGGGCGGTCGCCAATAGAAAATAGAAATAGTTTTTATTAAGTGCCTATTTGCTTTGCGTTCCACATTTTATAAGGGTATCTTATTTTAAGTGGGCAGGCTATTGGTAGGAGACTTTTTTCTTTCTAGATTTTTTGCGAGGACTTTTTTTAATTGAAGCTGTTTAAACTTTTTTCACCTAGCACGAAACGTTCCTACGGAACGAGCTGTATTATTAAAATGAATGATTTTCTACCCACCAGTAATCCCGAAGGGACGTTTCGTTGGTAGTAGAAAGAAGTAACAAGAGCAACTTTTGCATCGTTCCATCGGAACGTTTCGTGCCAATAAAGGCTTTTCTTGTTTTTCATTCAAAAGTTTAAACAGCCTCATTATCAAGATTTGATTAAAGCGAAAGGTCCAACGTTATTAGAACCTTTAACCAGGATTTGGCTGCGCAATAAAGAACGGGATTTCACGGTTAGTCCTCGTATTGATTTTAAATCTAAACTCAACAACAACGACATAACCGTTTCGGCGGGCGGACTTTTTAGGGATAAGCATCGTGATAATTTTTACAATGAATACACTTTTCAACCGGCGATAACAACGAATCTCGGTTAGCCTTTCACCGATATTTATAACGCAGTTTGGACGAATAACAATGGCCCTCAAAACCCTTTGGGCGATGTGGCAAACCCAAACACTCATACCGCTAATGAAAATATAAGCGCAGGCTACGCCATGGTAAAATTGCAAGGCAAAAACATAGATATTATTGGAGGTGTTCGGTATGAAGCGACCAATCAAAAGTTTGAATCTTCGGTAAATTCGAACATCATTTATGGCAAAGAAGGCAAAATAAATTACAACGATGTGCTTCCATCTGTACAATTTAAATATCAACTTACCAATAAAAGTTCGGTGAGGGCATCTTGGTTCAACAGTATTTCCAGGCCGGCTTTATACGACATTACCTTTTATTGGTTGCAATACGAAGATTATGTGGAAGCTGGCAACCCTTTTCTTTTACGGGCAAAGGCCGGCAATGCCGATGTTCGATATGAATTGCATGCCAATGAATTGGATGAATTGAATTGATAATTGGCGGTTTTTACAAACATATTGTGAACCCTTAGCGAACACTGCTAAATACTGGCGATGTATTATATCCTTTACCGCAACAAGGTTTTAATTACACGCCAGCTGCAACGCTTACAGCCCAAATAAAAAATTCACCAGACGCTAATGTTTATGGGTTTGAATTTTCAGGTGCAAAATATTTTGGCAAGCTTGGGTTACAAGCCGGTTACACCTACAGTTATTCTCAATTAACGCAAGCCACGAAATATAAAGCACGAGAAGATCCATTCAATACGGCCAGCAATATTATCACCATAACAAAAAATCAATCAAGGCCGCTGCAAGGGCAATCGCCTCATTTGGCAAATCTTGGTATTATTTTTAAAGATAATCGGAGCGGATTAACCGCAAGAATATCAGTCATTTATACAGGTAAAAGAATCTATTCATCATCTGGCTGGTATGGCTTGGATTATTGGCAAAGGGCTTATTGGGTAGTGGATGCTTCCATCGACAAAAAATTGGGATCGCATCTCAAAATCTATTTAAAGGCAAACAATATTTTCAACACCATCACCACAGTCGACTTATTAAAATCAAACCCTTCTTTTTCTGCAGCCTTAATTCCTGGTCAACAAACCAGCAATAAAATTACCGTGATGCGCCAAATAGATTTTACCAGCGTTTTTTTTGGTGCGCAATGGTTTTTACCTTAATTTTTTTGCATATCTACTAGTAAATTAGGTTGAAATTCTAACATCAAAAGTTGGTCGAAAGATAACGTACACAAACGCATTAGTAATTGTTATCAAAATAATTTTGAACCGTTGTTTAGTAAAAAATAAACTTAAGATATGTCGTTTAACAAAGTACTTTTTTTCAGTTGCTTGATATTGGCAACCAATTATTTGCATGCGCAAGAGCTCAGCACGATAGAAAAAAATAGGGTGCAGTTGCCAAATGGTTGGTCGCTAACGCCCGTTGGCAAAAGCCTTCCGTTGGGTGATCTTCCCTTGAATATTGTTTTAAGCAAAAGCCATCGGCTTGGGGCTGTTACCAACAACGGACAAAGCATCCAAACCATTCAATTATTGGATGCAAAAAATGATGTTGAACTGGATAAAGTTGTCATCAGCAAATCTTGGGGCGGCTTGGTTTTTAGCGCAGATGAAAAGTCGTTGTATGTTTCAGGTGGCGATAATAATTGGATCATCCGTTACTCCATTACCAATAAAAAACTGATTGCAAGTGATACCATTAAATTGGGCGTTGCTTGGAGCCGTCAAAAAGATGCGCAATCCATTTCTCCCACAGGATTAGCGCTCAACGATAAACGAAATATTTTATATGTTGTTACCAAACAAGATAACACCCTTTATCTGATCGATCTGAAAACAAAAACGGTTCAGCATAAAATAGAATTGGGTTCAGAAGCCTACACCTGTCTCTTATCGCCCGATTTGTCAAAATTGTACATCAGCCTTTGGGGTAAAGATAAAGTGGTGACGTACGATACAAAGCGCAATATGCTGGTTGATTCTATTGCGGTTGGCGATAATCCAAACGATTTGTGCATTTCCCGCAACGGACGATTTTTATACGTTTCCAATGGAAATGACAATACCGTTTCCGTAATAGATCTGAAGCAATCGAAAGTGCTCGAAACGTTGAATACAGCTGTTAATCCAACCCAATTAAGCGGCACCACCAGCAATTCTGTTGCCTTAACCAATGATGATAAAACGCTTTATGTTGCGAATGCCGACAATAACAGCCTGGCCGTATTCGATGTCAGCCATCCCGGATCAAGCCATTCGCTTGGTTTTGTGCCAACCGGATGGTATCCAAGTGTTGTTCGCGTGATCGATAGCAAATTATATGTGGCCAATGCCAAAGGTTTTTCATCGTTGCCAAATCCCAAAGGCCCGAATCCCATCAGCTATAAACAGTCTGTTATTTTGCATGGCGGCGATACGGCAAAACCACAGCAAGTGCAATATATTGGCGGCGGATTATTGATGGGAACCTTGAGCATCATTCCTATTCCGACCGAAAAAGAATTGTCTGTTTATGCACAAGCCGTTTATCATAATACGCCCTATCACAAAGAACAGGAAACGACCGCAAATGGCGAAACGGGCAATCCAATCCCTAGTAAAATCGGCGATTCTTCGCCCATTAAATATGTTTTTTACATCCTTCAGGAAAATAGAACTTACGATCAGGTATTGTCAGACATGCCGCAAGGCAACGGCGATACCAGCCTGCTTTTATTTGGTAGAAATATAACGCCCAACCACCATGCTTTGGCTGACAATTTTGTATTGTTGGATAATTTTTATGTGGATGGCGAAGTAAGTGCCGATGGCCACAATTGGAGCATGGGCGCTTATGCAACAGATTATATGGAAAAAAACTGGCCTACCAGTTACGGAAACAGGGGCAAAGGCGCCATTGGCGAAACAGCGCTTAACAAGCTTTACATTTGGGACCAGGCCAACCGTTTTAATATTACGTACCGCACGTATGGCGAATTTGTAAATGCCGACAATACCGCAAGAATACCTGTGTTAAAAAACCATTTTGCGAAAGCTTATCCAACGGGCGATTTAAGGGATACCGATACGATGCGGTACCGCACTTGGGAACATGATTTTGACTCGTTGATACAAGTAAATGCCTTGCCTCGATTGAATACTTTTAGGATGTTGAGCGACCATACCGAAGGAACAGCTGCTGGTCGCCCTACGCCTTTTGCTCACGTTGCCGATAATGATCTTGCTGTTGGACAATTGGTAGAACACATCAGCAAAAGCCCTATTTGGAAAAATACGGTCATATTTATAGTGGAAGATGACGCCCAAAATGGCCCCGACCATGTGGATGCACACCGCACAACTGCTTATTTGGCAGGTGGTTATGTGAAACGCCATTATTTAGACCATACCATGTATTCTTCTTCTTCGATGCTTCGGACCATCGAGTTGATCCTTGGATTGCCGCCCATGAGCCAATACGATGCAGCGGCCACGCCAATGTACCGCTGCT
Organism: uncultured Chitinophagaceae bacterium; assembly: GCA_963845495.1. Classification (GTDB taxonomy): domain Bacteria; phylum Bacteroidota; class Bacteroidia; order Chitinophagales; family Chitinophagaceae; genus JAZKFT01. The sequence goes on from CAWJTH010000151.1 coordinate 10,754, forward strand.
TCAGCAAAACGCCAAACAATACCATGTTTACAAGCCTTCCTTCCAATATCAATTTAAATGATTTGAACCCAAGCGGAACAAGGTTGGCGGCCATGGCCAGGGGCCTAAATTTCTCTGAAGTTGACCGTGTTCCCGACGAAGTGATGAATGCAATGTTGTGGAAAAGCATCAAAGGTGAAAATACCAAGATGCCTGTTCCGGTGCGCGCAGCCTTTGTAAAAACCATTAAAGATGCGGAAGATCGGGACTAAAGAAGCAGTTTTACTCCATTCGTGTAAGGTCTGCGGTTAAATGATTTTGAAAATCTGGCGCTTCGTGGGTGGCCATTCCCAATTCGTAATGAATGGAATCGTCTGTAATAGTGAACACTCTTTGCGAACGAATGGTTTTTGGATCAACAAGGATTTCAATGCTGTTAAAAGTGAAAGTTTTTTCGGTGTGTGCGGTAAGTTTGTATTGTTCCATTCTGCCGCCCACCTGAACGCTGTGCAGCAAAATTTCCTTTTCTTCTAACAGGATAAATCCCGTATCCCAAAAAACGGTTTGTCCATTTTTTTCGGTGTCATTTTTATACCAGGTTTTTTGAACAAAAAAGATGGAGTCTTTAAACTCGTCTGGTTGAAATTCTGTTTCTTCCGTGTACGCCGTATCATCAATGGTGGGAAATTTGGCAAATCCTCCACCGCCCCATTTGCCTGCTAACATCGTTTTTAATTGATCCATAACTGGTTTCATATGCAATTTTTTATGGAATTGTTATAACTTGCAGCTTGCCATAGTTGAAAGTATGGCAACACAAAATATTAGCCATCAATTTTTGAACCAAGGGATAGAGTTGGTTTTGAAGACATTAGGAACGCTTAGTCCATTTTATTTACTTCATTTCAAAAATTACCCGCACATTGCAGGTCGCATATTTATCCCGATAGTCCATTTCAAATTTATTGTAACCGTAAGTATTGTAATTGTCGTTGTTCAAATCGGTATCCGTGCCAAACGAATTGAGGGAATTGGCCCTAAACTCAATCGACTTTACTTCGCCAATTGTTTTATTTTCCTTTTTCGCAATTTCGGTGGCGGTTTTTTTAGCATCATAAATAGCGCTGTTAAACAAACTATCGGATAATGCATTTTTTTGCGCTTGTGTAAATATCCGTTTGATCACAATTCCTTTCAATCCAACAAATCTCATTTCGTTTACCAATTTGCTGGCCGTTTCTTTGTCCTTAATTTTCAATTCATAAGCGATGTTGATCAAATAATTGGGGAACATACCGAGTTCTTTACTGGAAATGCCCAAAATTTTTAACTGACCGTCATCCATCCCAAATTTTTTCAAGTTTGCAGAAAGATTAAGCTTCACCGAATCAATCGAAAGCTTTCCAATGGTGGTATATCCAACTTTTTGTTCTTCTTCTTGGATTAAAATATTAGCCACATAATTTGGTGGATTGGCCAGCATTTTTGAATTGCCTTGTACATCAATTATGTTCGAAGCGTTGTAAGCTGTTTGAGCTTGAGATGTCTACACAAAAAGCATGGCACAGCAAAAAGTCAGTAAGTGTTTCATAGGAATAAATTTTGTTTGGAAGATTTATTACAGCGGATTATTGGTTTTGTCGGACAGCATTGAGTATTCATTTTTAGATGCTTGCTCCAAATCCTAATTTATTTTCACTACTTTGATACTTTTTGTCGCGGCATGTAAGCCCGAGCCATCGCCATTAATAATCAATATATAAGTTCCGGCCGATAACCCCACGGGTATATTTAAATCGTGCTGATAAGTACCGGGCAGTAATTCGCCCGCATCTTCCTGTAAAACAGTTTGGCCTTGCAATGTTGCCAAGCTCATTTTTACATGCATTGAAGCTGGCAATTTAAATTGTACTTGCAATCGGTCACTAAATGGATTTGGCAGGGCAGCAATATCTAGTTTGTTCGAGATATCAGCATATGCAATTTGCCCTTTTGTGGCAGTGGCTACCCGTGCCAAATGGATATATACAGGTCTTGCCGGAACCCTTCGGGTAAGATCGTACAATTGTAAATTACCGGTTACAAATAGGCTATCAGGTTGTTGTAGTAAATTCAAACGGGCATTCAAAAATTGTTTGAGTTCCTTTTTCCCAGCGGCTTGGGCATAGTGATCCACTTTTCTGTAACGGGTATTTTCAAACACCAGGTTACTATCGGTAAAAATACCTTGGATATGCGTACTATCGCCGTCTTCCACCCAAATACCGCTCACTTGGCTTCCTTCGTTCATAAAATTTACCTGCAAGGGCGAAACGCTGAGCACATGTGTGCCTCCCCAATCGTACCGCACGGCATAGCCTTTATACATGCCGGCAAAGGCCTCAATCGGCATATTATGTTTTATGCGGCGGTAAACGGTATTGGGTCCAAAATTTTTGGGTTCGGCGGGCGGTTCAATCGGAACAATGGGATTTTCTGGCGATGAAATGGCCATCTCGTCAGTAGCTGCTTTATAATGGAGAGCTTCTGCACGCTTCAACCAATAGGCTGAACTGTCCCAATTCCGTTCTGTCCCATATCCGTTCTCGTAAAAAATACCTGTAAAATACATGGCGTTGGCATCTTTGGTGTACATAGCCAGCTGGTGGTACAGCAAAAATGCCGAATCATAATCCTGTTTCTTGTTCAACCCTTTATATAGATTATAGGCTACGCCATTTTTACATGAGGCATTGCCAAGCCGCATTCCTTTGTAATAATAATAGGCCGATAAAGCAAAATCTTGGTGCGTGTGGAACCTGCCGTTCCGATAAAGGAAGCCCAAAAAGCTGTATGCATATGGATTATTTGCGTTTGCCGCTTGTTGATACCAATAAATAGCCTCTGTAATGCTGGCTTTATTGGCGCTATCCCTTACATAATGGGCACCTAGCGAAAGCATCGCCGAGCTATTGCCTGCATTGGCTGCTTTTTTGTACCATACAACAGAACTGTCGGCATGGTTTAGCATGGTGCTGTCTTTTGCATATAACTGACCCAACATCAGCATGGAAAAGGTGTTGCCATGTATTGCCGCCATTTTATACCAGTAAACCGCGCTGTCCCTGTACAACTGCTTTGCAGAATCTTGGTTGTAAAATCCTGCAAGCCCCATCATGGCATTAGCAGAACCGTTCTGCGCAGCAATCGCCAAGCCGCGCCTGAACTTCGCGAAGTCGCGTTGCAAAATAGGCGTTCCGCGGTTCATGATATTAGACCTTACGGTATCACGGCGAACAATTAATTCGCTTTGTTGGGCTACCGCTAAAAAAGAAATTGAAAAGAGCAAAAACGAAAGGCAATTTTTTTTCATGTGGTGATTATGATGGGATGACTGGTCTTAAAATTTACTGACTTGATTAAATTTGGAAATTATACATATTAGCAATCGAAAGGCATTAATGGAATATATTAATTGGTAGCAATGGATCGTGGTCATAAAAATAAATGAATTAACAACATTTTTGATAACCGCTAAGGTTATTTAACCACTGTTTATATTGTCTGGTTTTTTTTTGCGAGTAAATGCTTTTTTGTACGAATGGTATATTGATTATCTGTCATTGTTCCACGTAAACGAACAGCTAAGATAGAATAATAACTATAACAAAATAAATACGAATTATTTAAATCGAAACAACCCCAATGCAATACAATGGGGTTGTTTTTATAACTGAAAAAGTACATAGTTATAAATTTAATATCCCGGATTCTGATACATTTTTACTGGATCCAAGTTCACTTCTTTCAACGGGATAGGGAAATATTCGTCTTTGGTAGAGAAATTAGTCAACGGCGAATTGTTATAATCAGCTTGATTTTTAGCATGGAAATAAGCTACTAAATCATTGATATTGAAAAAGCGCAACAAGTCGTGCCAACGGTGGTGTTCAAATGCCAATTCAATCCGCCTTTCATGCAAAATGGCCAGCTTAAGCGTTGGATATTTCGCCGCATAAGTTGCATCGGTCATCATGGTGGCGTAATCAGGACGGGCCGCCCTTGCGCGAACCATGTTCAAATACTGGATCGCACCTGCATTGTCGTTCAAATACGTCGAGACTTCTGCCAAGTTCAAAATAATATCGGCATAACGCATAATGATGCAATCGTTTCCACCATAACCCAACGTTCCGGCAGTGGCGCTGGCATCCCTGTATTTGGTGATAAAATAAGATTGAACGGAAGGGTCTGCAGCAAATTTGATAGAGAAATTGGTGCGCAAATCGCCCACTTCAAATTCCTTTTGTAGATCCAAGGTCAATGTTCCACCAGAACCGGTTGATTTTACCAACGAATTGATGGTTTCACCTTTTGCTTGGTTATTCGCAGCAATGGAAGAATAATAATTGGCATCTCCTTGCAAATAAACAATCTGCCAAATAATTTCCGGACAAGTACCTTTTTTGGTAACATCAAATACATCGGTATAAGGCACGGTAGAAAGTAATCCAAATGTGCGCATGTTGTAGCAAGCCAATAAATAAGTTTTGGCATTGTTTAAATTAGCGGTGGCATTGCTGGTTAATGTGGTCGCCATCGTTAGATAAACCTGGCCCAACAATCCATTGGCTGCCTGCAAAGAAACGCGGCCTTTGTTGGCTGTTGATTGCACCACCGGTAAATTACTGGTCACCACATCTTTCAAATCTTTTACAATTTGGGCGTAAATACTATCCCGCGAAACCCTAAAAGTTGAAGCATTTACTTGGTCGGTATTTGCCAACGGCGTTGTTACCAAAGGCACATCGCCGAATTCGCGTACCAAATCAAAATACATATAAGCCCTTATAAATTTCATTTCGGCTTTGTATTGTGTTTTGATCGTATCACTTGTAAAAGGGATATTGTCGATGACCGCCAACACTTGGTTTGCCCTTGTGATCGGCACATACAAAGCTGCCCAATGGCTGTACAGATAACTATTGCTGGCGGTAAGCGAAAAGGCGGTAAACTGGAACGGTTCGCCATTGTTCGATTGGTTGTCCGTTGTATTTACATCGTCTGAGCGGTCATCCGTCCAAGTTTGGGCGTTTTCACCGATGCAATTGGAACTGCGCAATGCTTGATACGTCCCGTTCAAAGCCAATTGAACATCGCTCTGCGTTTGAAAACTTTGGCTGACAGAAACTGAATTGGGAGACGATTGTTCCAAAAAAGTTTTGCTGCAAGAACTGAAAACCGTCAACCCTAAAAATGCGGTTGTTATATGAATGACTGATTTCATGATATGATTTTTTAAACAATTGCGATTACTAAAAACTGATTTTTGCACCAATGTTCATGGCGCGTACCAACGGATATTTACCGTAATCAACACCTGGGGAAAGGTTCGATCCATTGTTATAATCCACTTCAGGGTTGTAGCCAAGGTATTTGGTAATGGTAAAGGCATTGTCAACACCTGCGTAAATCCTTAATCCCGATATACCCAATTTTTTGGTGGCTGTAATATTTGGCACATTCCAACCAATGGAAATATTGGTGCAACGGAAGAAAGAACCATCCTGCAAATAATAATCAGATAAACGGGTGCTGTTGCTTTGCGTACCACCACGGGAAGCCAAATAATCATGTCCATTGCCAGGGTTCGCTTCGTTCCTGTAACGGTTTGCAAGAATGGCATATTGGTTACCAGATCCTTCCATGTTCCTCACGTAATAATCTTGGCCATCCAAAACTTTATTGCCATACGAACCGTTGAACGATGCGCTAAAATCAAACATCTTATAGTTCAGGAAAAAGTTAAACCCGTAAGTGAATTTTGCATACGGCGTACCGATCACGGTTTTATCCGCATCGTTGATTACGCCATCACCATTCGTATCCTGAAAATAAATATCACCAACACGCAACGGTGTGGTAGAATAGGTATAGGAACGGGCAGGACCCTTTAGCTTATAACCAGTTGGGAATGTATTGTTGGAAAGTATCACGGCATTATCGGCAGCAATATTTGCCAAATCGCTTTGTTTAACCATGCCTGCTACTTTCAACCCATAAAACATACCGATTGGCTGGCCAACTTGGGTAATGTGCGTGATGTACGACCGCTCAGCACCAGCCACCATAATTGGACTAGCTCCGCCCAAACTCCTTACTTCATTTGAATTAGTGGTGATGTTTCCACTAAAATTAAAATTAAAATCTTTGGTAGAAATAACTTTTGCGTCGATCTGCAAATCAAAACCGTGGTTCCTGATATCGGCATTCCTTAAATTGGTTAAAATAGTCTGTGAACCAGATGCTGCCGTAATATTTTGGCTATATAATAAATTATACGATTTACTGATATAATAATTGGCAATTACATTCACACGGCCACCAAACAAACCGATGTCTGTACCAAAATTATATTGTGAAGTCGATTCCCAACCCAATTTTGAATCGGTAATGTTTCCTGGTGATGTAGAAGAATTGATTGTACCCGGACTGCCAAAAACAACGCCACCGGGATTGTTGACCAATTGTTCGTATTGGTAATTACCGATATTGTTGTTACCGGTTAAACCCCAGCTGGCCCTTAGTTTTAAGGTTGATCTTTTGCCCAACCAATCGTGGTAAAACGATTCGTTCGAAACATTCCAACCGCCAGAAACAGAAGGAAAAATACCATAACGGTTATCTGGTCCAAAACGGGAAGAACCATCCGCCCTAAAAGATCCAGACAAATAATATCTACTGCCGAAATTGTACAAGGCACGGGCCAAGTAAGAAACCAGCGTAGTGGTTGATTTTCCGGTATTTGAATTGATGTAGAAATTGGCAGCGTTGGCACCACGGGCTGTGATTTCCATGATGTTATCGTTCGAAAAACCATTTGCACCAACACTCAGCACATCGCCGGTAGTTTCTTGGGCGGTGTAACCGGCAATCACATCAATATGGTGCTGACCAAATTGTTTTTTGTAATCCAATGTGTATTCGGCCAATTGGTCTAAGTTATTCAATGTAAGCGCAGAAGCATTTGCCGCCGCAATTGCTTGTGGCGAACCTGGGGGATTTACACCGCTACTTAAATTGGTAGGGTAATAATATTCATATTTTTCGTTGTAGGTTTGAACACCCACGTTGACTTTAGCGGTAAAATTGGGCAATATTTCGTAGGTAGCATTTGCGTTAAAAGTTCCACGCAAACCTTTTCTGTTGATTTTTACCTGTTCCGCCAAAGCCACGGGGTTTTCTATGGTTTGAAAACCATATGAATAACCATCGGTTTGCTGCGAAGCCTGGCCAAGTTGCAACGATCCATCCGCGTTGTATTCCGAGAAAAACGGCATCATTATCAATGCGCCCAAAATAGGACCGTGGTCAAAACGGCCTTCTTCCACTTCTTGGTTGGTAAAATCGGTAAAAGCTACGCTGCTGCTTA
>CAWJTH010000152.1:0-12361 GCA_963845495.1 uncultured Chitinophagaceae bacterium
AGAAACTGGCTGGAAATACCACAGAATTGGTAAACGCTATCATCAGATTGAAGCCTTCTACTGCAAAAGGTACTTACATTAAAGGCGTTAGCCTTGCAAGTACCATGAGCCCTGGCATCACGGTTGATACCAAATCTTTTATCCAATAACCTTTAAAACCCTTACCTGTATTGGGTTTTAGAAGTTGATTAATTCATCTTCCAACAAACGAAGAAAAATGAACAAGAACGAAAAAAATGAAGTGATAGAATTGCTGAAGGGCAAATTCACTCAATATAGCAATTTTTACATCACCGATACTGAAAGCCTTACAGTGGCTCAGGTAACCAAATTGCGTGGTGTTTGTTTCAACAAACAAGTTGAAATGAAGGTGGCAAAAAACAGCTTGATTAAAAAAGCATTGGAAGGTTTGGATGCGCAAAAATATGCAGGTGTGCTTGATTCTTTGCACAATGTAACTGCGTTGATGTTCAGCGAGAATCCTAAAGAACCAGCTTTAATTTTAAGCAGCTTCCGTACCGAAAACAAAAAAGACAAGCCTGTTTTAAAAGCTGCGTTTATTAATGGCGATGTTTACGTTGGTGACGAGAACTTGAAAGCATTAACCAAAATCAAGACCAAGAATGAATTGATTGGTGAATTGATCGGTTTGTTGCAAGCACCTGCACAACGCGTTATCGCTGCTTTGTTGAACGGTAAAGGAGAAGCAACTGCTGAAACAGAAGCTCCGGCTGCCACCGAGGGCGAAGCACCAGCCGCTGCCCCAGAAGCATAATTGAATTTAATAAGCATATTAGCACATCAGCTGATTAGCCCAATTAAAATAAAACCAAGCCCGAGGTTAAAGACGGCAAAATTTTTTTAATCCTCCACTGGATCCGCCGGAAGCGGATGTGAAAGTGGAAAAAATTTACAACTATGGCAGATTTAAAATCATTTGCAGAACAACTGGTTGGACTTACAGTTAAAGAAGTTCAAGAATTGGCTGACATCTTAAAAACTACCTACGGTATCGAACCAGCTGCTTCTGTAGCTGTTGCCGCTCCTGCTGAAGCTGGTGCTGCTGCTGTTGAAGAAAAAACAGCTTTCGATGTAATTTTGAAAAGCGCTGGCGCTTCAAAATTGACTGTAGTTAAAATCGTAAAAGATTTGACTGGTCTTGGTTTGAAAGAAGCAAAAGACTTGGTAGATGGTGCTCCAAAACCAATTAAAGTAGGTATTGCCAAAGCGGAAGCCGACGACATTGCTACCAAGCTGAAAGATGCTGGTGCAGACGTGGAAATTGCCTAATGCAATTGTTCAGCATGCAAGAAATAGTCCCGTTGTTCAACAGACAGCGGGATTTTTTGTTTTTAAAATATTTAAGAATTAATTAAACTAAAGTGTAATATTTGCATCTTAGTAACTTTATAACCAATTAAATAAATTTAAAAATGAAAAAGATTTTTGCCTTACTGCTTACAGTTGGATTGTTTACCGCAGCCACACAATCTTTTGCGCAAGACACTGCCAAAGTAAAAAAAGTTAGAGTGAAAAAAGCAGTTACGGCTGCCACAACAACAGCTACCAACACAGCAACTACTACAACTACTGCCGCTAAAACAAAAGTAAATTCCGTAAAAACAAATGCAACTACAGCCGTTGCAACCGTTCCTACAGCTACAACAACAGCTGCTACCAACAAAGTTGCAACCGTAAAAACTGCTACTGCAACAAAAGTAGCAACAACAAAAACAACCGCTAGCGCTGCACAAACCGCCGCCGCAGCAAAAGTCACTGATAAAGTAGTAAGTACCGATGCAAAAGGCCGTACCATTTACCAAGGGCCAAAAGGTGGCCAATACTACATTAATGCAAGTGGTACAAAGGAATATATTAAAAAGACAAATTAAATTTTGGACTAATCATTTAAATATGGGCCGCCTTTAAGCGGCCTTTTTATTTGAATATTCATAGTCCATCCCTCTCAATTATAATCTCTAAAAATATATTTGGATTTCGATATCTTAAGTTCGTAAATTTAGGTATAAAATTATTGTATGAAACGGTTACTTAGCTTGTTTTTTTGCATTCCATTTGTTGTATTACATGCACAAAATGATTTATTTGGTAGTTCTTCTATCTCAAATAGTACCTCTATAATAATGGATGCACGTGATATTTCAGGGAAACCTATTCCGTCAGGTGCACAATCACCTGTTCAAGGTAGCCCCATGATTACAGATGAATTTGTAAATGGCGTTGTGAAGTTTAAAGGAGATGAAGCAACTTATAATTTAATGTTGGGTTTTTCTCTTTTTGATAATCAATTGTATTTCAGAAAAGACAATATAACATTGAAATTTGTAAATCCGATAGATAATTTTTCGCTGATTTTAAAGGATAAGGAGGCAACAAAAATTATGAATTTCAAAAGCGGATATCCAACCGTTGGCAATAACGATGAGGGAACATTTTACCAAATTTTGCTGGACGGACCAAAAGTGCAATTGCTTAAATATCTTTATAAATCAGTTAGGGAAAAATATACTTATGGCGGCCCAACCGAAAAAGAATATGTTGAAAAAGAAAGATTGTTTGTTTATGATATTGCTAGCAAAATGATAACCGAAGTAACACCAAATGTTAATTCGATAGAAAAAGCGCTTCCCAATTATGCTGCATCTATTGAAAAACTTGCCAGCCAAATTAAAGTGAAGCATGAAGAGGAAATAATTGCTTTACTAACCGCAATTAACAACGAGCCTACCAAAAAAGAACTGAAAACAATGAATAAATAAAAAAACAATGAATGAATAAAAATGATGGCAGCTAATAAAATGGCTGCTTTTTTATTGTTTTTTTGGCTCAAGATAAATTTCCGCCATCATGCATCTTGCGCTTCCGCCACCATTTATTTCAATGATGTTAAGGCTAGAATGTAGCATAGGATTGAATTGTAGCAATAAATCTTTTTGCGTTTCGCTCAGCGATTGATATGCCTGAGATGACATCACTAACAAATTTTCACCTTTATTATTTTGTACTTGCAGCATGTTGCCAGCAAAATGGTTCATTTGGTCGAAACTAATTTCGACGAGTGTTTTTCCTGAAGCGATAATTGATTTTCCCACTAAATTCTTTTCTTCTTGCGAAATAATGGCATTCATACAAATTACCACATATTTGTCTGCCACGCACATTAGCACGTTGGTATGATAAATAGGTTGCATTTTTTCATCTACTGCATTAAAAATAATTGATTGATAATCAACAACTTCGCAAAATTTTTCTAGTACATCTTTATCAGTTCTTGGCGAAAGACAAGCGTAAGCAATTTTATTTTCCCTATCTAAAACCATACTGCCCGTTCCTTCCAAAAACAAATGATCTTTTTCGAACAAAGAAAGATCAATGGTCTTTTTTACCTTAAATTTTTCTTTTATCGTATTCAAAACGGTTTGCTTTCTTTCCAACCTACGGTTAGCGGCGTACATAGGATAAAGCACCACGGTTCCGTCGTTATGAAAAGAAACCCAATTGTTTGGGAAAATAGAATCTGGCGTGTAAGGGTCAGGTGTGTCGTTTACTACCGTTACATCAACACCAGCTTTCCGCAACACATCTACAAAGCTGTCAAATTCTGTAGCTGCTTTTGCTTGCGCATCGGCTTCAAAGCCCTTAACTTGAAATGCATTATTTACTGCGGTTTCAGCATTAAAACTGAAATTAACGGGGCGGATCATTAGTATGTGATTAGTAGGCATTCTAACTGTGAAACGTGAAAAGATAAAAGTGAAACAAATTTATTACTAAATGATTCATGTGTCATTTTAGATTTTCCATCATTTTAGATAACATTGCAAAACACTTATTCAAATGTTCTCCTAAGGTTTGCAAATCAGTCAATACAAAGTAATTTAAATCGTAAGCAGTCTCTATGGCAGCATCTATTTCAACGATAGAGCCTCTAGAAATTTCAAGATACCTTTTTCTTTCAACTGATGATTTTCTGGTTGAACCTTCTGCAAAATTTAATTTAACCGAAAGTGCTGCTCTTCTTATTTGAGAAATCATGTTGAATTTTTCGTCACCAGGTAATAATTTTGAAATTTTATATGCTTCTTTAGTCAGTTCTCGAATTGCTTGGTAGATATTCAGTGATTTGTGACTTAAATTTAAAAACATTTTATGTGGTTTAAATGAATGTTTTGAAGATTGCGCATTGTTTGACGTCTTCCGTTTTTCGTTTCACTTATATTCCTAGTTCATCTCTCAACAGCGGCATACTCATACAATGAAAACCACCTCTTGCTCGAGATAATTCAGCCGAAGGCATCAAAATAAAAGTATCTGTCATGGTTTCGGGCGACATGGTTTTCTTTTCAAACGCATCCAATAAATCTTTTACATGAATATGGCTGAAGCCCGCTTCGGTAAAGGCTTCCAGCGTTTTGTCGTTTCGGTCGTAGCCTAAAACTACGCCCTCTTTTAATGCCAATAAATTGCAACTGTCCGTCCATTGTTCACGTGCATCATAAGGAAATTCATTGTTGCCGCTGTAAATAATTTTTATGTCGTCGCGACAGCCCAAATCAACCCTACTAATATCAATCAACAAATCTTCCAAGCTTTCAAAATAAACCGGGTTGTCCAAATCCTTTTTCTTGAACTGGATGATTTTCAATTTATCTTCTTTTTTGGGATTGGTTTCTAAAATGCGTTGCACTTTATCCGCATTCTCTTTACGGATAGCTTTTCTCGAAAAATTGCCCAGCATAACCCAAACATTGCGTTTTATTTGGGTAAAAACAGTATCGATGTGCATATAATCCCTTTTGCGTGGGATTTTTACCACTGTAATTTTTTTCACCACTTTCTTTTCAAACAAAATATTAATGGCTTGGTGTGCTGCTTCCCAACTGGTGCGTTCGCTGATGCCTATCAATAAATGGTCTTGGCTTACCACCATCACATCGCCACCTTCCAGCGTTACTTTATGGTCATCACCCTCTTTTGGCAACAAAAAATGTTGGTGTGTATCAGGAATTTCAATGATATTATTCCGGTAACTTTCAAAAAAAGGATGGTTAAAAAAAATGTATTTTGCCAACAAAGCCTCCCTGGTTCTAGCTTTCTTGGCAGGCTTATTCAACAATATAAAATCGTTGATGACGATGCCGATATCTCGAGTGAAAATAAAGTTTGGTATGGGCGCAAAAATCATTTCTTCATCGCTTATGGAACCGCAAATAAATACTTTGGCCAAATCTATTTCATCTAATCCCAACAATAGTTTCTGTGTTTCGTAACTACAATTTTCAATGGCGCAAACCGATGCAATTAAGGTTATGTGAATATTTTCTTCTTTTAAAATATCCGCCAACAACCATTGCAGTTCTACCACTTTATCGCTCCGGAAAAACGCTTCCTTGCCGGGCTTATAAAAATCTCTTTTGCTATTCGGATTGTCGATTGATTTTAATTTACCTTGTATTTTTTCTGGATCGAGAAAATACAATAGCGTTTTGGTATAATAATCGTATTCTTTGCGGCGGATCGTGTCCAGATGAACGATGTCTTCAAATAACCAATCTTGCGCTTTTGAAGGTACAACCTTGCCCAAACCACTGTCGGGGCTATGCACTAACAACCGGCGAAGTGTGCCGATTTCTGATGTAACGCTAACTGCTAAATTGTCTTTGTATTGCTTGTTGGCCATGGTATTTTTTTTACTGTCTTTATCCGTTATTCTTTGCCAAATCTATTATTTATTAATGAATACCATTTTCCCGCAGATTTTTGATGATTTAATACGCAGATTTAATTAGAAAATCTGCGGGAAAAATTATAATCCATTTACTTTCCTAAAAATACTTTTTCCAATTTCATCAGTGTTAAAATTTACTAATAAACCAAGCTTGATATTTGATAATTTTAAATAAATAATCAATTGTTTGTGATGGACAGGCAAAAGAGTTTCAACAGATTTTAATTCGACAACTACTTTATTTTCAATCAATAAGTCCAGTCTATAACCAACATCTACTTTGATAGTTTCATAGATCATCTGCAAGCCCACCTGGCTTGCAACCTGCAATCCAGATTTGTTTATTTCATACAACAAAGCGGCTTCATATGCAGATTCTAATAAGCCAGGTCCTAAGTTATTAAATACTCTAAATATGCAACCGCGTATAGTGTAGGATATTTCGTTTTCAAGCATAAGCAATATTTATTTATGATTCAAATATATTTAAACATAAATATAATGCTAAGAAAAATAGTAATTCGTGCTTTGTAGAATTGCTAATTCTTAAAATTTATACTGATTAATTCTTATTTTATCTGCGAGTTTAAATCATTTTAAATCTGCGGGAAAGTCTTCAATTATTTCTGATCTTCAATATTTTAAACCGCACAAACATTTCTTCGCTGTACCAATTTTCTTTATGCGTTTTTTGGATAACATCAGCATGTTCTCGCATTTTGTAAGCGAAATTTTTCATCTGCAACTTACTGTCCCAAATGCTAAAAGTGGCTTGTTTGATAAATGGAATTTCACCAATTCCATAAGATATTACGAAACCTTCCGCACCTGTCATTCGCTGTGCGACACCATCCACGTTTGCCCAAAAATTTTTTAATTTCGATAATCGAATGGTTGCCCTCGTTAGTATAGCAATTTTGCCTTCATAATCCGTTTGTTTAGGTAGTTCACCAAATACCTTTTTACCATCCCAAAGTCCGTGGCCTTCAATTGGTTCTAACAAGTAAGTGGTAACGGTACAACGGAAAAATTTCCAATATTTAAGGAGAAAGGATGGCAGATAGTGGATGGTGGATGGTGGGCTTATAATTTGACTTTCTTGCATCTTTGAATCCTGTTTTTGTCCGCCATCTGCCATCCTTAAACCGCCATCCAATACCGCCAACACCGCCCATTGCCGCCAATCAGGCGTTTTATCGAAAGTACCGTTTCGTCCGCTGCCCATTAGTTTGTAAAAGGAAATTTGTTTGCTTAGCCAAAGTGGCAAACGAAAAATAGCCATGGAAAAAATAGCAAAAGGAATAGCCCAAATTGGATAGCGAACGATGCTAAGAACCGCTATAGGACTAGATTGTGGCATATAAATGTGTCTCGCAGAAAACGGTGAAAACGCAGAAGGTTAGAATTATTGCGCAATAAATTTTTCCACCACATCGGATTTATGTAATGGAACAAACAACAAATCGCCGATTACTTCTTGAGTAGTTTTTGTAACTGGTATTAGTTGTTTCTTTTTTGCATAAAAGCTTTTGTAACCAAGGCTCCACATCATCAACAAAATTTTTGTTTTGTTTTCGCCGTCGGTTTCTATTTGCATCATAGGTTGCTGGTTGGCAATTAATGGTTGCATTAGTGGAATAACTGGAATTTCGTAACCTTCGATATCACATTTGATGTAATCGATTTTGCCCAATTTTTCAAACAAACGCAAAGGGTTACGCATATCCACTTTATATTTTTCGCCCTCGGCTAGGGTAGCGGTTTCTTCGTTTTTTAACACCCGCATTAAGCCATGGCGGTGTTTATCGCTGGTTGGGTTTCCCATGGTAATGGTGCCATCTTTTTCGCCCAAGGCATACGGCAACACGGTTACATTTTTACAATCGCTGATGTTTTTTTCCAATACACTGCGATATAATTCAATTGGTTCAACCGTAAAAACCTTGCCGGTTGAGCCAACCAATTGCGAGAAAATTTTTGTAAAATACCCCAAATTTCCACCGATGTCAATTACTGTTTGTCCGGGTTTAATAAGGTTGCGAACAAAATAATGGGAATAGTAAGAAGGGTTATTTTTAAGCCAACCTTTTTTATAGAATGAAAAAAATATATTGCTAATCAATTGCAAGTATTTTTTTTGTCCAAGTATTCTGTTAAGGATGGATTTTAATTGTTTCACTATTTGGAAATATTTTCTTTGAAAGGTTCGTATATTATTTCAACGTTTTAAAAGACTTGCTATTTACAAGAGATGTCATCTGACTTATGGCCATTTCATTTAGTTTGATAAGTCTATCACATATTGTGGAATATTTTGTTTGATGAGCATTGCGTTAATACTTTCTAGATTAGATAGTACAACTAATTGTTCCAATGTTGCGGTATCTCTGATGTTTCCTTTTTCATTGGTTTTTTCGCTTCTCCATTGTCTAGCAGTTTTTCCAAATAAGGCAACATTTAATAGGTCTGCTTCGTCCGAATAAACAAATATTTTCTGTTGCGCAGAGATATTTTCAGGAATCAAATTTTCTTTGATAGCATCCGTATGAATTTGATAATTTACTTTGGCCAGTGTTCTTTGTAAATTCCAATCTAATTTTAAACGATCGTTTTCTTCCTCTTTTAGACGCTGGTATTCCTTAACCAACAGTAATTGAAACTTTGGGCTTATCCACATGCCAAAATGAAATGCAATATCTTTATGAGCGTAGGTGGCACCATATCTACCAGCTTTGGCCGTAATACCGATAGCCTTGGTTCGTTCAATCCATTGTTTAACGGAGAGAACGAAGTTATTGCTTCCTGAATCATTTTTAATTGTACCGAATTCGGTATAATTAAAATTTGGATTATAAAGCGCTTCCCATTCACCAATGTATTCAATGGTGTTTTTTAAACTAAGCCATTTAATGATAATAACTTCTTGCAATTGGCTTTTTGCCATATCAGTTAATGAAATATAATCATCTTCTTTTTGGGAGATTATAGTAATTTGAATATCTCCAATATTTAATGATTTGACTTTTGCCATACATTTTTGAATATAACAAGCTTAGATTTTAATTTTCTGCAGAAAAATGAACTTATTTCACCACCTCCAAAGCTTTTTTAAATGTTGCATCGTTGGTATTTTCCACTTCGTAAAAGCCATTTTTCCGCCATTTAAAATTGGCTAAATTGGCTTTAATTAAAAGAAGCGCCTCATTTTTTAAAGCAGTATTGTTTGGTAAATCAATACTGTCTTTTTTAGCAAAACCAACTAGCTGCTCCCACGTATTTGCGGGTAAAACATAAGTAGTGTCAAAAGCTTGCGCATTAGCAAATTTTGGAAATGCTGCTAGATTGTTTTTATACATATTAAAAGCAAAATCAAGCAAAACACCATGGGCAAATAACTTGGCAGATGATGAACTGTAAAAGCCAGAATCCATCGGCACATAAATATCGGGAGAAATGCCGCCGCCACCGTATACTAATCTACCATTTGTGGTTTTGTATACTTTCCCCTTTTTATAACTGCTGTCGTTTAACAATGTATCGGTATGATTGATGCGATCCAACACTTCTTCGTTGTACAATTTTCTTCCGCCGGTGTACGATTTTTGGATACTGCGGCCGAGTGGTGTATAATAACGTGCAACCGTAAGCCGCAAACCGCCACCATTGCTCAATTCAAATTGTTCTTGCACCAAACCTTTGCCAAAACTGCGACGACCGATAATAGTAGCACGGTCGTTATCCTGCAATGCACCGGCAAGCACTTCGCTGGCGCTGGCACTTAATTCATCCATTAAAACCACTAATTTACCTTCTTCAAAAACACCGGGTTTTGTGGCGGGGTATTCTTTTTTAGCAACGTTTGCACCTTCGGTGTACACAATCATTTTGCCATCTTCCAAAAATTCATCGGCAATATTTACCGCGGCTTCCAATACGCCGCCGCCGTTTCCACGTAGGTCGAGAATCAAACTTTTCATACCCCTACTTTTAAGCGTGTCCATGGCGCTCATAAATTCGATGTAAGTGGTTTCCGAAAATTTATTCAATTTTAAATAACCGACACCTGGACTTGCTATATAAGCCGCATCAACCGAAGGAATAGGGATAACGCCACGCTTAACCGTTTTTACAATCGACTGGCCATTGCGGATAATTGAAATATCGACCAGAGTGCCTTTTTGACCACGAATAAATTTGCGAAGTGAGTCTGGATCTCGCTTTACGCCTGCCACCGTACTATCGCCAACTTTAATAATTTGATCGCCAACGTGTAAACCAGCCATTTCAGACGGCCCTTTTTCCACTACACTTGTAACATTCATGGTGTCGTTCAACATTAAAAATTCTATGCCGATTCCCTGAAAATTACCGCGTAGTTCTGAGGCAATATCGTCAACCTTGGACGGCGGGATATAAACGGTATGCGGATCCAATTTGTTTAACACCGCGTCGATGGCTGCGCCATTCAGCGTATCTAAATTTATTTTGTCAACGTATTTTGCTTTTACCAGTTCAAGTACTTCATCAACCGTATTGTTGCCGCTTGTTATGTTGTTGCTTCTGCCAACAGCCGATTGTAATTGATAACCGATAATAATACCAACCAGCAACACCAAACTAAAAAGCAAGGGTAGCCAAACATTCACCTTTTTTTGTTCCATATCTAACTAAAAAATTCAAGTCGCCAAAAGTACAGGTTGCAGTACAGATTTACCGCTTATGATTTTAGGTTAGCGCAGAAACTTGTTCCGTTGGAATAAATTCACACAAATTTCACTATAAAATAAAAATGCAATTATTTAGATCCATCCAAGTATTTAATTATCGCCATTACGTCTTCCTCGCCCAAACCTTTGTTTAAAGCTTCGTTATAACTGTTAAATAATGGTGTTGATAAAGGCAAATCCATGCCGGCCGCTTTAGCCAGTCTTAAATCCTTCGCCATTAATTTAAGCGCAAACGCAGGCGGAAAATTATTGCTTAGGATAGCAGGTGTTTTTAATTTCATGATGGCGTTGCCAATAGCGCCTTCGTTAATAATGGTTAGCATATCTTCTTTTTTAACCCCATTTTGTGATGCGAATAAAACTGTTTCAGCCATGCCTTGCAACACCAAAGCCAATAAATAATTAATGGCCAGTTTAGCGGAACTGCCAACGCCATTTTCGCCCAAATGCAACGATAATTTTCCGATGACATCAAACATCGGTTTTGCTTTTTGATACGTTTCGGCGCTGCCGCCTACCAAAATAATCAAAGTACCGTCTTGTGCAGGTTTTACGCTTCCAGAAACCGGCGCTTCCAGAAAATCAATTTGCTTTTGCTGGCAAGCGTCTGCTAAATATTTGGAGGTTTCTGGCGAAACCGTACTCATGTCTATTATTAATTTACCGGGTTTTGCACTGGCCAATAAACCAGCCTCACCTTCAAAAAGTGCTTTTACGGCGTTATCATCGCTAACCATGGTAAACACCACATCGCAATTATCTATTAATGCCGCAGCATTTTCTGCAGATGTAGCACCAGCCTCAATTACAGGTTGTTCTTTTTCTTTAGTGCGATTAAAAACCGTTACTTCAAAACCTGCTTTCAATAAGTTTTTTACAATGGGCGTGCCCATGTTGCCAAGTCCTATCCAACCTAATTTTGGTTTCATCTGAACTATGATTTATTTGATTATTAGCTTTTTCAGCAAAAAATAAAGTTAGAAATTATGCTAAACAGTGGTTTATTTAGTTTTTATAATGAAATCATTGAAATCAAAATAATTAAATAATCGCAGGTCAGACATCCCTAATTCTTATCCACGAATTTATATTGCGATTCGCTATACCGATCTCCCGTGTTTGGAAATTCGGCCAATAATTTTTCGATATTGGCAAAATCGGTTGCATTTAAAACTACGTTTACGGCTCCAGCATTTTCTTCCAAGTATTTTCTTCTTTTCGTGCCGGGGATCGGGATAATATTTTCGCCCTGCGCTAACACCCACGCCAATGCCAATTGTGCCGGCGTGCAACCCTTTTCTTTTGCCAAATCTGCAAATCCTGCCGATAAATGCTTATTATTATCAGCATATTCGGCTTGGTAACGAGGCAATCCTTTCCTAAAATCATTGTCTGCCAATGTTGAAACATCCAACGTGTTGGTAACCAAGCCACGTGCCAGCGGGCTAAACGGAACAAACGAAATCTTTAATTCTTTGCACAAAGGAATAATTTCTTTTTCAGCATCCCGTGTCAGTAAGGAATACTCGCTTTGTAATGCGCTGATTGGGTGCACAATATGCGCCCGGCGTATGGAATTGGCCGAGGCTTCCGACAGTCCCAAATATTTTACTTTACCTTCTTTCACCAAATCGGCCATAGCGCCTACCATTTCTTCTACCGGCACATTTGGATCGATGCGGTGGGCATAGTATAAATCGATCACCTCAATATTTAATCGTTTCAAACTGGCTTCAACCGCAGTTTTAATATAAGCTGGCGAACCGTTGAATTCTGTTAATTTCCCATCAGGGCCTGCCGTAAAACCAAATTTTGTGGCAATAAAAATTTTATCACGATTCGGCTTCAACACTTTTGCTACTAATTCTTCGTTTTTACCATTGGC
>CAWJTH010000153.1:0-3286 GCA_963845495.1 uncultured Chitinophagaceae bacterium
TCTCGGTTTAGGCACTCATCCCCTTGGTTTTTTCTCAACTTCTCCAATATTTTATAAAGTTAATAATACTTTTAAAATACAGCTAACGGAAGAGGATATCTTTATTGACGAATATAAACCAATTATTATTGGTAGCGATGTTTGGATTGGTGCTAGGGCTATTGTTCTTGACGGTGTTACTGTTGGACATGGTGCTGTGTTGGCAGCCGGAACAATTGTTACCAAAGACGTTCCACCTTATGCAATCATGGGTGGTGTACCGGGTAAGCTAATAAGGTATAGATTTTCCGAAAATGTACGCAATGAACTTTTGGGGACTAAATGGTGGGAAAATGACGCAAAGGATGTATACAAAGAACGATACAATTTAAACGAAATTTGTTTAAAAGAAAATGAAAACGTATGATTCTTACGAGGAAGAAACTAGTTAAATATCTATGATCTAGCAACATAATTCATGGTTTAAGTACCGCCATTATTTTAATTTGTATAAATGGAGAAACTTGATTATTACATATGGTCAAATATTTTATTTAAGAAAAATTAATGTAACCCCCAGTAGGCTTAATCATTATGTTTCAGATAGTTTTGAAATGCCCAATTAGTGGAATAGGTAGTTCGTTTACCAAGAAAAATTAACAATAATTAGTTTTTGTGAAAAATATTTAGGATGAATTTTAGACTTATTAAAGTTATCTCATTTGCTATTTTATTAATTACTTTGTCATCCTTTAACCAATGGTCATCGCTTCCATTAGGTAACACCTTTATGTGGTGGGCTATTTATTCATTTATTTTATATATTTTTTATAAAGGAAAATATTATTATTATGATTCGGCAAATGATAAGAACATTGTAGCAATTAAGTGGTATTTAATTTGGAATATTATTTGTGTAGTAAGGGGCTTTGCCGTGGCTGAGAACTATTGGGAATGGAAGAATTTGGTTCAAATGAGCATGGTTTTGCTACTGCCACTTTCAATTTATGTAACAACAAACGAAGTAGTACTACAAAGTATAATTAAAATATGGCTTAAATATGCCCTTCCGTGTTTTTTTCTTTTTGCGCCATTCTTTAGCATTGGCGATGCTATTGGGGCATACCTTTCTCCGATAGGTTTCCTTTTGCTTTTTTTTCCGATACTTTCTAAGAAATGGAAAATAATTGTCCTTTTCTTCGCATTTATAGTAATTTTTGGCGATTTAGATGCTCGGAGCAATGTAATAAAAATAGGTATTCCGCTTTTATTTAGCTTAATTTATTATATACGGATACATATAATTAATAAAATATTTGAAGTAGCTAGGTTGTTATTGATTGCGGCACCAATCCTTCTTTTCTTTTTAGGAGTTTCAGGCATCTTCAATGTTTTCAAAATTGATGAATATGTTACAGGCGATTATAAAACTACAGTTGTTGAAGAAGGTGCAAGTAGAGAAGCAAATTTGACCGATGATACCCGTACTGCATTATATGTAGAAGTATTAAGTTCTGCTATTAAATATGATTATATAGTTTTTGGCAGAACTCCCGCACGAGGAAATGAATCTACAATTTTTGGTGCTGAGATGATGGAGGCGTTACAAACGGATAAAATGGAAAGATTTTCAAATGAAGTTTCGGTTTTAAACATATTCACTTGGACTGGGGTAATAGGAGTGATATTGTATTTTATGGTATTCTATTGGGCATCTTACATGGCAGTAAATAGATCCAAAAGTAAAATAATGAAAATTATTGGGTTGGTGGTTGCATTCCGTTGGAGTTATGCATGGGTTGAAGATTTTAGTGAATTTAATTTGTCATATTTTTTCCTTTGGGGTATGATTGGAATGTGTTTATCAAACACATTCAGGGAAATGACCGATGAAGGAATTAAAGAATGGATTAAGGGAGTTTTTAGAAATAGAAATACAGCCCTAAATAGTGGTGAAGATGAAGAAGCAAACGATTTATTATTAGAGCAAGAAAGAGTTCACAATTAAAGTTGTACGACCTAAATAATAAATATTCCAAGGTAGGTTAAGTGCTAAGAAGAGTACTGCCTTAGCTACTATTCTGACAAAAGAAAAATATCAAATGCTCTGCTAAAGCTAGATTAATATTAATGAAGACATTTTTAATATACAAAGTAATTAGACGATTTTTTATTGGGTTAACAAACCCTATAAATAATCTACGCTGTCATATTATCTTTTGGGGTAACAATATAAATTATAAAAAATTCAAGTCGAATGGTATACCAAAGGTATCGGTAGCCATTGGTGGATCTTGCACTTTCGGTAATGATTTACAAATGAATAATGGAGCAAGCGGCAATCCGATTGGGTGTTTTGAACGATGCACTTTTTTTGTTGATAAAGGAGCGGAGCTTATTATCGGAGAAAATTTAGGGATATCTCAATCTGCAATAGTTTGTCATTTAAGAATAAAAATAGGTAACAATGTTAAAATAGGTGGCGGTGTATGTATTTATGATACGGATTTCCATTCATTAAATCATAAATACAGAATTAATCCTGTAATTGATATGGAAAATAAAGTGAAAAAACCAATTGTTATTGAAGACAATGTTTTTATTGGTGCACATTCTTTAATCCTTAAAGGTGTTGTAATTGGAGAAAACTCAATTATTGGTGCAGGTTCTGTTTTAACAAAATCTGTTCCGCCCAACGAAATTTGGGCTGGCAATCCTGCAAAATATATTAAATCAATACATTATTAAATTTAGTTCAATTTTATTAGGCATAGGAAATGAACATAAACTATTTAAATACTTTTAAATTTGAAGCAGATAGCAGTCTTACTTACTTGTTATAACCGTAAAGAAAAAACAGTTGCCTGTTTGAATGCTCTTTATAATTGCATTATACCTAGCGGCTACTCATTTAACGTTTTTTTGGTTGATGATGCCAGCACTGATGGTACATCTGAAATTATAAAAGAAAGATTCCCTAACGTTATTATTGTACAAGGCACGGGGTATTTATATTGGAATAGGGGAATGCACTTGGCTTGGAAAACTGCAAGTGAACATGCTGATTATGATTTTTTCATTTGGCTTAACGATGATACTTTCATTTTTCATAATGCATTAATTGAAATGATGGATTGTTCTAAGGTTGCAGGACAAAATGCCATTATTTGCGGCTCTACGTTGTCTCAAAAAAATAACCAGCATACTTATGGGGGTAAAACATTGGATGGGAAAATGATTATCCCTAATGGTACGTTGCAAAAATGCGAAATTATACAGGGCAATTTTGTATTGATAAGTAAAAGTA
>CAWJTH010000154.1:0-12397 GCA_963845495.1 uncultured Chitinophagaceae bacterium
TGCAGTAGTATCCTCCAATGCTTCTATAACCTCATCTCCTGGCAATCGTGTAAAAAAACTTTTTACGGAAATAACCACTTCGTTTTCTTTGATGAAAGAAGAGCATATTTCGGTTCCGTCCTTTATATAAAACGTTTTCACTAATCCTTTTTCAATGAAAAAGATGTAATTACTTATCTGGCCTTCATTTAACAGGCATGTTCCTTTTTTAAATTCTTTCGTTACTAAAGCTGTTGATAAGTCTTTTTGCAGACTTTCTGACAGAGAAACTATACTACTTAAGTGACCAAAGAGTTTTTTATACATGTTTATTTTATTTTGTTTTTTTTATCTTTTATATTACCTTTTTGTTTGTGATAGCATACGCAGCTGTACATAACGGTGCCGCACACGGTTTTTACACAGAGATAAAGGATTAAAAAAGAAGCTGCGACGAGCTTATCCAAAGATGTAAACATCTTTAAAAGTAAAAATATAGAAAAAACATATAAAAATATATGCTAACTCATTGAATGGGATTAAATACTAACCATTGCCTACCCATTTTTCTAAAAAATTGATACGTCAAGGAATTAATTCTTGATATTTTAAATATTCCAAAGCACAAAGAGTTTTTTTAATGGCCGAACCGCAGGTTCAGCCTACAAATGTTTCCAACCCTGCGCAATCAATTCGTGTTTATTGCCGCCCTTTGTAATAATGGTTGGTTTTTCCGATACATCGGTAATATAACCGATCACGCTAATTTGCTCATTCAATACCACTTTGTCGTAATCTTCTTGTTTTAGTGTAAACAATAATTCATAATCTTCGCCCCCGCTTAGTGCGCATGCGGTTGGGTCCATTTCAAGCTTGTATGCAAATTGTTTTGCATCATCATGAATCGGAATTTTATCTTCATACACAACAGCACTACAATTGCTTTGCTTGCAAATATGTAATACCTCGCTGCTTAAACCGTCGCTTACGTCCATCATGCTGGTTGGTTTGATATTATTTTGTTCAAAAAACTCAATAATATCTTTTCTGGCTTCCGGTTTTAATAATTTACCAACAATATAATCTTGGCCTTCCAAATCGGGCTGTACTTGTGGGTGTTCCAAATAAATCTTCTTTTCCCTTTCCATTAAGGTTAATCCCAGAAATGCGCCGCCCAAAAATCCGGTCACACAAAGCAAATCACCTTTTTTTGCACCGCTGCGGGTTACAAACTGGTCGGGTGCCACTTCGCCAACGGCCGTAATACTAATAACCAAACCTTTTGTGGTGCTAGATGTGTCTCCGCCGATTAAGTCAACATTATACTTTTCACAAGCCGCATAAATCCCTTCGTACAATTCATCCAACGCTTCTAACGGAAACCGGTTACTAAAAGCAATTGAAACAGTAATATGCGTTGGCGTGGCATTCATGGCATAAATATCACTCACATTTACCACCACGCTTTTGTAACCAAGGTGCTTCAAAGGCGTGTACATCATGTCGAAATGCACACCTTCCACCAATAAATCGGTACTAATAACGGTTTGTTTGCCAAAATGATCAATTACGGCCGCATCATCACCCACCGATAAAACGGTTGATGGCTGTCGGGTTTCATTGTTTAAAGTAAGGTGATCGATCAAACCAAATTCACCCAATTCAGCTATTTCTGTTCGTTCCATAAAATAAATACGAAATAAGAGATAATAAATACGAAATACGAGTTACGAATTACGAGATAAATAAATACGAAATAAGAGTTACGAAATAAGAGTTACGAAATAAGAGTTACGAAATACGAGATAAATTTTAAAACTTCACTTGTTTTGTTTTGCTATTGCGATCCTGTTTCTTGTTGTATTAATTGAAGCAACAACTATTTTTAATATTTCAGTTCCTTCATTTATTAATAATTGAATTTTACTTGAAAACGGCTCGTTAAAAACTTGGAGTAATTGAAGAAAAAAGATTGATTCATCATCTTCTTCTTCAACTATTTTTAATTTATTAATAAAATCAGCGTCCGATTTTGCCCTTTGTGATGCCCTAAAATTAGCTGCAACAGAAGAAGAACATCTCACCAACTGACCACAATATGCCTTATTCACAATTGTAGGAGGAAGTTCATTTATTAACTTACCAACATTAACAGCAAAGTGGAATGTTCTGTCCAACAAATTCAAAGCAGCCATAATTAGATCCGAAATTTGAATTACGAAATACGAGATAAAATTTAAAAGGAATACAATTAATTTTTTCATTTTTTCCCTTAACAACTCAACTCACAATTATTTATGTACAATGCATTTTCTACTCTTATTTTGTGTTTCTTTTTTCTTATTCCTATTTCGTATTTATTATCTCGTATTTCGTATTTATTATCTCGTATTTCGTATTTATTATCTCGTATTTCTTATTTCGTATTTAGCTCAGGGTTTAGCCACTGCATCAATTCTTCATGAATTTTACCATTAGTTGCCACAATGCCCGGTTGGTAAGGATTGTAATAATTACCTTTCAAATCAGTCACTTTTCCACCTGCTTCTTCTACAATCAAAAAGCCGGCGGCGCTATCCCAAGCATTTAATTTATGCTCATAAAATCCTTCAAAACGGCCTGCGGCAACCCAACATAAATCAAGCGCTGCACTACCCAAACGGCGAACAGGGATACCTTTTCTAATAAACCTTTCAAAACATTGCAACGGGCCGTTCGGCTCATCTAAATAGGTGTACGGAAAACCAGTTACCAAGCACGATTTCCCAACATCGTCCTTTTCGCTAACACTAATTTGTTTATCGTTTAAAAAAGCACCTTGGTTTTTTTCGGCTACAAAAAATTCGTCCATTATTGGGTTGTAAACCGCTCCCAGTATCATTTCCCCAGCTTTTTCCAAGCCAATGCTTACACAACAAATTGGGATGCCTTGCGCAAAATTGATGGTGCCATCAATCGGATCGATGATCCATTTGTATTCACTGTCCATAATGATTTCGCCAGTCTCTTCGCTTAAAATAAAATGATCGGGGAATTCACTTTTTATGACTTCAAAAATTGCTTTTTCAGATGCTAAGTCAGCTTCCGTAACGGGATTGTTGATGCCTTCTTTTTGCATCACCTTAAAACTCCCGTTAAAATAATGTTTCAATTGCGCAGCGCCGGCCATGGCTGCCTTTATCAAAATTTGTTTGTACATGTTTGCAAATATACAGTTGGCGGTTTGCAGTTGGCAGTTGGCGGTGCACAGTTTTGCCAACTGATTTTGCTGCCTGCAAAAAAAAATCGTTATTTGTTTAACATCAAAACACTGCCAAGCAATTTTGCAACTGTCCATTATTATAGTTAACTACAACGTAAAGCTTTTTTTAGAGCAATGTCTTTGTTCGGCAATGCAAGCCACAAAAGGGTTGCAAGCCGAGATAATTGTAGTGGATAATAATAGCACGGATGGAAGCATGGACTTTTTACAGCCGCTTTTTCCACAAATAAAATTTATTGCCAATAAAGAAAACCTCGGCTTCGGAAAAGCAAACAATCAAGCTTGCAAAATTGCTTCGGGTGAATACATTTTATTTTTAAATCCCGACACGTTGCTGCCGGAAGACTGCTTGCATAAATGCTTGGTTTTTATGCAAATGCAGGACGATGCCGGCGCTTTGGGCATTAAAATGCTGGATGGAAGCGGAAATTTTCTACAAGAATCGAAGCGTGCATTTCCGTCGCCGCTTACTTCCTTTTTTAAATTAACAGGGTTGGCCAATATTTTCCCTACTTCAAAAGTATTTTCAAAATATCATTTAGGTTATTTAAATGCCGATGAAAACCATGCAGTTGATGTGTTGGCCGGTGCCTTTATGTTGGTGCGAAGAAAAATTGTGGATGAGATTGGCGCCTTCGACGAACGCTTTTTTATGTATGGCGAAGACGTTGATTTAAGTTATCGCATTCAGCAGGCCGGCTGGAAAAATTATTATTTTTCGGAAAGCAGCATCATCCATTTTAAAGGCGAAAGCACAAAAAAGGGAAGCCTAAATTATGTACGCATGTTTTACCAAGCCATGAGTGTATTTGTGAAAAAGCATTACGGCGGTAAAAAGGCTAATCTTTTCAACTTTTTTATACAGATTGCCATTTGGTTAAGAGCCGGATTAACTGCAGTGGCAGATTTTATTAAGTGGATTGGCTTGCCATTGTTTGATGCCTGCATCGTAATGTGTTGCATGCTAGCAACAAAATATTTTTGGGCGCATCACATCAATCACGTTGTTTTTTTACCGCATGTAGCAAAAATCAGTTTACCTATATTTACTATTTTATTTGTGTTGGTGGGCGGTATTGCCGGGCTTTACGACCGTTGGTACAAACCTGCCAATGCCTTGTACGCAATGATGGTTTCAATCCTCATTAATTTAGCGGTGTATTCTTTACTGAATGAGCAATACCGTTTTAGTCGCGGTGTAATTTTGTTTGGTGGGTTGTTTGCCGTGTTGGCGATTATTTTATTTCGTTGGATATTGGTTAAAACGGATATTATAACGCTGGCGGATGAAAGCCAGGAATTCCGCCAAACCTTTGTGGTTGCTTCGCCAAAAAGCTTTGATGCCATAAAAAATATTATGAAAAATTTGGGCCGGGAAGAGCGGATTATTGGTAGGGTTTCGTCAAAAAACGATGATAAAAATGCCATTTGTAGTTTAAATGAATTGGAAGGATTATTGCAAAGTATCAATGCCAAAGAAATAATTTTTTGTATTGATGAAGATTTATCTATGAAAGATGCAATTGCTTACATGAACAAGCAAAAGCTGATTCGCTATAAATTTCATTACCCAAAAAGCCATGGTTTGGTAGGCAGCGACGACAAAAATGCCGCTGGCGAGGCGCTTGATAAAAACATGGCTTATCATTTGACGCAGCCTATTTTTCAACGCAAAAAGAGGATT
Source organism: uncultured Chitinophagaceae bacterium (assembly GCA_963845495.1). Lineage (GTDB taxonomy): Bacteria > Bacteroidota > Bacteroidia > Chitinophagales > Chitinophagaceae > JAZKFT01. The sequence goes on from CAWJTH010000154.1 coordinate 4,926, forward strand.
TTTGACATTGTCTTATCAATTTTATTGCTATTGAGTTTTCCCATTCATTTACTTTTTGTAAAGCAACGTTGGCATTTACTCTTGAATATTTTCAATGTTTTGTTCAACAAAAAAACTTGGATTGGTTATTCAAGTCATTCAAAATCACTACCTTGGCTAAAGCAAAAAATTTTAACAACAACCGCTGGAGACAAGGGAATCGTTTCAAAATTGCCAATCGAAAGCCTAAAAACAGTTGATAATTGGTACGCCAAAAACTATGAGTGGACCTTCGATATAAAAATAATTGGCAAAGCTTACAAATGGCTTGGAAGTTGATAGAACATAACGGCAGGCAGCATTTTTTGCAATTAATGTTATACCTTTGATTTAAATTTATACACCAATGGGTATTGAAAACGACATCAAACAACAACGTTTTCGTAACGAACATGAGAAAGCAATTATCAATCTTTTGTTTACACATAACTGGGTACGCGATCAAATCCAGGATCACTTGGCTTGTTACGATTTAACCATGCAGCAGTTTAACATTTTGCGCATTTTACGCGGTGCTGCCGGTGTGCCGTTGTCAACTTTGCAAATACGCGAACGAATGTTGGATAAAATGAGCGATGCCAGTCGTTTGGTAGATCGTTTGATCGTAAAAAAATTAGCCAAAAAAAATACTTGCAAAGAAGATAGAAGGCTGGTTGATGTTGTGATAACGGAAGCTGGCCTTGCATTGTTAGAAAAATTGGATTCTTTTTCAACCACAATGGACCATTTATTTAGCCATTTTACACCCGAGGAAACAAAACAATTAAACTTTTTGCTGGATAAAATAAGGTTGAAACCACCCGTAGACGTGCAAATTGTATAATTAGCAATAATTTGGTTGGTTACGGCAAGTCGTTTTTAGCAGTCGGCTTTATCTTCGCCGCTATGAAGTGGTGTTATAATATTTTCTTATTATTTATCTTTTGTTTCTTATTTTTTTATTCCAAGGCACAAAATCCAAAATTTGAATTACGGGCAGCGTGGATTGCCACCGTTGTAAATATCGACTGGCCCAGTAAAAAAGGACTTACGACCGAAGCACAAAAAGCTGAATTTATCCGCATGTTGGATATGTTGCAACACATTGGCATGAATGCGGTTGTGGTACAGGTTCGGCCTGCGGGCGATGCATTTTTTCCTAGCCAATACGAACCTTGGAGCGAATATTTGACCGGCATTCAAGGCCAAGCACCCTTGCCTTATTATGATCCGTTACAATTTATGATTGCTGAAACACACAAACGTGGTATGGAATTCCATGCATGGTTTAACCCTTACCGTGCAGTTTTTGATGTGAATCGTTCATCGGTTGCGGTCAATCATCCCACCAAAATTTTTAAAAGCTGGTTTGTAACTTATGGCGGTGCCGGCGAAGGCGTAAAAAAATATTTCGATCCCGGCAACCCCGATGCAAGGCAATTTGTAGTGAACGTGGTTAAAGATGTAGTAAAACGATACGATATTGATGCCGTTCATTTTGACGATTATTTTTACCCGTATCCTGTGGCGGGAAAAGAATTTCCAGATTACGAATCTTACAGCCGTTATGGCAAGGGCATGGAAAGAAACGAATGGCGCAGAAGTAATTGTGATTCAATCATTTACCAACTATCGGTTGCTATCAAAAGCATTAAGCCGAATGTAAAATTTGGCATTAGTCCGTTTGGTGTTTGGCGCAACAAATCGAAAGACAGCACCGGCAGCCCCACCAAAGCCGGGTTGACCAATTACGATGATTTGCACGCTGACATTTTGTTATGGTTAAAAATGGGATGGATTGATTACGTAACGCCACAATGCTATTGGGAAATTGGCAAGCCGAACCTTGATTTTGCTGATTTGGTTGATTGGTGGGCTGGCCACACGTATGGCCGGCAATTATTTATTGGCCATGCTTTGGAACGTGCCGGAAGCACCCCAGCTTGGCGCAATAAAAAAGAATTGCCCAACGAAGTTGAAATACTACGTGATTATGAAGATGTGCAAGGTAGCATGTTTTTTAGCGCTAAACATTTTTATCGCAACCCAAACGGCTGGAGCGATAGTTTACGCTTGCACTATTACAACACGCCTGCGTTAATTCCGCCGATGAAATGGATCGACAGTATTCCACCTATCCAACCTTTAGCTTCCACCAAAAAAAATAAACTGATTGTAAACAAACAAAAAGATTGCGAACCGCTGAAAGGCTTTGTTTTATATGCTTTTGTAAAGGATTCTGTTGATATGGAAGACCCCAAAAACATCGTTCGTTTTTATCCCTCTACGAACGATCAATTGGAAATCGATAATTTTGAAGAATTGCGGAAGTTGTATGCCAATAAAGTTTTTGGTGTAACGGCCATCGACATTAATAACAACGAAAGTGGCTTGGTAATGGTGAAATAGTGAGTGGTGAATAGTCGATGGTGAGTTTGGATGATCAGTGAATTGCTGCTAAAATTTCGCTTATGGTATTCATAGATTATAATTAAATTTGATGAAAGATTTGATTTATGGCTTATTCAAACATCAAGGAAAAATTAATTTCAATCGTTCAAGACGGTGACGAAGAGCTTTTGCAATTAATATATGACACCGTGGAACAATACAAACACAAGGAAGAAAACGAATGGACTAAAACTGAGTTAGAATGGCTAACCAACCAAACCGAGTTAAGAGAAAAAGGGGAGTTAAATTTAGTATCTTGGAATGATGCCAAAATGCAAATTGTTGATAGGAGAAAAGTGAAGGAAAAATGAGTTTTACTGTTTCCCTTCAACCCAAAGCCTTAGAACAAATTGAAGACGCCTACAACTGGTACGAGGATCAAAAAATTGGTTTAGGCGACGACTTTTTTAAAGCAATTGAATCAGCTATAAAGAAAATTGAGCAAACACCTCGATTTTATTACAATGAAAGTACAGTTTATAGACGTGCCGTAATAAAAAGGTTTTCCTATAAATTAATCTATGAAATTGAAAATGATAAAGTTTTTATTGTTGCATTAAAACATTTTAGTAGAGATTTGGATTATTGAATTTATGTAAATTTTGAGCAACTCAACTACCCCAAAAATATTCCTCGCTGCCCGGTGGGAACATTTGCTAATGCTGAACTACGTGGTTCCGGCAGAAATTTTACAACCTTATATTCCACCATTTACCGAACTGGATTTATGGCAAGGCAAAGCCATAGTGAGCATGGTAGGTTTTATGTTTAAGCAAACCAAAGTTTTGGGGGTAAAATGGCCGTTGCATGCCAATTTTGAAGAGATTAACCTTCGGTTGTACGTTAAATATTTTAATGGAAAAGAATGGAAACGAGGCGTGGCTTTTATCAGCGAAATTGTACCAAAACATGTTATTGCATTCATTGCCAACAAATTGTACAACGAGCATTACGCCGCCATGCCAACAAGCCATGCAATCATCGAAACCAAAGAAACAATTTCCACTAAATACGAATGGAAATACAAAGGCAAATGGAACAAACTATTTGCCACCGCTGAAAATCAGCCTTCGTTAATCAAACCAGGCACCGAAGAGGAATTTATTTTTGAGCACTACTGGGGTTACAATGAATTTAATAAAAACACAACTATCGAGTATGCAGTGGAACATCCGCGTTGGGAAGCGTACCCTGTAAATTATCACGAGGCTGATTTTGATATCAATAACATGTATGGCACTGCATTTCAGCCTTTTCTTTCCCAACCGCCGCAATCTGTTTTTTTGGCAAAGGGTTCAGGAATAATTGTGAGGAAACCAACAAAAATTATGAATTATAAATTATGAATTATGGATAATTTTGCCATCTTTCTTAATCAATAAGAATGAGGTATAATTTTTATACCAGCTTGTTGGTAAACTACTTGCATTTTTCACTCATCATTCATCATTCATAATTCATAATTCACTATGCCTGGTTTTGAACTGTGGGGCGCCGAAGAACGCAAAGAAGTAAACGACGTATTGGAAACTGGTGTTTTGATGCGTTATGGTTTTGATGCTGCCCGAAAAAATAGGTGGAAATCAGTAGAACTGGAACAAGCCATTACCGAGCGTTTTGGTTGTGCCTATGCACAATTAACCAGCAGCGGCACTTCTGCACTCACCACGGCCATGTCGGTTCTTGGAATTGGTGCTGGAGATGAAGTTATTATGCCAACTTTCACTTTTGTAGCCAGCTTTGAAGCCGTGTTAAGTGTTGGCGCTATCCCTGTTTTGGTTGATATTGATGATTCGTTAACGCTTAGTCCGGAAGCGGTTGTGGCGGCCATTACGCCCAATACAAAATGCATTATGCCCGTGCACATGTGCGGCGGCATGGCCAAAATGGATGAACTAAAAGAAATTTGCGCAGAATACGATTTGATTTTGTTGGAAGATGCCTGCCAAAGTATTGGCGCAACTTACAAAGGCCGCCACGTTGGCACTATTGGCCATGCGGGTACCTTTAGTTTTGATTATGTAAAAACCATTACCTGCGGCGAAGGCGGCGTTGTAATGACAAACGATAAAGATATTTACGAAAAATGCGATGGGTTTACCGACCATGGACACGACCATAAAGGCGTTGACCGTGGTGCGGATTTGCATCCGTTTATCGGTTTCAATTACCGCATCAGCGAATTGCATGCCGCGGTTGGGTTGGCACAGCTAAGAAAGCTAGACCAAATTTTGGCGATTCAACGCAAAAACAACAAAGCGCTTCGCAGTTATTTGGAGCAGATTCCTGAAATCACCTTCCGCACAATGCCAGATGAAAGTGGCGACAGTTGTACTTTCTTAAGTTGGTTTTTGCCTACTACAGAATTAATGCAAGCTGCCGTAGCCGAAATGAAAGCGCAAGGTATTTATGGTGGAAGTTTCCATTATTACGATAACAATTGGCATTACATCCGCAATTGGCAGCATTTAAAAGAAGCACAAACTTTAAATGGGTTGCCACACAATGTAGCGGAGGCTTTGCGAGATTTGGCCGACAAAGAGTTCCCGATTAGCGACAGTATTATTGGCCGCAGTGTTTCAACTTTAATCAACCTTTCTTGGACAGACGATCAAATAAAAGAAAAAGGAGAAAAAATGGTGGCTGCGGTTAAGAAAGTTTTGGATGCGCAATCGGTGGATGCATAAATTGGTCATTAAGTTATTGGTCAATTAGGAAAATTTTACATGGAAACCAAAGCTTTGTTTCAACGCCAAAAGGAGGCAATATCTATTTAGAAAACATTCGGCTATAAAATAAGAGCATATACATGGTTTCTTGACGCCTGACAAATGATTTAAAATAAAAAATCCCAGTTTACATTAAACTGGGATTTTTTATTTAAAGCAAATATTCTTTTATACACTAAAGAAAACAAACTTCAATAAGTTAAAACAATAAATTAGATTATTTTTTTATCAAAATCAAAATAATTAAAATTCAATAAAATCTAAGAAATAGATTACATAAATCAAAATTTATACAATTTTAGCTGCTTTTTGCTAAGTTCTAACCAAAATATTTACTATTTAGAAAAATATCTATAGTTGACACATGCAAAAAATAGATATATTTTTATTATTATTTTGTTTGAATAAACAGATTTTAGCATTATGTTTACGTTTCGTTAAAATAAATCCAAAATCTTAAACTTATGAAATTAAAGTTTTACGTTTCGCTCTGTGCATTCGTAATGTCTTTTCTTCTGGTTCAACGGGTATCGGCGCAAATGAAGCAGGTAACCATCGACCAGATTAAATTGTTATTACAGGAAAAGGAATCGAGAACGCCGGCCCAAAAAAAGATGGCCTCGCAGTTGTTGCAGGCCAGCCGCGAATCACGCGGCCTACAGATGGCTCCAGGCGTGGCGCTTGCCAAGGTGAATTTGAACGCTAATGCAGCTAACCAAGTAAAGGTGGATATTAGTGCTGATGTATCTGATGCATTGCTGGAAAAAATTACCGCAATGGGCGGATCAGTCCTTTACCCTTCTAAACAATACCATACGCTTAGGGCTATGGTGCCATTAGACAAGGTAGAAGCAGTAGCTGCCCTTTCGGAAGTAAAATTTATTGAGCCTGCTGTTATGGCGCATATTCTTGGTGCAGGCAGCAAACAACAGAATGTAGCCAATCCTGTAAAAGGAAGTGGCAGTACTGTTATTCCGTCGTTGGTACGTAGGGAAGAATCCCCTAGGACCAAACGGTTGGAAAAATTAAAACAGAAAGTACAGGATTATATTATGACTTTAGGTACAGGTACGGTAACCTCATTGGGAGACCATGAGCACCGTGCCGATGATGCCCGCAATGCATTTGGCTATGCTGGGCAAGGTATTAAAATAGGTGTATTAAGCGATAGTTATAATGCTGGCGGTACTGCACCTGCCAGTGTTTTAAGCGGAAATTTACCTGGTATTGGTAACCCATTGGGAAATACAACACCTGTTACCGTTGTGGCCGACTTTGCCGGCGCAACCGATGAGGGCCAAGCGATGCTACAGATTGTGCATGACCTTGCACCAAAGGCCCAGTTGTTTTTTGCAACAGCTGACCAAAGTGAAGCCGGCTTTGCCAACAACATTCTTGCATTGCGCAACACCTATGGTTGCGATGTAATTATAGATGATGTTGGTTATTTTGACGAAGACCCTTTTGAAGATGGTATTGTGGCACAAGCGGTAACCACCGTTACAGCTGCTGGTGCCATGTATTTCTCTTCAGCCGGTAACGCCGGTAATTTGAAGGACAATACAGCAAGTAACTATGAAGGTGACTTTAATGACGCTGGCTCTACATTTATACCAGCTGGAAGCAAAGCAGGCGGCACTGTTCATAATTTTGGAACATTGGCTAATCCAATTAATGGTGATATTATTACGGCCGCGCAAACAACTACAGGTACCAATTACTACTCCTTGTTCTGGGCCGATGCTTACGGCAAGTCGAATAATGATTATGATTTGTTTTTGGTTAGTTCAGCAGGTGCTGTAAAAGCTTCTTCCACCACTATCCAAAATGGTACCCAAAACGCGTACGAACAAATTGGAACTACCGTCGCATTTGCAGCCGGCGATAGGCTAGTAGTATTTAAAGCCGCCTCTGCTGCGGTAAGGGCATTCCATATTACCACCAACAATGATGCTTCTTCTTATTTACAAATTGGTACTACTGGTGCCACTTATGGTCACAACTGTGCGATAGGTGGTTTTTGCGTTGCAGCTGTTCCCGCACCACCATCAGGTGGTAATCCTTTTTTATCTACCGCAAAGGCAGAAACATTCAGTTCCGACGGTCCGCGTCGTATGTTCTTTAATAAAGATAGCACGCCTGTAACGCCAGGTAGTTTTACGTTTGCTTCTGGTGGTTACCAAACAAGGCAAAAGCCTGATATTACCGCAGCAGATGGTGTAGCCACTTCTTTGGCTAGCTTCAATTTGTTTTATGGAACATCAGCGGCTGCAC
>CAWJTH010000155.1:0-33700 GCA_963845495.1 uncultured Chitinophagaceae bacterium
CGCAATTTATCCGCTACCGCTTTATTTGGCAGTCAACTCATTTTTTTCTTTTTGCTAGGGGCATTATTTTTTTTAATACCAACGGCATTAATTTCGGCAGAACTTGCCTCTGGTTGGCCGAACAAGGTGGTATCTATATTTGGGTAAAGAAGCTTTTGGGAAAAAAGTTGGTTTTTTAGCTATTTGGTTACAATGGATAGAAAATGTCATTTGGTATCCAACCATTCTTTCTTTTGTTGCAGGAACCATTGGTTATTTGATTAACCCAACATTGGCAAATAATCCTTATTTTTTATGGCTTATTATTACCAGTTCGTTTTGGGCAACTACGTTGTTGAATATGCAAGGCATGCGTTCATCGGCTATTTTCAGCAATATTTGTGCTTTATCGGGCTTATTATTACCTATGTCTTTGATTATTGGTTTAGGGGCTGTATGGTTGTTAGAAGGTCATCCATCGCAGGTGCACTTGAAGTTTTGAAAGCATTATTCCTAATTGGCTGCGCGCGGAGACGCTCGAGAAAACCGCCGCCGCGAGATTTCGGAAGCACGATCACGTCGTCGACCAGGTTTCGGAACTGGATATCGGAAACCCAAGGCACGCAAACCGCCGCGATCCTGGCGCGAGGATAGGTCTCGCGCAGGTAGTGAAAGAACGGATAAGCGAGGATCTGATCGCCGATCCAGTTCGGCGAACGCACGAGGATGTTTTTCACTATTGAGGGGGAGTGCCCAGCTCAGCTTTGATGAGTTTCACGACGACGCGCCGATCTTAACCTTGGCCTCGATACGGACGAGAAAGCGCCGGTCGTCGTCGGTGACCCAGACGAAATTGCCGCCCTTACGTTCGAGGACTCCGCGCGTGGCGGCTTCGGGTTTGAGTTTCAAAAGAACTTTGTCGCCCATCGGCGTTTCCCAGTTCTCGCGCGCGATCGCCGTCACGTAAGCGTCGAGGGGCTTACCCTCGGACATGACCGGAAATTTGATCGTCTCGCCGATCTTGAGCGGCACCATGCGAAGGTAATAAATCGAAGGACAGGCTATCTTGCGGGAACGGATCCATCGGATAGAAATCCTTGTTCTCGGACTTCCCCTTTTCTTTGCGGTCCCAGCGGTTCCACCAGTAGCTTTGTTTCTTCTCGGAGTCGTAAAGCTCGATCGAGTCGCGGAGCTGTTTGCTCTCGTCCGACGGAGCTCGAAGCGATGCGAGAAAACGCCTTCGTAGTCGATGAACGTCGCCACCCAGTCCTGCACCTTGTAGACCAGGCTGAAAACGGAAGAGCTCCAGGCCTTGGCCTCGACGTGATAAACCTTCCGGTCGCCAATCACTTTGAACGGAAGAACCTCGAGAGTGAAATATCCGGCCGGCATCCCGAGATAAGTCACTTCGTAGGTCAGCTTCTCGCCGACCCACATCGGCTCGTGATCGGGTCTTCGATTCGGTAGACGAACGACGCAGCCCCTTCAGCGACTTTCTCGACCTTCTTTTTCGAAATGTCTTTTTCTCTTTTTTCGCGACCTTCACCGGAGTCGGCGACGGGGATGGCTCCGGAGAAGGGAAACGCTCGGCGAGGGCGAAGGCTGCTGCGATACGTCGCGGACCTCGAATTTCTCCTTCATATCCGTCGAAAGCTCTTGTGGAAGAGCCGAAGGCGCCTCGCCCTTATTGAGCGAGCCGCGCGCGCAGCCGAACGCGGCCACGCACAAAGCGAAAATCGCTATGGACGAGCGAGTGAAACCCATATGCCCCTAGAGTAGCATAAAAATTCTTAACCGGAGCAAGTTACCGCCGCGCCCTCGCCTCCGCCCACTCTCCGGGACGGATCGGGGAAAGATCGCCTTTGAACCGCCGATGGACCCAAAGCCATTGCTCGGGGTGCGCGTAGATGTCTTTCTGAGAGAATCTCGGCATAGTGTGCGGTATTTTCCGCGATAGCGGTATCGGGATCCGATCCTTCCACTCGATCGGCGGACGAATGATCACGCGGTAGCGCCCCCCCTTCTCGCGGTAGCTGACGGCGGAAAGAACCGGGATTCCCGTGCGCCGAGCCAGCGTGGCCGGAACGCTCATCGTGCCGACGGGTACCCCAAAACGGGAACTCGCACGCCCACGGGGGCTCCGCAGATCGATCCTGAACCAACCCAATCGTTCGGCCCTTCTTCAGATGCGCGAGCATCTCATGTATACGGCTTTAAATTGTGCTGCAATTTGCATTGAAGTTAGGAAACAATCAAATCAAATTCGTGAATCGTGGGTCGTGAGTCGTGAATAGTCAGTCGTGAGTGGGTTTCACTAATGTTAGACTTTGCATAAATAGGCAATTTTCATATTAAATTTGACTTATTAAAAAAATGTTTATTTGTAATAAGACTAAATTATAGTGATCGTACTCACGATTCACGAAAAATGATGATCGTACTCACAACTGACGATTCGCGACTCAAGATTCACGAACTGTTACCTTTGCCGTAACTAACAAAGTAACATGAAGGATTATAAAAAATATTTTATCGTTCCGGCTGAACCTGTTGAGGTTTATGCAGCCCTTACAAACCCCGCTACTATTGAATTGTGGACTGGATCGCCGGCCGAAATGAGTACGGAGGCCGATTCCGAATTCTCGATTATGGACGATAGCATTGTTGGTAAAAACCTTGAATTTGTAGAAGGCAAAAAGATAGTGCAGCAATGGTATTTTGAACAAGATGAACCATCTATTGTTACCATCATTTTACACGAACATAAAAATGGAACCTCAGCAGAACTTCGCCACACCAATATACCAGATAGTGAATACGACGATATTGTAGAAGGTTGGAACGATGTGTATTTTGGTGGATTGGCCAATTTTTATTTGTAGAAACAACCAAGTTTAATTTACCACCTAAGAAACCTAAGAGCATTCAAGGAGCAACATCAAATTCCTTTTGCTAACTAATCCAAACCTTAAGTGTTCTTAGGTGTCTTAGGTGGTTACATTTACCAGCAAACATGAAAGCCGCTTCCATTAGCGAAATAAAAAACGAATTAAACACGCTTGGCAAAACGGAATTATTGGCTGTTTGCCTTCGTTTGGCCAAATTTAAAAAAGACAATAAAGAATTACTGAATTATTTATTGTTCGAGGCCAATGATTTAGATACTTACATTGCTGCAGTAAAAGAAGAAATGGAGGAAGGCTTTGCCTCGGTCCACAAAACCAATCTTTTTTTCGCAAAAAAAACAATCCGAAAAATATTGCGGATTGCCAATAAGCACATTAAATATACCGCGTCAAAACAAGCAGAGATTGAAATATTGATTTGCTTTTGCCAGCAACTGAAAAAAACCGGCCACTTAAAAGGCCATAAAAATGTGATGCATAATTTGTATGCACAGCAGGTAAAAAAAGTTAATGCTGCGCTCAATTCCCTGCACGAAGATTTGCAATACGATTATAAGGAAAAGGTAGCAGCATTGTAATGCTTGCCTTATCACCTTCTTGCCTTATTTTTATTCCATAATCTTTTTTATTGATGAAAAACTTTGCACTGGCCTTGGCAATATTGATTGCCCAAGTTTCTGTTGCCCAAAACCAATTGGGGAAACTAACCGTGGAAAAAATAATGGCCGACCCAAAATGGATGGGCAGTTCGCCTAGTAATTTGCAATGGAGTGCCGATGGAAAACTATTGTACTTTAGATGGAACCCTGATGCTGTTGCAGCCGATTCAATCTATTATATTTCAACCGAAAATACTACGCCGCAAAAGGCCACAATTGCGATGCGTCAAAACCAAGTTTTGGCTGGCAGGGTAAATTATAACTTTGCGCACACCGCTTATACTTATGGCCAAAATGGCGACCTGTACTATGTTTCAGCCATTGGCATAGCTCCCATCCGCATTACGCAAACCACAGACATGGAAACCAGCCCGCAATTTGGCTTTAACGAAAAAAAGATTGTGTACGAAAAAGATAACAATCTTTTTGCTTGGGATATTTCAAACGGAACAACCATGCAGCTCACCAATTTTAAAAGTGGTGCCGAAATAAAAGACACGAAAAAAGAACCCTCCAACGCTCAAGAAAAATGGTTGAAAAACGATCAACTGGAAAATTTTGAAGTGTTGAAGCAAAGGCACGACAAATTGGAAATTACCGATTCGCTCAATAAATTACTGCGGCCAAAAGAATTGCATCCCATTTATACCAACGATAAAACGGTACAATCGCAAGATGTTAGTCCAGATGGACGTTTTGTAACTTTTAAACTAATGAAATTAGGCGGCGGTAAAAGCACAATTGTGCCAAATTATGTAACCGAAACCGGTTTTACAACCGATATAAATGGCCGCACAAAAGTTGGTCATGAGCAAAACAGTTACGAGTTTTTTGTGTACGACCGTGAAAAAGACACCGTAATTGCCGTTAAGACCGAGCAATTGCCCGGCATTAAAACCGAGCCTGATTACGTAAAAGATTATCCGGTAAAAGATACCTCCAAAAAGAAAAAAGCGGCTGTAAGGCCAGTTGAATTTGCTAATCAAATTTGGTCGGCTAATGGATCGCATGTCCTTTTAAATATTTATAGCCAAGACAATAAAGACCGTTGGATCATGCTGCTGGAACCTAGTACTGGTAAGCTTTCCACCATCGATCATCAGCGTGACGAAGCTTGGATTGGCGGCCCCGGTATTGACAATTATGAGGTTAATCAAAACTGTTGGATTGATGAAAACACTTGCTGGTTTCAATCGGAAGCAACTGGTTACTCGCATTTGTACACTTATAATGTTTCAACCAAAACCCGCAAACAATTAACCAGCGGTAATTATGAAATTCAAACAGTAAAATTATCGAACGATAAAAAATATTTTTTCGTAACAACCAACGAGGTTCATCCGGGCGAAAAACAATTTTACCGCATGGCGATTGACGGCAGTAAAAAAGAACACATTACCACCATGACAGGTAACAACGATGTTTCTGTTTCGCCCAACGACAAACAAATTGCTTTTTTGTATTCGTACAGCAATAAACCATGGGAGCTTTATTTGCAGGATAATCAGCCGCAAGCTGCCGCCAAACAAATTACCAATAAAGCGCAAAGCGATTTATTTAAAAGCTACGCTTGGCGAGATCCGATTGTTAAAACCATTAAAGCCAGCGATGGACAAAACATTTACGTGCGTATTTATAAGCCTGCTAATCCAGCGGCTTCAAAACCGGCCGTACTGTTTGTACATGGTGCAGGCTATTTGCAAAATGCCCATAAATGGTGGAGCAGCTATTTTCGGGAATATATGTTCAACAATTTACTGACCGATAACGGCTATACTGTAATGGACATCGATTATCGCGGCAGCGCTGGTTATGGTCGCGATTGGCGCACCGGTATTTACCGCCACATGGGCGGAAAAGATTTGGATGACGAGATGGATGCAGCCAAATATTTGGTTGATTCGTTGGGCTGCGACGCCAAACATATCGGTATGTACGGCGGCTCGTATGGTGGCTTTATGACGCTTATGGCTTTGTTTACCAAACCCGGCAAAATCAATGCTGGCGCTGCTTTGCGGCCGGTTACCGATTGGGCTCATTACAATCATGGCTACACTAGCAATATTTTAAATGAACCTTTTAATGATAGCATTTCTTATAAAATAAGTTCCCCAATTTATTTTGCCAACGGCCTGCAAGACCATTTATTGATTTGTCACGGCATGGTAGATACAAATGTTCATTTTGAAGATGTGGTTCGCTTGCAACAGCGCTTGATTGAATTACATAAAGACAATTGGGAATTATCGCCTTACCCAATGGAAGACCACGGTTTTGTGGAACCCAGCAGTTGGACAGACGAATACAAAAGGATATTTAAATTGTTTGAAACGAACCTGAAGTAGTGAGTAGTAAATGGTGAGTTGATTCACTAATTTTGATACAATGATATAACAAGAAAGGGATTGAACTATAAGATTGCCTTAGTCTTGTAATTCAATTCCTTCATCGGCGATGAATTTTCCGATATTAAAAAATTGGCCTTCAGCTAGCTCGATATTTTTATGCCAATCAACCCAACGCCAGTCTTCATTTGGCTGGGCAATTAATACTTTTTGGATATTGGTAAACACCCAAATTATTTTACCGGTTCCAAAATCAAGCAGCTTTTGGGTTTTATTGTGAATGTAACCGGTTTCGGTCATGTCTTCCAATGCTGCCTGAATATCTATTTCAATATGTAGGTAAGCAGGTACATCAGCGTATTTTTTGGATATTTTGGAAGAAGGGAAATCTTTTTTGTTGAAAACAAGTAAATCGCCAGAGAGATTATTACGTAAATTCAAATGCAAACCGGGTTCACCAGTAAGTATTTCAAATTCATTTTCAGAAAAGGCTTTAAAAACCAGCCTTAAAAAATAAACTAACAACTTTGCTTGCAACGAACTGGCTCCCATAATTGATTCTGCGGTTTTTTTGTGTTTGATTGCGGTTTTATATCCTTTGTAATATATTGGTTTTCCATCCATTATTTCATAAATGAATGAATCAGGAATTTTTATAGAACGCTTCTTCCTGATGCCCGTTGCTGTTTTTGATTGCACCATCAGTATAAAATATTTTTAAACACTCGAAACATTTAAACTATTATTCTTAGCTATAAAATTAAAGAAACATTTTTATGTTCAGTCTATTATTAAATTTTGGTTTTTGATAATTAAAAAATTTACGGTTTTGTCTAAATACTAACATCTAAGTACTTTTATTCAAATTAACATACATTTTGTAAAACCGTTTTAACAATATTCGGTAGGTTTGAAACAACATGCGAACCTTTATTGTCTGCTTTTTTTTGTGTTGCGTTTCAATCTGTTTTTGTCAGTCCGATATTTTGGTTTTACGAAAGCATAACCAAAATATTGCCCAATATTATGCTGGCAGAAATATTACCTTTTTTACTGATGACAAGCAAACGGTAACGGGTTTTATCAAAAACATTTCGCACGATACTATTTACATGAACCAATATGAAACCCGCTTGGGCATTACTGTATTTGGCACTTACCAATATGATACAATTGCGGTTTACCATGTTCAATACAATTATCATGAAATGACTGCTTTTCCAAAAGAAGCCAGTTTTAGTTTTATTAGGGATGGAAGTTTGTTTATGATTGCCGGTGCCGGTTATGCGGCATTAAATCTTATTAATGCCGCTACACAAAAAAACCAAATGGTTGGAGGCGCTGACAATATCACAAAACTTTCAGCGGCTGCCGTGGTTTTTGGCGTTGGGTATTTATTAAAAAAAACGAATAAAAATTATATGCCCATCGGCCATAAATACAAATTGTTGTATTTGGGAATGAAGCAAAACAAAGAGATTGAACCTCGCATAATCGCCCATTAAATATTGAAGCGTTATTTTTGCACGTCAATTAAATAATACAACAATATTTTGGTTAAGATAGCAAACATAGAACTGCCCGATTTCCCGTTGCTTTTAGCGCCCATGGAAGATGTAAGCGACCCTCCTTTCCGTGCCGTGTGCAAGGATAATGGGGCAGATTTGATGTACACTGAATTTATTTCTTCGGAAGGTTTGATACGCGACGCCATAAAAAGTCGCCATAAACTCGACATTTTTGATTACGAACGTCCCATCGGTATCCAAATTTTTGGTGGCGATGAAGATAGTTTGGCCATGGCTTCAAAAATTGTGGAAGCCACCAATCCTGATTTATTGGATATTAATTTTGGCTGCCCGGTAAAAAAAGTGGCCATGAAAGGTGCTGGCGCAGGTGTTTTAAAAGATGTGGACTTAATGGTTCGCTTAACGGATGCATGTGTAAAAGCCACACATCTTCCGGTTACGGTAAAAACCCGTTTGGGCTGGGATGACAATACCAAAAACATTGAAGAAGTGGCCGAAAGGTTGCAAGATGTAGGCATAAAAGCATTGGCCATCCACGGGCGTACGCGTAGCCAAATGTACAAGGGCGAGGCTGATTGGACCTTGATTGCCAAGGTTAAAAATAACCCACGCATCCATATTCCTATTTTTGGAAATGGCGATATCGATAGCCCACAAAAAGCGCTGGAATACAAAAACCGTTACGGCGTTGATGGCATTATGATTGGCCGTGCAGCCATTGGTTACCCATGGATTTTTAGGGAAATAAAACACTTTGTGCAAACGGGTGAAATATTGGATTCCCCGACAATTACCGAGCGTGTTGAGGTTTGCAAAAAACATCTCCGTAAATCATTTGAATGGAAAGGCCCAAAAGTGGGCATTTTTGAAATGCGCCGCCATTATGCCAATTATTTAAAAGGCTTGCCTAATATTAAAGAATACCGCAGCCGTTTGGTGGTATTGCCAACCGTAGAAGAAATTGAGGCTGTGTTGGATGAAGTGTTGGAAAAATATGATGGTTTTGAATTTGAAAGAACGCCGATCGAATTAATTAATTATCACGAAAAATGCCCAGTTTAAATTAGATGACGGTTGACGGATGGTAGATGACGGATTTAAAGTATATCCTTAAAACTATTTTGTGTCTTTTATTAAAACAATGAAATACAATTACAAATGCATTGTTGTTGGCTTATAAATTTTTAATCCTTCCAAATAAATATTTGCATTTTTAGCGGCAAAAGAATCACCACCAAACATAATAGCAGCTTGAATAACGAGGCCAATTCCCACCCCAAATAACAATGACTTTTCAGGATTTTTTTTGTAAAGAAAAATTAATGCCAATCCGATTAAAATTAGGGCAATTTCTAACGAACGATAAATGGTAAAGTTTTTATTTACCGTTTCCATTCTTGGCATTTCTTTTTCTTTAATTGCGGAATAATTCATATCCAATTTATAAACAATATCTTTTCGCTGTGCATCTGTTCTTTTATAAACATTAAATGCTCCAATTAATTGAATTGCACCAATTAAAATAAGCGGAATGGTAATTCCTTTATAAAAAGCCGTTTTTAATAGGACATAGAAAATAATTGCCGCAATTATCGCAACACTTCCTATTACAATAAAGAATAGCGATAAATTTTTTTCGGCCGTAAAATATTTTTCAACGTCTAAGCGAGTGAACATGATATTTAATTTACGACAACATTAAATAATCTTTGAATTGATTTCTGTTCCCAATGGGCTTATTGCTGAGGAATAAAAATCCATTAAAACGCCCTGTGGATCAATTAAATATTTACAAAAATTCCATGTAGGCACTTGGTTACACCAGCCATTTTTATCAGGTTGTGAAAGCCATTGAAACACAGGCTGCATCTCGTTTCCCTTAACCGAACCTTTGTCAAAAATGGGAAACGTAACGCCATAATTAATTTTACAAAACTCTGCGATTTGATCATTGCTGCCGGGTTCTTGCCCGCCAAAATCATTAGCCGGAAAACCAAGTACAATTAATTTATTTTTATGCTGCTGGTATAATTTTTCCAAATCATCATATTGCCCGGTATAACCACAATTGCTGGCAGTATTCGTAATTAAAACATATTTTCCTTTTAACGTTTCAAAGCTAAAATGTTTGCCAGAATTAAGTTTTGAACTTAAGCTATAAAATGAAACGGGCGGATTTTCCATATTTTTATTTGTTGTTGATTTTTTACCTAAGCCTGTTGCGGCAGAAAATTTCATCCGCAATGGATAAATGGCTTTTAATATTTTTTGCAATAAATTCATACAAGTATAATTTCTATTTAATCCAATTTAAATCCCCAAAAAACGTAGTCCTCTTATCTCATCAATATTTTCAGCCATTTTAATTTACCTTTAAAAGGTGGGTATTTTATCGACGGATCAATCCAATTGGGCGATTTTAAAACTGGTTTAGCGTGGGTAAATATATCAAAAGAATATTTGCCGTGATAAGCGCCTATGCCACTATTACCAACACCACCAAAAGGCAATTTGGCATTGGTAATATGGAACAAAGTAGTATTAATGCATCCACCGCCAAAAGCAAGGTTTTCGATCCACCATTTATTTGAATTTCCAGTTGTAAATAAATAAAAGGCTAAAGGGTTTTGATTTTTATTAATAATTGCCAATGCTTCTTCCTTTGTATTAAAAGTAAATATTGGCAATATCGGCCCAAATATTTCTTCTTGCATTAATGGCGCATCAAATGGTACATTTTCAATTAATGTAGGCGAAATAAATAATTTTGATTGATCGTACTTTCCACCGTAAATAATTGTGCCGTTATTTAAATAGCTAATTAATTTTTTAAATCGTCTTTCATTTATAATTTTTCCATATTCATAACTGTTACTAATATTATTCCCATAAAATAATGGTATTTGCTTTTTTATTTCCGCTAATAATTTTTCCTTTATTGATTGGTGCACCAATAAATAATCTGGCGCAATACAGGTTTGTCCCGCATTTAATAACTTGCCCATTACTAACCGTTTTGCTGTAACTTCTATATTAGCATCAAACTCAACAACGGCGGGGCTTTTTCCACCTAATTCCAATGTAACCGGAATTAATTCTTTTGCAGCTAATTGATTGATTATTTTACCAACAACAACACTGCCTGTAAAAAAAATATGGTCGAAACGGAAGTTATTCATCATATTAGGAATTACCGTTTCGCCTTCGCCATCCACTTGTAAAATATAATTTGTTGGAAATATTTCCCCAATTATTTTCTTAATGATCTCGGCCGTTGCAGGCGCTAATTCCGAAGGTTTTAATACCGCACAATTACCACCAGCAATAGCCCCAACCAGCGGCAACATCAGTAATTGAAACGGATAATTCCAAGGCCCAATAATTAAAACAATACCACGTGGGTCATGGTAAATTTTATTGCTGCTTGGAAAATTAGTCAAATTACTCCCAACAGATGTTGGTTGCATCCACTTTTTTAAATGCTTAATAAAATTATTTAATTCATTTAATACCAAAGCTATTTCAGATGAATAAGCTTCTTCCGGCGATTTTTTTAAATCAGCAAATAATGCGTTAAAAATCTCCGCTTCATAAGTTTTAATAATTGTTTTTAACGCTTTCAATTGTTGCAGCCTAAAATTGTAACTGCGGGTTGCGCCGCTGTTATAAAATTGGCGAATGGCTAATAATTTTTCTTGCATGGCAAACAATTTCTGTAACGGTGAATGTATGCAACAAAAATGATTTTGTAAGTTGCACCCATGACCGACGAATATTTTATGCACATGGCTTTAAACGAAGCAAGAATTGCCTTCGAAGAAGACGAAATACCGATTGGTGCCGTGGTGGTGCAGGCTAACCGTATTATTGGCCGTGGCCATAACCAAACCGAGCGATTGAACGACGTAACGGCCCATGCCGAAATGCTGGCGTTAACCGCTGCTTTTAATTTTATGGGTTCAAAATATTTACCCGATGCTACCCTTTTTGTAACCATTGAACCTTGCCACATGTGCGCCGGCGCATTGTATTGGAGCAAAATTGGTCGTGTTGTTTTTGGCGCTGCCGATGTAAAGCAAGGCTATAAAAATTTCTTTCAAAATAAATTTCCTTTTCACCCCAAAACCCTTGTGCAGCAAGGATTGCTGGCCGAAAAATGCGGCGCTTTGATGACTGATTTTTTTAGGGCAAAACGCTGACAAATCCCAGCAAAAAAATTCCAAATTCCAACGATTACAATCATTCATGCACTTGTAGATTTACTAAAAATGTATTCTTTAGTGAAAATTTAAATGGCTATTTGAACTTAACTTGTTGGAATCTGGAATTTGGAATCTGGAATTTTATTTAGAATTTATAACCTGTTGGAATTTGGAATTTTCTTTTTTGTAATTTCCCGAAGGGTAGGTATCAAACAAATATTGCAAAGTTGTCATTACATCATTGGCTGGCTGTTGAATAAATGGATGCTTCGCAGCTAACCAATTTTTAATGTCGTTCGCAAAATTGGGTGTCACATCTGGCAGTACATGTACGCCCATCAATTTTAAAGCGGCGGCATTGCAATGTTGTTCGTATTGCCCGCGAATGGGGATCGCCAATAATTTTTTACCTAAATACAAAGCCTCGGCTGGCGCTTCAAACCCACCGCCTGTAATAATTCCGGCGCAAGTAAGTAAGCTTTCGTTAAATAACTCAGTATCAACCGGCTTGTAGGTGATATTCTTTTCCCGATAAATAGTTTTAATATTTGGCAGAAACAAATGAAAGTGAACATCAGCCAATTCGTGTAAATAGTCTAACAAACAATGCTGTTGAAAGGCTGGCAAATACACTGTAATATGCCCATCGTTGGTGGGCATTGTCTGCATCAAATTCGTTTTAATCACCGGTGGAAAAATATAATCTTCATACCGCTGAAAGTGAAGCCCAATATAGCTTGTAGCCGTTGCGTATTTGTGTAAAATAAATTCACCCAGCCAACTTTTTTTGTCTGGCCGTGGCGTGTTATTGCTCATAAAACTAGCCTGGTGCCCAAACTGAACCGAAGGTACATTTTTCATTTTACACGCCAGCGCCGTCAAGTGTTCAAAATCGTTTATTACCACATCATATTTTTCTACCGGCAAATCTTTTGCTTCTTTGCGCACCCTCAAATAATTGGTGTTTTTAGCAAAAGCTTTGTAATCCAAGCCGCCACATTTGCCGTAAAAAAGGCTCATACCCTTACTCCTAAATTTTACGTCGAAAGGCATATCCAGCGTGGCATTGGCACCGCTTACAAAAGTATCCACCTCACCAAATTTTTGCATAAACGGAATTAATTGCGCCGCTCTGCTAATATGCCCATTTCCGGTTGCCTGTATGGCATAAAATATTTTCATGTATAATTTTTTAATTCTTAGGTTATCTAAATAACCTTGTATAAACATCCTAACGACTAAGTACCAACTACTAAGTACTTGTTTTACTTACTGTTTTTAATGATACCCAACATTGGATGAATCACCAATTCTGGCCACGAGCTAAATTCCATCGAATTGATTTTCAGTTCCACATCTTCGCTCATCACGTTAGGAACAGGTTTTACCACCTTGGTTTTTACTTTATCGGCTTGCTCGGCATCATGCGTATAAATGTGCCAATCGCTGTTGCGATATTCCAAAGCGGTTAGGTTTTCAATCCAATCGCCACTATTTAAATACATTACGTTCCCTTTTGGCGTTTGAATCAGACGTTTTTGGGGTTGGTGAATATGGCCGCAAATCACATAATCATATTTTTTTTCGATCGCCAATTCAGCCGCCAATTGCTCAAAATCGCCGATCCAAGCCACCGCTTTTTTCACGCTTTTCTTCACCTGTTTGCTAAAACTCATTTTTTCCCGGCCCAATTTTATCAAGCACCAATTCACAAACCTATTTATTAAAATCAATAAATCGTAGCCGTGGCCACCCAATTTGGCCAGCAACTTGGCACTGCCTTTTGTGCTCACGTCAAACACGTCTCCATGAAAAATCCAGCAAACTTTGCCGTCAATTTCCATTACCAGTTTGTCGCAAAGTTGGAAATTCCCCAGTTGTAAATCGGTGTAGCGGCGCAAAAACTCATCGTGATTGCCCGTAATGTAGTACACCCGTGTGCCGTTGCCAATCAGTTGTAAAATTTCTTTGATCACGGCCAAATGCGAAGCCGGAAAATAATGCTTGCTAAAACTCCAACCGTCTACAATATCGCCGTTCAAAATTAGTAAGCCCGGTTTAATACTTTGCAGATACAGCAACAGTTCCGCCGCATGGCAGCCATACGTGCCAAGGTGTACATCGCTTAAAATAACCACATCAACTTCACGTTTTTCCATCATTTTGTGGGGTTTAGCGAAGGTCAATTTACCATGTTAAGCAGGTGTTACCTAAACATAAACTTAATGTGAAGAATTGATGGTTTGGATAGCTTTTGGGCGCCCGGGCGGGCTGTTGGCAGTACTCCTCGGCGGCAATTCACTATATTTTGTTATTCACTATCCACGTTTCACTATTCACTTATTATGCCGCCTGTGGGGTACTTGCCGCCATCCCTGGCGCACGGCCACAGTTTTTCATTTGCTTATTTTCATTTGCGTCATACTAAAGTCTCGCAAAAAAGTCAGCTAATCTCTAAAATTAACGAATGGACTTCCTTTCTTTTTTGAAAACAGTTGCCTAATTTCCACCCATGATTAATTACAGCGCTAAACATTGGCTTGCTTTTCTTTTTAAATTCAACAAATCCGATACCATCCGGCAGCTTTATCCGGTTATTCTCGGCATTAGTATTTACAGCGCTGCTGTGGCATATTTGGTAAACGATTATTGGCAGTTGGAAGACAATCATTATTTAAAAAACATCACCATTTTGCACACAGTGCTAAGTTTTGTTATTTCGATGTTGCTGGTTTTCCGCACAAATACTGCTTACGAGCGTTGGTGGGAAGGCCGTAAATTGTGGGGTGCTTTGGTAAACAATAGCCGCAATTTGGCCGTCAAGTTATCAGGTATTTTGCCCGAACATGATTTAACCAACCGTAAATTTTTCCGTGCCATCATCCCACAATTTGCATTTGCATTAAAAGCACATTTACAATTAGAATCTACCCGATTGGAACTCGATGAAAACGAACATCCCGAATTCATCAACATCAAATACGAAAAACATTTGCCCAATCAAGTTCAATTGGTCATCTTTAAAAAAATAAACGATTTATATTTAGACGGGACGATAAAGCCGGAACAATACCGTAATTTAAATAACGAAATACAAGCTTTTGCAGATATTTGCGGTGCTTGTGAACGTATCAAAAACACGCCTATCCCGTTGAGTTACAGCACTTTCATTAGGAAATTTATTTTCTTTTATGTAATTACAATGCCTTGGGGATATGTTTTTCCGCTTGGTTATTGGGCTGTTCCTGTGGTAGCATTTATTTTTTATGTGTTGGCCAGTTTGGAATTGATTGCGGAAGAAATTGAAGATCCATTTGGCACCGACCAAAACGACTTACCGCTACAAAAAATAGCTGGCAATATCGAAAAACATGTAGGTGAAATCATCTAAGAAACCTTAGAAAACTTAAGAAATAAACATATTCAATACTCAATGCTCAATAATCAACATTTAACGGGCTTATACTTGAAATTGATTATTGAGCATTGAGTATTATAAAAACTAGACTTAAGTTTTCTTAAGGTTTCTTAGGTGGTTCATTTTAATAACTTTGTCGCATGATTTTTTCGTCCAACCTTTTGGAAAATGCCGTAAACGAGTTTTCGAAACTGCCTGGCATCGGCAAAAAAACGGCACTACGGTTGGTGCTGCACCTCATCAAACAAGAAAAAAATTACGTTGAACAATTTGGTTCGGCAGTGTTGGAAATGCGGCGCAACATCCAATTTTGTCAGCGCTGCCATAATGTAAGCGATGGGCGGCTGTGCAATATTTGCAGTAATCCCATGCGTAAACAACAATTAATTTGCGTGGTAGAAAGTATCCGCGATGTAATGGCTATCGAAGCTACGCAACAATTTAGCGGCACTTATCATGTGTTGGGCGGCATTATTTCTCCGTTAGATGGTGTTGGCCCCGACCAATTAAATATAGATTCGTTAGTAGATCGCATTACAGAAAACGAAGTAGAAGAAATTATTTTTGCCCTTAACCCAAATATACAAGGCGATACCACCGTTTATTATATTCAAAAAAAATTACAACCATCACCGGTAAAAATTACCACCATTTCTCGTGGCATTGCCTTTGGCGGCGAATTGGAATATGCCGATGAGATGACTTTGGCAAGAAGCATCCAGCATCGCATACCTGTTGATGGGCTATTTGCAAAATAAATGATAAATAATTATTCAATGTTGCAACATTGTTTTACATTTGCTTTCTATTACACTCAAAAACAACAATATGCTTAAAAAAATTTTAGGTGTTATCGCCATCATAATTTTAGCCGGTGTTGGCTACGGCATTTATATGTGGAACAAACCCGCTAGAAATGTACTGGACGAAAAAAATTATATAACTGTTTCAGCAACAGACATTTACAATCAGTATAAGGCTGATGAAGCCGCGGCAAACAAAAAATATTTAGACAGTGCCATACAAGTTACAGGCGAAGTTGATAAGATAGAAAAAAACAAAGATGGCAAACAAGTGGTATGCCTAAAAACCGGCGACCCAATGGGGAATGTTCGTTGCACATTAAAAGATAGCTCCGACATCCCCACTGCTAAAAATGTAACCATCCGCGGTATTTGCCAAGGCTATATTTTGGATGTTACCATTACCGAATCCTTTCAAATTAAATAAATATAAATTAAAATTAAAACAAAAAGCATGAAAAAAATTTTCGTAGCAGCAGCATTGTTAACAGTTGTTCTTTCAATGAACGCACAAACTTATTTAACCCGCAGCGCCCAAATCACTTTTCTTTCAACTACTTCAGCTGAAAACATTAAAGCAACGAATAATGAAGTTGTTAGCACGTTGGATAGTAAAACCGGCGCATATAATTTTACCGTTTTAGTTAAAAGTTTCATTTTCCCAAAAGCGTTGATGCAAGAGCATTTTAATGGTGCAGACTATATGAACAGCACAAAATTTCCCAAAGCTGACTTTAAGGGAACGATAGATAAAATAAGCAAGGTAAATTTTAAAAAAGACGGTGTTTATAAAGTGACTGTAACCGGCGATTTAACCATGCACGGCATTACAAAGAAAGTTACTACTCCCGGTACTATCGCCGTTGTTGGCGGAAAAGCTACCGCTAATTCCGTTTTCAAAATCAACCGAACCGATTATGGCGTAAACATTCCAGACATGGCAAAAGGCAAAATTTCTGAAACTTTGGAAATTACCGTAAACGCATCTTACGACGAAGCTAAATAATCTCGAAAAGTTCATTTGAAAGCCGCATCTTAGTATGGTGCGGCTTTTTCATTTACTTTATATACTTTTGCAATCGCTGTTAAATCATTTTATTGTTTTACAGCACTTTGAAAAGTTTTAGTTTATCAAACCAAAAAAATTTGGTTTCTTAACAAAAGCAATTATGTACCCAGCAGTGGCGGTGTTACGTAGCTTTCGTTGCCGCTTGGCCTCCGATTGTTGCGCAATTTGCTACCACAGCAATAAATTTTAGCAACAATGGATACGATTCAACAAGCATTACAAAAAAGGATTCTGGTTATTGATGGCGCCATGGGCACCATGATACAACGCCATAAATTGCAGGAAGAAGATTATCGCGGTGAACGTTTTAAAGATTGGCCCAGCGACGTAAAAGGCAACAACGATTTGTTGAGCATTACCCAGCCAGATATTATTATCGGCATCCACAAAGAATACCTTGAAGCTGGCGCTGATATTATCGAAACCAATACTTTTAGTAGTACCGTAATTGCCCAAGCCGACTATGATATGCAGTCGTTGGCTTACGAAATGAACGTTGCTTCGGCACAATGTGCCCGTAAAGCTGCAGATGAATATACTGCCAAGGATCCATCAAAACCCCGATTTGTTGCCGGTGCAATAGGGCCGCTGAATAAAACTTTAAGCCTTTCTCCCGATGTAAACAATCCCGGTTTTAGGGCTGTAACTTTTGATGAAGTAGCCAACGCTTACTATGATCAAATAAAAGCTTTGGTTGAAGGCGGCGTTGATGTGCTGCTGATCGAAACCATTTTTGATACGCTAAATGCAAAAGGCGCTATTTATGCTGCCAAAAAGTTTTTTAGAGCCAATAAAATGGCAGAACTCCCAATCATGATAAGTGGTACTATTACCGATGCCAGCGGCCGCACCTTAAGCGGACAAACATTGGAAGCATTTTATACCAGCGTTTTGCATGCAAATCCATTAAGCATTGGCTTAAATTGTGCTTTGGGTGCTGCCGAAATGAGGCCTCACATTGAAGAATTATCACAAATTGCAGCTTGTTTTACCAGCGCATACCCTAATGCTGGTTTGCCCAATGCAATGGGTGAATATGACGAAACACCAAGCGAAACCGCCCATTTTATTGAAGATTGGGCTAAAGAAGGTTTTGTAAATATTGTTGGCGGCTGTTGCGGCACCACGCCCGACCATATTAAACACATTGCTGATAATGTTAGAAAAATAACCCCAAGGCAATTACCTGTTTTGGAAACGGAATTGGTTTAAAGATACAAACACATGAAACAAAAAATTTCGTTACCGCTCATAAAAAGCATCAAAAAAATAATTGATGATGCAAGGCAAGAGGTGGTTCGTACCGCTAACCTAAAAATGGTTTCTGCTTATTATATGATAGGGAAATTAATTGTCGAGAACGAGCAAAAAGGAAAATCTAAAGCAGATTATGCTGCATTCACACTTAGAATTATTTCACAACAACTTACTTTAGAATATGGACGTGGCTTTTCGGTGGACAATCTGGAAAACATGCGCAGGTTTTATATTGCATATTCAATTTCCGAGACGGTTTCTCGGAAATCTATTGAGGCCCAGCAAGGGTTTCAGCCCATTAATGAGAAAAAAGATAAAACAAAAAAAACTTCCTTAAAAGTAATTTCCGAGACGGTTTCTCGGAAATCTATTGAGGCCCAGCAAGGGTTTCAGCCCATTAATACGCCCAAATTTTCACTTGGGTTTTCGCATTATATTTTTCTTAGTAGAATAGAAAATTTTGATGAAAGAAAATTTTATGAAATAGAAACGGTAAATGAAAACTGGACGGTGGACGAATTAAAGCGCCAATTTGATGCCGCTTTATATGAGCGATTAGTATTGAGTAGGAATAAGAAAAAAGTGAAACAGCTTAGTAAAAAAGGCCATGTTATCACAAAACCAATACATGCTATAAAAGATCCTTATGTGTTAGAATTTTTAGATCTCGAAGACCACGAAGCTTATTCCGAAAACGAGCTGGAATCTGCATTGATTGGTAAACTTGAACATTTTTTAAATGAATTAGGCAAAGGCTTTTTGTTTGTTGGTCGCCAATATCGAATAATGGTAGATGGGGAACCGCACAAGGTTGACTTAGTTTTTTATCATCGCATTTTACGCTGTTTTGTGTTAATCGATTTAAAACTTGGACAACTAAAAGCAGATCATCTTGGCCAGATGCAGTTATACGTTGGTTATTTTGACCAAGAGGTAAAGGGAAAAGAAGAAAATAAAACCATTGGCATTGTAATGTGTAAAAGCAAGCGGGAAAGTATCGTAAAATACACATTGCCAAAAGATAATAAACAGATATTTACTAGTAAGTACAAAACTTATCTTCCTGATAAAGAAGATTTGATGAAATTAATGGAGCCAGAAGTAGAATATATTAACCTATCGAGCAACAATTAAATTAAAATTTTAGAAGCATACTTATGTCAGAACCAATCCATATCAAACCTTATTTACGCCTTTCTGGCCTGGAGCCGCTGGTTGTTCGCCCAGAAACCAATTTTATAAACGTAGGTGAACGTACAAACGTAACTGGGAGTAAAAAATTTGCCCGTTTAATTAAAGAAGGAAAATACGAAGAAGCCTTGAGCGTTGCCCGGCAACAGGTGGAAAGCGGTGCGCAGGTGTTGGACGTAAATATGGATGATGCCATGTTGGACGGTATCGAAGCAATGACCACTTTCATGAATTTGATCCAATCGGAACCGGATATTGCAAAAATTCCGATTATGATCGACAGCTCTAAGTTTGAGATTATTGTTGCTGGATTAAAATGCGTTCAAGGGCGATGTATCGTGAATTCGATTTCAATGAAAGAAGGCGAAGCTAAATTTATTGAGCAGGCGTTTATTTGTAAATCATTCGGCGCAGCCATAATCGTAATGGCTTTCGATGAAGTTGGACAGGCTGATACCAAAGAACGCAAGGTGGAAATTTGCCATCGTGCCTACAAAATTTTAACCGAACAGGTTGGTTACGCACCACAGGATATAATTTTCGACCCTAACATTTTTGCCGTTGCCACGGGCATTGAAGAACATAACAATTATGCGGTAGATTTTATTGAAGGCACAAGGGAAATCAAAAAATTGATGCCGTTGACAAAAGTGAGCGGCGGCGTTTCGAACGTTTCCTTTTCTTTTCGTGGAAACGACCACGTGCGGGAAGCCATCCACTCGGTTTTTTTATATTATGCCATTAAAGCAGGCATGGACATGGGCATTGTAAACGCCGGCCAATTGGTTATTTACGACGACATAGAACCTAAGCTGCGCCAGCTTTGCGAGGATGTTTTGTTGAACCATAACAACGACAACAACGAAGCCACCGAAGCCTTAATTGCCCATGCCGAAACGGTGAAAGCCAAAGGCAAAGTGGAAATAAAAAATGAAGAATGGCGCAATAATACAGTTGAAGAGAGATTGAAGCATTCGCTGGTAAACGGCATTACCGATTATATTGATGCCGATACCGAAGAAGCTCGTTTGGCCTACCCAAAACCTTTAGACGTGATTGAAGGTCCGTTGATGAGCGGCATGAATGTGGTAGGCGATCTGTTTGGGGCAGGTAAAATGTTTTTGCCACAAGTGGTAAAAAGTGCCCGGGTAATGAAGAAAAGCGTAGCTTATCTTTTCCCGTTTATTGAAGCCGAAAAAGAAAAAAACAGGTTGGCCCACTTGGCTGCCGGAACAGAAAATACTGCCTTGGCCGGCGCTGCAAAAATATTGTTGGCAACCGTAAAAGGCGATGTGCACGACATCGGCAAAAACATTGTGGGCGTTGTGCTTGGTTGTAATGGATACGATATTATTGACCTTGGCGTAATGGTACCAACCGATAAAATTTTGGAAGCCGCAATTCGGGAAAATGTTGACATTATTGGCCTCAGTGGCCTTATCACTCCGTCGCTTGATGAAATGGTGCATGTGGCCAAAGAAATGAAGCGCCGCAACATGAAACAGCCTTTGTTAATTGGCGGTGCCACTACCAGCCGTATGCACACGGCCGTAAAAATTGCCCCAGAATACGACCTTGGCATTGTGCACGTGCTAGATGCAAGCCGTAGTGTAACCGTGGCCGGAAATTTGTTGAACCAAGAACAAAAGCCAGCTTTTTTGGCGGGAATAAAATTGGAATACGACAAACTGAAAGAAGCATTTGCCAACAAAAAAACATCAAAAGAAGTATTATCGTTTACTGACGCCCAAAAAAACAAAGTAAAAATTGATTGGGCCAATTACGTTCCGCCTGTTCCAAATTTAATTGGCATAAAAGCTTTTGATGATTATGATTTGAACGAATTAAGGCAATATATTGATTGGAAACCTTTCTTTATTGCTTGGGAATTGCATGGTAATTTCCCTGATATTTTAACTGATGAAATAGTTGGCGCTGAAGCCACCAAATTATATAACGATGCCAATGCTTTATTGGACAAAATTATCGCTGAAAAATGGCTGACTGCAAAAGGCGTGGTTGGTTTTTGGGAAGCAAACGCAAAAAACGATGATATTTTTGCGGTAACTGATAACAAAAACTACACGCTATCGCACTTGCGCCAGCAATCAAAGAAAGCTGCCAATCAGCCTAATTTTTCTTTGGCCGACTTTATTGCGTCAACAGATAGTGGGAAGCAAGACCATATTGGTGCTTTTGCAGTAACAATTCATGGTATTGAGCCACATATTAAAGCATTTGAGGCTGCTTACGACGACTACAATAAAATTACTTTACAAGCCTTGGCCGACCGTTTTGCAGAAGCATTCGCCGAAGTTTTGCACAAGAAAACTCGTACCGAATTTTGGGGTTATGTGACCGATGAGCAATTAAGCAATGATGAATTGATTAAAGAAAAATATATGGGCATTCGCCCAGCACCAGGTTATCCTGCCTGTCCTGACCATACCGAAAAATACAAGTTATTTGAAATGTTGCAAGTAACCGAACACACTGGTATTACTTTAACTGAATCGCTGGCAATGTATCCTGCGTCATCAGTTTGCGGTTGGTATTTCAGCCATCCACAAAGCCAATATTTTGGTGTCGGCAAAATTCAACGCGATCAATTGGAAGATTATGCCAAACGCAAAGAAATGCCGATTGAAGAATTGGAAAGATGGTTAAGCCCGGTTTTAGATTAGTTTACAAAAATTTATTTTCAAAGAATTTGCATAAATTTGAATGATAAACGCATATACTTTATGGTGGCAGATAAAAAAATATGGAGCGTTGATGAATATATTCAACACGAACTGCAATCAGAACGCAGGCACGAATTTGTAAATGGTCAGCTATTTGAAATGCCAGGAGAAAAAGATGTAAATAATGAATTAGCAGGGGAAATTGCTTTCTTTCTGAAGGCAATGTTGAAAAATAAAGGGTATTTTATTTACATAAATGATGTGAAGTTGGGCATCCCAAATGAAAATAAATATTATTACCCAGATGTATTTGCTACAGCAGAAGCCAAAACCCAAGCCAATCAATATATTAAATATCAGCCAGAAATAATTGTTGAGGTGCTTTCAAAATCAACCCATATTACAGATACGGTTGAGAAATATATTGATTAAACTAAAATACCATCGCTTAAATATTATTTGATTGCTGAACCCGAAATAGTTTATGTAACACTTTATTCTAAAAATATTGAAGGCAATTGGGAAGCAGATATTTTCACAAATTTAAATGCAATAATTTCAATGCCGTTATTGGGAATTGAAATGCCCCTAAAAGAAATTTACAGTATTTAATTATTTCTCTTAAAACAAATAAAAATGCCACGAAAAATCGTGGCATTTATTTTAACCTTACCAATTTTAATCAACCTTCACTTCCTGTGCCGGTTTGTTGGTTTCGGGGTTTTTAGGTAAAGTAACTTTTAATACGCCGTCAATATAAGTAGCGGTGATATTATTGGTTAAGGCTTTGCCATTCAGTTGGAACGAACGTTCAAACGAACTAGGTTGATATTCTTGATACGTGTATTTGTTTTGACCTTCTGCGTTTTCTGCTGCGGTGTAACTAATGCTCAATACATCATCTGTTACCGATATTTTGAAATCGCTTTTGGTTAGGCCAGCTGCGTACAAAGAAATAATAAATTCGGTGTCTGTTTCTTCGATGTTGGCTGCTTTGCGATTGCCGAAAGTTTGCATCCATGGGGCTCTGCCGCCAAATTTATGGCCAAATTTTCCTGCGAATCCGCGGCCACATCCACGGCCTTGTTGGTTAAATCCTTGTTGATTTTGTGGTTCTGTTGTTGCTTGTCTATTAAACATAATTTTTAATTTTAATTGTTTTTTAATTGTTGTTTTTTGTTGTTTAAATTGTTTTAATTAATTGATGGGTATTATGGTGGTAGATTTTTGTGCTGCCTTATTAATTGGTTGCATTTTGTTGGTCAATGGGTTATTATTACCAAAGTTGTTCATCCTACCAAAACCAGGCATTTCATGTTGGCCATACCCTGCTAGATATTGTTCACGACGCCTACCAACTTTGTTGCTTATCAGTGTTATTATTCCACCCAATAACACAAAGCCAAGCATTAATTTAAATAAGGTGCCGATAATTAAAGCAGCTACACCTACTACTACTGTTGCGCCGATTAAACGGGGCATAATAAATTGCATTTTGTTTTTCATGTTTTTTAATTTTTAATTGTTATTTAATTTGTTTTTGTAATTTCTTTTTAATGAAGACGGATGATTTTGTTTTTTACTTTAAAGTTTATTTCTTATTATTTGAAGGTTATATTTTAATTTTAATTGCCTAATTATTTGGAGTGTTTTTAAAGAAGACGTTCACTTTGAATATTTACTTTAATTTTTATTTTTTTTATTTAAGATGTTATTGTTTAATGTTTTGATTTAATTCCATTTAATTTACTTGGCGTGTTTTTATTGAAGACGAGTGGTTTAATTATTTACTTTAGTTTTTTTATTTTATTTTTTATTAGCGTATCGTAATTGTATTTAAAAAGACGTTTTCTAATGTTTTTTTACTTTAAAAAGGATGAAATTTATTTTCAATTACGTTTCGTGCTATTGCATGAGGTAGCACGAGGCGTACCTACGGCACGCTATTACATTGCAAATGCTTTTGGCTACCAACGAAATGTTCCTACGGAACAAAAGCATTTGATTTTGGCTAGTGAAATATTTGCAATTTTAATTATGCAGAAAGCATATGTCGCCCCCGCTGGGGCTTGGTTACTTTTATATTATTGATTTTTCTACCAACATATCGTCCCGCTGGGACTAAAGAAAATCTTGATCATACACACATTTCAAGCAAATAATAAATTATTTTTTAAGCCCTGCGGGCTGAAATGTTGGTAACCACTACATTATCATGAAGCAAGTGCCAGCGGCATGATATGTAAAAAATTATCATAATCGCAAAACATAATACCTTGCTTATATCGCCCCGCTGGGGCTTGGTTACTTTTATATTATTGATTTTTCTACAAACATATCGTCCCGCTGGGACTAAAGAAAATCTTGATCATACACACATTTCAAGCAAATAATAAATTATTTTTTAAGCCCTGCGGGCTGAAATGTTGGTAACCACTACATTATCATGAAGCAAGTGCCAGCGGCATGATATGTAAAAAATTATCATAATCGCAAAACATAATACCTTGCTTATATCGCCCCGCTGGGGCTTGGTTACTTTTATATTATTGATTTTTTCTACAAACATATCGTCCCGCTGGGACTAAAGAAAATCTTGATCATACACACATTTCAAGCAAATACTAATTTATTTTTTAAGCCCAGCGGGCTGAAATATTGGTAACCACTATCTAATATTTCTTACACAATTTTAATTCATCAAAGCCGCCATCGCTTTGCCTGCAAAACTTTCTGTAGATAAATTATCGCTATTGCCTTCCAATTCAACACCAACCCGCAATGCCTTTAAACCAGAAACACCTTGTAATTCTTCTAGTTCCAGATATTCCAAATCGTCTTTCAATATTTTACTGTCTTGCAGGTAATTAATGTAGGCAATGAATTCGTCGGCCTCTTTTTTACTAAAATAAACCAATGCAATCTTATTAGGTTGGGTTAATCTTTCGGTGCTATCTTTAATGCGTACTTTATCAATTCTTTTTTTAATGATATGATAGCGGATATTGTACGCACCTTCCACATCAAAACGCTTTTCGTCGATCCTGAAACGGATATCGATCGGCGTAGAATGAATAAAAATTAATTGGGTTGTTTCAATAAACCTTGATAATTGAGGCAATAACGAATGCGCATATCTGGCAACGGCGGCCATAGACGTAAGTTGCATCAACCGCAAATTTTTCAAATACATTTCACTGTACGGCTTATCTGGCGCAATGGATTGGCCAATATAAATATCATATTCCACACCGTCTGTTCTAAATTTTTCGAAAAATACAGGATAAGCCTCCTGTATTTCATCTTTCAACAGATCAAAATAAGTGTTGACGGACGAAATAACCGTCGTCATCGACTTTTCCAATTGGCGGCGGTTATGGAAAGCAACGCCCTTATTATTGTCGATGGCGGCAAAATATTCACTAATAATTTCGTTGTATTCAGGTTGGCTAGACGTAAATTGTATTAAAAACGGTGTAATATCATTCTCTAGAAAATCGTTCAGCTTTATTTCTTGGTTAAAACCTAATGGGTTCATTATCTTTTTTAACCATTTTTGCGAGCTAAATATTTTTTCGTCGATCAGCCCAAAACGGCTTTTGCTTTTAAGTTGTTCCAGTACTTTTATCAGCACCTTAAATTGCACTTGCAAATCTTTATTTAAAGCCGCGTTCCGCTCCACGGTTGAATTCCGGATGTCGACGGCACCGTACAGCGGAAAAACTTTGTCGAACACGATTTCCTCCATTTCGGCAGGAATGGTATCGTTCATCGTATCGCGGATATGGTGCCAAGCCACTTCATTAAATTTCCACTCAACCGAAGGCTGAACGGAGGTAAATTTTTCTTTGATCACTTTATCAATGTCGATATTGAACTCGTCAATCGTATTTTTTAGTAATTGCGAAAGCAGGGGAATGGCTTGGTCAAGCTTCGACAACATGCTTTCGTTAAATACACCTTCTGTTCTGGTGTACATTTCCATTACGCCCACAACCGATTTATTAAAAAATATGGGCATCAGCGAATAGGCAACAATGCCACTTTGCCTTAATGCTTTGCCAATTATTTGCGGCAATTCCGATTCTGTCGTTTCTTCATTGAAAAAAATCAATTTTGGCGCTTTTAAAAATTCTTCCGCCAGCGACAAATACAGCATTTCTTCAACGCCTTGTTCGCGAGCAGCTTTTATCATGATGCTGTTTAGGCAGGTTTCGTCGTTAAAAATCAATTTTTTATTTACCTGCAAAAAAGGCAATACACCAAACTCAATTTTGTTGTTGCCCACCAATGTTTTTAGCGATTGGATAAACCTTGAAAAGTAACGCTGTTCTTCAATCGGGGCATGATCGAGCAGAATATTTTTTATCTCTTCAATTGATTGCTGAGTGGTCACATCTGTAACATTGGTGATGCCAAACCCTTCAAATTTAAACATTTCGAAGGGTAGAACTTCTTCCAAAAAGCCCAATAAATCTTTTTTACTGTGCAGTTCAGTAACAGAAATGGCCGGCAGCGTTTGTAGCGGATGCACGTTAATAAAACGTGTATCCATCTGCATTTTATAAAATTTGGTAAGGCCGGTTTCTTCGTCCAATAAAGCTTCCACCATTTCATTATCCACAAACGAAGTAATATTATAACACTTCTCTAAAATAAATGAATAAGTAAACAACATCCTTTTCCGCAACTTCTCCCCATCCTTTTTTAACAGCACGGCTTCCCTTACTTTACCCGTTTCAACATCTGCAAGCGTATTAAAAAAAGTATCGGTACTATAAAAGAAAATTGGTTTTAAAGGAAGACAAAGTGCCCAGTGGTGCATCGATTCATCATCTACAATGGGCGACAAAGTGCTATAAATTAATTGTAATTGTGTAGTATATTTATAAACTTCATGCACATTAATGGGTTGTAAAAGTTCGGGATGCAATTCAAATTGTTGGATCACATAATTAAAAAAATGACCTTTGTGGCAATCGGCCGAACTACTTCTTTCCCTTAAATAATTGAGAAAAGGAACAAATGAAAGTTCAATTT
The DNA here is from genome assembly GCA_963845495.1 of uncultured Chitinophagaceae bacterium. Taxonomy (GTDB): domain Bacteria; phylum Bacteroidota; class Bacteroidia; order Chitinophagales; family Chitinophagaceae; genus JAZKFT01. Next base: position 27,083 of record CAWJTH010000155.1, read on the forward strand.
CTGGATTGCTTTTAATAGGCTTATGGGCGGATATATCGATTAGTTGCGTTTGCATAACATAAAAGATTTAAACAATTGAAATGAGTGGATAGTTTGAAAAACTATTGAATAAGACGTTTTTGTAGGCTTTTTACTTTAAAGTTCCCGCAAATTTTAAACGATTAAAAATCTGCAGATCAAAATAGAATCTTGTGATATCTGCGTGTATTAAATCTGCCCTTTCTGCGGGGAAACCTAAAACCGCAATCCCAAATTAAAATACGGATACCAACCTTCAGTGGAATGGCCCATAACAAAACTGGCCGAAATCAAGGAAGCAGGTGCAAAATAAATGCCCCCTCCTACGCCATTGTGCCATTTGCCGGAATCGTCGTTGGTTACCCAAACCCTACCAATATCATAAAAACCTGTTATGCCGAATTGCCCAGGTAAAATATAACTGGCCACATCGCCCAGTTTTATGCGTAGTTCTAAATTGTTGTAAAAACTGTGTTTGCCAGCAAAACGGTATTGGCGATAACCCAACAAATTGCCTTGTCCGCCAATAAAAGCCGATTGATAAAAAGCCGCTTGGCCAATGCCAACGGTTCCGCCCAAACGCTCGGCCAGTACTAGGTTTGATTTGGCATCTAAGCTTTTATACAACGCCACTTCCGGAATAAATTGTGCGAATGATTTAGTGTAAGAACCCACGCCGGAGTATGCTTGTATCCTAAAATTAATATAAGTTCCCCATTGTGGCAAAATCTTGTTGTTGCGCCTATCACTCAAATAATTTAAACTTACGCCCAAATGCAATTTATCTTTATTGATAGTGGTGCTATCATACGAGCCAACTTTTGCTGGATTAGCAATCAATCTTCCCACATTATCTTCATTATCAGCCACATAATAACTTAGGGATGGACCAATAGTGAGTGCCGAACCTTTACCGGTGCGCCAGCGGAATGCAGGATCCAAATGATAAATGCTGAAACGGCTGCGATAATATCTTTTATAATTTCCTGTTTTATCAAACGACGTTTCGTTGCCTAAACCAAAGTAATTTTGTGTGTTGGGTGCTTTCGCCGCTGCCTGAATAATAATATCAGCCTTGCCAATTACATGGATCCAATCGCCGGTGTAACTGGCATTATAAGCTTTGGTTGAAAAAGAATGCCCAACCATCAATTGTTGACTGCTGGCATAAGGCGTTTTGCGAAAACCTTCTTGTTTAATAAATTTAAATCCAGCACCTAAAATCAATCCGTCATCAGCATTTCCGCCAATATTTGCCAACGGCATAAAAATATTGTAGAGATTAACCCGGTTAAAAGCGGTGTTGGCGCTATCGCTTGAAATATGTTTGCGCAAGCGGGACGTATCACCACTAAAACTGGAATTGTTTAGTTGGTCGTACAGCGGCACTTTTTTGTTGGAAGCAATAACATTGTAAGCTTTTTCATCTTTGCCACCAATAATACGCAGGTTAATTTTTGACGATTTATTGTTTAACACCACGCTATCATTGCCTTTGCCTAGATAAATTCTGATCTCTTTGGTCAAAACTGGGTCGTAGGTTTTATCCATTAATTCATCCTTTATTTTGCCTTCTTTGTTTATTTTCCGCATGCGGATGCGCAGACCGCCGTTTTCAGCATCTTTTATTTCTATCAATTCATTTTTATCGCTTGCCAAAATATCTACTACTTTTTGAGAAAATCGATAATATTCATCCATCGCTGCGGGTAAATGTTCCCTACGGGATTGCATAATTTTTAACAGTTTATCGTGGCCAATGTCATAAGAAGCTTTTGGCAAACGCAACAACGACGCTTCCAAAACCGAATCAGTCATTGCTTTTTGGAAATTCAGTGCTGTTTTTTTCCATTCTTCCCTGCTTAATTGAAAAGCAGGATATTGGTTGGAAAAAAAAGCGGCTTTGTACATCAACCATTTTACACGACTTATTTGTGGATCATAATTGGCAATTATAGGCAAAATGTAAGGCGCCGAAGCCAACCTTGGCAACAAGCCTTGCGTTACGTGAAAAACTTGGTCGCGGTCTCGCGGCACGCCCACATAATCTTTGTTTTTATCCTTGCTATCGTTGTACCAGCGCCATTGATCTTCGTGGCGGTCCCAATCGCCCAAAAAAGCATCCAACATTCTGGCTCGCAAAAATTCTTTGGCGTGCATATCGTTGTCGTTGTCTTTTTGCAGGCTTTTTTCCATTTTGCCAGTATTATCGCTTTTGCCCAAGGGTTCTCGTTCTTCCAACAAAACAACAGTTCCATTAAACGAACGGCCATAATTACCAAGAGCTGGGTCGGGTGCAATTACGCCGATAATTGGATTAGCATGCGGCACATTTACTGCGTTGGCAATCGGTGGAACAATTAACGCCGAAAACGGATGTTGGCCGCTGGTTTCATCATCCAAGATATCTCTTGCAAAGGTATTTTTTAACCCTTCGGGAAGTAGCGCATCGGGGCTTTTTTCAACACTGCGGATCACCCATTCTTTGCCGGTTTTATCTTCTAACCGCATGGAATGCGATTGCATACCACCGCCCAATTGCAACGGCTTCAATCCGCCCTGAAATTGGGAAGCGTGGATAACCGGCAATTTTGTTGGCGCAGCCCATTCTTTCCGATAATTTTCGCCAAACAAAAAACGGTGGAATTTTCCGGGGTTGTTATAAGATGGATGAACGCTTATAATAATGCTATCGCCTGTAATTGGCGTAGCATTATTAATGGTCGCCACATCGGTTGGCTGTATGTATGGCAATAAATAAGTGAATGCTTGCTGGATGGTATCTTTTACAAAAATATAATAGGTAAAACGTACCGATTTATTAGTGTATAAATCGGCTGTAACGTAACCCTGTGTTGCATCTGCGAACAAGGAATTTTTTCCTTTTGAAGCATTGGAATGCTTTGCTCCTGCCCCACTTACTACTTGTATTTTATCGCCGTCTTTTATAAATTGTAAGCCATGTTCGTGACCAGCCACATGCACCAAATTTGGAAAACTATCGAACACTTTGTCGATGCTTCGGATCATGTCTTTGTACAATGGATGTTTTAAATCTTCGGGATTTAAAAAAGTATTTCTCAGAAAAGGATATAACGAACCGATTACCGGCATCGGCAAATACAGGTTTTTATTAAGATTGGTGAGCGGGAAAAGATGATCTTTCCAAGAATAGCGGCCTCCATGCACGCCATAACTTTGAAACGGATGATGCGATGCCAGCATGATGATTTTATTCCTGTTTTTGTAGCGGAGCTCATCAAATTTGGCCAATACATCCTTTTTGGTTTTGCAGCTACACTCCGCATCTGTATTGGTTTTGTCAAACGGAAACAACCACCATTCGCTATCGTATGCAATAATCACCAAATCGTTGGTAAGGTTTATTTCTATCGGGTCTGGACAACCATTTGGCGGTACCAATTTTAGCAGTGAATCGCCTTGGTTTTCCAAATATTGCCATTGTGCTTTTATTTTGGCGAGGCCATTTGCGCCCATCTTATCCCAATCGTGGTTGCCCGGCACAAAATAAACCGGGGCTCCTTTGCTGCGCATAGGCGTGTATTGTGAGCGGATAATTTCTTGCGAAGTTGCTTCTTCTTTGCTTCCAGGTAATCCCATTCCTTTTGGGTAAATGTTATCACCCAAATAAATAACTGTTGTTTTATTGCGAATAATTTGTGCCGCTGCATTATTTAAAACCGCTCTTTGTTGAATGTCCATTTCACCAGCATCACCAATAAAAATGGTTCGATAAACAACACTATCCTGTGCTTTTAAACAAAACGATAAAGTAATTAAAAGCAGAAAAATGTATAATTGTTTTGGCATGGAATAATCTTTTAAGCTAAGAATAATTTAATCTGTATTATTTTTCACAAATTCATAAATAGCATCTTGCGATCGGATTTTTGGTTCACCATTTTTAATCGGCACATTATTTAATTCCTGATCAATTAAAACAGCAGCCACATTGTCATTCAATTGTAAATTGATAATTGTTTTAATTTCAGTTTTTATGGCTTCGTTATAAATAGGAAAACAAACTTCAATACGCCGATAAATGTTACGGTTCATCCAATCGCTTGAGCCTAAATAAATTTCTTCGTTGCCGTTGTTATTAAACCAAAAAACACGGCCATGTTCTAAATATTTATCTACGATTCTTTTAACCGTAATATTTTCACTTTGATTTTTAATACTGGGAACAAGCCTACAAATACTTCTTACAATTAAATTAATAACTACACCTGTATTGGAGGCTTCATATAATTTATTAATTAAAACTTCTTCTTCTAAATTATTTAATTTAACGTTTATAATACCTAGATTACCATTTTTTACATGTTCAATTTCTCGGTCAATTAAACTTAAAAATTTGTCTTGTAAATTAAATTGTGCAACCAATAAATGGTTGAATTTAATTTCGTTTTTATCAATTGGTTTCCTACGTTTGGCCAAAAAAATAAACAGTAATTCCAACTCGCTTGTCATGGCTTTATTGGCCGACAACAATAAATGATCAGTATAAAAACTAGCGGTGGTTTCGTTTAAATTACCTGTCGAAAAAAGCCCCAAATAAACCAACCTTTCAGCTTTTCTTTTTTTAATTAAGCCAACCTTCGCATGTACTTTTAAGCTAGGAATACTGTAAATAATCTGAACGCCAGCCGCCTTCATGTTTTTGGCCCATTTTATATTATTGGCTTCATCAAACCTTGCTTTCAGCTCAATAAACACCGTAACTTTTTTGCCATTTTTTGCGGCGCTAATCAAGGCGTGCACTATCTTTGAGTCACTTGCCACGCGATACATTGTTACATATATTTCTATAACATCTGCATCAATTGCAGCTTCGCTAAAAAATCGTAAAATAGTATTGTAAGAATTATAAGGCGTATTTACCAATAAATCTTTTTGTTCTATTTCTTCCAATAAAGGAATATTATTTTCCCGCTTTATTTCTATTTTATCAATTCTTGGAAATTCATATTTAGAGCCGACAATTGGAATGGATGATAATTCTTTTAAATGATGATAATGGCCACCTTCAATCACACGATTTTCAAGCAAATTAAACGCGGTAATAATCTTTTGTAAATCACTTAAAGAAATACCAGGTTCGTACAGCATTCTGGTTGCTAAGCCAGCATCACGCTTACCAATTTGCTGTTCAATTTTTTCTGCAATATCGCCTTCGTATTCATCTTGTAAATCTAGTTCCGCATCTCTGGTAACTTTTATATTAATGGCTTGTTTTAGGTCCCGTTTATTTAATATAAAAGAAAAATTAGCTTTTATAATGTCGTCAATAAAAACAATATAATTAATTCCATCTTTTTTAATAGAATAAAACCGCCCGATTTCATTTGATGGGATATGCACCATTACAATATCTTCTACTTCATTTTGCTGCACCATGCAAGCGATGTATAGCTTGTTGTTTTCCGGAAAGAAAAGTTTTGTTTTACTTAAATAAATTATTTCAATAAAAGCGGCAATTGAATTAAAAAAATAATTATCGGTACTTTGTTTTATTACATCAGGAATGGCTTCCTTATAAACTAAATAATAATTTTCTTTTTTTAATTGGGGAATAATTTGTTCGGTTAAAATAGTGCCGAATAAATTTAATTGATACTTGATTTTTTCTTTGGCTTGTTCATCTAATGGAGTTTCATTTTCGTGTTTATCTAAAGCCATTAGTGCTGGCATCCTTACCCGATAAAATTCATCTAAATTGGAAGAATAAATCGATAAAAAGCGAAGACGCTCTAACAAGGGAACATCATCATTTGCTGCTTCCAGCAACACTCTTTCATTAAAAGAAAGCCAACTTATATCACGGTCAAAATAAGTATATTGGTTCATGCTGCAATTATTGATGTTTGGTGGCAAATACGGTAGCAGCCAAAATAAAGCCAATTACAGAAGCTATTAATCCAAACATAAATACATTGTAAGAAAGCCTTAATAAACGATATTTTTTACCTAACACAATACCTTGAAAATACACATCGCGGATGAGGCTGTTATACAAAAAAGTAGAATCGTCCATCATGGCCAGCATGCCAGTTGAATATTGCTCCAAACTCATCCGATAAAAATTGCCAAAAAATAAAAGATTTACTTTTTTCTGTTCCAGATCATTTAAATCGAACGTGCCTTTGGGGATGTTTGGCCGTGTTGCTAAAACGGAAAAAATAATGGTGACCAAATTTACCGTTACCAGCATAAAACAGGGTACCAGCAAGCTATCGTGTTCATCTAATTTGCGTAGCAACAAACTTATTAAAACCGAAATGATAATCGAGTTCACCTGAATCATAATGTGGGCCTTACTATCGGCTTGTGTGCTTAATTTTTGGTTATTGCTGGATGTAATCCTAAACACGGTTTCAATACCTTTTTCCGGTCGTTTGTTTTTCTTGTTTTTTTTTGTTTCAGACAAATTTTCAGCTGCAGGCTTATCGTCGTTTTCGTTCGACGGTACAGGATTTACAGGCAATATTGCAGATGTTTCCTTTACTTCTTTTTTTGCTTCTTTTTGTAACAGCTTATCAAGATTTTGTCGCTTTTTATCGTTCAGCAGCAATTGGG
>CAWJTH010000156.1:0-21979 GCA_963845495.1 uncultured Chitinophagaceae bacterium
TTCAAAAGCCCAATTGACTGGTTCTTTCAATAACTGTGGCGTAGCCTGTTGCGCTTCCGTTTTAGATAATGAAAAAATGATTAAAATAATAAAGGCTAATATTCTTTTCATATTTATTTAATAAAACATTTTAAAATCTTTTTAACATGGGAAAGCTTTGAGTCGTTAGCCTTGAGCTGTTAGTTTTAGCTATCCACGCAAGGGCTAAAAGCTCACAGCTCATTGCTCATAGCTATTCTGTCCTCAAACTTTTTACAGGGTTTGCAACCGCTGCTTTAATTGCTTGAAAACTAACCGTTAAAATAGCAATTAAAATGGCGGTTAAGCCTGCAATTAAAAATATCCACCAACTAATTATAACCCTGTATTCATAATGCTGCAACCAATTATTCATGATTAGCCAAGCAACTGGAAAAGCAACAATGCAAGAAACGCCAACCAGTTTAATAAAATCTTTTGATAATAACGTAGCAATTCCAGCAACGCTAGAACCCAATACTTTTCGCACACCTATTTCTTTTGTCCGACGCTCGGCGGTGTAAGCTGCCAAACCAAATAATCCTAAACAAGAAATAATAATAGCCAACGATGCAAATACACGTGATAATTTACTGATCAACATTTCGCTTAAAAACATTTTATTAAACACGTCGTCTACAAATTTATATTCAAATGGATAAGCCGGATCATCAGCTTTCATAACTGCCTCAATCTTCGCTAACGCTTGCTCAGGCTTGGTTTCAGCTTTAGTTTTTATAAACATTAAATTGGTAAATTCTGGAATATTATAAAAAATTACGGGAGCACCTACCCCATACATATCGCCGTACACATAATCTTTTACTACACCAATTACTTTCATATTAAATTGCCCAATATCGGTTTGCCTGTGCAACATTTTGCCGATTGCGCTTCCTTTGCCTAATAATTTTTCAAGCGATTGTGTTACAACTACATTAAATATTTGTGTAGAATCTTTAGGTTGATGATTGTCGCCAAATTCAACTTTATCTGTCGGAACAAAATTCCGCCCAGCTTCTATGTGCATGCCAACGGTGGAAATATATTCCGGCGTTACCAACCTTTGGGAAATAATAATTATACTGTTGGGATCTTTGCCATCCCAACTAATGGCGCTGGTATTATTGCCGGCAGTAATTGTTTCATGGTCTGCCAAGGCAACATTTTCAACAGCTCCGGTATTTATTAAATCTTCTTTAATTGCAGTAAAATTCTTTTGCATATCGCCCTGCAATTTCATTTGGATTAAATTATCCTTATTAAACCCAAGGTCTCTGTTTTTAACGTGTTGTATTTGCTGGTAAATAATAATGGTACCGATAATTAAAACGATGGAAACGGTAAATTGTAACACCACTAATCCTTTTCTTATAAAAGCCGCACTACCCGATTTTAATTTAATTCCTTTTAAAACAAACACCGGATTAAAAGATGATAGATAAAGCGAAGGATAACTTCCTGCCACCAAGCCGCAAATCAGCGTTAATATTAATAAAGCAATTAAATGTGACGGTTGGCCAAACCCCACAATAAGGTTTTTTTGAACCAACGAATTAAAAGCTGGCAATACTAAATAAACAGTTATTACACTAACAAATGCCGCTATTAAAGCCATCAATAAAGCCTCGCCAATAAATTGGCCGATTAATCTATTTTTACCTGCGCCCAATACTTTTCTTACCCCAACTTCCCTTGCCCGCTTTTCGCTACGTGCAGTAGAAAGATTCATAAAATTAATGCAGGCAATTAATAAAATAATCCAAGCAATTACGGTAAATAAATGAACATATTGTATTCTGCCACCGCCGGTTTTTATGCCATTTTCAAAATGATCGTACAATCGCCAATCGTTCATGCTAAATAAAAAAGCATGTGTTGTTGAGGTTTCTGATGCTTGTTTACGTTGAATAAAATCAAATAATTGTTTATCGATGACAGACGGATTAATTCCCGGTTTTAATTCTACAAAGGTTGTGATTCCGAAATTACTCCATTTTGTAAAATTTGGGTTTTCATTTAAATAAATTTGAAACGGAGCAATCCATTCAAATTGCAAACTGCTATTTTCTGGTAAATCTTTTAAAACACCGGTTACTACATAATCTTGTTTCTTATCTAACCGAACGGTTTTACCAATTACATTATTATCATCACCAAAAAACTTTTTAGCCGTTTTTTGGGTAATAACAATTGAATATAATTGTGAAAAAGCATTTTTAATATTGCCTTGCACAAAAGGCAACGTGAACATATTAAAAATAGAAGGTTCAACATAATTGCCAGAGGCGTAAACTGTTTTATCGCCAATATTAAATAAAGCAGAAATCTCGCCTTCTGTTGATCGGCATGTATTTGCAATGCCTGGCATTTCGGCTTGCATGGCCGGCCCCATTAATCCTGGTGTGGATGAATGTGTGAACATGCCAGCATCCATTTTAAAATTAATCTTTACCAGATATAAGTTATCTTTCTTTACATTATTGCTATCATAACTCTTTTCATCTTCTACCCATAAAAAAATTAATGCTGCGCATGCAATACCAATTGCCAAACCGGCAATATTTAAAAAACTATAACCCTTGTTTTTCCAAAGGCTACGGAAGGTTGTTTTAAAAAAGTTTTTTAGCATAATACAAGCTTTGAGCTTTTAGCTGTAAGCTATTAGCTTATTAATTAGATTTGAATACAAGCCTTGAGCTGTGAGCTATGAGCTTTTAGCGCTTGTGTGGATATTTCACTTTGATTATTTTACTATTGGCAATAAGCTAAAAGCTCATTACTCATTGCTCAGAGCTTGCTATTCCGTTCGCAAACTTTTTACTGGGTTTGTAAGGGATGCTTTTATTGCCTGAAAACCCACCGTTAAAACAGCAATTAAAACAGCTACCATTCCGGCCAAAACGAATACCCACCATTGAATATTAATTCGATATGCAAAATTATTAAGCCATTTATCCATAGCTAACCAACCTATTGGAATAGCAATAAATAAAGCAATAATAACCGGTTTTATAAATTCTTTGGTAACCAATGTTGCAATGCTACCAACCGATGCTCCTAAAACTTTTCGCACACCAATTTCTTTTACCCGTTGGCGAATAATAATAAATGCCATCCCAAATAAACCCATACATGAAAGAATAATAGCCACAATAGATGCAATAGAAAACATTTTTGACAAACGTTGTTCATTCGTGTACCAGCGGTCGATATTTTCATCAACATAAGATCCTTTAAATTCAACACCAGACTCCACTTCAGCATACGTATTTTTAATCAAATCAAGCGTGGCTATAGGGTTTTGTGTATTTACCCGAATTAAGGCATAATCAATAAACGCTTTATTATTCATGCAAATAGTAAGCGGGGCAGTTTTTTCGTACATCGAGTATAAATGGAAATCGGGAATAATTCCTACCACCGTCCATTTGGGTTTACTACTATCGGAATAAAATGAAAGACCCAATACATTTTTAACGCCTAATTCCTTAGCCATACTTTCTGTAATAATTACCGAATTAGTGCTATCGGCAACATAATCAGTCGTAAAATCCCTTCCTTCTTTTATTGGAACTTTTAATGTTTTTAAAATATCATAATCGGCTGTCATATAAGCTGTGGTTACAGACTTACCGTTATAATCAAATCCATAACTTGTTTTACTTTCGCTTCCATCTTGCCCTACACCAAGGTTTACATCAGAGCCTGTAACACTAACTATAGATGTTTGTGAAGCTAGTAAGGTTCGCAGTTTGTTTATTATTTCTTTCCCCTTATCATATTGTTTAATTGGAATACTTACTAACGAAGAAGTAGTGTAGCCAAGCGGTGCTTTACGCAAATGCTGAAATTGTTGATAAATAATAACAGTAGTGCATATTAAAACAATTGCAATTACAAATTGGGCAACAATTAATGTATTACGAAACAACCCAGGTTTTTTAACAGATATTTTCCCTTTTAAAATTTCAACCGTTTTTAGTTTACCCATAATGTAAGATGGGTAACCAGATGCAATTAATGAGACTAAAAATAGCAAAACAATTAAACAAAAAACAATGGAAGGTTGATATAATAAAGACGTATTAAACTTTGATTCCATCATTTTATTAAAACCTTTCATTAAAACGATGGATGCAATAATTGCTACTATCATAGCCAATAAAACAGTTACAAAACTTTCGCCCCAAACCTGTAACCACACTTGTCTTTTATCTGCGCCTAAACATTTTCGGATACCGATTTCTTTAGTACGGGTAAACGATAATCCTATATTTAAATTAATAAAATTAAAACAAGCAATTAAAATAATTACTAATGCAACCAATAACAGAATATATAAAAAGGGTTTACTTACGGCATTACCAGTTCCTAATTCTGCATTAAAATGTAAATCGTTGATAGGCAATAATTTAAACCCAGCATAATCGCCATTTACATCAGCCTTATATCCTTTCTTTTTTAAATAGTCAACATCAACGGTACGATACTTTCTACTAACATTTAACAACTGTTTATTTACACTTGCTTCCGTAGCATTTGCACTTAGTTGTACGTAAACATTGTGGTGCTGGCTATTCCAATCATTTTTTTGAGCCGCATAATCAGGATCAATTTCTGTGCGTGCAATTACAGAATAATTAATAGAGGAATTTAGCGGTGGATCTTTTAATATCGCTGATACAATTAAACTATTCCATCTTCCACCAACTTTTACTTCAACGGTTTTCCCAATTGGGTCTTCATTACCAAAAAGACTATTGGCCGTTTTTTCGCTCAGTACCACCTTATCTTCATTTGCTAACGGATGTTGTTGCGCACCTTTTAAAACCGGAAAAGAAAACATGCTAAAAAAATCATCATCTACCAAAATGGTAGATTGTTCCAATGTTTTATCCTTGTAACGGATTTCCTTTCCACGGTTTTTAATTCGGGTTGCTTTTTCTATTCCGACGTTTTCAGATTTAACAACCGAAGCTGCCGGATAAGCCATTCCAGCACTTACGTCTAATCCTTCCGGGGCATTACCAAAAATGTAAAGCTTAAAAAGTTTGCTTTTATTTTCATGAAAATTATCAAAAGAGAATTCATTATAAACCATTATCATTAATAAAATACTGCATGTAAATGCAACCGACATGCCTATGATATTAATGGCAGCATGCAATTTATTTTTCTGCATGTTCCGCAATAATGTTTTTAAATAATTCTTAAACATGAGGAAAGCTTTGAGCTGTTAGCTATGAGCTATTAGCTGATGAACTAGATTTAATTTAAGCTTTGAGCCGTGAGCTATAATGAGCTTTTGCTTGGATGCTTATAACTAATGACTTTTATTCTGTTTATTAAGTGTGATGAAATAAGTTTGAATATTAAAGTTTTTGTTTGGCTATTGGCAATAAGCTAACAGCTCATAGCTAAAAGCTCACTGCTATTCCGTTCTTAAACTTTTTACTGGATTTGCTACCGCAGCTTTAATTGCTTGAAAACTAACGGTAAATAATGCGATGATAATTGATAATAATCCTGCCACAAGAAATATCCACCATGCAATAGGAAGACGATAATTATAGCCTTGCAACCACTTACTCATTGCCCAATATGCAATTGGTGAAGCAATTAAAATAGAAATAATTACCAGTTTAATAAAATCTTTTGACAATAAAGTCGTGATGCTCGTAACCGATGCACCTAATACTTTTCGAACGCCTATTTCTTTAATTCTATTTTCTGCCATATAAGTGGCTAAGCCAAATAATCCAAGACAAGAAATAAAAATTGTTAAACTAGCGAAGAAGGCAGTTAATGTACCGGTAGTTTGTTCGTCATTAAATTTTTTGGCATATTGTTCATCAATAAAATGATATTCAAAAGGATATTGGGGATTATATTCTTTAAATACTTTTTCCATGGCCGCAATATTTTGTGCGGTAGAATTGGCATTATTTAATTTTACATGAATTAAGTTAAACCATTCTGCTTTTGCGCCTTGTATTATTACTGGCCTAATTGGTTCATAAGGTGATAAAAGAATAAAGTTTTTCACCACGCCAACCACATGCCATTTAGCTCTTGTGTCGTCTTTATTTATTATTTGCCCAATTGGTTTTTTAAAACCCATTAATGCAGCAGCCGCTTCATTTATAATTATGGCCGAAGAATCGGTAGGATAAGCTTTTAAATCCATATCTCGGCCCTGCACCAATTGCAACCCTGCCGTTTTTACAATATCTTCATCTGCATTCATGTAATGGACTTCGGTTTTATCATTCGGGTTTTTCCCATCCCATGAAGCACTGCCCGAATTCCAACTTTCCGTTAATGGCGCACTTGATTTGGTAACAGAAGTAGCAATGCCTTTATTTATTAAATCGTTTTTAATTAAAGCATAATTCTTTAACATATCGCCAGAAAGAAATGTATAAGTAAGATTACTTTTATTATAGCCAGCTTCGCGTTGTTGCGCATATTTAATTTGCCGCTCAATAATAATGGTACAAACAATTAAAACAATGGCAAAAGTAAATTGCAATACTACCAACACTTTTCTAGGTGTAACCAAGGCATTTGCCTTCTTAAAAGCACCTTTTAAAACATAAACAGGTTTAAATGAGGAAAGAAAAAATGCAGGGTAACTACCGGCAAGAACGCCAGTAAATAAAATAAAACCGATAAATAAAAGCCAAAAATAAATACTGTTATATTCAATTGACAATTGTTTTAATGTAAGGGAATTAAACGGCGGCAAACAAAGCTGCACAATTATTAAAGCAAAAATTCCGGCAATAAAAGCAATTAAAATACTTTCAGCCAAAAATTGGCCGACTAACGCATTTCTTAATGCGCCTACCACTTTTCTAATACCTACTTCTTTTGCACGTTTCTCGCTGCGTGCCGTACTCATATTCATAAAATTGATGCAGGCAATCAATAAAATAAATATGGCTATTAAAATAAATACTTTTACTGTGCCAATTTTTCCCCCAACGGGTATTCCATTTTCAAAATTTGAATACAACCTTAATTTACTTACCGGATAAAGAAATGATTTAGTTGTCCAATTTTTATCGCCATGCTCCGAGTAAATATTTTTTATTTTAGCATTGATGGAAGCTAGACTGGCATTGGGTTTCAACAAAATAAAGTTGTGTGTTGAATTTCGGCCCCAATCGCTGTCATCTTCGTTTCTGACCTTCATAAACGACCATGGCAATATGTAATTAAAATTAAATTGTGTGTTATTGGGCAAATCTTTAATTACACCACTAACAGTAAAATCATATTTATTATCGAGCCGGATTGTTTTTCCCAAAGCATCATCATTTCCAAAAAATTGTTTGGCTATCTTTTGGGAAATGATTAAATCAGTTGGATTATTTAATGCAATATTGTTATTCCCTTCTACAAATGGAAAACCAAACATGGTTAAAAAATCGGGATCTGCCATTGTTCCATTTACATTTATTTTCTTTTCGCCCACACTAAAAAGAATTGTTTCGTCCCAATTAACACGAGTTGCTTTTTCTACCTCAGGAAAATCTTTTTTTAATGTAGGGACTAATATCTTAGGTGTATTATTCCAACAATGAATCCCATCATTTCCTTTGTCACTATTCCATGCTTGATAAAGCCTGTCTTTATTTACATAAAAATTATCGTAACTAAATTCACTTTGCACCCACAATAAAATAAGGATTGCGCTAGCCATGCCAATAGCTAAACCACTAATATTTATGATTGAAAATCCTTTGTTGCGAAGGATATTCCTAAAAGCGATGGTAAAAAAATTCTTAATCATGGGAGAAAGCTTTGAGCTGTGAAGAAAAGCTTTGAGCAATGAGCTATTAGCAATGAGCTTTTTGCGTGGATGTTTGTACAATTGAAATATTTAATTTTTACACATTTGGCAAAGCTAAAAGTCATGGCTAATAGCTCATAGCTTGCACGGCAAGGGCTAATAGCTCATTGCTCAAAGCTTTATTCAGTTCGCAAACTTTTTACCGGGTTCGCCACCGCTGCTTTAATTGCCTGAAAACCAATGGTGAATAAGGCTATTAATGCGGCTATAATCAACGATGCCAAAAATATCCACCAAGGAATACTGATGCGGTAAGCAAAATCTTGCAGCCAACTATACATGGCATACCACGCTACTGGAAAAGCAAAAATGGCCGAGATAACCACCAGTTTTAGGAAATCTGTCGAAAGTAGCCGAACGATGCTGCTAACGCTTGCTCCTAACACTTTTCTTATTCCTATTTCTTTAATTCTTTGGGTAATGGCAAAAGCAGATAACCCAAATAAACCGAGGCAGGCAATAAATATGGCCAAACAAGCAAAAATGCCCAATAATATTTTTTGCCTTTCTTCTGTTTTATATAATTTGTCAAAATTATCATCCAAAAAATTATATTGATAAGGTGTTTGGGGCAAAAACTTTTTCCAAGTATCCTCAATATGTGCTAAAGCCGCGGAAATATTATTGCCGTTGAGTTTAATTGATATTCCATTAAAAGAGTTTTCGCTTTTGGGGATAACCAGCACCATCGCAGCAATCTTTTGATGGAGCGATTCGAAATGAAAATCGTTGAAGACACCAACCAGCTTGCCGGTTCTCATCCCATAACCAAAATCTTTCCCAATGGCTTGTTCATTTGATTTAAATCCCAACACTTTTACTGCTTCTTCATTAATAAGAAATGCTGAAGTGTCGGTGGAAAAATCCCTTGAAAACCCACGCCCAGCAACGATTTTAATACCGTAGGTTGGAATAAAATCCATATCAGCAGCAACATATCTAATATTGGCATTTACCGGTGCCAGCGTATCGCCGGAAGCTATTTTTGCGCCCATGCCATCCAGCAACCTGCCAGTGGGAATTCTTGATGAGCGCCCTGCTTCTTTTATATCGGGATCCTGTAAAAGTGTCGTCCGGAAAGCATCAAACCTGTTGTTCAATTCGGTTGCATAAGGTATGTTAACAATGTGTTCCTTATCATACCCCAAAGATTTATGCTGCATGTAGTGCATTTGGTTAAATACAATAGCCGTACAAATAATAAGGATGATGGAAATGGCAAATTGGAAAGTAACCAATACTTTTCTAAACGAAATATTTCCACCAGCTTTAAAAAGGCCTTTTAACACTTTAACCGGCTGAAATGATGACATGAAAAGGGCTGGATAAATACCGGAAACAATACCCACAATAAATGGAACCAATAACATGGAAAGCATAATTACAGGGGCCGATAAAACCCTAATGCTAAGTTGCTGACCAGAAATTTCGTTTAGCCCCGGCAGCAACAAAAACGTGAGACCAAATGCCAATAGCATCGCAACCCAAGAGACAAGAACAGACTCGCTAAGAAATTGTGATATTATTTCTATTTTTTGTGCGCCTGCCACTTTTCGGATACCAATTTCCTTTGCCCTTAACATGGACCGTGCAGTTGAGAGATTCATGTAATTGATACAGGCAATCAATAAAATAAACAGGGCGACACATGAAAAAATCCACACAAATTTTATGTCGCCGTTTTGCTCGGCTTCATAATCTGTGTGTGAGCGAAGATGGATGTCGGCTAATTTTTGCAACGACAATTTAGTGGTTAACGATGGCGTAAACGGACCGGTTTGGCCCGCCATTACTTTATCAAGAAAAGCAGGAAAACGTACTTCAAGCCTTTGCGCATCATAGCCTTTTGGCAGCCGGATGTAAGTAAAAAAAGAATTATTCCCAAAGTTTGTCCTTAAATTTTCTTCACCCAATACTGCCGTATCATTCATGGTGATGAAAGAAACAAGCATATCAGGGTGAAAGTGTGTGTTGGAAGGAAAAGATTTATAAATGCCGGTAACTTGACAATCAAGATATTTTCCCAAATTAAGTTTTATTACCTTATTCATTGGCTCCTCGTCACCAAAATATTTCTTTGCCGTTTCCTCGCTCATCATAACGCTGTAAGGGCCGCTAAGTGCTGTTTTTGGACTTCCTTTTTCAACATCTACCTTAAAAAAATCAAAGAATTTATCATCAGCAAAAAAGACGTTTGGCTGATTGAACATTTTTTCATTGTAGCGAGCAGGGGTTAGTCCATTGGGATAGGTTCTGGTAAATTCCTCAATTTCACCAAAATCATTTTTAAGAAGCGGGCCGAAAGGAGGAGCCACCGTACTTAGGTTAAGTGAAACCGCACCATTTTGAGCATTATTGAAACTTCGTGTAACCCTGTATACCTGGTCAACATTTGGTTGGTATTTATCGAAACTTAATTCGTGTAAAACAAAACAAAGAATAAGAAGGCAACAAGTAAACCCGATAGTTAGTCCAGATAAATTGATGAATGAAATAAATTTATATTTCATCAAATTACGAAATGCGATTTTTAAATAATTTTTAATCATGGAGGAAGCTTTGAGCTTTGAGCTATTAGCTTTGAGCTGATGAACTAGATATAATTAAAATATTCATGTTTAATACTTTTGGCAAGGGCTAATCGCTCATGGCTAATAGCTAAGAGCTTACATGGCAATGGCTAAAAGCTCATAGCTAACAGCTCAAAGCCTTCTTCACACCAAAATATTTTCCGTCACCGTTTGTCCATCCAGCATCCTAATTATGCGATGGCTGTAACGTGAATCATGTTCGCTGTGTGTTACCATAATAATAGTTGTTCCTTGCTCGTTTAATTCGGTCAATAATTCCATTACTTCGTTGCCATTGTGGCTGTCCAAATTACCGGTTGGTTCATCGGCCAAAATTAATTTTGGTTTATTTACCACAGCCCTGGCAACAGCCACACGCTGTTGCTGACCGCCTGAAAGCTGCTGTGGGTAATGGTTTCGGCGATGCATAATCTTTACTTTATCCAGCACTTCTTCCACCCTTATTTTTCTTTCTGCGGCTTTTATGCCGGTATAAATCAATGGCAATTCCACATTTTCAAATACCGTTAATTCGTCAATTAAATTAAAACTTTGGAACACAAAACCAATATTGTGCTTGCGCAGATCGGCCCGTTTGCGTTCATTGTATTTAGCAACTTCAATTCCGTTAAATAAAAAACTACCTTCATCGGGATCATCCAACAAACCTAAAATATTTAACAGCGTGGATTTACCACAACCAGACGGTCCCATTACGGAAACAAATTCGCCTTCCTTTACTTCGAAAGACAATTTATTTAATGCTACCGTTTCTACTTCTTCGGTGCGGTAATACTTTTGGAGATCGGTAATTTTTATCATAAAAAGCTTTGAGCTATGAGCAATTAGCAGTGAGCTTATTGCGGTTATTATTAATTTATTATGTTTGTCGTTTTTATTACTTAATTATCCCTAATGCGTGATTTTACGAAACTTGCTATTTGGCAACGTAGCCACCAATTAACACTTAAAGTTTATTCTACCACCAAGTTATTTCCGGAGGAAGAAATGTTCGGCATTACCTCACAAATGCGCCGTTCGTCTTCTTCAGTTCCAACAAATATTGCTGAAGGTTGTGGTCGAAATAGCAACCCACAATTACTTCATTTTTTACAAATTGCATGCGGTTCTTTATCATAGTTATCATATCAATTAATTTTAAGTAAAGACCTTCTGTATCTGGAAATTAATTTATTCAATGAACTTTATACCGAAGCTTCAGAATTACTGAAAATGATGCATGCGTATTCGGCGAAGCTATGAGCGACGAGCTTTGAGCTATTAGCCCTCACCTATTAGATTGTGTGGATTTTTAATTTACCTTACTTGTCAATCATCCTCGACAATAAGCTCAAAGCTCATAGCTAACAGCTCACCGCTTAAGAATTAACTCCTGCATCGTTCCATAATTTTCATAGCTGCTGGTAATTACTTTATCGCCGATTTTTAATCCTTGGATTACTTCGTAATAATCCGGATTTTGCCTATTTAATTGAATATCTACTTTGTAAGCTGTTTTACCATCTTCGCTTAATTTAAATATCCAATTACCGCCGGTTTGTTGAAAAAAGCCACCTTTTGCCAATAACAATGCCTGTGTTTCATCGCCCAGCGCTAAGCGGATTTGCAGTGTTTGTCCGCGACGGATGCCCTTTGGAACACTATCCGTAAATTTCATATCTACCTGAAAATGGCCGCTGGTAACCTGTGTAAATATTTTTGACACCTTTAATTTATAGGTTTTATCGGCAAACGTAAAGTCGCCCATCAAATCCAGAAAAATCCTTGAAAGGTAGTGCTCATCTATATCTACACGAACTTTATATCCATTAATCACATCAATTTGTCCAAGCCTTTCGCCCTTGTTTTTATTTTGGCCGATTTCCGCATCTAGCGATGTTAACTGGCCATCAATTGGCGAACGAACGACTAAATCGCCTACTTTTTTACGCATTACAGCTAACGCATTTTGCGTACTATTAAAAGATTGCCGACCTTGCTCTAGTTCTTGTTGGGTAGAAACAGAATCTTGTTTTAAAATTTGATCAGCATATCTCCTTTTTTCAACTTGATAATTATAATTGTTTTCCGATTGCTTAAATTCTTGTGATCCAATTACTTTCTGGTCGTATAAATGTTTATTTAATTTATATAAACGCTCCGCTTCTTTTAATGCATTATCAGCATCAGTCATTTGGTTTAATTTGGTTACAGTATTTTGACGGGCCGCATTTCTTGAAATTTGCATTTGCGTCAATAAATTATAAACCGATGTTTCTTGATTTACTAAACTTAATTCCAAATCGGTATTCGACAACCGCAATATTGGTTGGCCTTTTACCATCATGGCTCCGTCTTCAACATATTTTTCTTCCACGCGTCCACCTTCTGCCGCATCTAAATAAATAGTGGTAATTGGTAACACCACACCATTTACCGGAATAAATTCTTGAAACGGTCCTTTTTTAATTTCGCTAATAGTTATCCGTTCAGTTTCTACATCCAACTTTGATTTGCCGGAAGTAAAATAAATACTGGCAGAAATTAAACTAGCCAAAGCAACAATACCAATAATTAATAAAATCTTTTTAGTCGTCCATTTCTTCTTTTCAAGAATCCTATCCACAAGTTTTTATTTTTAATGAATTAAATGCAAATACGAAATTTGAGATGCGAAACAAACTGAATTTGTCTGTTGAGAAACTAGCAATTTCAAACAGAACTGTAAGCAGCAAACCAACGGTTTTAAGTGTACATTGTTATTTTTCGTTCTTACCTCAAATTTCGTAATTTATATATTGCAATAACATGCCAAAATATAACTAGCTGAAAAACAACATTTTAAAAGGAAAATATCTACGAACATGTTCGTTAACGCACATTCAAGTGTCCGCTTTCGATACACTTTTTACTTACCGCACAAACATAAAAAATTAGTTTTCAAAGCATTGTATAATTGGTATCATTGCTGCTCATGAATGGTGAATCGTGAGTAGTGAGTTGTTCACTAAATTTGATAATGCGTTATAACAATGTGCCTGCTTTATTTTAAATAAATTATGAGTTTAAAAAATACATCCTTATTAATTATAGACGATGACCAAGATGTGTTGACGGCAGTGCGGCTATTGTTAAAACCTTCGGTAAAATTGGTTACAACAGAATCTAATCCAGCCAATTTATTATCGTTGTTGGCAAAACAAAATTATGATGTTGTTTTGTTAGACATGAATTTCAATGCATCCATTAACACCGGAAACGAAGGCCTGTACTGGCTTCAGCGTATTAAACAAGCATTCCCAAACATCGCGGTTATTATGATTACCGCTTACGCTGATATTGATTTAGCCATCCGTTCATTAAAAGATGGCGCATCCGATTTTGTGGTAAAACCCTGGCACAACGAGAAATTAATTACTACTATAAATGATGCACTTTTAAAGAAAAATAATATTAAAACCCAATCAATTGAAACCAATATTGGCTATGAAATAATCGGCGAATCGGCTGCAATGAAAGAAGTATTTTTTAAGGTCGAAAAAATTGCACCTACCGATGCCAACATTTTATTATTGGGCGAAAATGGAACGGGGAAAGATTTAATTGCCAAAGCAATACACCAACAATCGCTACGTGCAAAAAAGCCTTTTGTAAAAGTAGATGTTGGCGCATTAACAGAAACTTTATTTGAAAGTGAATTATTTGGCCATAAAAAAGGTGCTTTTACCGATGCACGAGAAGATAGGATTGGATTATTTGAATCAGCCAATGGCGGGACTTTATTTTTAGATGAAATCGGAAATATTTCTTTAACACAACAGGCAAAATTATTAACCGTTTTACAAAATAGATTAATTACAAAGTTGGGTACCAATCAATCTGTGCCTATTGATATTAGATTAATTTGTGCCACCAATTTGCCTTTAAGTGAATTGGCAAATGAAACAAGGTTCCGAAAAGATTTAATTTACAGGATTAATACCGTTGAAATTATTATGCCGCCATTGAGAAAACGAGGCGACGATATTATTTTAATGGCTATACATTTTGCAAAAATATACAGTTCCAAATATTTTAAACCCGCCATTTTATTCGACAATTCAGCATTGCAAAAATTACAACAATACAATTATCCAGGCAATGTTCGGGAATTGCAATATTCAATAGAACGGGCTATAATTATGAGCGATGGGAATATTTTAAAAGCCAACGATATTATTTTTTCACCTTTGGAAACTACACAACAAAATACAATTGAACAAACTGATACCAACCTCGGGAAATTAGAGCGAAATACTATTTTATTGGTAATTGATAAACATAAAGGAAATATTTCAAAAGCTGCAAAAGAATTAGGTTTAACCCGCACGGCTTTATACAGAAGATTAAATAAATATGATATTTAAACGCTACGAATGGAATATTATTTTTAAACTGTTTTTGCTTTTTTTAGCATTAACCGCTGCCGCTTTTTTATTGGTAAAAGGTTTAATTATTTACGAAATAATAACCGTTCCTTTAATTGTTTTTTTATTGGTAGATTTATTCCGTTTTCATCAAAAAACACAGGACGAAATCGACCAATTTGTTGAATCAGTTCATTACCGCGATTTTTCGCGGCATTTCAATGTAAGTAAAGCCCCGCTTGAATTACAGCCATTGCGGAAAGGGTTTAATGAAATCAATTCCACCTTTCAAGGTATTAGTAAAGAAAAAGAAACCCAATATCAATATTTACAAAAAATATTGGAATTGGTAGACACAGGCATTTTAAGTTACGAACTGAAAAGCGGCGAAGTTGTTTGGATGAATGAATCTTTAAAAAAATTATTAAAAACACCTTATTTAAAAACTATCCATTCGTTAAATAAAAGGGATGCGCATCTTTATCAACAAATCATTCAATTGCAATTAGGAGAAAACATGATTGCAACGGTTCAACAAGAAATCAATTCATTTAAAATTTTATTATCTGCTACCGCTTTTCAAACAGAAGGAAAGAAATATAAATTAATTGCGTTTCAAAATGTAAATGAAGCGTTGGAAGAAACCGAATCAAAAGCTTGGCAAAAATTGTTAGGGGTAATGACGCATGAAATCATGAATTCGATTGCCCCAATTTCATCATTAGCAGAAACATTAAAATTAAGATTAAAAGAATCTGCCAACGATATCAATAATAATAATGGTGTGGCCGATGATTTAGAGATTGGCATCGAAACCATCCAACGTAGAAGTGAAGGTTTATTAAAGTTTGCGGAAACCTATCGTAATTTAAATAAAATCACGTCTTTAAATGTGCATAAAATATTTGTGCGGGATTTATTTGAAAACCTGCATTTATTATTACAACCAACGCTTCAACAAAAGCGCATTGATTTAGAAATTGTTTTAAAAGACACAGCCGTTATTTTGGAGGCTGACGCCAGTTTGGTAGAACAAGTAATTATTAATTTAATTTTAAATGCTATTGAAGCGGTAAAAGATAAAACCAATCCAAAAATTATTTTATCTGCTTTGCAGGATTTTAATAAAAAGCCATTAATAAAAGTGGCAGACAATGGCCATGGCATGACGCAAGAATTACTCGACAAAATATTCATCCCATTTTTTAGCACCAAAAAAACCGGCAGCGGAATCGGCCTCAGCCTTTGCAAACAAATTATGATGTTGCACAAAGGCAATGTGTATGTGCAATCGAAAGAAGGCGAAGGGACAGTGTTTTATTTGCAGTTTTAACCCAGCTTATTTTTCGCCAAGCTTCCTTTGCAACTCTTCAAGTTGGCGAGCCATTTCTTCTAATGCCCTTTCTTTTTCATCTAAAGCTTTTTCCTTTTCATCTATCACTTTATCTTTTGCAGATAATTCATTTAACAGTTCATTTCTTTCGTCTTCAAACATTGCATCAAAGGTACGCCAGGCTTCTTGCTCTGTTTCAATTTTCAATTTTTCGTCTGGGTCTGTCCCGGTGTAATGCAATATATCGGTAATAATTTTTACTTCTTCGAGGTCAGTGTCATGCTTATATTGTTTGGTTATTTTATTGTCGTTAATAAAATTTGTTTGTTCAAAAACACTTAACAATTTATCCAGTTTTGTCTGGTATTTATCCGTAATCCTTTCAACCTGTACTATAAAACTGTCATGGGTTAATTTTTCAACAAAATCACTTCTTTTATTGATTATTTTATTGTTTATCAAGTCTTTGTAATTACGCTCAACTTTAATACATGCTGAATTAATTTCAGGGAGTTTAAACCCTAAAATATAAATGGTGGTAATTGGCAAAATTATTTTTGCATTATCAATAGTATCTTCCCTCTTGTATTGTTCACCTAAATAACGTCTAAAACGCATTAAATCAATTTGATTTTTTGCCTTTTGAATCTCTATCAATACCTTTTTAAACTCGCCAGTTTCTGTTTTGATAGTGGCAATAAAATCTAGCCTGAACACTGCTAATCCTGCAAGTTCATCGGTGTAAGTAAATTCTTGTGGTTTTACTTCTACACTTTCAATAGTTTGTTCCAAAAGGGTGCTTATAAAGAATTTAGCAACCCTTTCATTTTCCATTAACCGTTTAAAAACCACATCGAATATTGGGTTTGCAATAACCATAATATAAAAACTTTATTCAAAAATACGATGTTTAAATCCCTTACCCCCTGCTTTGTTGGGCTGCTCCAAGTAGATTGCTGTTCAAGGCGTCTTCGCCTCGCACAGCAACCTTCTGGCTCCGCCGATTACCCTTCCCGTTCTTTCAACTCCGCAATTTTATCCAAAGCACCAGCTACTACATCGCACATAATCGTGTACAAAGCGCCGGGCTTATGATGCGCATAAATGTATTCCAGCGATTCGTTTTCACTTTTAATCACCATCACGGGCAAATCAGGATTTACGCTTTTAATGCCTGTTTGCAACAAATCAATAATTTCTTCGGCTGTGCGGCCACGCAGGTTTTTATCGCAACGGATGATGATTTCGTCAAAATATTCGGCACTTAATGCGCCCATTTCTTTGATGTCTTCATCCCGCCGATCTCCCGTGCCGCTGATTAAACCAACTTTATACGGATAATCCAATTTACTTACAAAATCACCTAACAATTTTAACCCATGCGGATTATGGGCAAAATCGGCTAGCATGGTAAAATTTTTGAAATGGTAAAAATTAAGTCGGCCAGGCGTTAACGCCGTTCCTGGTACAAACGTTTCCAACGCCATGCGGATGTCTTCAATCGTAATATCCCTAAATAAATATGTACTTAAAACCGCAGGCAAACAGTTGTTGATATTGTGCACCGCCTTGCCGCCATAAGTAACCGGAATATTTTTTACATGCAGCACCCTAATTTTCCATTGGCCTTTCATAATGGTGACAAAGCCATTTTCAAACACGCAGCTCAATCCGCCTTCGGCGGCGTGTGCTTTTATGCGTGGATTATTTTCATCCATACTAAAATATGCAACATTGCATTCCAAGCCCTTGTGCATGTCGTATACCAAATCATCGTCGGCATTTAAAATGGCGTAGCCATGCTTAAAAACGGTTTCTGGGACAATGGCTTTTACCGCCGCCATTTCTTTTAGGGTATTGATGCCGCCCAAACCCATGTGGTCGGCCGCCACATTGGTTACCACGCCCACATTGCAATGCCGAAAAGCCAATCCGTTTTTCAACATGCCACCCCTAGCGCATTCCAAAACCGCAAAATCTACGGTCGGATCTTTCAGCACAAATTGCGCCGAAACCGGGCCCGTACAATCGCCCCGCATCATCAATTGGTTTTGGATGTACACGCCGTCGCTGGTGGTATAGCCCACTTTTTTGCGGGCTGTTTTGGCGATATGTGCTGCCAAACGAGTAGTTGTGGTTTTGCCGTTTGTGCCGGTTATGGCAATAATAGGAATCAATCCGGTACTGCCCTTCGGGAAAAGCATGTCGATTACCGGTTCGGCTACATTGCGGGGCAAACCTTCCGACGGTTCAATGTGCATGCGGAAACCAGGCGCCGCATTCACTTCCAAAATGGCCCCGCCGTTTTCTTTTACCGGCGTGCGCAAATCGGAGGCCATAATGTCGATACCACAAATATCCAAGCCAATTATTTTGGCAATGCGTTCGCACATCACAATATTGTCGGGATGCACTTCGTCGGTTACGTCGTTGCTGGTGCCGCCAGTGCTAAGGTTGGCGGTAGGTTTTAACATTACCCGTTCGTCCAACGCTGGAATGGTTTCCAAAGTATAACCCACTTCGTCCAGCATTTTTTGCGTGAATTGGTCGATGGTGATTTGGGTCAACACTTTTTCATGGCCAAAACCACGTCTTGGGTCTTTGTTCGTTTCCTCAATCAACCATTGGATTGTATTCAGTCCATCGCCTACCACGCTGGCGGGCGTACGCAAAGCGGCGCAAATAAATTTATAATTGATCACCAAAATCCTAAAATCAAAACCAGTGATAAACCGTTCCACAATTGTGCTGCGACCATATTTTTGGGCCGCTTCAAAAGCAGTCAAAGCCTGTTGCCAAGTGGTAATATTAGTGGTATTGCCCTTGCCGTGGTTACCGTCGATTGGTTTTATCACCAGCGGATAACCAAATTTTTCAACCGCTTCTTGCAAGCCTTCCACGCTGCGAACAGTCACACCTTTTGGTACGGGTATTTCGGCCGCGTCCAATAAGTTTTTGGTTTCTTCTTTGTCGCAGGCAATGTCTACCGCAATATTGCCCGTGGTGCTGGCAATGGTTGCGCGGATCCTTTTTTGGTGAACGCCATAACCCAATTGCACCAAACTGGCTTTGTTCAACCGGATGTATGGGATGCCACGTTTGGCGGCTTCATCCACAATGCAGCCGGTGCTTGGGCCAAGCCGGGTATCTTCCCGGATCTCCCGCAGCTCTTGAATGTCCGGCGTCAAATCGTAATCCGTTTCGTCAATCAACGCCTGACAAATACGTGTTGCGGCTTTGGCGGCATAAACGCCCGCATCTTCTTCCATGTAGCTGAACACTACAAAATATTCGCCGGCCTTGCCCGTGCCGCGGGTACGGCCAAAACCCGTATCCATGCCGGCCAGCGTTTGCAATTCCAGCGCAATATGTTCAATTACATGGCCCATCCACGTGCCTTCATCCACCCGCATAAAAAAACCACCGTCCACGCCCTCGCTGCAGCGGTGCTCGTACAAAGTTGGCATCAGCGCTTGCAACCGCTCCCGAAAACCAGGGATAGTATTGGTGGGTCGATTCTCCATTTCTTCCAGATCCAACCGCATCTGTATCAATTTGGTGCGGCGGATGCTCCAATAATTTGGGCCGCGAAGTATTTTTATTTCGATGATTTTCATGGTAGACGCTTTGTGCTTAAAAATAAGGAGGATTGGGGAGAAATGGGATTTTGGTTGGAAAGTTTGTTTTTATTAAAAACCAAGACTAATTTTTTAAACGCATTTTTTACATAATATCAAAATAGATTATAATTGCCAAACATAAAAAACTACCTAAAATATGATGATTAAGGAAGCGTTATTGAAAAGTTTGGAAGAAATAAAAAAGCCATCGACTTCAATTGAAATATGCAGTCATATTTTGGAAAATAAATCTTTTGATTTTAGTGGCAAAACTCCAGCAGCAACCGTGTCAGCACAATTAGGGGATTTTGTAAGGCAAGGAGATTCAAGGGTAAAAAGAATAAAAATCGCTGGTGGGGTGTATTCTTATTACCTAACAAAATATGAAGAATCTATAACCTCAGAATTAATTACCGAACAAAACAATAATGATAAAAACAGTAAACTTGAAAAATAGTTTTAGAATAAATGGAAATATTTTTTAAATAGCTACTTAAAAGCTTGTGTAAGTCTCTTTCCTTGTATGTTTTTGTTTTTTCAAATTTACTGTTTTTATCATTATTGTTTTGTTCGGTAATTAATTCTGAGGTTATAGATTCTTCATATTTTGTTAGGTAATAAGAATACACCCCACCAGCGATTTTTATTCTTTTACCCTTGAATCTCCTTGCCTTACAAAATCCCCTAATTGTGCTGACACGGTTGCTGCTGGAGTTTTGCCACTAAAATCAAAAGATTTATTTTCCAAAATATGACTGCATATTTCAATTGAAGTCGATGGCTTTTTTATTTCTTCCAAACTTTTCAATAACGCTTCCTTAATCATCATATTTTAGGTAGTTTTTTATGTTTGGCAATTATAATCTATTTTGATATTATGTAAAAAATGCGTTTAAAAAATTAGTCTTGGTTTTTAATAAAAACAAACTTTCCAACCAAAATCCCATTTCTCCCCAATCCTCCTTATTTTTAAGCACAAAGCGTCTACCATGAAAATCATCGAAATAAAAATACTTCGCGGCCCAAATTATTGGAGCATCCGCCGCACCAAATTGATACAGATGCGGTTGGATCTGGAAGAAATGGAGAATCGACCCACCAATACTATCCCTGGTTTTCGGGAGCGGTTGCAAGCGCTGATGCCAACATTGTACGAGCACCGCTGCAGCGAGGGCGTGGACGGTGGTTTTTTTATGCGGGTGGATGAAGGCACGTGGATGGGCCATGTAATTGAACATATTGCGCTGGAATTGCAAACACTGGCCGGCATGGATACGGGTTTTGGCCGTACCCGTGGCACGGGCAAGGCCGGCGAATATTTTGTAGTGTTCAGCTACATGGAAGAAGATGCGGGCGTTTATGCCGCCAAAGCCGCAACACGTATTTGTCAGGCGTTGATTGACGAAACGGATTACGATTTGACGCCGGACATTCAAGAGCTGCGGGAGATCCGGGAAGATACCCGGCTTGGCCCAAGCACCGGCTGCATTGTGGATGAAGCCGCCAAACGTGGCATCCCATACATCCGGTTGAACAAAGCCAGTTTGGTGCAATTGGGTTATGGCGTTCACCAAAAAAGGATCCGCGCAACCATTGCCAGTACCACAGGCAATATTGCGGTGGACATTGCCTGCGATAAAGAAGAAACCAAAAACTTATTGGACGCGGCCGAAATACCCGTACCAAAAGGTGTGACGGTTCGCAGCGTGGAAGGCTTGCAAGAAGCGGTTGGAAAATTTGGTTATCCGCTGGTGATAAAACCAATCGACGGTAACCACGGCAAGGGCAATACCACTAATATTACCACTTGGCAACAGGCTTTGACTGCTTTTGAAGCGGCCCAAAAATATGGCCGCAGCACAATTGTGGAGCGGTTTATCACTGGTTTTGATTTTAGGATTTTGGTGATCAATTATAAATTTATTTGCGCCGCTTTGCGTACGCCCGCCAGCGTGGTAGGCGATGGACTGAATACAATCCAATGGTTGATTGAGGAAACGAACAAAGACCCAAGACGTGGTTTTGGCCATGAAAAAGTGCTCACACAAATCACCATCGATCAATTCACACAAAAAATGCTGGACGAAGTGGGTTATACTTTGGAAACCATTCCAGCGTTGGACGAACGGGTAATGTTAAAACCTACCGCCAACCTCAGCACGGGCGGCACC
>CAWJTH010000157.1:0-9503 GCA_963845495.1 uncultured Chitinophagaceae bacterium
GTTATGTTGTATGTATTTATTCATTCATTCATATGCTGCAGAATTACAATTTTTTTTTGATTTATTGTCCATTTAACGGGCATTAGCGGCTAAACGCGGGTAAGATTATCAATTTATACCCCATTTTTTAAGAATTACCCCCTCTGTCGCAAGGAAATAAGCTATCTATTTTTACATCAGATTTAACAAAAAGATTTTGTTGGCCAAAAACAAACTATTTGCCTGAATCAAGATTGCTGTAATTCTAATGATTGCCATAATGAAAAACTTACCGTCACAATTTGATTGGAATTGCGCAGAGGCTTGCTGCATTGAGTTTAAAAAGAATCAATTGCGGTAAAAACTAAACTTGCTATGAAAATGAAACTAAATCGAAAAATTGCCATCCTCCGTTACCATGCGCAAACAATGGCTGGTACGTTTCCATCTTTTTACCACCAAAAGGAACGACCCGTTAAAACATAAGTTGGCGTATTTGAACAAGCATTTGTAAAAATGATAGTTCAGATATCACTAGTGAGTGTTTTAATAACGAAACATTAAAGAAGTCAAAATCCGTACAGCAATTGCTAAAAACTGTCAATTAGACAATTATAATAGTTTGCATTAAGGGTCTGATTTAAAACATCGAACAACTTTATCTCTCGAGTAAACTAATCAATTCTATAATTTATGAAAACTAATCTGCCTATGAAACAGGAACTACGGCCCAGAAGTGGCTTCCTTTTGCGAAGCGTGTTATTTAAAATCTTTTTATTTGTAGCCTTTTTTGCGGTTGGGTTTTCTGCAAATGCACAGGCTGTAAAAGATTTTACAACTAAATTAAATTCGGCTTCCAATAAGGCGGTTGCAGGCGCAAGTATTCAAAACGTAAACAAATTGCTAACGGCAACCAGCACGCAAGATGGTAGCTTTACTATTAAAGCAGCCACAGGCGATAGTTTAAAAATTACTGCAAGTGGCTACAAAACAATGATTTATATTGTTTTGGAAACACCACCTGTAGCAATAGAACTAACTGCACTTGATGAAGTAACCGTTTTGCAAATGCCATCGGTACAACGGATTTATACCACAGTACCAGCCGCTTTGGATGTATCATCGAATGCAGCTATTTATTCACCCGATATTGTAAAATCGCCTGTTACCAGCTTTACAAATGCCGTAACCGGTCGCTTAGCAGGTTTGTACACGCTTCAATCAACTGGTTTGCCGGGTGCTGATGCGGCTTCTTTTACGTTGCGGGGCCAAACGCCGTTGGTTGTAGTTGATGGTGTAGTAGTTCCCAGTCTTTACTATTTTGATCTTGAAGAAATTGAATCCATCACAGTTCAGAAAGACGCTATTGGCACGGCTATGTTGGGTGTACGCGGTTCCCACGGCGCAATCATTGTTACCACAAAAAAAGGTAAGGAAGGGCAACAACGTTTTTCGTTTACGGCTCAAACTGCCGTGCAGCAAGCAATAGGTTTCCCCAAAACATTGAATGCTTACGACTATGCCCGCTTGCACAACGAAGCCTTCGAAACGATGGCGTAGATAGTACTTTTTCAGGTTCTTATTACACTTCTACCGCCTTGCAAGCTTATCAAACCCATTCAGATCCATACAATTACCCTGATGTGAATTACATGGATCAGATCACTAAAAAATCTTCCTTATTTAACCGTTACACATTAAGTGCATCGGGCGGAAACCGTTTTGCTAGGTATTTTGTATCGCTTGAAAACGTTAGTCAGTCTGGTTTTTTTAAAACGGTTGATAGTAACAACTACAACACCAACAACAATTTCGCCAGCTATGTTATTCGTTCCAATGTAGATATCAATATCAATAGCAAATTAAGTGCTGGTATCAATTTGCTGGGCCGCATTTTAAGCGGAAACCAACCTGGCGCCACAACCAGTACTATTATTTCGAACTTGCTAAGTACACCGGCAAACGCTTATCCGCTATTAAATGCAAACGGTTCGTACGGTGGATCGCAATTGTACCAAAACAATTTGTTAGCGCAAACAATCGGCTCCGGTTATTTGCAAAATTATAAAAGGGATGTGTTGGTAAACATTTACCTGAAACGTACGATGGATGATATTACGCCAGGTTTGTGGATACAAGCTAAAACTGCTTATTATGCTACTTTATCAGAAACCATTTATCGGGCAAAATCTTTTGCAGTATTCCAGCAAGCGGGAAGTAGTTATGCCCAATACGGCACCAACGGAACACAGGCCAACACCAACGGTATCGATTTTCAAGGCCGGAACGATTATGAAGAAGTAAGTCTTGGTTACGACCATACTTTTAATAAGGTTCATGGCATAAATGTGCTGTTGCTTGCCAACCGCGATAACACGTCCAATGGTCCTGGTGGTTCTACGTTAGCTACCGATTTGCCTTATACCATAATGGGCACATCTGGCAGAATATCATATAATTACAAAGAAAAATATATTATTGAAGGTGCTTTTGGATGGAATGGTTCCAACAGATATCCCGACAATGGAAGAACCAAACTTGGCTTTTTTCCATCTGTAGGTTTGGGCTGGAATGTGGAACAAGAAAGCTTTTTGAAGAACCAAAACTGGTTATCACGCTTAAAATTGTACGGTTCTTATGGAAAAACAGGATGGGATAATCCAGGCTATTTTACTTACTACCAACGTTATGCTGATGGTCCTGCCTATTATTTAGGGACCAGCGCCGGCTCGGTTACCACGCTTGGCGAAAACACACTTGCCAACAAAAACATCACCTTCGAAAAAGCCAACAAATTAAATATCGGATTCGATGGCGCCGTATTAAAAAGCCATTTAGGTTTTAAGGTTGAATATTTCAGGAACAAATATTACGACTTATTGATGCAACGTGCAACCAACAGCACCATCCTCGGTCAAGATTATCCTTACGAAAACATCGGCCAAAACCGTTACACAGGTTGGGAAGGGCAACTGAACTGGCAGCAAAGTTTTAAAAAGGTTCAATATTTTATCTCGGTAAATGCCTCTACCGTTGGCAGCAAATGGTTGTATTTTGGGGAAACAAGTAGGCCTTATCCATGGATGTACCAAACAGGCCAACCCGTTGGACAAATACTGGGCTATGTTTCACAAGGGCTTTTCCAAACCCAGGCCGAAATAAACAGCAGTGCTACAACCGTTGGCTACAAAGCCCAACCGGGTGATGTGAAATACAAAGATTTAAATGGCGACGGTGTAATAGACCAAAACGACCAAACGGTTATCGGCACAACCAAACCACTATTGTTTTACGGCATGACGCTAGGCATGAGTTACAAGGGGTTCGATATCAGTGCTTTAATACAAGGTGTGGCCAACAACAACATTTATTTAAGCGGCCCTAGCTATTGGTCGTACCAAACCAACGGAACCGGTCAAGCGTATACAAACGCATTAAACCGTTGGACGCCTACCAACGCTGCAAATGCCACTTACCCAAGGTTAAGTTATGGAACAAATACCAATAACTATGCGGTTTCATCTTATTGGATGCGCAATGGCAACTTCATCCGCCTAAAAAATGCCGAGATCGGGTATTCTTTACCAAAATCACTGATCGGCAAGATAAAACTTGAACAAGTCCGCATATTTATTAACGGCTTTAACCTGCTTACCTCGTCATCTTCTTCGCTTGATGGTAGGGATCCAGAATCTTTCACTGGCGGTTACCCCATTCAACGACTTTACAACTTTGGCCTAAACGTTAAATTCTAAGCTATTCTCAATATGAAAAAAATACTTTATTTATTAATGCTTGCAGGTTTTATGGCCATCGTAATGCCTTCCTGCAGAAAATATGAAACTGAACCAAAAGATTGGTACACCTCCGCACTGGTGTTTGATACGCTTGACCAGAATGGAATTGTAGCATCTTACGATCTAAACAATATTTACGTCTTATTGCCCGAAGGTTTTAATAGGGTTGATAATGATTTTTTAGATGATGCTGCTGGAGATGCGGTTCCATCAAGATATAATACCCTTGTTGAAAGATATTTGACAGGCACCGTAAGTCTTACATATAACCCCGATCCATATTGGGCCAACAGTTATTATGGCATACGCCGCTGCAATATTTTTATGCAAAATATTGCTCAAGTACCAGTTGCAGCCTTAACCAAACAATATTGGAAAGCCGAAGCCAGGTTTCTGCGTGCATTCTTTTATTGGGAATTATTGAAAAGATATGGTGGCGTGCCATTGTTGGGCGATACACTTTTAACCTTAACCGATAACATCCAAAAGCCAAGGGCCACATACGCACAAACCGTTGATTATATTGTAAACGAATGCACTGCGGTAAGGGATAGTTTAAGGCCCGACCCAACATCTGATGCTGAATGGGGGCGTGCATCAAAAGGAGCCGCCGTTGCACTAAAATGCCGGGTGTTGTTATACGCCGCCAGTCCATTGTTTAATGGGGGCGGGGTTGAAACCGATCCATATAAAAAAAGCATTGACAGGTTATCCAACCGCCGACCCAACCCGTTGGCAAAAAGTAATAGATGCCTATAATGAGTTTACCGCACTTGGTTACTATACATTAGTTAGCTCTGGCACGCCAACAGCGTTTGCTTCCATATTTACAACCAGAAAAAGTACCGAAATCATCTTTGCCAAACAAGCTGCGCTTAATTATACGCTTGAAGGAACACAGTCGCCTGTCGGCTATGTTGTTGCAAACGTTAGAAGCCAAGGCCTTACTAGCCCAACTCAAAACTTTGTAAACGCTTTCCCAACTATAAAAGGTGGTTATATTACTGATGACGTAAAATCAACCACCAATACAACGGGTTACGATTCCACAAACCCGTATGCAAACCGCGATCCTAGGCTGGCGGCAACCGTATTTTACAATGGTTTGGCTTGGTTAAACCGCAATGTTCAAACCTACCAAGGTGGTTTAGACAAGCCGAATAATATAGGCATTGCACCGGTGCAAACAAGAACGGGTTATTACCTGCGCAAGTTTTTGGGAAATTTTACTACCAGCACAGCTTTTTCGAACCAAAGCCACAATTTCTGTTACTTCCGCTATGCTGAAATAATCTTGAACTACGCGGAGGCATTGAACGAAACCGGCCAAACCGCCAATGCCGTAACGCAAATAATTAGGTTAAGAACAAGGGCAGGTATTACTGCAGGCACCGATGGTCGCTACGGTATAAAGGCAGGGATTACACAAACTGAAATGCGTACGCTTATCCAAAACGAAAGGCGTATTGAACTGGCTTTTGAAGAGCATCGCTTTTGGGACATCCGCCGTTGGAAAATTGCCGACCAGGTGTTGGGTACAACTTTAAACGGGATAAGCATTACCAACAACGGCACAACGCTTAGTTACCAAACCGTGCCTGTGTTAACGCCGGTATTTACCAACAAAATGTACCACATGCCTATTCCGTACGATGAGATGCTTAAAAACCAACAGTTGATCCAAAACGAAGGATGGTAATTATCCTAATTCAATTATGCCAAAAACAAATTCTTTTATGAAAAAAATCATATATTTTTTATTCATCTTGCAAATAATGGGCATTGCTTATGCCCAAGCGCAAACCAAAAAAGTAACAGGGCGTGTGGTAGATAGTAGCGGCCAAGCAATTGTCGGCGCAACAATTACTGAAAAAGGCGTTCCCAACAATGGAACATCAGCGGATGGCTCGGGCCGTTTTACTTTGGCGCTAAAAGGAAACAGCAACCGGTTGGTGGTGTCTTCTGTAAATTATGTTTCAAGGGAGATAGCGGTAAATGCTAATGCCGATCTAACCGTTCGCTTACTTTCCTCAAAGGCCGATAATACCGATGATGTGGTAGTGGTAGGTTACGGCCGCCAAAAAAAGCTGACTTCAACCGGTGCGGTAAGTAGCGTTTCGGGTGCTGAATTAAGACAAAACCCATCGGCCAGCGTACAAAATACACTTGCCGGCCGTTTACCTGGTTTTTATTCCCAGCAAACCTCGGGACGACCGGGTGCTGATGGCGCTAACTTTTTTATTAGGGGTGTTAGCTCATACAATACAGGCAGCACCACGCCATTGATTATTGTAGATGATATCGAGTTTAACTACGATCAGTTTGCACGCATAGATCCAAATGAAATTGAAACGCTAAGCATTTTAAAGGATGCATCTACCACTGCCGTGTATGGTGTTAGGGGCGCAAACGGCGTTTTGGTAGTTACCACCCGCCGCGGTAAAATTGGGCCGCCACAAATATCTGCCCGCACTGAACTGGGCATGCAGCAGCCCACAGTAATACCACACTACTTAAATTCATACGAAACAGCTACTTTGTATGATCAAGCAGACAAAAATGATGGTCTTGCGCCTTATTTTTCTGCCGATGATCTTCAAAAGTACAAAGATCATTCTGATCCGTACGGTCACCCCGATGTTGATTGGCGCACTAATTTATTCAAAAAATTCAGCCAACAATACCGTGGTAACGTAGATATTCAAGGCGGTACAGAAAAAGTAAAATATTTTATTTCGGGGGGATATTTGTATCAAGATGGGATGGTAAAAGATTTTAGCAGCCAAGTTGGTATCAACAATAATTATTACAACCAACGCTACAATTACCGCTCTAACCTTGACATAAAAGTGACCAGCACCACTGATTTTCACTTGGATTTGTATGGCAATGTTGGCATCATCAACACACCGCAAGTGGGCAGTCCATTTGGTTACAATGATCTATTTTACGATTATAGCAGTTTTTTTACGCTTGCGCCGTTTGCTTACCCAATTTATAATCCCAACGGAACTTTTGGCTACAGCAACTGGGCAAAAAGCCCCGGCACAGGCGGCACTTCCTACGATGTAAACAATGTAATCGGCAGGCTTACCTATTTGGGTTATACCCGCACGTTCGAAAATAATATGAACTTGGTGGCAACTGCTAACCAAAAACTGGATTTCTTGACCAAAGGGCTTGCTTTAAAAGGTACATTGTCTTATGCCAGCAGTTTTGGTGATCCATCTTCAGGGTCAGCCAATTCAAACAACACGGTTAGTATGAGCGGCGGCGATTTTCCATCCTTCATATACGATCCAACCAGCGGCACTTACGCCCCACGCAGCTCAAATATCTATCGGGTGCGCAGGTTGATCCGTTCAGCCAATTCTGGTGCTACTGCCCGCACATTAACTGCACAGGCATTTATTACGTACGATCGTACTTTTATTAATAAACATCATGTGTATGGCCTTGTGCTGTACAACCAAAATACGGTAACACGTTACAGCACCAGCGGCACTTACGATTTTATACCCAGTAATTTGTTAGGAACAACTGCAAGGGTTGGATACGATTACCGCCAAAAATATTTATTTGAATTTGATGGTGCTTATAACGGTTCCGACAGGTTCTCTGCTGCCCACCGTTACGGGTTTTTTCCTGCCGCTTCAGCGGGATGGAATATTTCGGAAGAGTCGTTTTTTAAGAAGAACGTAAAGTTTGTTGACAGGTTGAAATTGCGTGGCTCTTATGGGTTGGTAGGTAACGATAAAATAGGTACCAACTTCGCATATTATTACCAACAAACATATTCTACAACTACCAACGTCAATTATTTTGGTAACCCGAGTGCCAATGGAAGCAGCGCTATTTATGAAGGAACATTGGGCAACCCAAGCGTAGGCTGGGAAAAGGAAAACAAGTTAGACATTGGCCTTGACATAGCCATGTTCAAAAATGCAGTAACCGCTACCATTGATTATTTCAACAACAACCGTTATGATATCCTTACTTCCCGCAGTAATTCGGTTTCTGCCGTATTTGGCCAAGGTTTGCCGCCGGTAAACTTAGGAAGGGTAAATAACAAGGGCATCGAAGTTGAAGTAAACTACTCCAAAGCGATCAATAAAAACCTTAGCTTTTCTGTAAGAGGTACTTACTCGTATGCCAAAAACACCATCATCTATCAAAACGAGCCAAGGCCAAAATATCCTTGGCAATCTTATACTGGCCATAGTATCGGATCGCAACTGGTATATTCTTTCGTAGGTTTTTACAAAGACAGCGCCGACATCGCAAAAAGTGCTAAGCCAAACCAAGTTGTCCGTCCCGGCGATTTAAAATACGCTGATTTGAACGGCGATGGCGTTATCGACGGGTACGATCAAAAAGTACAAGGTTATCCAAATATTCCGAATACAACTGCCGGGTTGCAATTATCTGTTAATTACAAAGGTTTCAATGTTGGTGTGTTTTTCCAAGGATCGATGAATTTTAATGTAAGCGGCGCTGCCGAAGCTATTAGGGCGTTCAGTTCCAACCTTACTTCGGTTCACCAAAATTCGTGGACGCCAACCACAGGCGACAATGCGAAATTCCCATTGCTAACGTTTACACCAGGCATCAGCGACCCAGGCTCCAATCCTTCTACCTTTTGGTTGATTTCCGGCAATTATATCCGTTTGAAAACAGCAGAAATTGGTTACACGCTTCCAAAATCTTGGATCAAATCATTGAAAATGAAGGATATCAAGATTTATACCAACGGTTACGATTTATTCACTTGGACAGCATTGGACAAACGCTACCAGTTTGATCCAGAAATTACATCCGGTACTTCCCGTGTTGCATACCCACCACAACGGGTGTTCAACTTTGGCATTAGCGCCACGTTTTAACCAAAACCGCCAGCTTTTAACGAGAAAATAAATTAAAAACAATGAAAAAATATTTGATCATAATAGGTATCTGCGCAGCGCTTGCGTCTTGTTCAAAAAAAGGATTGCTGGATAACCAAACCTCGGCACTTGATGTAACACAAACATTTTCCGACAGTTTGCGAACTATCCAATTTTTAGGCGGCATTTACGGCGATATTGGCTTTGTGTTCAACAAACAGCGTTGGGACACCCACGGCAATACGGAACATTCTACTGACGATGCTGAATATTCATTAAGCGGCACAAGTAGGCCTGATGTTATTTTGTACAACGGAACTGTTTCGCCCACCAATTATGGTACCACTACGCCTACTTTGGCCGATTATTGGACCGTGCCGTACACCAACATACGCAGGTGTAATCTGTTGTTGCAGCAAATGTCAAATACTCCTTTGTCCGAGTTTAGGAAATCGAGGATGCGGGGCGAAGCAAGGTGTTTACGAGCTTGGTATTACATGCAATTGTTGATTGTTTATGGCGGCGTACCGAATGTGGGTGATAATGTGTACGACATTGAAGCCAACGTAAATGTGCCGCGGTCCAACTTTGATAGTCTGGTAACTTATTTATCGAATGAATTGGATGCGGCAGCGCAATTGTTGCCTTCGCCAACGGCTACTTCTTTGCCGGATGGTTGGGACGCTATTGATTATGGACGTGTTACAAAAGGCACTTGCATGGGCCTAAAATCAAGATTGTTGTTGTATGCTGCAAGCCCTTTGTTTAACGGCGGTGCAAACACCACCGATGCCAATGTTGCAAAAATTGTAAGTTAGCAAGACCAACCGAACCAAGTAGATAA
>CAWJTH010000158.1:0-8051 GCA_963845495.1 uncultured Chitinophagaceae bacterium
CCATGGATGCGGAATATGGGACTGAATGTTCCCCACTGGAACCAACGGGTGAGCAAATCGTGGTAATTCACATCCGTGTACTGGCCACGGCCAGGGCGGAAAAAACCGCCAATGTCGGTTGTCCAGTATGGCATTCCCGTTAAGTTGTAATTTAACCCAGCCACAATTTGCCTTTTGTAAGTGTCCCAACTCCAGCCAATATCGCCGCTCCAGTTAATGGTGCCATAACGTTGCTGACCAGCAAAGGCCGAACGGGTAAGTATGGCCACCCTTTTTGTAGGGTCGGTGCTTCGTTGGCCATCGTACACTGCTTTGCTAACAAATAGGGGATAGGTGAGGCGGTAAAAATCGCCCAATCCAAAAAAGGTTTGTTTGCCAGCAAGCGCATCGTTTTCCGGTTCGGTTGCATCCATCCACCACGAATCAACCCCATAACTGAACAGGTTTTTGTTCAAGGCGTTCCAGTGTGTTTTTTGTGTTTCGGGGTTATAAATATCAATCCAAGGGCTGTTTGGTATGTATAGGTTTTTTGAGATATAATCTTTGGCAACCTCTGATTTTTTGTCAAGGTTCTCCCAAACAGAAACAGAAAAGTGTGCCTTTAAATCATGCAGCTGTTTAATAAACTGGTCGGGATTTGGGTAATTGGCCTCATCAAATTTTGGAACGCCCCAGCCGTATTTACCCCAATATTGCCAATCTTGCACAATTACATCCACCGGAAGATTTCTTTTCCTGAATTCTTGTATGGTTTGCACCAAATGGGTTCCCGAAGTATACCGTTCGCGGCACTGCCAAAAACCATAGGCCCATAATGGCAGCATCGGCACATTGCCCGAGAGATTTCGATAGTTGGCAATTACTTCATCCGCATCCTTGCCATAAAATACGGTGTAGTCTAATGATTTTGCATTAACGGAACGGAAAGTGGTCTCGTTGCCGGCAGCTTTCCAAGAGAGCTTTGGGGTATTGGAAGCTTTGCAAACCACCTGCACTTTATGCTCGCCAGCCGGCAAATGGATAAGGGCGCTTGCGGCGGGAGGAAGCCATTGGTTCGATTGGTCGATATAAGCCTTGCCGTCAATCACCAGCAGGTGGCGACTTTCCATGTTTCCTAAATCTAGCATCATGGTATAATCGCCTTCTTTTTCAACCTTGAAAATTCCCGTATACATGGCTTGTTGGCGGGATACCCGTTGCGTGCCTGCAGTGGTGGTAACTTCCACATCGCCTTTTTCGCCGGAAGCGGTATCTTTTTTTGCAAGTGTTATTAAGTTGTCTGCGGGGTTGAATTCTGTAAGCCCATATTGATGCCAAAGAATACCATAGCCTTTGCTGGAATATAAAAAAGGAATGGCAATTTGCGTATTTACCTGCGTTAGTTTACGGGTAATGTTTCGTAGGTTATAATGCCCATCTTGAAACTGGCCCAAACCAAAAAGATATTCATCCGCAGGAGAATCAAAACTTTGTTCGGCCACAAAACAGGGCTGCCCCATCACAGAACTGGATGTGAGTTTCCTGCTGCCTGCCTTTTCGCTCAAAAAGATTTTGCCGTTCATATCCATGTAATCGATTACATTTTTTTGTTTGTCAAATGTAACAATTACAGATTTAGTATTTATTTTTAGCTTTTGTGGAGTCTCACTAAATTTAAATGCTGGTACTGGCTGTTTATCAACAAATACAAATTCCCGTTCTTCCTTCATCCCATCTTTTTCCCATTTTATGTTAATTGCTTTATCTGAAAGTGGAATAATGTCCAATATTCCTTCGGAAAGCTGGATAGATAAACGGTCTTTTTGCAAGGTATATTTTTGATATGTTTGGGCAAACAAAACCATGGGTAATAATAGAATAATCAACGTAATGCTTTTTCTCATATTAATTTAATTAGGGGTGATTATTGTATAGGAACCAATGATGCTGCAAAACCGCCTCGGCGAAGCAATCTTACCTCAACGGCGCTGGTTTTATCTACCACTAAATATTGTGTCGAAAAATCTTTGTCGTGTTTACCATCCGCAATCAGTGTCAGTTTATATTTTGTGCCATCCGGCAAAAAATCAAATTTTATAGTTCTTCTTTTTTCTTTCAACTCCGCATTAATGCCACCTATAAACCATGCGTTTCCTTTTCGTCTAGCCAACACAATATCCTTGCCCGGATAACCATCCAACAATTTGGTTTCGTCCCAAGCATTGGGTACTTCTTTCAGGAATGTTTTGGCGGCATCTGGCAAAGCATAATAACCCTCGGGACGGTCGGCAAAATGTTGTAGGCCGGATTCGAAAATTACGCTCAAAGCCAGTTCATGTCCGTAAGAGGTAAGATGCGGAAACTGAGAGTTGGTAAAGGTGACAGGCGTGTAATCCATTGGCCCAACTACATTGCGAGTGAAAGGTAAAATGGTGTTGTGTTCCGGTGCAGTGGCTGAAAATTCTGGGCCATTGTTATACCATTCGGCACCCCGAACCGCTTCGTAAGTCATCAGGTTTGGATAAGTCCTTGACCATCCCCTTGGCACCAAGCAACCATGGAAATAAACCATTATTTCAAACTGGGCCGCATCCGCCAAAATATCAAGATAATACTTAATCATATCCTGCTTTTCACTTTCAAAAAAATCTATTTTAACCCCAACAAAACCCATCTTTTTTAGCTTGGCAAATTCTGCCACCCGGTTTTCGTGGGTTAGCATCCTATCTTTTGGCGTGGACGTAACGTATGTATGATTGCCACCCGAATTGTACCAAATCAACGGTTTTACGCCTTTTGATAAAATGTATTTCGCAGCATCTTCCACGTTTCCGCCGTTGGTCATGCCATCCCATTCCCAATCCAATAATGTGTATGGCCAATTCATTTCGGCAGCCAAATCAGCAAAGTCCGTAACAATTTTATAATCTTTGGTGCCGTGGTTGTTCGACCAATAATTCCAAGAAACCAACCCTGGCTTTATCCAACCCGTACTTTTTACAACGGAAGGAGCGGAGACGTCATCCACCAAGGTTGACGTCACAATATCAGCAAGGCTGCCCATTATCACAACCCGCCACGGCGATTTCCATGGGAGTGAAATAGTAGGTGTTGATTCGCCCATGCCGCGGCCATCACGTGGATTAGGGAAGGTAAGTTTGTATTTTGATTCATCAATGTTGTTGCTCAATTTTGTGCCGCAGTACGTTTGGGTCAAGTCAGCCTCGTGAACCAAGTACCAGCAAGTACTATCTTTTAACCTGAACAAAGCCGGATAGCACCATTCCTGCTTTTGAACGGTTGCATCGCTCATTTGTGTGTAAAGCACTTCGTTTGCGGTGTTCCATTTTTCCATCCACCGTACCGTTTCTTTTTGGATATTGTAAGCTGTCAATTCATCCTTCATCACAAACGAACCTTCTTTTTCTGGAAACTCGTACCTGAAAACAAACCCATCATTATAAGCCCTGATGATAATGTTCAGTTTTGCCGTGGATGGGTTCTCAAATGAAACTGTTACTTCATTGGCCGAATTGCTACAAATTGATTTTTTACCATGTAAAGCGGTGTATTGGTCGGTAATTAAAAGCGGTTTTGTAGTTTTTAGAAATTTCATTTCTTTGGCAAAGTCTTGGTCGCTTCTTGATAATCCCAAATCAATTCTTGGGATTACTTCGGAAGTTTTTCCATCGTTGATGTAATCGGCTTTTAAGTACCAAGCGCCAACCTTGGAATTATTTTCGTTGAACAAGGAAACAACGATTTTTTGATTGGGCGACTGCACCGTAGTAGTTTGTGACAATGCAGCAGATACCATCAAACAACCTAATAAAATGCATACAATCGTTGATTTCATATTTATTACAATTTAACTGCTAGTTGTTTCCCGTTGTAGCTAATGGTTTTGGTAGGAGTGGTACTATTTGCTTTGTTATCGCCAACGACCGTTATTTGAAAGGTTCTATCCGTCAACATGCCTGGAAAACTTCCTTTTCTATCACCAATGGTCAACGTTTTCTTTTTAT
Organism: uncultured Chitinophagaceae bacterium; assembly: GCA_963845495.1. GTDB lineage: Bacteria > Bacteroidota > Bacteroidia > Chitinophagales > Chitinophagaceae > JAZKFT01. The sequence goes on from CAWJTH010000158.1 coordinate 4,005, forward strand.
CATCCCAATTAAAAGTAATGGTGGAATACGCACCTTTTTCATAATTATAGTTGTCGTTCTCATCTTCGTACAACTCAAATTTGCCATTGGCACCTGGGTATATTTTTATTTCAAGATTGTCCCATTTCTTTTCCGTGGCATATTGTACTTGTGGCCCAAAAGGAATAATACTTCCTGACTTTATGTACAAAGGAATTTCATCAATAGACGTTGTTTTTACAATTTCTTGGCCGCCATTGATTTTTTCGTTCGTCCAGAAATCGAACCAAGCGGTTCCTTCAGGTAGGTAAACTTTGGTAGATTTTGCTTCCGTAAAATTTACCGATTGACGTTGTTTCTCGTTGTCCGCCTCTTTTTTATCCCAACCTGTTTCAGCGTTTGCCCTTAAAATTGTTTCCGGGGTATATTGTGCATTTACAATCGGCGCTACCAAAATTGATTTACCAAAAAGATATTCGTTGTTCATATCCACCACTTTTTTATCCTTAAAATCCATCACCAATGCACGCATAAAAGTAGACTGGTCGTGGGTTACCGACCATGCTGTGGAATAGATGTAAGGCAAAAGTGAGTAACGCAGGTTGATCATTTTCGCAATAGCATCGTAAATGGGCTCCCCTTTTTTGCCATAATTATATATTTCCCGGGGGATGTCTGTTCCATGCGAACGCATCATAGGCGTGAATGCGCCAAATTGTAACCAACGAACATACAGCTCTTGAAACGACGGATTTTTAGCACCTTCGCTCCAACCTCTATTATATGCATTGGCAAAAAAGCCCCCAATATCACTGTTCCAATAAGGTATGGCGCTCATGGAAAAGTTGAGGCCAGCAGGTATCTGGTTGCGCAACGATTGCCAAGAAGAATTGACATCGCCAGACCAGGTATTGGCACCGATAACGCTGTTGCCCAGCAAAGGCTGAACGGGTAAGAATGAATATGCGTTTATCCGAACTTGCAGCCCGTTGATGTTCAGACACGCCACCTACTGCCATCAACGGAAATGCGTTGCGCACCTTGCGGAAGGAGCCAAGGTAGGTTTTTAGGTTGAAATCGGAAGGTTTAAAATCCAAGTGGTCAGGTTCCGATGAATCCATCCACCAGCCGTCAATTCCATAAGAAAAAAGTCCTTTATTGAGGTGTCGCCAGTAAATATCACGTGCTTCAGGATTGTAAGCATCATAAGGTTGTACACCAGATGGATAGTCACGATTGGGCGGCCAGGTTTCCACGCCCGATTGTGGCCAAGTGCCAAAGTTGAGCAGCATGTTTTTCGGTTGCATTTCACGGAATTGCTTTGTTTCCGGGCCAAAAGAATTCCAAATAGAAATGATAAGGTGCGCATTCATGCCATGAATATCGTCTACCATTTTTTTAGGATTTGGATATTCGGGGTTCAAGAATTCCATGGCATTCCACAGATAATTATTGCCCCAATATTGCCAATCTTGTATAATGCCATCCAGCGGTACGCCCAGTTCACGATATTTTTTTACAACGCCCACCAGTTCATTTTGGCTTTTATAACGTTCCTTACTTTGCCAATAACCGAACGTCCACAACGGGAATAATGGCGCTTGCCCAGTAAGTGTCCGCATGCCGGCAATGGAGCCATCAATGTTGCCGCCAACCATAAAATAGTAGTCGACGCAATCGCCCACATCCGATTTAAAGGTTGTGCTATCAGGTTTATCCTCAAAAACCGTGGGTGAATAATTATCCCAAAACAGGCCGTAGCCCTTTGTGGATACCATAAAAGGAACATAGTCATCGGTGTTGCCTTGTACCATATTTATCCTTGCGTTTCGCAGTGATAATTTGCCCCGCTGTTGCTGGCCCAAGCCGTAAATGGCCTCATCTTTATCTAGCGTAAATGATTGGGCTATTTTAAATGTATTGCTGCCTGCATCATCAAATGGGGTAAAGTTTGCGCCGTTCGGTTGTTCGTGCAACAATGGTTCGCCTTTATTGGTAGTGTAAGAAATATCACCTGATTTCAAGTTCAAGATAACATTCATTTTATCGCTTTTAACGTTAACAACATCTCCTTTTTGGTTGACTGTAAATGCAACTGTTTGTGGCGTTGCAATGACAGACAGGCTTTTTTTTGTAAAGGGTTTGTCGCTTGGCGATTTAAGCACCCGAACAATTGAAGGCGTAAAAAACTGTAATTCCACTTTATTGGTGCCGACGGTAGCAGTGATTCCAGAGCTAGTTTTTTGGTACGATTGTGCATTGCCAGTTGTAATAACAAGCATCATCCATAAAAATACTGGGCTAATTTTATTCATGCATTAGATTTTAAAAAATAAATTCTATAGTGTGTTTTTCTTGCAAGCAATTATCTTTTTTGTTGATAATTTTATGGTTATAAATAACTGATTTTAAACTAATTATAAGCTTTATTTATTAAATATAATTAATATAAAATATCCAATGAAAAAACTATTTTGAAGCACTTAGCCGAAATAATCGCCCACCATGGCAAGGCACTTCCGCTGCAAATTCACCTGTAAATTTTCCAAGGTCTTTATGTAACCATAGGTCACGCACGTTTACTGATTTAGTAAAGCCAAGGTCACTTAATGTAACTGGAATTTTTGCAGGCCCGTTTAATGTATACGGGGATTTAGTAAAAACCATGGCACGTACCGTTGCGCCATTGTTAAGGCTAGTACCGCCATCGTCTAAGGCCGAAAAAGTTTTAAAATGCGTATAGCCTTCCGGTAAATCGTATTCAATTACAGATGGTGCATGGGTGCCGATACCGTAAGCAACTGGCTTGCCTTCAATGGCCATGGGTTTGCCGCTTATGGCTGATGTGGTGGTTGCTTTACGCCAACCTGAACTAGCATTTATCCATTTTAAGTCTGTTAATTTCATCTCCCCTTTGGTGCCGATGATACGCGGCTCAGTCCAGTCAAAATGGTCTGATGCAAAATCGTCATCCCCAATATCTGCTACCAAAAAAAGCTTTTGCGAACCCGTAATATCCACGTCTATCTGCACGCCATGGCCAGGCGTATTTCGGGTAATTATGTCACTTTTAAAAACCGCTTTTTTTGGGTCGACGTATGCGTCGTCATTTATATTAAAAAGTGCCAAATACTTATCCTTGCTGCCAGGCACATCGGCCACCCAAGCCACAAAACCTTCTTTGGTACGAAAAAGCTGGCGGTTATTTATGCTGTGCTGGTTTACAGCAAGCACTTCTTTGTTGGTAAGTAATGAGAGGGTTAAAGAGTCGGTTTTTGTCATATCGCCACCGTGCATCAGCGGTGAACGTGCAATGCTCCAAAGCGACATTAACGTGTATTGCTCAGGGGGTGTAAAACGTGTTTTTCTTCCTAATTGCAACATGCCGAGCGGTAGCATGTCTGCATCTGGCCAAGCCCCTTCAATGCGGTAAGGTGTCCAATCATTCAACCGTTTAAACTGCGACAATAATGCGCCCCAATTATCCCAAAAATCATCGCTGATGCGCCACATGTTTGCATTTTGGTTGATGCTTGGCCCAGCAGATAATGGCGTTTCGCCAGGTGAAGTACTGAACACGATTTTTCTACCTGTTTTCTCTATCGCTTTGTGGATGGCTTCTACTTCTGGCTGATGGTAAGGCCGGCTAAGGTCGTCTACTTTAATAAAATCAACGCCCCAAGATGCGACAAGTTCCATAAGCGAATTGTAGTATTCTTGTGCGCCGGGTTTAGTCATGTCCACGCCATACATGTCTGGGTTCCAACCACATGTGCTGTTTATGTCTGCAATATCTGCGGCACGAAAGCTTGTTCCTTTGATAGAGGTATTTTGTTTTACAGCCTGGCGAGGAATCCCACGCATCATGTGGATGCCAAATTTTAAGCCTTTTGAATGTACATAATTCGCCAGCGTTTTAAAGCCGTTGCCGTTTACCGCTGAAGGAAATTTCTTTGGTGCAGGTGTTAAACGGCTAAATTCATCCATCGTTAGTGCTGCATCTTTTGCGTATTCATACCCTTTAGAATTCTAGCAATACGCTGAATACGTTGAAGCGTAGACATAAAA
>CAWJTH010000159.1:0-8387 GCA_963845495.1 uncultured Chitinophagaceae bacterium
TACTATTTGACTGTGCAACCTTGGACGTTTAGAAAAGGCGATCACATTTTTTTCGCCATGCCAAAAGCCGTTGCGTTGCGCAGTTTTGTGCTTAACCACACCGTTCACCACCGTGCACAATTAGGTGTTTATTTACGTTTGCTAAATATTCCGATTCCTGGAAGTTACGGCCCAAGTGCTGATGAGGTAATGGGCATGTAATTAGTGTTGAGTATTTTTTTGAACCAATAGCCAAAAATAATTTGGCTGTTAAAAATCCTTCCATTTACTTTGTATTTCAAAGCGCTTTTATGGACGAGCAAATACAATCCTTAGAAACCATTGCCGACATCAAAAAAATGATGGAGCGCAGTAGCCGTTTCATTAGTTTAAGCGGTTGGAGCGGTGTGTCGGCAGGCATTTGCGCCTTGGCTGGCGCTTTTATCGCAAACAAATTTATACATCCGCATGCCTACAGAATGTTTCAAAAAGACCCGTTGGAATGGGCGGACTTTTCAAGGTCAAGAGCTGTAGTTGATTCATTTCCAAGCACTTTGCAAGGTATTATTAGTTCACCGCTATCATGGATTGCTGTATGCACATTTATTGCGGCTTTTGGTTCTGCCTTTTTCTTTACCTGGCAAAAAAGTAAAAAACAAGGCATCCCAATTTGGGGCGGCACCAGTATTCGGTTAATGATAAGCGTGGCCGTTCCAATGGCGGCGGCCGGCATTTTTGTTTACCGCATGATTGACCTTGGTTTGTTTGGTTTGGTTGCGCCAGCTTGCCTACTTTTTTATGGCCTTGCTTTATTGAACGCCGCAAAATATACCTTTCGTGAAATAAGATTTTTAGGCTTGGCGCAAATTATTTTGGGATTAATAAATGCTTGGGAAATTGGCTATGGGCTTTACTTTTGGGCCTTCGGTTTTGGCATTTTGCACATAGTTTATGGCATTGTAATGTGGTATAAATATGAAAGGGATTAAGCCCACTTTGTAAAAATTGTAATTCGTAATTCTAAATTCGTTATTAAATATTGTCTCTCTCCGCACATATCGGAAACCTTAATAAACTGTTCGACAGTCGCATCCGCTTAGGCATCATGAGCGCCCTGATGGTGAATGAAACTGTAAGCTATAACGACTTGAAAGAATTGTTGCAAGTGTCTGACGGTAACTTGGCGAGCCACATGAAAGCATTGGAAGAAAACGGTTTTGTGAAGATACAAAAAGGATTTATCGGGCGTAAAACAAACACTACCTACACAGCCACAAAAGCTGGGGAAAAGGCTTTTCGTTTGCATTTAGACGCATTGGAAAAAATGATAAAGGGTACCAAATAACATTTTTTTTATTCATTCACTTTGAAATTCAAAGTACTTTTATGTTTAAGTTATCTTTTAAAATTTGGTGGAAAGGGGTAATTGCCTTCTTTCTTTTATGTGCTGCGCTTGCTGTGCCGACATTGGGTTTGGCATTGGTGGGGTTTGTTTTTGGGCTTATCATCAGCTTAACAGCCATCCCTTTTTATGCTATTATTATTTACATTTTAAAACGGTCGGAGGCAAATTCATCCAATGCGGTTTTCTTACTTTTTGTTACAACCGTTCCGGCGGTATTAATTGCCTTGTTTTCAATTGCCGCCATCAGCCATTCAATGGAATTAAAGTTTCACCTAAATAAATTTTATATCAATCCCGCATTTTACATGCCTTGGATTTGCGCTGTAATCGGTATCAGGTTTTCCCGAAAACATATCCACCAATTTTTTGCAGAGAATAATAATTAAAAAATCTCTTAAAACTTTAAATAATGACCTATCACAAAATCGAATTCTATCAACAGAAAACGATCAAATCAATTCGTGCTTTAATTTGGTGTTTTATCATCGGGCTGGTGCTTAGCGGCCTTACCGCTTTGGGCGTAGAAACACAAATGTTTTTTTTGTCTGTATTTTTTCCATCGCATCAAACATTTGCTGGGCAATGGTTTTGGAAAGTGTATGAAGCGTTGAAAGAGATAAACATCCGATATCCGTTTATTGCTTACGGGTTCGACTGGTTGGCATTTGCACATTTGGTAATTGCAGTTGCTTTTATTGGCCCGTTGCAAGATCCTGTTAGAAATAAATGGGTAATTCAATTCGGAAGAATTGCTTGTATCATGGTTTTTCCATTGGCATTTATTATGGGTCCGTTAAGAGAAATCCCAGTTTGGTGGCGGTTAATTGATTGTTCTTTTGGACTAATTGCGTTATTGCCATTATCTAAATGCTATTCGTTAATTAATAGGTTGGAACGGTTACAATTGCAAGAAATCAAGGTACACGAAACTTCACCTAATACATAATTCTTAAATAGAAATTTCCTCAATTTAATTAAGCATCTTTTAAATTATGCAAGCAATTACTTCTACAAAATCTACAACAGCCATTAATAGTATTCCAAAATTGTGGTTTGTTATTGTCGGTTCATTATTATTTAATTTTTTATTTTGGCATGAAAAAATTGCCGTTAACGCTACTTTGTTTTTTATTTTCGTAATTATCGCTATCACGCATTTTTATTCAAAAGCTTGGCATAATAAAAGGGTTAAATGGTTATTGTTAGCCGCCATTTTTTCTTTGACGATGGTTATTTGGCATAATACCGCACTGAGTAAATTAGCATTTATAACTGCTTTATTTTTAATGGCTGCTTATAGTCAATATACCCACAATAGTTTATTGTATGCAAGTGGCTCGGTTTTACAAAGTTTCTTATTTTTTTTTCCGTCATTTTTTAATAGTGTAAAATCATTGGGGTTTATAAGAAAAAGAAAAACAGGCATTGGTAAAAAAATAACGCTTGCTATCTTCCCTGTTTTAATTTTAATTGTTTTTCTTACCTTTTATTTATCGGCTAATAAAGTATTTGCTGATTTATTAGAAAGAATAGTAATTAAATTTCAGTTGGTTTTTTGTCATTTGTTCGATTGGATAGAACCGCAACGATTGTTGTTTTTATGTTTTGGATTATGGATTTGCGGAGGATTGTTGGTTCGTTATTTAAAGGCTCCTTTAGAAAAAAAAGAAGCCGATAAAACTGATTTTTTAGTACGCAAAAAGAAAACCAAATATGCAAAGGGTTTTGTTGCAGAATTTCCAAAGGTGTTTTTGGGCAAGTTTGCCACCCGCACAATGGCCTTAAAAAATGAATATATTTCTGGAATCATTTGCTTGGCTTTATTAAATATTTTATTGCTTTTAGTAAATACAACTGATATTTTATACGTCTGGTTTTCCTTTAAATATACGCCAGATATGGATTTGACAAAGTTTGTTCATGAGGGTGCTGAATTGTTGGTAGCATCTATTATGTCGGCAATGTTGGTCGTCTTATTTTTCTTTCGGGGCAATTTAAATTTCTTTTCAAAAAACAAATATTTAAAAATTGTAGCCTATATCTGGATTGCTCAAAATGCCATTTTAGCGGCATCAGTTTGTGTGCGTAATATTTATTATATCCAACATTGGGGATTGGCTTATAAAAGAGTTGGCTTATTTATTTATATTTTCTTGGTAATTATTGGATTGATTTCAATCGTTATCAAAATACAAAAAAGAAAATCAAGTTATTATTTGTGGCGTGTAAATGCCATGATTGCTTTTGCTGTTTTAATATTATCGTGCTGTGTTGATTGGGATTATTTTATTGCCGATTATAATTTTAAAAGGAAAGATTTTATTCCTTGTGATGTTGGGTTTATCCTTCAAATGGATGACAGTGTTTTACCGCTGTTGGAACAATACAAGCCTTGGATTTGTGCTACCAATAAACAAAATACAAACATAACAGATGCAATAAAATATAACGAACGGATTGATTACTGTGAAACACTTTCAACAAGAAAAAATACTTTTTTAAGCGAGCAAAATACATATTCTTGGTTAAGTTGGAATTATGCTGACGAACACACCAAACAACAATTAGTAATGGCTAAATAACATTAAAACTTCCACCAAACAATTACACAACAACCGGTGGCTGGTAATTGGGCCAGCCACATTACTTCTTTTAATAAAATTAAACTTACTATATGAAAACTTCTCAAGAATGGATTTGCTATTTCACAAACAATTTAAAAAAAGAAAGAATTGATTGGACTTTATATGCCGCAATTAATTCGACCGAATTAAACACAATCCTTAAATCGTTACAAGCTTGGCAATTGGGCGAAACCTCTGACGGTTGCAATTTAATTAAAGCTGCTAAAAAATATGCCGCTCAAATTGAAGATCCATATTATGTTGATGCTGTAAAATTATTTATTCGGGAAGAACAAAAGCACGGCAAAAATCTTGGTAAATATTTAGATAAAATTGGCCAATTAAGAATTACAAAAAATTGGGGTGATTCTTTGTTTAGAAAAATTCGGTATTTAAATAACAGTATGGAATTTTGGACGCTTGCTGTATTAACGGTGGAAAGCGCTGCGCAAATATTTTATCAATCGTTAAAAGATGCGACTGATTGCGAATTATTAAAACAAATATGCACCGATATTTTAATTGACGAAGCGCCGCACATCCAATTTCAAATGGAACGTTTAATGGTGATTTTTAATAATAAAAAGAGAAGGTACCAATTAGCCACATTTTATTTTTATCAAATATTTTATTTCGCAACAGCTTTTGTGGTATGGATGGGGCATAAAAAATTATTTAAAGCCGGTAATAATAGTTTTAAACAGTATTTCCGTTTGATGCATATAAAATTCTCAAAAACATTTGGCAAACTAAAACCTGTCCTTGCCAATAAATATGAATTGAAAGCAATTGAAACATCCATTTAATCTATCATGAAAAAAAATACCACAGCATACAATTCATCTTTTTTAAAGGGTACTTTGTTGGTTGTTGTAATACTGCTTATTAGAGCCCATTATACAAATGGTTTTCATTATTTATTTTTATTGTGGAACTTATTTTTGGCTTTTATTCCATTTAAAATAAGTAGTTATTTGTATCAACAAAAAAACATCAATAAAATTTGGCTAGCATTTTGTTTTTTTAGCTGGTTATTTTTCTTTCCAAATGCGCCTTATATTATTACCGATTTAATTCATTTAGTACCTAATAAACAAATGCCCATTTGGTTCGATGCCGCATTAATATTTATTGCAGCATTAAATGGTTTATGGATTGGTTGCATCTCGTTAATGCAAATGGAACAGGTTTGGCGCAAATATTTTCCGACAATAAAAGTTCGGTATTTTTTAAGCGTTGTTATGTTGTTAAGCGGCTTTGGTGTTTATTTAGGCAGGTTTTTACGTTTTAATACTTGGGATATTATTGTGCATCCATTTAAGCTATTTCATATTACTTACAATCGCATATTATTTCCTTGGCAATATATTTTTACTTGGGAAATCACTTTGTTTTTTGCAGTGGTTTTGTTTGTAAGCTATGTTCAATTCAAACATTTGATTGAAAAGTAAACGAAATTATTAAACCCAATTTTCTATCTTCAAACCTTCTACTCTATTAAATTCCTTTTCGTTATTTGTAACTAATATGCAATTTAAACCTTTTGCATGAGCTGCGATTAATGTATCCATAGGACCAATTGGCGTTCCTTTCAACTCAAGGTTTGCTCTAATTATTCCATATTCAATTGTTGCGTCATAGTCAAAATCAAATATCTCAAATGGCGTTAAAAAAAGATGTAACGCAGAAATATTCTTTTCATGGTTTGTGCTTTTCCTTACCCCGTACTCCAATTCTGCTACTGTTATCGTAGATATCCCTATTTCACCGAGCGGAATTGTGTCTAATTTATTAAGAACTGATAATGGTTTTTTCTTAATTATATAAATGCACATGTTTGTGTCAAGAAGGTAAGGCATTAGAAGCTTTCGCGTGTTTGTTGAATATTTTGATTTCTATCTTCCATAAAATCTTGTGTAAAAATGTCAAGACTCTCATGAACATTCTGCCAAGGTTTATGGTATGGAATAATATAAATAACATTTCCCATTTTTTTTAGATAAACTTTATTGTCTTCTATTTTAAAATGTGCCGGCAGATTTATTGCCTGAATGCCCGAATTGATTTGTATATCTACTTCTTCTACTTTCATATCCTAACGTTTTATTACCTTTTACGAAATTAGTTTTTTACAACGATTTTTTAAAATGTTTCCCAATTACTGTACGGTTACATTAAAAGCACAAGATGCACCGCCTAACGGTGCTGGGCCAATTATTTGTGGTGTAAACCCAAAAATGCCGGATGAGGCAGGCGTACCATTGCCATATAAAATAACATTTTGCGCCCCAAGCGTCGTAAATGTTCCTGTGTAAGAAAACGATATGCCGTTTACGATATTTGTTGCAATCGAAAAATTACCCAACACGGTTACATATACTAAAATACTTACATTATTTGTTTTGGTAAGCGCCGTATTTGAATAATAGTCACCTGTGATAGTATATAAACAAGGGCTTGGGTTGCCAAAACCAGATTGCAACACATAAGTAGCCGGAGGGCCCGGGTTAAGAACCGTTATCTTAAAAGTGCAATTTGTACTGTCCGTTCGGGGTTTAAATGTTAAATTATTGGGTGCTATTGGCGTGCCATACCCATTAAGCGTAACTGTTTGTTTACCCGTTTGTGTAAACGTTCCGGCAGCGGCAAAATAAATTCCGTCAAGTGTATCGGTACTTAAATTGTAAGGACCAACCGTTGTTACATTTACATTTACCAGTACAATATTGCTTGCCGTTAATTGATTTCCATAAAAGTAATTACCGTCACTTTCAGGGTTTTGGCAAGCGTTTGGCGCACCTGTCAATGTAAAACTGGCCATAGTAATTGCTGGTTTTGTTACGGCAACTGTAAAAGCGCAGCCTAAACCTACTGGTGTTGTAAAAGTAAAACTATCCTCAGAAGTAGGCGTTCCAACTCCTTTTAGCGTAATTGTTTGCACGCCGGTATCGGTAAAATTGCCAGCTCCGGAAAACTGAAAACCGTCAACCGAAGACGTGCTTACATTATAACTACCAATGGCGGTAACGCTTACTTGCAATTGCACCGTGTTAGCACCGGTTAACAAATTGCCTGTATAATAATTACCTGAAACTATGCTTCCCGTACACGCACCGCCGGCGCCTAAAAACGTAAACCCAGCCGTACCGCTGGTATTTCCGTTTACCAATCCGCCTTCGTAACTATAGTCTTTTGAGCATTTAACCAACAGAAAAATGCTCATTAAAAAGAATAAAGCGGTGCAAAAGGGCGAAAGCATTTTTTTCATGGCCGAAATTTGAATAAATCGAAAGCAATTTGCACAACGACTTACCTAATTTCTAGATCTATATTTAGCGGCGCATCGTTGTAAATGCTGTTGGATATTACATCCTACAACATTTCCAAAGTTAATGTTTGTAAGTAATGGTTTTTACGATAAAAATTACCTACTGAATTAAAAACGGCTTACAGAAATATTTTAGAAAGGGCGGATGAGGTTACTCCCCAGCTTTTTAGTACTATATTTTAAACTCTACCCATATAGTTACTACATTACTTTTAAGATGCTTTCCTTTTTTTTACACCCAAACTGGCTTGTAACTGCGCCATTAAATCGTTGGTTTTTGAGTGTACCACTTTAAGCGGTGCCGCTTTTGGCTTTTTGCCTTTCGATTTTGCTTTTATTAATTCCATCAATTTGTCAGAATAAGTATCCCGATAAGCCGAAATGTCAAACTTTTCAGTGAGTTGGTCAATCAGCGACATCGCCATTTTCAATTCTGCAGGTTTTGGTGTAGATTCTGGAATTTTTAAATCTTCTGTTCCGCGTATTTCTTCTTGATAATGAATACGTTGTATCAACAATGCATTACCCGATGTTTTCACTAGACACAACCTTTCTTTATTGCGCAACACAAAACTTCCAAGCCCAACCTTACCCGATTTTTCCAGCGCCTGCTGGAACAATTTATATGCCCGTTCGCCCCCTTTTGCTGGTTCAGCATAATAAGGGTTTTCGTATAAAATGCTATCAATTTCGCTTTCGTTGGCAAATGCGTTTATGATGATGGTCTTGGTTTTTTCGGGCATGGCCTTCATAAAATCTTCATCGTCTAGCACCACATAATTGCCATCAAGGTTATATGCTTTTACAATATTTTCCCATCCTACTTCTTTGCCGGTATTTTCGTTTACCCTTCTAAACTTAATATGCGCATGGTCTTTTTTATCGAGCATGTCTAAATCCAATTCGCTTTCTTCAATTGCGCTAAACAATTTAATTGGAATATTTACCAAACCAAAACCAATAGCGCCGGTCCAAATTGATTTCATATCATAAATTTTTAAAGCAAAAAATATTGATGAAATGAAGTAAAAAATTGTGCCGTTTAATTTTA
>CAWJTH010000160.1:0-3956 GCA_963845495.1 uncultured Chitinophagaceae bacterium
CAATTGCTAGGGAGATAACCCCTGAACAGAACTACAAATCCTGTTCGGGCGTGCCCGGCTTCGCAAAAAGGGTGGGGTAAGGAAAGGCTGGCCAACGCCTGCAAGAGGGCGGACATGAACGGGATATACAACTACGGCATCATCGACCAGATACTCCGTTCAAGATCAGATTACCTGCCCTTCGACGATGAGCCGGTGCCGCCGGCCATGCCCGCCCATGGCAACATCCGTGGCTAGGGCTATTACGAATAGACCAGGAAAGACTTATTAGAACCTCTTTTAAAAACCAGGGAAATGAACAAGGAAACAATCGAAAAAATGGGCAAGATGCGCCTTTACGGGATGCAGGCGGCCTTCAGGGAATGTACCGAGGGGATACCTCATGCGGCGCTGACCACCGACGAAACAGCGGGCCTCATCGTAAAAGAAATACTAAACATGACGCCCTTAGCCAACCTTTTTTATGTTGGTTCTTATATATTCGGTGGGTGTTAGCTTGAACTTTTCTTTAAAGCAAGTACTAAAATATCTGGAATTATTGAAGCCGACATTAAAAGAAATGGTTGAAATGTTTGTTTCCCCTGAATCCATATACTGCTTTGCCCGCTTAAGGCGCATATCGCGGACCAATTCAACCGGGGCTTGATCAGTAAGGCTTTTGAATTTTTTGTAAAAAGCACTGCGGCCCATGTTCATTGTTTCGGCCACAAGCTCAATGTTAAAATCAGGATCGGTCATGCCGTTTTCCACAATTTCGATAACCTTTTTCAAAAAGGATTCGTCTTTTGATGTTATGATGATGATGGCACTTGGATTAATGTCGATTGCATGTGCTTTATTATCAACGAGCGATTCGAATAGCTTTTTCCGCTTGTGTATCAGGTTGGCTATCGAAGCCAACAGCAGGTCATTATGGAATGGCTTGGTCATGTAAAGATCCGCACCATATTTTAACCCTTCGATCTGGTTTTCGACAGATGATCGGGCAGAAAGCAACACAACTGGTATATGACTGGTGGCAGGATTGTTTTTAAGCATGTCCAGCATTTCAATGCCATCCATTTTAGGCATCATCACATCGCTCAATATTAATTCCGGCATTATTTGCAGCGCCTTTTGCAATCCTTCTTCGCCATCTGCCGCAGTTTCTACGCGATAAAAAAGAGCAAGTTGGTTTTTTAAAAAAATCTGTAAGTCAACATTGTCCTCCACCAATAACACCAGTGGTAAATCAGCAAACGGCAAATCAGCAATGTCGCTTTCAACCGTTTTCAGATATTGTTCCGTTTGATTTTGAGCCTTTTCGATTGTTTCCGGCAAGTCGACCAATTGTGCTTCGTCCTTACTAAAATGCTGCTTTCCCAGCAACAGCTCTACTGTTACTGTTAAGCCATGTTGTTGGTTGTTATTAGCCCATATTTTTCCATGGTGCAATTCTACCAGTTCTTTTGACAACGCTAGGCCAATGCCCGAACCTTTCATGTTTTTACCAGTCGGATGATCCCCTTCAAAATAAAGTTCGAAAATATCTTTTAACGTTTTTTCAGGTACACCATTTCCTTCATCACTTATTTCAATGGTCGCACTTTTTTTTTCCAACGATTGATTGATAGCTACTCGGATGTTTCTGCCCGTAGGGGAAAATTTAAATGCATTTGCCAGCAAGTTATAGATAACGATGTCAATCTTTTCTGCGTCTATAAAAACATACAGTTCGTTTGCATTTGGTGACACCGTTAAGTTAATGTGTTTTTCCAACGCTACATCGGCAAAGTAGGTGCTTATATTATTGATGAAAGAAACAATCTCAACTTTTGACAGTTTAAGCACCGATTTTCCGCTCTGGACTTTGCGGAGGTCAAGCAATTGGTTGACGAACCGCACCATACGTTCGGCATTTTTTCGTACGATATCGACATGCGATTTAACTTGATCTGAAAGATTTTCTATCTTGGCAATTTCCTGTATCGGGTTTAAAATCAACGTAAGGGGTGTACGCAGTTCGTGCGAAACGCTGGTAAAAAAATTAAGTTTTAGTTCAGCTAATTTTTGTTCTACAGCAATACGCTGCCTTAAGCGCAGTATGGCAAGTGCATTTCTGCGGGCCACTTCAAGAATGATAATTCCTAATACTAGATATAGCAGATACGCCCACCACGTACGCCAAGGTGGTGGAAGAATTGTAATGGCCAAACTGCGGGATGGCTGGTTCGCATATAGTTCGCCGTTCAGGCTTTTCACTTCAAAAGTGTAATGGCCGGGCTCCAGGTTGGTATAAGTAGCCCTGCGCTGAGATTGGTTGTTGTGCCATACGGTGTCGAGGCCTGTTAACCGATAGACGTAATCCTGTTTATTGACCGACCGATAATCCAACAGCATATAATCAATACTGATATTGTTTTGGTTGTAGTTAAGTTTTATGCCATCGGTATAATTGATATTGGATTTCAGGATTGAATCTTTATCGCCCGAAAACCGATCTTGGTTATTTACCTGAAGGTTTGTTAGCACTATCCTTGTGTCGGTTTTGGGGTCTGTTACTTTTTCCGGGTTAAAAACAAGGTAGCCTTTTATTGTGCCAAACACGAAAGTACCATCTGCAAGCTTGGTGCATGATGCTTCGGAAAATTCAGTTTTTAGCAAGCCGTCGTCAGAATCATAGTTCCTAAATCTTTTGCTTGCTATATTAAACCTGGATATACCTTTTTGGGTGGCCAACCATAAATTGCCGCGGTTGTCCTCGAGGCAGCTAAGCAAATAATCATTAGGCAAGCCATCTGCAATGGTGTAGTTCTTGAATGTCAGTTTTTTATATGGGTCTTCCCCAAAGGCTTGACATAAGCCGCCGCCGGCGGTAGATAGCCACATATTGTTATGCGAATCCCTTAATATAAACTGTATGTTATTGTTTCCCAGGCTTTCCTTATCGCCCGGTATTTTCCCATAACTTATAAACTTGTTGTTTGCCGGGTCGCCATTGGCTGGCTGCATAATAAGCAAACCCGATGTTGTGCCGATCCACAGATTACCATTTTTATCAGAAGCAATATGTCTTACTTTTTGAAATGCATTTTTTGGGTATAGGCGATAGGAGTTTTTGGTGTTGATAAATGTGGTATGTTGGTTAACGGTAACAACCTGGTTCAATCCTTTATCGAAAGTTCCTACCCAAATATTTCCATTTTTGTCTTCGGCCAATGAATAAATGTCGTTCCCGCTTATACTAGTTGCATCACGCTCATCTGCTTTATAATGGCTTATCTTATATGAAAGTTCGGTACTGTCAATTGGTTCTGCCTTAAATAAACCGTTCAGTTTTGTTCCCAGCCAAATTGTGCCATTATGGTCCTGCAGCATGGAGTATATGGAACCGAACCCTTCTTTTGGCTCATTAATAAAATGTACCGGAACATTTTGTCCGTTTTTTGTAACGTATAATCTGTCGCTTTTAGTTCCGATCCATAATCTGTTTTTTCGATCGGTATAAATTCCACGTATTTCATTGTCCGATCTAACAATAGAGTTGGTCACAAGTAATTGCTGGTCGAAATAGTTGCCCTGAAAAATTATTTTTTCTAATCCATGCATATCCGTACTCAACCACAAAATACCCGACTTGTCGTAATAAAGAAAATTGATCATGTTTGAAAACTTGCGTGTATTTGGGTCGGGGCCGTCATAAAAATAGTCAAACGTGTTGGCCAAAGCGTTGTAATAACCAAATCCACCACCTTTCAAGGTTACCCAAACTACGCCTTTGTTATCTTCAAATACCCTTGAGTGTTCATTTCCATTTCCATAACTAGCATCGTTTTGTTGGATGAATTTTTTTGACAAGCCACTAACCGGATCAAAGCGGAAAATTCCGTGAAGTTCCGGTTCTACCCATAAACAACCAGTTTGGTCTTCAGCATAGGATGGAATGCTCAAGGAACAAGGAAATACAAAAAAAAAAA
>CAWJTH010000161.1:0-15257 GCA_963845495.1 uncultured Chitinophagaceae bacterium
ATGTTATGCATATTTTTGACTCAGCATATTGCTGGAAGTACCCGCCACACCTGCTTTTGCGGTTATATCTTCAAATTGAAAATTGCCTTTGTTGAGGTATAATTTATTATGGCCTTTGCTGTTAGCTGTAAAATAAATATCGGGCAAACCATCGTTGTTGATATCGCCAACGGCTACGCCGCCGCCGTTATAATAATAAATATAATTCAATATGCCAAGGTCTGGTCGTTCGGTC
Organism: uncultured Chitinophagaceae bacterium; assembly: GCA_963845495.1. Taxonomy (GTDB): domain Bacteria; phylum Bacteroidota; class Bacteroidia; order Chitinophagales; family Chitinophagaceae; genus JAZKFT01. The sequence goes on from CAWJTH010000161.1 coordinate 236, forward strand.
AATTTGTTTTCAAAATCAATATGCGTTTGGGAGGCGGGCAAACGGCTGAAAAGGCCATCTGGTTTGTGTTGACATGAAAAAAATGCCAAAGCAAACAATATTGAACAACAATTTATTTTTAAAGCCATAGGTTAAATTTGAAGCATTCTGCTTAAGCTTTAAACTGAGTTATTTTACCCGTCACAAAAATCAATTTCCAAATCCGTTTTTTTTTGTCTCATCCGTGTCATCCGTGTGCCATCAGTCTAGGCTCATATCTTGGTTCAGTTTCCCCGCTGGTTGTGGTTGTTCTTTTTTTTCTTAGCAAGTTAAAAAAAGATCCACAAAAAGATTGCCGGGGAGTAATTCTAAACTTTTGCCAATTACCTAATTACCAATTACCTAATTACTTATTGACCCAATGACTATTTTGTCATATCCGAATTGCTGATAAATGCAATCTTTTTTCCATCCGGCGACCAAGATGGGGTATTGATGGAACCTTGTCCACCATATAAATAGGCCAATACTTGCGGCGTTCCTTTTCCATCAATCGGCAACAATCGGATATACACATGTTTGTAAGGTGGGTGGATATTGGCTGGCGTTTCTTCCTTCAAAAAAGAAAGGTAAACAAACCATTTTCCATCAGGCGAAATATGTGCAAACCAATTATGGAAATCATCGTTGGTGATTTGTTCCTGATTGCTACCGTCGGGCTTCATGCGCCAAATTTGCATGCTACCAGAACGCACAGAATTGAAATAAATGTATTTTCCATCGGGTGTATATTCTGGGCCATCATCCAACCCCTTTTCAGTTGTCAGCTTTATTTCCTTTCCACCGGTGGATGGAATTTGGTACACATCAAATTCGCCGTTCCGTTCGCCGCAAAAAACAATGTTTTTCCCGTCGGGCGACCAACCATGTAAATAAGACGGACCTTTGGGTGTTATTTGTTTTGGCTTTCCACCAGTTACGGGAACCGTCCAAATAATAGAACCGCCCAGCTCTTTTACATTGCTACTTAATCCTAATTGTTTACCGTCAAACGACAAAACATGATCGTTGTTATTATGGATAACGGTATCCGTATTTATTTGAACAGGCATTTTATTATCTAAATTAAATTGGTAGATTATCCCTTTATTATCATTGAAAATGAGGTTCTTACCATCGGTCATATAATTGGGCGCTTGAATAGAATATGGCACTGAATAAATAATATCCCGCTTGCCAGAAGCCACTTCCATTAGTTCCAAATTGCTGCCCAAAGTCATTTGTGTACGTTGATCCGATTCTCCTTTAAAGGGAACCGTTATGCGCACATTGCTAAAAACGCCTGTTTCTAGCACATCTGAATTGTGCGATCCAACAAACAAACCAATATACACTTCATCACCTAAGTCAAGGTTTTGTAAGGTATCGTTTTGAAAAGGTTCACCATAAATAGCAGCCCGCATAATGTATTGGTTGCCTTTTCTTTCTAGTTGGAGGATATTCGCTTTTGTCATCTTCAAACGATGTTCTTCGGTTTGCGCACCATCTGTACGCCTAAATTGCAAAGAAGTAAGTCCGTCGCCATGTTCAACCGCGTTTACTTGGGCTGAATTGCCGTCCAAACTTTTACGAACCATCCAACCTACTTTACGGTGATAATTTACCCACGTGCCTAAGAATTCGGCACGGGTGGTTAAAATAAAATCGCCTTTCATTTTTTTGTAGACATATTGAAATTCATCGTGATCGAACCACACGTTATAACCGGCACCGGATATTACATATTGGCCAGTTTCATGAAGAAATGTGGCAGAGCCTGGTTTAACATTTGTGCCAACATCAATATGTGAATCAAATATGCCGACTTGCTGTGATAAGACATTGTTAACCAATATAAAAATGGAAATAACAAACAAACGCAGATGAAGATTATTCATTTGGACAAGCATTTAAGTTATGTTGAAAAGAATTACCGGTGTAAAAAGTAGCAAACTGTTTTTTAACACATAGAGACATAAGGTTGATTGAGAATCTTATATCATTCCAAATATTTCTATGTACCTATGTGTTTAATTTACAAGCTTGGTTTGTTGTTTAATTGCATTCACCAACCTGAAAACCGATTCGGGGTTGTCTTCATAATCAACTAGTTTTTTTTCGGGTGAATACAAAAACATCGATGGATATCGAACAGGTTTAAATCTTGCTAAAAACTGAATGTTTTTATCTTCCAAAACAAGCAGGTTGGGTTGGTTTTTTAAATCTTTGCCGAAAGTGTCCATGAATTTTACAATCTTATTGTGGTCTTCCATCGAAACCAAATAAACGGCCGTTTTTTTAAAAGATTGATATTGCTTGCTGATTTGCTGAACGGCTTTTTGGCAATGCTCACAATCAGGATCAAAAAATAGAAAGAATATGGGCTTGCTTTTTGCCAAATCGTTTTGGGTGAAAGGATGATTAGTGCCCATTGTAAAAAATGTGAAATCAGGAATTGTTTTGGCTGGTGTTTGCGCTGCAACTTGCTGTATTACAAAAAGTTGCAAGCAAAAAAGGAAATGTTTCATTTTATTTTGAATTTATTGTGTCGCAAATTTTTATTGCCAATAGGAATGTTTTCACGCAGAGGACGCTGGGTACGCAGAGCTAAAATGGGGAAGCTTCGCTTTAATATTCTTTTCGTCTCAACGTCTTTTCCGCTAATTACATCCGCCATGCCAACTATCATCCGCCATCCATTTACGGCCAAATACTTTTCAGCGCAGTGAATTTTATTTTTTTAAAAGTGACTTTTTCGGAAGTTTGGATTTGCATTTTGTTATAAGGTTTGGTTGGAAAAAATACTTCGGTCATTATGGTTAAACCGTCATCTGCAAATAATTCCACTGAACTTTCATCCAAAATGATAGACAAATGGTTTTTTGTTTCCTTTGATAAACGCGGCGCTATGCTTTTTTGAGCAAAGCTTTTTTCAAAATCCACTTTGCCTGAATGCGTACGGTCAATAAAATAAGTATTGCTGTTTTTATCGAAGCCAATCACCAATTGTTCATGTTGGTCGTTTGATGCGATGATAGAAAAATCTTGGGTTTTATCCAGATCGATATCCAGCCTGCACGGAATAGTTGTTTTATCTGTTTTTGCGAAAAGGTCGTAACTACCGTTTACTACCAATTGTTGGGCAATCATCGGTTTTGTTTGGATGGAATCCAGTTCCTTAACAGGTTCAGAAGCAACAAAAAGCTCGTTGCCTACGTGTTTTATTGTCAAATCCCTTGGGGTTGTCATTGCATTTCTCCACTTTACGGTTGGTACTAAGTTGGCATATAACCAATTGCTCATCCAACCAATAAAAATTTTTCTGTCGCCCGTGTTCGACCAAGTAATACCCGCATAATCATCTGGCCCATAATCAATCCACTTTGTTTCTGTACTATTTGGGGTGAATGTTTTACCATCAAAATCACCAAGAAAATATTGTGTTCCCGAGCCTTTGTTTGGTCCACCCGGATTGATGTTAGCAATCAATACCCATATTTTCTTTCCATTATCATTTAATGGGAATAAGTCAGGGCATTCCCAAACACCGCCATGGGCACCGACGTTGCTACCAAAATCACTTTCTTTTTCCCAATGTTTAAAATCGGGCGAAGAATAAAATGTAACCCTGTCTTTGGTGGCAAGCGTCATTATCCATTTTTGGGTAGCTTCAAACCACATTACTTTGGGATCACGAAAATCAACAATTCCAGGGTTTTTCAACACTGGATTGCCAGCATATTTCGTCCAAGTTTTTCCTTCGTCCAAACTGTATGCAATACTTTGGTTTTGAAAATTGCTTGTTTTCGCCTTTTCACCCTTAGGATCGTGGTGTGTAAAAATGGCAATCAAAGGTGGGTTGCCATTTTTCCCAAAACCAGATGTGTTGTGATAATCGACTACGGCGCTGCCCGAAAAAATATAACCCAAACTATCAGGAAATAAAGCCGTTGGTTTTTGTTCCCAATGGATTAAATCTTTGCTAACGGCATGCCCCCAATGCATTGGTCCCCAAACGGTTGCGCCGGGAAAATATTGAAAGAAAAGATGATAAATCCCTTTGTAATACACCATTCCATTTGGGTCGTTAATCCAATGTTCTTTTGGTGAAAAGTGGATCTGAGGCCGATATTGTTCATGGTATATTGCTTGGGCCGATGATTGCGTGGTAAATGTTGACATCGTTACAATAATTCCTAATAGCTTTTTTTTCAAATAGCGCATCATAATTTTTTTTAAAACGAAGGTGGAGTAAAAGTGAATAGTGAATGGTGAATCTTCAACATAGCCCTTCCTTTCTTTAAAACAGACAATTTATTAGTCACTATTAACTATTGACTATTCACAATTCACCATTCACCATTCACTATTCAATAGCCCGGATTCTGCACATACAGCCCATTCGTAAAAACGATTTGTTCTTGCGGTATGGGGAAATATTCGTGTATGCCATGCGTAAATTGTGCGTTAGCCAAAAAGCCGTGCCTTGTTTTTTCAACGGCAAAATAGGCATTCAACGTTGGTCCTGCAATTCCCCAACGCACCAGGTCAAAAAACCTTGGACTTTCCATGGCAAACTCCATCCTACGTTCCCACTGCAACGCTTTAAAAGCGGTAGGCTGGTCCCAAGCCGCAATGTTTACGCCTGGTTTATAAATATCAATTTTATAATTCGAAGGGTTTACACCGCTGGCATTTTTCAATAAACCCGTACTATTGCCCGCTCTTGTTCTTATCTGGTTGATTAATGGCAATGCTGCCGCTTGGTTGCCCAACTGTATTTGCGCTTCGGCCATCATCAACAATACATCATCGTACCTAATCACATCCATATTTACGGAGCTGCCATAAAATGGTCCGAGTTTTTTGAAGCAGGCGCAAGTAGCCAATTGCAATTCCTTCATGGTGCCAAAACCACCATAATCGCCGTTGTCGCGTTCCCAGCTATGGTCGTAAGGAACGGCTGCATTGTATTTGAACGGATGACCTTGAATGCCAACTGTATGATCAACCCGCGGATCCATAAACGTGCCTGTTGGTGTTAAATTAGCATCTGTTAAAGCCGTATTGTTAAAGGTAGTAAAATTGGGCAAACCCGTAGAACTGGTGCTAAAAGCATTCACCAAATTTTGACTCGGAATATGAAAAGCACAACAACCATATTGCGGCGCACCGGCAAAATAATTTAAACTGGTTGCCATTTCAAGCCTGCCGCCAATTGCCGTTCCATCGTTTATGGAATATTGAATAGCAAATACCGATTCAGGGCTATTATCGTGTCCATCTACGAAATTGAAAGCAAAGTCTGAATTGAGCGCATAAAGGCCCGAATTGATCACATCATTCAACAAGCTAACCACCTGCTTCATCTTATTGGCATCAATGCCCGTTACGTTATAGCCAGCATCCTGTGTGTAAGCATGATACAGCAACGCTTTGGCCAAATATGCTTTTGCCGAATATTGGTTGGCACGCCCTGGTTCACCCGGTTGGGTTGTTGGACAATTAGTAACCGCATTTTGAAAATCACCTTCAATTTTGTACCAAAGCGAATCGCTTGACATGGTATTTGGCGTAAGCGTAATTTGGGCATCCGTTGCATTTTCGTCAAACCAAGGAATGCGGTTGAACAAAACTTTTAGCAAAAAAAACATGTGCGCCCTTAAAAAATGCATTTCACCGATACGAGATTTTCTCGTTGGCATTTGTGCATCCGTTAAACTATTTAATGCACGCAATGCCACATTGCACCTTGATATGGCAGCATAAGCCCTGATCCAAACGCCTGGGAAACCAAAATCGCCGGCACCATTGTTGGATGCGTTTACCAAATAGAACTGTTCATATTTGTCCAATTGCTGTTGGTCGTTTAAGCCGCCACCGCCTTTGTAAGCATCGTCGGAACGGATGCTGCCCCATTCCCAATTGCTAGTGATGGGCGCATCCCACCAATCGTTTGCAATGCCTGCGTACGCCGCGGTGGCCAATCCATCAACAGCGGTGGGCGAAGTTAATCCCGAGGCAGACACGGCACCTTGCGGTTGGTATTCCAGATATTTTTTGCAGCCACACATCGCAATGCCAGCTATTATTATTGTTAGAAATCTTAACCTGTATTGTTTCATATAAAAATATTTTTTTGCGTTAAAAATTGGCACTTATTCCAAATGTGTACGAAGTAGGCACTGGCCAAAGGGCAAAAGAATTAGCCCTTTCTGGATCCTTACTCAAAAATTCTTTGTGCTTAAATGCCACCAAGTTTTGACCAGATAGATAAATGCGAAGACTTTCCATCTTTAATGATTGAGCCAACCCACGAGGTAGATTGTAGCCGATTTGTGCATTCCTAATTTTGAAATAAGATGCGTTTACGTAATAGAAATCTGAAAGTCTATCTTCGCCATTCAGATTTAAAATAGATAGCGCCGGGGTTTTTGAACTGGTATTTTGTGGCGTCCAAGCACTTAATACGCCTGGGCCATAGTTATTTCTGGTATCAACAAAAGAGTTCATAAATTTTACCGGATCGAAACCAGTTTTGCCGGCTACGCCAGAGCCAAATACTGTCAAATCAAAACCTTTATAATTTACTTCTATCCTCAGCCCATATTCTAATTTAGGCAAAGTAGTGCCAAGCCAAGTTTGGTCCAATACATCAATTTTACCATCGCCGTTCAAATCTTTGTATTTAATTCTTCCAGGGCCAGCACCCGGTTGCGTTGGGGCAGAAGCAACATCAGCTTTGGTCTGAAACAACCCATCTGTTTCATAACCAAAAATGGAGAATTGTGAATGGCCGATGATGGAATGATTAGGGTCGCCAGGATATGCAGCCCGAACATTGGTTGGCAACGCTGTAATTACATCAATCGAATGGCTTGCATTTCCGATAATGGTATAACCAAAGCCGCTGGCAGTCTGGTTGTGGTAGCCAACCACCAATTCCCAGCCTTTGGTATTTTTACTAGCACCGTTCACAAATTGTTGTTGGCCTTCACCCACGGCACCAGCCACTGGCGGCTGTATCAAAATATTGCTGGTATTTCTGTTGTACCAATCGAAAGAACCATAAATCTTTTCCCTGAACAAACCAAAATCAAGACCCAGATTGGTTTCTGAGGTAGATTCCCACTTTAAATTTGGGTTGCCCAATTGTGTTTGCACAAAACCAGAAGGCAATGTGCCAGTATTTACGCCGTTAATATCGTAAGCGGTACCAGTATTTAGCCATTGTGGATCAACTGCACTGGATGTGCCATAATTTGCATAATACAAAGAATATGCAGCAAGATTGCCAATTTGTTGATTACCAACAGTTCCGTAGCCCGCCCTCAATTTAAGGTTCGAAACATCCTTTATTTTTTTAAAGAAATTTTCGTTGTTAATACGCCAGCCCAATGTAAAGGCTGGAAAAATACCGTACGGATTATTGGTGCCGAAACGGGAAGAACCATCACGCCTTATTGTTGCAGATGCCAAATACCGGTCGCCGTAGCTATAAAATACTTTGCCAAATTGGGATAACAATCTATAGCCAGTGGCAGATCCGTTGTTGGTTTGCGAACCAGAACCGGAGCTTAATTGAAAATAGTTAACATCTTGGATAGCAAAATTGGTATTGGCCGCACCATAAGTTGAATAATCGTCCCTTACCGCTTCTGCGCCTGCCAATATATTTAGCCTGCTTTTGCCTAAAACAAGGTTGTAAGACGCCGTATTGGTCCATGTAAATGTAAATTCTTTTGATTCTTGCAAGGCCAAGCTGTTGATAGAATTGATCGGGCCTTCGTTGCCAGTTTGTTTAATTACTTTTCCAAGCCCGTCAGAATAATCAAAGCCCAAACTTGTTCTAAATACCAGATTCTTAATTGGTTCCAGTTCAGCATAAATATTGCCGGTGGTTAAAAAAAGATTGGTGGTATTCCAACGGTTTAAATATTGCATGTCAACGGGATTGTTACGGTCAGAGTATCCTGAGCCAATCGGTCCGCCGTAAGTGCCATCGGTTTTGTACAGAGGAATGGTTGGTGCCAAAGTGATGGCCAAATCTCCAACTGCATCGCCACCCACATCGGAAGTGGAATTTACTTGGGAAGTTCTAGACAATTGAACGTTTTCACCCAATCTGAATTTGCCGTTGAACGCACTGGTATGGGTATTTATCCTTGCGCTATACCGTTGATAACTAGTAAATTGCATTAAGCCGTTATTGTTGTAATAACCTAAGTCGATCAACAACCCACTTTTAGCATTGCCTGCAGAAATAGCCAAATCGTTTGAAGTAACCAAGGCCGATTTATACAAAGCATCCTGCCAATTGGTACTTGCGGCAGGTTCTAAAGGGCTACCACCAACAAACGGGGCAATATTTACGCTGGTAAGCACCGGATTCGCATAGTTTCCATTCCAAGTATATTGATAAATATTGCTGGTTGAATTTTGATTTGGATCGGTACCATCGTTTACTGCCGCCTGCCACAATGCTTGGCCGCGTTGGGTAGAATTCAATACTGGTTCTTGCCAAGGTTTCTCGGTTTGAACGGTAAGGCTGCTGCTAAGCGCAATTTTTACTTTGTCGTTATTGTTGCTACCATCTTTTGTGGCCACAATAATTACCCCATTTGCCGCCCTTGAACCGTAAATTGAAGCCGCAGAAGCATCTTTTAACACCTGCATGGATGCGATGGCATTTGGATTGATGTTGGCAAAGTCTTCGTATTTTGTGGTTGGAATCCCATCGATTACATACAATGGAGTTGTGCCGCCCACGCCGTTTAAATTGTTTACACCACGAATAATAATTGCCGGTGCGCCACCATTTGCCCCGGTTGGCGAGCCATCTGTTTGAATATATAAACCCGGTACTTGGCCCTGCAAAGCAAGGGCAGGACTAGCCAAGGGAACATTTTTCACCGTTTCAAGGTTTACTACGGCTACCGAACCGGTTAAGTCAACTTTTCTTTCTTTTTTGTAACCAGTCACCACAATATCGTTTAAGCTGGTATTGCTTTGTTCCATGGTTAAATTAAAATTGGCACTAGCGTTTGTTACCTTAACGCTGATATTGTTCATGCCGCTAAAAGACAGTCGTAAGGTTTCACCGATAGCAGCTGCAATTGAAAAATTACCGTTCGCGTCGGTTGTTACAGTTTTGGTTTTTCCTTCCACTGATACCCCTTGCAGCGGCGCTCCCGAAGTTTTGTCCACAACTTTCCCCGTCACGGTTTTTTGTTGGGCAAACGCCAATACTGCCAGCAACAGCATGGGAAGTAAAATTTGTAATCTTTTCATTTTTTTGATTTTTTTAATGGTGATACAATCGGCTTTTCAAATAAATTGTTAGTATAGATAGAGGTATTAAATAACTGAAAACAATTACTTAAGAATAGTAAATGCCAAATAACTCGATATTAGTTAGCATGAATAACTTGCAATGGTGGGTGGACTCTTACCTCGGCAATGTGTTGTTTTAAGCCCCGACAAAAAAGTATTAGTACAGCAGTAAAAACCAAAACAGGGTTCAGTTGACACAGTCATGCAATCGTTTTTGGAGTTAAATAAAATAATCAAACAAGCATTAGTCTAGGTAATCAATAGCTAATGCAGTACTAGGGTGGTTTCTATTTGTTCTAAAGATTTTCCCTTGGTTTCTGGCATCAGCTTCCAAACAAAAAGTAGCTGGAGCAACATCATTACCGAAAAAAACATAAACGTATTTCCGCCGCCTGCTTTTTCTGATAACACCGGAAATGTAAAAGCAATCAAAGCGGCCATTATCCAATGCGTTGTGCTGCCAAGTGTTTGGCCTTTTGCACGCACCTGATTCGGAAAAATTTCGGAGATAAATACCCAAATAACCGCCCCTTGCGAAAAAGCAAAAAAAGCAATGTACACCAGCAGGTAAACCGTTATGGCCCAGCCGTTAAAATTTTTGGCGTAAAATGTACTTGCAACTAATGCCAAAGTCAAAATCAATCCAACCGAACCAATCAACATGAGGGTTCTTCTGCCAATGCGGTCGATAAAATTCATGGCCAGGAGCGTAAAACTAAAGTTTACAATGCCAATGCCAACGGTTGATAGGAGTGAGGCACTTTCGCCCAATCCAGTCATTTCAAAAATGCGGGGTGCATAATAAATAATAGCGTTGATACCAGAGACTTGATTGAAAACGGCAAATAATATGGCCAACAAAACCGGTCTTTTGTAGGTCAGTGAAAATAAATTTTCCTTCTCGGGTGATTTGTCTTCCTTGTGAGCCGATTCAACAATGGCCATTTGTATTTTGTCAGCCGTTTCAGGATTGATGATGTCCAAGATTTTTCTGGCGTCTTGCACTTTCCCTTTTTTCAAAATCAACCAACGGGGGCTTTCTGGCACGTATCTCAACAAAAAGAAAAACAATGCGGAGGGAACAGCTTGTATACCCAACATCAACCGCCACGAATGTTGGCCTGTCAGCCCGATTAAATAATTTGAAAGATAAGAAACCACAATGCCAAATACCACATTGAATTGAAAAAGCCCCACTAGTTTACCGCGTTTTTCTGCGGGAGAAATTTCTGAAATGTAAATAGGGGCGGTAACTGAAGACGCACCTACACCAATACCGCCCATAAACCTAAATACCAAAAACACAAACCAACTTGTAGACAACGACGTTCCCAACGAAGAAACCAAGTACAAAGCAGCAATAATATACAAGGTCTTTTTTCTTCCCAGCTTATCGCAGGGGATAGCGCCAAAAAGGGAGCCAATTACTGTTCCGATCAATGCAATCGAAATAGTAAGACCGTGTTCAAAAGACGTGAGATTCCAATATTTTTGAATGGATTGTTCTGCGCCAGAAATAACGGCGGTATCAAATCCAAACAAAAAGCCACCAAGGGCTATAACAAGTGACCATAGGAAAACATTTTTCTGGTTCATAGGCAATCAATTGGCAAGCAAAGTAGCGTCTGTTAAAAAAAATACATTTCGATTGCGTATCAAATACCTCTAAATCCGTAACAATATTGTAAATGGCTGAATTTCAACTAACTGTATAATTAAAGTCAAGTGTTTAAAGATCGAATTATTAAAATTGTATCATGTTATTTTGAAATTGTATCATGGCATTTATGAATTTTAATTTCTATTTTTTGTTTTAATCAAATCCCAAGCTTATTTCAAAAATAAATGCCTGTTCAGCGGCATGATTGTTGGAGATAAAAATTTGAAAATCGAAAAAAGAAACTCTACTTTCGAATAAGCTTTCATCGTCGACAAATTAAAAAACAACAGATGTATTGCTGATTTTAATTTGTTTAAGTGTCTAGAAAAACGATTGTCCAACGAATTGCTATGAAAAAACCCGCTTTTGATACGAGTTCTTCGTATGTTTTATCTGCGTTTTTATTATTTCTTATTGCAGTATTTTGTTTTTCCTGTAATCTTAATAAACAGGCGAAAACTTACACTGTTGGTTTTTCGCAATGTACAGGTAGCGATGATTGGCGGAAAAGTATGTTGGATGAAATGAAGCGGGAACTTTCCTTTCATCCCGAAATCCATTTCGTTATGAAGGATGCTAATGGCAACAGCGAAACACAGATCAAACAAATAAGAGAATTGGTGGATGAAAAAGTTGATTTGCTCGTCGTTTCGCCCAATCAAGCACAACCCATTACGCCGATTGTAAATGATATATATGCTAGCGGCATGCCTATTATTATATTAGATAGAAAAACATTGTCTGACAATTACACGGCTTATGTGGGCGCCAATAATTACCAAGTTGGTTTAAACGCGGGAACTTTCGCCAATGCTATTTTAAAAGGAAAAGGGAATTTGGTGGAAATTGAAGGCGACCCGATGGGTTCTTCCGCCGCTATTGGCCGGCACAACGGCTTTAATGATTACATCAGCCATTACCCTGAAATAAAAAATGTGGCGCAGTTTAATGTGTACCAAAGCAAATCGGCTTGGCAGCAAAGTTTAATGGATTACCTAAAAGCCAATAACAATATCCAATTGATTTTTGCGCCAAACGATCGGTTGGCTTATGCTGCTGCTTTAGTTTGTAAAAAGTTAGGTATTGAAAAGAATATCAGCATTATTGGTGTAGATGGTCTTCCCGGCGAAAACGGCGGGATTGATTTGGTAGACAAAGGTATTTTTAAAGCTACCATTCTTTATCAAACCGGCGGTGCAGAAGCCATTTTAACCGCGGTCAACATCTTGGAAAAAAAACCCTACAAAAAGGAAAACGAACTTTTAACCACTATCATCGATTCTACCAATGTTAGGATCATGAAACTGCAATATCAAAAAGTGTTGGCACAACAAAAAGATATTGACCGGAGCCAACAAAAAATTGAAGACCTTGGCATTATTGCAAGAAACCAAACCAATATCATTTACACCATCTCGGTGTCGTTGGCATTGGCTTTAATATTGGGTAGTATTTTGTTTTATTATTTTAAAGAGAACAAAAAAATAAACCAACGACTGGCGCTGCAAAATGAAGAAATCCTAAATCAACGGAATCAATTGATTGAATTGGGTAAAAAAGCACAGGAAGCCACCGAAGCCAAAATCAATTTCTTTACCAATATTTCGCATGAGTTTAGAACGCCGCTCACGTTGATTATTACACCGCTGGAAGAATTATTGGGCAACTCCAAAATAAGTATATCATCTAAACAATACCTTACGCTCATCCAAAAAAACGTGATGCGGCTGTTTAAATTAATCAATCAGCTGATAGATTTTAGGAAGGTGGAATTGTTTAAAATGAAACTGCAAGCCTCTGAAAATGATTTGGTTGCATTTACAAACGATATTGTGGAAACGTTTAAAACGATGGCCAAAAAGAAACACATCGACTTACAAATGTTTACAAAAGAGCGGAATATTCCATTGTGGTTCGATACTTCCATGCTCGATAAAGTGATGTTTAACCTACTTTCCAACGCCTTTAAGTTTACCAACGAAAATGGTTTTATCTACATCAACCTTGAAAAAGACTTGACTGAAAACAAAGTAAAAATAAAGATTGAAGACAACGGCATTGGCATGAAACCAGACATGGTGCAACATGCTTTTGAATTGTTTTACCAAGGCGATACCACCAATAAAAAAGGTAGCGGACTTGGATTGGCGCTTTCAAAAGAATTACTGGCATTGCACCACGGCCAAATAACGGTTAGCAGCAAATTGGGAAAAGGCACCGCTTTTGAAATAGTGCTGCCGTTGGGAACGGCGCATTTGCAGCCAGATGAAATGGTAGCCACAAAAAACGAAGACAAAATAGTTTGGCACGAAGAAAGGATGCAATTGATGGAATCAAATAATGAATCGGCCGAACCCATTTTTGAAATGGACAAAACCACCAATCATGAATATTCGATATTGGTGGTGGAAGACAATACTGATTTGATCAACTTTTTGGCAGCAACGTTGGGTAAAGAATACGAAGTATTGGTAGCAGATAACGGAAATTCGGCTTTACAACAAGCTTTTGATAATATTCCAGACCTTATTATTTCGGATATTGTATTGCCTGGAAAAGATGGTATTTCCATCACCAATACATTGAAAAACGATTTCAGGACTTCTCACATCCCTATTATTTTATTAACAGCTAAAACCGCGATCGAAGAAAGGATCGAAGGCATGAAAAATATGGCCGACGCATACATCGTAAAACCGTTTAATGTAAAGTTTTTGGTAGAAACCATCAAAAGCCTTATGAAAAATAGGGATATTTTGAGAAGCCATTACACCAGCGAAATTTCGGCCGAAACAAAATTGCAATCGCCTAAAAAACTAGACCGAAAGTTTATCAATGAATTCACTTCTATCATTGAAAATAATATCAGCAACGAAAATTTCTCAGTTGATGAACTGGCGCAGAAAATGGGTATTTCCCGCATACAATTGTACCGGAAAGTAAAGGCATTGTTGGGTTACAATATCAACGATTATATTCTTAATTCAAGATTGCAAAAGGCGAAGCATTATTTACACGAAGGCGGATTGTCTATTTCTGAGATTGCTTACAAAGTGGGCTTTGGTTCTTCGGCGTATTTTTCAACTGTATTTAAAACAAAATGCGGCATGACGCCAAAAGAATACAAAGAGAAATGAGAGCGCTAAATTGCCACAGATTCACAGAAAAAAATAATGAAGTAATTGCCACAGATTCACAGAAAAAATAGGGCGTATGTGTTGCTATGCTTAGGGCATATTCCCAAACAAGGAGATTGACCTTTTTTCGGACATCAAACTATGAATAAAACCGAATAAGGTCAATCACCTTTTCAGACAAATGACTATACACCATTTGGCTTATACTTATACTGCTTATTTGATGCGTTTGATGCTCATTGGGAAATGAAAGCCCAGCGGGCTGAAATGTTGGTAATCAATCAAATAGTTAGTGAGCAACAGTGAGACAATCCATAATGTATTTTCAATTATAAACCCATCATCCCTTCATGAAAAAATCCATTGAAACTTTTGTGCTTTCAGCAATCTGTTTCACAGTATTTGCACAGGTTGAAAAAGCGCCGGCTTATCCGCTCATCACCCACAATACTTATTTTAGTATTTGGTCTAATTCAGATAAGTTGAATGAAACAACCACCCATCATTGGACTGGAAAAGATCAGTCGCTAATTGGATTAATAAAAGTGGATGGCGAAGTGTATCGTTTCATGGGCAAAAATCCAGGGTCTTACAAAACAATTTTACCTGCGGCTGATGAAAGCCATTACACTTGTAAATACACAGAAACGGAACCAACCGAAAATTGGATAAACCCAAGTTTTGACGATAAAGCTTGGAAAACGGGTACGGCTCCATTTAGCGACGATTTATTACAAGCCAAAACTGTTTGGACAAGTAGAGATATTTGGGTTAGGCGAAGTTTCATTTATAACAAAAGCAATATCAATAAACTTTATCTAGAATTGCACCACGATGACGAAGCAACGGTTTATTTAAACGGTGAAAAAATAAA
>CAWJTH010000162.1:0-20526 GCA_963845495.1 uncultured Chitinophagaceae bacterium
GATGTATTGCTCCACTGTAACCTGTATTAATGGAAAGCTTTTTTACATCTTTTTTTAATACAATATTAATAACACCTGCAATGGCATCGGAACCATATTGGGCAGAAGCACCATCCCGTAGAATTTCAATGTGATCTATCGCTGCTTCTGGAATTGCATTTAAATCAGTGCCACTATTGCCGCGGCCACGTGTACCTACTTCATTTACAAAAGCTGATAAATGCCGGCGTTTGCCGTTGATTAACACCAAAGTCTGGTCAAACCCCAAACCACGCAAGCTGGCAAAGTCAATGGCATCAGATCCATCACCACCGCTTTGTTTATTATAATTAAAAGAGGGAACGGCCATATTTAATTGGCTCATTAAATCTGGCTTCGCTGTTGTTTGCCCTGCCTCGTTTACCTTAATTACATCAACCGGTACCGGCGATTCGGTTCTTGTCCTGGCAGCACCACGGTTACCCAATACCACCACCTCTTGTATTGTAGCTACCGATGCGACCAATTCGGCATTTAAAACTTTAGTTTCGCCAGCGGCTAATGTTACACTTATTGTTTTTTTATCGAACCCCAGTGCCGAAAAAGCTACTTTATAAGTTCCCGGAGGTAAATTAAGTGTATAAATCCCGTCATCATTTGCAGCTGAGCCTTTGCCTGATGGAGAAGCAATAACATTGGCGCCAGAAATCGGGTTTCCGTTACTTGATATCTTTCCTGATAATTTTTGTGCAAGGATAGAACTGCAAAAAAATACAGCAATCCCCAGAGAGAAAAGGTAATTTCTCATTTTCATTGTTGTCAATTTTGGTTAATAATCTATGTAAAATGTAAGCTAAAGATAATTGATTTAAGGTAAATTTTAATATAATATAAAACAATATATGTATTAATACAGTGGTAGTTCGATAATTTTTGTAGTAATGGCGAAGTATTTTACGATACGCATACGATTTCGAAGAAAAAATGCTTTATAGTAAAAATTTTAAATATTTTTTTATTTTTAATGTAAAAAAAATGGACATTATAGGCCGTATTTAAAAAAATGGCTAAATTGTTAACGCCAATATGAATGTGTCTAATTTAAAGGATGAAGCACTATTTGATAAAAACATCAACCATTTATTTCTTATTTTTGTCATCCAATTAAATATTGGCAAAGCCAAATTTTAAAAAAAGAATTACGAAAAATAATGTTTGAATCACTCAGCGAGAAACTAGAATCAGCGTTCAAAACCCTAAAAGGACAAGGTAGGATTAATGAACTAAACGTTGCAAATACGGTAAAAGATATTCGTAGGGCCTTAATTGATGCCGACGTAAATTATAAAATTGCCAAGGATTTTACCGACAGGGTAAAAGAAAAAGCAACCGGTGAAAAAGTATTGAACGCTATCAATCCTGGCCAATTGATGGTGAAAATTACGCAGGATGAACTGGCTGATTTAATGGGTGGCGAAGCCAGCGAGTTTAACGCCAACGGAAATCCTGCCATTATTTTGATTGCAGGTTTGCAGGGTAGCGGTAAAACAACTTTTAGCGGTAAATTGGCCAATTATCTTAAAACAAAAAAAGGCAAAAGCCCGTTGTTGGTGGCCGCCGATATTTACCGTCCTGCAGCCATTACGCAATTACAAGTGCTTGGTAGTCAAATAGGTGTGGATGTTTATGCAGATCCGGAAAATAAGGATGCCGTATCTATTGTTGAAGCTGCCATAAAAGAAGCAAAATCAAAAAATAAAAATGTTGTTATTATCGATACCGCCGGTAGGTTGGCGATTGATGAGGTAATGATGACCGAAGTGGCCAACATAAAATCGGCTGTAAATCCCACAGAAATTTTGTTTGTTGTGGACTCCATGACTGGTCAAGATGCTGTGAATACCGCAAAAACGTTTAATGAACGGCTCGATTTTACTGGTGTTGTGCTTACAAAATTAGACGGTGATACCCGCGGCGGGGCGGCGCTTTCCATTAAATACACGGTTAATAAACCTATCAAGTTTGTAAGCCAAGGAGAAAAATTGGATACGCTGGATGTTTTTTATCCAGATAGGATGGCGCAGCGTATTTTGGGCATGGGCGATATAACCAGTTTGGTAGAAAAGGCCCAAGAACAATTCAACGAAGAAGAAGCAAGGAAGCTAGAAAAGAAAATTAGGAAAAACCAGTTTGATTTCGAAGATTTTTTAACCCAAATCCAACAAATCAAAAAAATGGGCAACCTAAAAGATTTGATGGGAATGATACCAGGCGTGGGCAAACAAATGAAAGATATTGATATAAAAGATGACGCTTTTAAAGGTATCGAAGCTATGATAAGTAGCATGACGCCTTATGAAAGAGCAAACCCGGATGTTATTAATCCAAGCCGCCGCAAACGCATTGCGTCAGGTGCAGGGAAAAGTTTAGATGAGTTGAACGCCTTCATTAAACAGTTCGACCAAATGAAGCAGATGATGAAAATGATGAATAAAATGCCGATGGGCGGCAAAATGATGGGGAAAAGGTAATTCAAAAAAGAAAAGTCAACAAAATTCCAACGAATCAAATTCCTTGCTTTATTTTTCCCTAGACTGTATTGTTTAAGAAGGAATTACGAAGTGAAAACCAAGTGCAATAACTTGGATTTGGAATTTATTAGTTGCAATTTCTCAGGTTGATTGACATTAATTAACATTCTGATTTTGTTTTTATCATATCCACCCTTAATTTTGCAACTTCTCAATCATGGGAAACTAATCATATTCATTCACCGCATTTAAATCTTTATTTAAGATGCCAGTTAAAATTCGCTTACAGCGCCACGGATCTAAAAAACGTCCGTTTTATTTTATTGTTATTGCCGATGCACGTGCACCACGTGATGGTAAATTTATCCAAAAAATTGGAACTTACAATCCATTAACAGTTCCTGCCACCATACAGGTTGATCGTCAAAAAGCATTGGAATGGTTGCACAAAGGTGCACAACCTACTGATACCGTTCGTCGTATCTTAAGCTTTAAAGGTGTATTGTATTTAAAACATTTATTGCGCGGTGTAAAATTGGGTTTATTTGATGACGCAACTGCTATGACCAAATTCCAAACTTGGCATACTGAGCACGAAGCAAATACCAAACGCCGCCAAGATGAGCACCGCAAAACACGCCAGGCCAAGAAATATGTGCCAATTGTGAAAAAAGTGGAAGAAGCTCCAGCAGCTCCGGTTAAAGAAGCTCCGACATCAGAAGCTCCAACATCAGAAGCATAATAACTACTATATTTTGCGCAAAAAAAATTAACGCCCTACAAATTGTGGGGCGTTTTATTTTAGAACGTTGCGGAGCAACATTGTACTGGCAGCTGCATAAATATTTTCAATAATTTCTACGGTTTTTAGGCTTTCAAAAGCATTGGTGATGGTGGATTGGCCACTTTCAAGCACGTTTATCATGTTTTCATAAACCTTATCATGATTGCTCATACTGCCAATATAATCACCATAATTGTTGGCTAAATTGCCTTTTGGAAGGTTTTCTATTTTATAATTTTCGATAGCCTGGTATTCCAATTCATTTAAATATTGGCCGCCAATTTTAACCGTACCTTTTTCCCCAAAAACGGTTAGCGAGCCTTCCATATTTTTTCCATACGCATTTACCGTGTAATTAATGGTTCCAATGGTACCGTTTTTAAAGGTTAATATTACTACGCCGGTATCCTCAAAATCAATAATTTGTTGATGCGCAAAGTTTTTTATGACCGCAGCTACTTGTTGCACATCACCAAACATCCAATACAAAAGATCAATGAAATGGCTGAATTGCGTAAATAAGGTTCCACCATCCAAATCTTTTGTTCCTTTCCAAGAATTGGCATAATAATCTGCATTTCGATTCCAAAAACAGCTTAATTGAATGCTAAAAATGTGGCCTAATACATTGTTTTCAAGGCATTTTTTTAAGGCCATCACGGGCGGGTTAAACCTGTTTTGCTTCACCACAAAAAGAAGCCGGTTATTTTTTTTTGCGGCTTCCAACATAGCATGACCATCTTTTACAGATATAGCCAACGGTTTTTCGCATAAAACATGGCATCCACTATCTAAGGCTAAAATAGAATGTGTGGCATGTAATCCATTGGGCGTACAAACTGACACGACATCAATTTCACTTTTTTTATGATGCAATAAATCAGTCAAAGAAAAATAAACATCACAACCATATTTTTGGCTGAACGTTTTAGCTTTAGCTTCGTCAATATCGCAAACAGCCACTAATTTACCCTGTTTTGCAATATGTTCAGCATGCCTGCTGCCAATTTTACCACAACCTACCAGTGCAAATGATATCACTTTTTTTGTTTAAGTTCACTGCAAATATGGCTTTTCTTACTTAAAATGTTAGCGGTTGGATAGGAGAGGACAGTTGTCACGAAAAAACTTAGCGATGATTTTTTACTGGTTCACAGTTTCCTGACCAAGTCAGAACCCTGTATTTTTCGTTTTTTTCAATCTTGATTTTCCTGTTAATTCAGCGAATTACTTATTTTCTTACTTCGTATTTGTATTTTTGCTCAATGGAATTAATTGAGGTAATAAGCAAGGCACACCAAAAGATATTTATAAAAGTAAACATGGCTATAAATGGCGATGACCTCAATTATATAAGGCCATTAGACAAGGACGTGAATGAGGTTTTTGACAAAACAAAAAATAAAACTTTTAGGTTTGGCGATGTAAAGCGTTGGGTTTTAATGGATGATGACAACAAACTTATTGGTCGCATTGCCGCATTTACCAATTCAAAATATACCAATAAAGGCGACGAGCAACCCACCGGGGGCGTCGGATTTTTTGATTGCATTAATGACCAAACAGCAGCCAATCTGTTGTTTGACGTGTCAAAAAATTGGCTGGCGAGCAAAGGAATGGAAGCGATGGACGGCCCAATTAATTTTGGTGAAAGGGATAGGTGGTGGGGGTTGGTTATTTCAGGTTTTCATCCCCCGCTTTATGCAATGAATTACAATAAACCCTACTATCAGCAATTGTTTGAGAACTATGGCTTTAAAATATTCTTTAATCAAATTTGTTTTGGTACACCAATTACCACGCAGTTAAGCAAAAAATTTACTGATGCCCATGCACGTTTCTCCGGTAAACCAGAATACTCCGTAAAATATATTGATAAGAATAATATCGAAAAATTTGCGAATGATTTTTGCACCGTGTACAACAAAGCTTGGGCAAGCCATGAAGGCAATAAACAAATGGAAGTAGAACAAGCGTTGAAGTTGTTTAAGGGCATGAAACCTGTAATGGACGAAAAGATTGTATGGTTTGCTTATTATAAAGGCGAACCGATGGCTATGTATATCAATCTTCCTGATTTAAACCAAATTTTTAAATATTTGAATGGCCAATTTGGGGCTTGGGCAAAACTGAAGTTTTTGTGGTATAAAAAATTTAAGCCATGTACCCGGTTTGTTGGGATTGTTTATGGTGTGGTTCCGCGTTTTCAAGGAACGGGACTTGACTATTACATGCTTGTAGAAGCTGCCAAAGTAATACAAGGAGAATTGAATTATACCGAAACGGAACTACAATGGCAAGGCGATTTTAATCCAAAAATGATCAACATTTCAAAACATATAGGCATGGAAGAAACCAGACGATTGGCAACTTTTAGATGTTTATTCGATAGGAACAAGGAATTTAAGCGGCATCCAATTTTGTAAATTTTTAAAAGAGATATCTTCTGTGAATTATTTTTCCTAAATTTTCCACTAAAAATATAAAATTATTCAGGTCGATTTCTTCTCTTATTTTTTCAGATTCCATCTTCTTACATTTGCGTAGATGGAAAATTTTATTGTATCAGCCCGTAAGTATCGCCCACAAAATTTTGCTACCGTTGTTGGGCAAAGCCATATTACAACTACGCTCAAAAACGCCATTAATCACAATCAATTAGCGCATGCTTTTTTGTTTTGCGGCCCTCGTGGCGTGGGCAAAACTACCTGTGCCCGCATTTTAGCTAAAACAATCAATTGCGAAAACCGTACGCCTGAAGGTGAAGCCTGTAACGTTTGCAACAGCTGCGTTTCATTCGATCACGGTACTTCGATGAATATACACGAGTTAGATGCTGCCAGCAATAATAGTGTAGATGATATTCGAAGCTTAGTAGAGCAAGTACGTTTTGCTCCGCAAGCCGGCAAATACAAAGTTTATATTGTGGATGAAGTGCACATGCTTAGTGCTGCCGCCTTCAATGCTTTTTTAAAGACGTTGGAAGAGCCGCCGCCTTATGCCATTTTTATTTTAGCTACCACAGAAAAACATAAAATTCTGCCGACCATTTTAAGTCGCTGCCAAATATTTGATTTTAAGCGAATTACAAATGCTGACACAGTTGGTCATTTAAGTGAAATTGCCAAAAAGGAACATATCGACGCCGAAAAATCAGCCTTGCACTTAATTGCTCAAAAAAGCGAAGGTTGCATGCGTGATAGTTTAAGTATTTTGGATAAAATTGTAAGTTTTACAAATGGCCAAGTGACTTATCAAAATACGCTGGAACACCTGAATATTTTGGATGAGGATTATTATTTCAAACTGTTAGAAGCCTTGATGGTACAGGATTTGTCTCAAGCGCTTTTGTTGTTTGATGAAATAAATAAAAAAGGTTTTGAAGGTGATATGGTAATCAATGGGTTTGCCGAATGCCTTCGCAATTTAATGGTTTGTAAAGATGCCAAAGCCGCCCAACTGCTGGACGTGGTAGAAGGCATGCAAGAGAAATATTTGGCAAAATCAAAGGCAATTAGTTTGTCGTTTTTGATAAGTGCGTTAAATATTTTAAACGAATCGGAACTACAGTTTAAATCTGCCCGTAACCGTCGTTTGCACGTTGAGATGTGCATCATCAAACTTTGCTACTTGCAGCAGGCGCTTGAATTATCGGTACAGGGCGATGGAAGTTTGGTAAAAAAAAAGCGGATTGATGGGCCGGTAGCGGTTCGTGTAAAAGCCATTCAACCTATTTCTTTTAAAAAGACAACAACCCAGGTGCCCAACGAAGCGCAATTGGTAATTGAAAACAAGGCGCAAGAAGGCAAGGCGCAAGAACTCAAGGAACAAGAATACAGGCAACAAGGAACAAGCAAGCTAGAAAATAAGGATCAAGAAAACAAAAGACAAGACGACGACAAGACAGAAAAAAACAGTCTGCCAGAAAAACCTGCTGAAATTATTCTGGAAAATAAGGTTCCGACATCGGCACCCGCTAATGGCAATATACCAAAAAAATCACTGCTCGATTCTATCAAAGAAAAACATCAAGCAGGAAGTTTTAAAAATGAAGCCGCACAGGCAAAACCGCTCGATCATCAAACCATAAAAGATCTTTGGCAAAATTTTTCTGACGGTTTTCGTGCAAAGGGTAATCACTCGATTGTGAACAGCCTGGAAACTGCTGAGATACAGATTGTTGATAACGATTTAATTGAGATTATTTCCCTTTCTTCAATCAACCAGAAGTTGATTGAGCAGGTAAAAGTTGACATTGTCCAAAAGTTGCAACAACATTTTGGCAATAACAAGTTGCAATTTCGGTTTTCAACAAATAGCACTGAAATTGTTGATATTCCATTGGATACCAGATATTTACCTAGCCAAGAAAGGTTTCGCCGTATAGTAGAACAATACCCGATTGTGCAAGAACTAAAGGATAAGTTAAGATTGGAATTGGACTATTAATGCGTAAGGTGAATCATTATTGTGAGACGTGAATCCTCAGTCGTGTGACACTTCAACTTGTTCCATTATCTATTTTACAATTTTCCATTATCCATCTTACAATTTTCCATTATCAATTATCATGTTATCAATCAATCTTACTTCGCCTAAAAATGCAGCTATCAAGGCTACCGAAGGTATTGATGGATTATATGCTTGGATGGGCTGCAAATCGGCTATGCTAGTTATTTCAACGTAATCTATTTTGCTAAAACCATTATCCAACAATGCTTTGCCGGCCGCTTCCTTTAGTTGGCCGATAGGAGTTTTTTCGATATTATCTTTTATGAATATCAATTGTTGATAAATAGATGCTGCTTGGGTTAGTTGTTCTTTGTTCAAGCGCAAATTGCGGCTGCTCATAGCTAATCCTGAAACTTCGCGTAGCGTTGGGGCAATTGTAAGCTTAATATTTATGCCCATTAAATTAATCAATCTTTTAAGCACCAAACATTGTTGTAAATCCTTTTGACCTAAGAAAAATTCATCAGGTTTTACAATCTCCAACAGCCTTTGTACCACTTGGCAAACACCCTGAAAATGGCCGGGTCGATATTTACCATCCAGTACTTTTTCCAAATTTCCAAGGTTATACTGTTTTTTTAAGGCAGTCCCGCTGGGATAAATTTCTTTTACCGAGGGTAAAAAAAGTATATCCACACCGGCTTTTTCCAACAACAAGCAATCCTGTTCAATAGTGCTGGGATAAAGCGCAAAATCTTGTTGGTTGTTGAATTGTGTGGGGTTTACAAAAATGCTTACAACCGTTATCTGGCAATGCTTTCGGGCCAATTCTACCAACGAAAGATGCCCTTGGTGCAAAGCACCCATTGTAGGTGTAAAACCAACAAGATTACCTTCTTTTTTCTGTGATAAAATGTAATGTTGTAGGGCAGTAACCTTAGTAAAAATAATCATAGGAATTGACAAATATAGGCGCTGGCAATAGTAAAATGCAATGGTAGCTATGTTTTCGCTACTTTTGCACACCATTTTTAAAAATGGTACACATAAATATTAACCATGGTTACAAAGAAAAGAATTTTATTCATCGCAAATGAAATGAGTCCATATTTAGAGTTGACAGAATTTGCTGAAACGGTGAATAAATTAGCTATTCTTTCCAACAACAGCGGGCTAGAAGTGCGTTGCATCATGCCTAGGTTTGGAAGCATCAATGAACGCCGCCACCGTTTACATGAAGTAGTTAGGCTAAGTGGTATTAATGTAAGTGTTGGTAACGACGATTATCCCCTGCAAATTAAGGTTGCATCGTTGCCAAATGCTCGTTTGCAAATTTATTTTTTAGAAAACGAAGACTTTTTTAAAAGAAAGTTTGTGTTTAATGATGAAGAGGAAAATTGGTATGACGACAACGGCCTGCGCTCTATATTTTATTGCAAAGGAGCATTGGAAACGGTTAAAAAATTCGGATGGCCGCCAGATATTATTCATTGCAGTGGTTGGATGACTGCGTTAGTGCCACTTTATTTAAAAACAGTGTACAAGCGTGAGCCTGTTTTTGCCCACAGTAAAGTGGTATTTACCATTGGGGAAACCACTTTTGAAGAAAAAATGGAAGGTGATTTTCTTGAAAAAGCTATTATTAGCGATTTGGTAAAGGAAAAAGATTTGCTGCCTTATAAAGAAAACAACAATGTTGGATTATTTCGTGGTGGTGCCACCTTTGCTGATGCAATTAGTTTCGGCGCAGAATATCCCGATCCGAAATTGGTGGAAGAATTTTCAAAAGTAAAGGGCAAAAAAGTGTTGCCTTATTACCCTTCAAACGGTGATTTGTCGGCTTATTTAAATTTATATAACGAATTGGCTGACGATTAACGGATTAAAATTCATAATATAGGGCTGCTTAATTATATTTGCGGCCATAACAAAACCAAATTTAACATGCCTTATTTGTTTACGTCGGAGAGTGTAAGTGAAGGACATCCTGATAAAGTAGCAGACCAAATTTCTGATGCGCTTATCGATAATTTTTTAGCTTTTGACCCCCAAAGTAAAGTTGCTTGCGAAACACTTGTTACAACTGGCCAAGTTATATTGGCCGGCGAAGTAAAAAGCAAGGCATACCTAGATGTGCAAGAAATTGCCCGTGGTGTAATCCGCAAAATTGGATATACCAAAAGCGAGTATATGTTTGAAGCCAATAGCTGCGGTATTTTATCTGCTATACACGAACAAAGTGCAGATATTAACCAAGGCGTTGACAAGAAAACAAAGGAAGAGCAGGGTGCTGGCGACCAAGGTATGATGTTTGGTTATGCAAGCAACGAAACTGAAAACTATATGCCTTTGGCATTGGACTTAGCTCATGCAATCTTGTTGGAATTGGCTGCTTTGCGCCGCGAAAACGATGCAATCAAATATCTTCGTCCTGATGCAAAAAGCCAAGTAACGCTTGAATACAACGATAATAATCAGCCTGTTCGCATCGACGCCATAGTTGTTTCTACACAGCACGATGACTTTGATACCGAACCAAAAATGTTGGCTAAAATTAAAAAAGATATTGTTGATATTTTGATTCCTAGGGTTAAGGCTAAATATCCACAATACGCTCACTTATTCAACAATAAAATAAAATATCATATTAACCCGACCGGCAAATTTGTAATAGGTGGCCCGCATGGTGATACCGGTTTAACTGGCCGTAAAATTATTGTTGATACTTATGGTGGTAAGGGTGCGCACGGTGGTGGTGCTTTTAGCGGAAAGGATCCAAGCAAAGTGGATCGTTCTGCGGCTTATGCTACCCGCCACATTGCTAAAAACCTAGTAGCTGCAGGATTGGCAGACGAAGTATTGGTACAAGTGTCTTATGCAATTGGTGTTGCTCAGCCAACAAGTATCAATGTTAAAACTTTTGGTACTGCTAAAGTGCAAATGACAGATGGTGAAATTGGTAAAATAGTGGAAGGCATTTTTGATATGCGCCCTTATTTTATTGAGCAACGTTTAAAATTACGTACCCCTATTTACAGTGAAACCGCTGCTTATGGTCACATGGGTCGTAAAAATGAAATCGTTACAAAAACATTTTCAACCCCTGATGGTAAAACAAAAACAATAAAAGTTGAATTGTTTACTTGGGAAAAATTAGACTATGTAACTAAAGTTAAGAAAGCCTTTGGTTTAAAATAATTTAATAAAGACGCTTCAATAAGCCCTTGCCATTTATTTGGCCGGGGCTTTTTTTTGCCACAGATTCGCAGATTAGACATAGAAAACAAATCATTATATATGTAAATGTTCGGTCGACTATTGTTTACTATTAAACATGATTTTTCAATACCAAATATTCCAATAAAAGCGCATCATTATAAGCCGGACAATAATGATAAAACACGCCCATTTTTAAATGTATCATTATATGCCTTATTGTTTTTGGTAAGTAGGAGGGAATATTGCCAACAAAAAAAGGGAAATCGTTTTTTTCGATTGAATTTTCTATTTCATTTTCATTGGGAAGTAATAACGTAGGTGGATTTTCGCCCCATTTTATTAATGCTGTTGAAAGTAAAATTTTTTCTAAGATATTGTTTGTGGCCTGTAATCTTTCATTGGCATCCTTTATTAATTGGGATTTAGTACTTTCAAGCGCAAGTATTTTTTTGATGACCATCAATCTTGCCAAATGATATAAAATAATGGACGTTTTGCCATAATAAGGTGCCACTTGCAGTGGATGATTAATATGATCTTTATTGGCGACGACGGCCACAATCAATTGAATAGCAGCAGAATCGGCAGTTGTCCATTTTAGGTGATTTAATTGAACAAAGCTTAAAACGTTTGCCAGTACGCATACATCAAAAACAACCGGGAATGATTTGCCGTACCAAGTGGAGTAAGTCGGGAAATTTTTATAGATAGGATTGTCCACCCTTAATTGCGATGGATTTTTATTGGTGTATTCCTGTTGAACCTGATGAACTTTTTGCGCTATTGAATCTGAAACATTTAATGCTGCCATTGAAATAACGGTTGCATCCAAATCATCCGGCACTTCTGGATCTCTATTTATTTTATTAATCCAAGCGCCATAAGGGAAAACAAATGCAGAATCGGTACGCCAGAAATTATATGTTTCTCGTCCTTTTCTATTTTTAAAATAATTAAAAACTGGTATAGATTTATTAGTAATTGAATCGGCTATTAATTGTTCTTTTCTCGTTAAAAATGGTTTTAAATAATTAAAAGTGTAGCCAATTAAGCCATTATAAAAAATATTGTTGTTACCTTTTTTACGGTTGAATTTTTGATTGTGTGAAATATAGGAAGGGAATAATCCCTTTAAAAAGTAAGGATCGTTTTCTATTTGTTGGGCGGCAATTCGTTTTAATAAAAATGAAGGCGTTATTACATTTTGTTGGCCGATGCAAATTTCCAAAACGGCATAAAAGAATAAAATAAATAGAACCGCCTTTTTCATTCAATTGTTTTGGTAAATATTAATGTACAATAGTAGTTTTAATCCGGCCTTTTTGCCACAACAAATATGGCTGTTGATTTTATCGGTATTTTGGTAGTGTGATTTGGAAAAAAATTATGTTGGATCCATCTTTTTATTTTCCCATCTTTTAAAACATCTAACGGAGCAGTTACATATTTACTTTCTATTATTTCAAAGCCGGCTTTTTTTAATGTTTTTTCGATTCGTGCTTTTGTGTAAATCCGGGCATTGGCCCAACGTTCGTGCAATGGTTTAGGTAACCAGCTAAAAAAGGGAACCCGGTTCCAAGGCAGCAACGGCAATTTTGCGCCATGTGTTTCAAAAATCCACCATTTGTTGGGTACAGTAATGGCTGCTAAACCACCTGGTTTTAACAGTTGTAGAAATTTATCGGTGTTGGCATCGTTGGTAATGTGTTCGATAACTTCAAAACTAATTAAACGGTCGTACAGCACGGGCCACGGCTCTGTTTCAATATCAATTACTTTAAAATCACAATTTGTGACGCCAGTTTGTTTTTTAATTATTTCAAATGCTTTTTCATTTTCAGGAAAAATTTCCAACCCTTGGCAATGTTTAAATTCACCGGCCAATAAAAACATAGAAGCACCATTGCCACAACCTACATCTACCAAAGTAAAATCTTTTCCCAAAAAGCCAGGGATTTGTTTTACCAATTCCACTCTTCGTGTAACAATTAAATCGGTAAAATCAGCCGGCCTGCCAAGATAGTGGTCACCATCAAAACGTTCTTTCGGTATGCGGTCAATCATTTTAGTTATTGAATTTATGCGGTTCGAAAAAGTAAATGGGTAATTGAATAATTGATTATGGATGTTTTAAGGGAATAATTACTTATTACCCAATTACTTAATTACTATCTTCTATCTTACTAAAACTTCTTTTCTCAAAAATCCTTTAAAAGTAAACCACTGGGAAAGAAAAATATATTTTCCTTTTAAGCCTTTTCTTTTTAAAAAATAAATTAGCCACAACCCAACACCCGCAATAGTTTTGGCAAAAAGTTCAAATGTCTTTTTTATCATGCTGCTAAGCCCTTCGCTTTTTGTAAGGATGCGTTCTTCGTTTCCGCCTTTTAAATATAATTTTTTAAACGAATCAAAAGTCAATCGTTTTGCATCGATATTATGTAATGAAAATGCCTGCGGAACATACCAAATTTCATTATTTATTTTCTTTACTTGTTGAAAAATATACTTGTCATCAGCCCGAGCTTTTAATTCATTATTAAAACCACCTGCTTTCAATAAAACATCTTTTTTATATACCATATTACAACCGCTGGGATATTTCATTTTTGGTGTAAATTTTCGCATTTCATTTCCCCGGTCAATTGTTCCGGTAATACCTGCTAAATAAGGACTTATCCAAGCTGGCTCTGGACATTCAGAGTATTTGGGCAATGTTTTGCCGCCCATTCCGGCAGCGGCAGGGTGCGTTTTAAAAAAATCATAAATGGTTTTTAAATAATCAGGTACTGTTTCCACATCATCATCTATATAAATTATAATTTCCCCGGCAGCTTCCTTAATGCCCCGATTGCGGGCAAAACTTAAGCCTTGTTGCTGCTCAAATATATACCTAGCTTGTATTTGAGGGTTTGTTGCTATAAATTCTTTTGCAATACTTGCTGTATTGTCGGTGCTATTATTATCTATTACAATAATTTCCCATAAGGCGTTGTCTAAATTCTGCGCTTTTAAACATTGCAGGCATTCACCAATAAATTTTTGGCGGTTATAAGTACAAATAACAACTGATAAATTGGGTTCTGACATAATTTACAATCTTCTATTTGTTATCATATTATTCAATTTACCACCCCATTTATGCCAAAGAAAAACTACTTCGACTGAATACTTTCTTGCCAATAACAAATAGCCGAACGAAATAACATACAGTACACTTTTAATTACCGCATCTATATATATATTTTCAATCATAGGAAAATAAAAAAGGATTGTGATCAATAACAGGCCAATTATTAGCAATTCTATATTTTTTGCGCTAAACGGTTGCAATTTAAATTGGGTATATAAAAAAATGCAGCGATAAATATTGTAGAACAAAGCTGTTATTAACGCTGCAAATGCTGCCCCAAGCATTCCAAAATGTTTAATCAAAAAATAATTGAGCGGCAAACTAATGACGGAATAAATGATGGTGCTTTTTAAATCGAATCCCCAACGGTTGGAAGTATGGATGATGTAAGTATTTAGGCCGGTACCAAGTTCAACCAGTTTTGCTACAAGTAAAATAATAGTCGGAAAAAACATGATACTGTAGTTCTTTCCGCTCTTTTCCAAAAAAAGAATGATGTCGTTTAAATTCACTACAATCAAACCTCCCAATCCCAATCCTACGATCATCATGTTCATGGCCGATTTTTTGTAAATGCTTTCCAGTCCACTCATATTTTTTACTCGCCAATATCCTTGTAAAACTGGTACGGCTGAACCAACGATAGTCCGCGATGGAACTTCAATAACGCTAGAAAAATAAAGGGCGATACTAAATATGCCAGCGCTAGCCAAATCTATCAATCCTGCCAAAAATAAAGTACCAGCAACATAAGACAACATGGAAACCAAAGTAGTTGTATAATAAAATGCTGAAAATGAGAGAATTTTGCTTTTTATGCGTTTAGTTGCGGTGCTTATCTGGGTAACCCAAGGCAAGCCTTTTGCTTTTTTTACGGTAATGAATAAAATGATGGCTGGAATGGCATAAGAAAAAGCGTAAACTGTAATAAAACCTTGAAAACCAATCCATTTAAAAGCCATCCCAATTAACAAGCTCGTAAAAAGTAACCGTTGTATTGTTTCTCTTAATACGTTGCTCAATACTGCTTTGCCAGCATACCAAGCATAAGGTTCCAAAAAAGAAAAAAATAGATATGATACTAAATAAGGAAATACAGTCCAATAATAATTGGCAAAATAAGGGTTGTTCTTGCCAAAAAAATGAACAATAGGTACTTTAAAAAGATACAACAATAATAATGTAAAACATAAGCCCATACTACTTGTAACAGCTGTAACAAATGGCAAATCGTTTTTTTGGTAAGGCAAATAATCTTTATAGAAGGAAAAAAACTTGCCCGATGCGCTAATGCCGCCCATTGCTGCGAAAGATGCTGCCAAAATACTAAATTCGTTAACTACACGGGTAAGTCCAAACTGATCTTGACTTAAAAAGTGGGGCTGTAACAATAGTAAGTTCATTGCGCCGAACGCAAAACCAACATAAGTAAAAACGGTAGATAATATTGCCTGACGTTGTATGGATTTTGCCATTTTAATACAGTTGCTAAAAGCGCTGATTTCTTACAAAACAATTTCAATACTTATTTTCGCTTCAATTGCATCGGCAGCAAATATAACGGCTGAAATCAGAACAATAATTTTAACGATGTAGCGGATGCCTGCCATTAGGTAAATAGTGTAACTAAAAATAATGAACAATGAATGAACAAATAATTGCGGCCGTGATTACCTATTTCCCCAAAAAAGAAATGGTTGAAAACATACTTTCTTTCCATCCATTTTTTTTTAAAATTTTGATTATCGACAATACAGATAAGGAAGATATGGGAGCAAATTTTTTCTTTGATGAAATCATTCTTCTTCCAAATGTTGATATTATAAAAAACAACAAAAATGTTGGTATTGCAAAAGGTTTGAACTTGGCTGCAGAATATGCCTTGGCTAAAGGATGCCTTTGGATGATGACAATGGATCAGGATTCGATTTTTGAAGAAAACCAGATATTAAAATACCTGACATGTTTTAATAATATCAAACATAAAAACGTAGGAGCCATTGGCCCATCTTTAATATTGGATGGCGAGGAGCAGCCGAACAGCCTTGATATTACCGATAAACCAGGGGCCGCCGGTTGCTCTTATAAAAAAGTGGTTGCACTTATTACATCAGGCTCTATTATTAATTTGGAAGCATATAAAATAATTAATGGGTTTGATGAGGATTTGTTTATTGATGGTGTAGATGATGATTATTGCATCCGTTTGCAATTACAAGGTTACGATATCTTACAATTGAGTGATGTGTTCTTACGCCATTCTATTGGGAAAAGTATTTTTGTAAGAACGTTTTATATTGGAAAAAGAACGCATAGGAATTTGCATCCTCCCGTAAGATTGTATTATTTTACCCGTAACCACCTTTTATTGATAAAAAGGTATAAAAAGCATTTTCCCGAAAAAGCAGCCAAGTACAAACATGATTTAATTGTTAGGATAAAAAACAACCTATTGTACGGCAAACAAAAATTTAAGGCCGTAAGGCTATTGGCACTAGGCATTTTTCATTATTGGACAGATAAATTTGGAAAACGGATTTAATTGAAAATTTAACCGATAAGCAATTCTACCAACTCATTATATTCGCAGCAAAAACGTTATCTAAAAACTTTAATCAGCTTGCCGTACAACTAAGCATTTAATAACAATTCATTATACATTTAAACTTATATCGCAGAATGATTTTGATTCAATCCAAATTTCTTTTTGAGATATCATAAATCAATAATTATTTTATGCACATACGTAAAAGAACAACTTGCAGGGTTTGTGGCTCATCATCCTTAACACGTGTAATTGATTTAGGGCCACAGTATTTACAAGGCTCTTTTGTAAAAGCCTGGAAAAGAGATGCCCTCTCAACGCAAAATAAACTGCTCGTTAGTTAGGTGTAACCCTCAAATGGATGAAAATGCTTGCGGCCTTTTACAAATGGAGCATAGTGTTCCTTCTGAAATTTTATATGCTGCGTATTGGTTCAGGAGTGGAACAAATACAACCATGCGCAACCACTTAAAGGAAATTGTCATAGTACTTTGTCAATTTTAAAAAAGGACGACTATAAAGTGTTGGATATTGGCTGTAATGACGGCACTTTACTTGGTTTTTACCCTCAAAAAATTGAAAAATTTGGTTGTGATCCCAGCGATGTGGCGCAAGAAGTTAAACTAGCCAAGGTTGTACAAGATGTTTTCCCATCAGCCGAACTAGATGGTATAATGGAAGGGAAGAAAATGGACATTGTCACATCGATTGCCATGTTTTACGATCTAGAAAATCCGGTAGCATTTGTAAAAAATGTAAAGAAATATCTTTCGCCCGATGGCATTTGGGTTTTCGAAATGAGTTACATGCCTGAAATGCTGGCCTTGGATAGTTATGATACAATCTGCCACGAGCATCTAGAGTTTTATAGCCTTGCGGTGCTAGAAAAAATTGTTAGTATGGCAGACATGAAAATATTCAAGATATCTTTCAATAAAATTAATGGTGGTAGCATCCGCTGTTATGCTACGCACAAAGCAAGCAGTTTGTACTATTCCAAGGAAAACACCCAGTTATTGAACGAAATACGCCAAAAAGAATTTGACTTGGAACTTGATACGGATAAGCCTTATGTAGCTTTTCAGTACCGTATAGAAAAAGTAAAAACTGAATTGCACAATTTACTTATCAATTTAAAAAACGAAGGTAAAAAGGTACATATTTATGGTGCTTCTACTAAAGGCAACACAATACTACAATGGTGCGACATCAATAATATGTTGATTTCTTACGCCGCCGAAAGAAATCCAGATAAATATGGCGCTTATACGCTTGGTACAGATATTCCGATTATAAGTGAAGCAGAAAGCAGGGCCATGAATCCAGATTATTATCTGGTGCTTCCTTGGCATTTTAAAGAAGAATTTTTGATTCGTGAAAAGGAGGCATTAGAAAAAGGAACAGGCTTTATTTTTCCGATACCAACAATTGATATTTATAAAAAATAGCCCACAAAACAAATTAGAAGCCAATTTTTAGTATGAATTTAAAAAGGTTTATTAATAAATGTAAAAGGGGAGTGGATATCATAAAAATGCGAGGGGTGCCAAGTTATGCACAAGCAGGCGAAGATGTAGTCGTAAATTATTTGTTTACTACACTTGGAATAAACAAACCAAGTTATTTAGAAATTGGCACTAATCAACCTATTTTACATAACAACACCTACTTTTTTTATAATAGAGGCAGCAAAGGAGTATGTATTGAGCCAGACATAGAAATGTTTGAAACCATTAAAAAAGCAAGACCCAATGATACTATATTGAATATTGGTATCGGGTTGCATGATAATGATTCCGCAACGTTTTATTTATTTCCTGGCCATTTAAATGCATGGAGTACTTTTTCAGCAGAAGAAGCAATTATTAGAGAAAAAGAATCTGGATTAAAAGCCAAACAGGTAATTGTTAAGCTTAAAACCATAAACAATATTATTGACCAATATTTTGATAAATGCCCAAATTATATTTCTCTTGATGTAGAGGGTTTGGATTTGCAAATATTAGAATCTTTGGATTTTGATCGATATCGTCCAGACGTCATTTGTGTCGAAACCATAAGTTTTAGTCTAAACAACACGGAAGAAAAATTAGTAGGCATATTAGATTTTATGGAGACCAAAAATTATTTTGTTTATGCTGATACACACATAAATACTATTTTTTGTAGAAAAGAACTTTTTAATAGTGGAAAATAATCTCGCTTTAATTTTTGGTGCCAATGGACAAGATGGCCATTATTTAAATTTTTTGCTGCAGAAAAAGGCTTTAAAATCATCAAAGTTTCTCGAAACAACTGTGATGTTTGCGGCGATGTCGGCGACTTTTCATTTGTAGAATCTCTACTTAAAACATATTCCCCAAACTTTATATTTCATTTTGCGGCCAATTCAACCACACAACATTTGGCTTTATTTGAAAACCATTCTACCATCAGTACTGGCACATTGAATATATTAGAAAGTGTAAGATTATATTGTCCAAACGCCAAAGTTTTCATTTCAGGGAGTGCCCTTCAGTTCAAAAATAATGGGATGCCAATTAATGAAGAAACCTCTTTTGACGCTAGTAGCCCTTATTCGGTAGCTCGTATCCAATCTACTTATGCGGCACGTTATTATCGCAAAACTTTTGGATTAAAAGTATATGTCGGTTATTTTTTTAATCATGATAGCCCTTTAAGAACAGAAAAGCATGTAAATCAAAAAATTGCCAAAGCAGTACAGCGTATTGCTAATGGTAGCAATGAAGTATTGAAATTGGGCAATATCGATGTTAAAAAAGAATTTAATTATGCAGGAGACGTAGTGGAAGCCGTTTGGACACTTGTTGAACAAGATGATATATTCGAAGTAGTTATTGGTAGTGGTAAAGCATATAAGATTAAAGATTGGCTTGAATGTTGTTTTCAAGATGTAGGGCTAAATTGGGAGAATTATGTAGTGTTGGCAGAACAGTTTGTTCCAGAATATTCCATATTGGTAAGCGATCCGAAACTGGTTTTAAGCCTAGGTTGGCAACCTGACACAAGTTTTGATGCATTGGCAAAAATGATGGTACATGAGTAAAAAAAGAAGCAT
Source organism: uncultured Chitinophagaceae bacterium (assembly GCA_963845495.1). Lineage (GTDB taxonomy): Bacteria > Bacteroidota > Bacteroidia > Chitinophagales > Chitinophagaceae > JAZKFT01. Next base: position 19,723 of record CAWJTH010000162.1, read on the forward strand.
TTTAATATTGTTTGATGGGCCGCACTTGGCATTTTCTCCGTTTACCATCCAACTATATGATGCATTATCAGTAAAATACGATGTAACCATACTTGCACAAGATGCCAACAATTATAATGGGCAGCAATTAAATGACAGGAAAGTATTATACCATAAATATTATGGTGTAAAGGGAAGAAGATTTTATTATCTCTTCTTTAAAATATCCCAGCTATTTAGCAAGGAAGCAAGATATTTTAGAAAGAACAAATTTGATTATCGAGATTATTTTTTTAAGTATTTGTTCATTAAAAGGGCAATCAAATCAAACGCATATGATAGAATCATTTGCATTGATTTGGTAAATTTATTTTTCTGTTCATTACTTGGGGTGAAAGTTGATTTTATTTCATTGGAATTGTGTAAAGACGAGTATTTATTGCCGTTAATAAACAAGTCGATAATTGATATTGTAATTATCCAAAGCGCTGAAAGGTATCATTACCTTTTCAAAGAAAATATGTATAAAGTATTTTACGTTCAAAATGCGCCAATCTATCGCCCAACAGTTACAAAACAAATTAAAAAGGGGTTGATTTATTCAGGTTCTGCTACCAAGGAAATGGGATTATACCATTGTTTGGATTATGTAAAAAAATATAGTGATGAAAAATTAACCATACAGGGTGCATTCTATCCAACCGATAAAAATAGAGTAGAATCAGAATATACTGATTTATTGAATGAAAATAAATTGTATATTGAAAAAAAATATATTGAAAATGATGATATGGAACAATACGGAACTGAAGGAGGTGCAAAAAA
>CAWJTH010000163.1:0-12599 GCA_963845495.1 uncultured Chitinophagaceae bacterium
TAAGTAAATATGTTCTAATTATCTACTTTAATCCTGAAAGGATGACATTATTATAGTAAAATCACCCCTCTGAAATACTAGTTGGAAACCCTGAAAGGGTGGCAAAATTGTTGAATTTATATCTGCAACAATATCACTCCTCCGGAGTTAGGTTCAATATTTTGTTGAATTCACTATAATAATGTCAGCCTTTCAGGCTTAAAAAGACAATCATCTTAATTTTTTCCTCAGAAAAACTTTTCGAACACTTATGGCCTCCGACTTCGCTGAGCAACACCACATCTGACGTTTCACGTCTCACGATTTTATTGTTTGTTCCAAAACGTAAGCTCGCTAAGGTTTACATAATTGGGGTCGTCTGCGGTTTTTATAAATCGTACCCTTATAAAACGCACGGGTGGCGGATTGCTGATGAAATTGAATTTCATGGCGGCCTGTCCATCATCGGTACGGATGGCCTCGGTAAGCAGGGTCCAGCCTTTGGCTAGGGTTTGTGCTTTCCAGCCTGCATTGTTACTGGCCAGGGTTGGGAATGCGCCCGTTGTATCAGCAATGCCCCAAACCTCAAAATCGAGCGGGTTATGGCAACAGTTCCTCCCTGTTTCTTCTATCACTCCCAAATTGGCGTACATTTTTCCCATGTCAAAACTGATGGTACCGGGCAATGGCTGTGCCCCATCGCTATGGAAAATATTGGGATAACCCTGTGGCCCCACGCTCCCATCCCAAAGGTTTGGAACACGGGTATCCGACCCATACGGTTGCATATCCAACGATCGTGTGGCATCTTTAAACAGGCTTTTATCGCACTGTACCAAATTAATGACGGTTGGAAAAGTATCTGCCTTCAGCGTAAGAAATGTATCCAACGCACCACGCACGGGAATATAGGATGACTGATAAAGTATGGCTGCGCCCGGCTTATAACTGGGCAGGGTGATGGAGCTGCTATCAGGTGAAAGTGAGGCTTGTGCAGCCACACCGCCCGCATTGGTATACCTTATAATTGTGGTGATGTTGATGGTATCTGGCGTGGTAAAATTCATTGTCACCGAACCATTGCTGTTCACAACATAGGGTGTGGCTATATTCGGTAGCCTGTTATGGAGACCACCCTGGTAAACAGCGCCATATACCCTTGCATTGTCGATTTCGGTAGGCACCGATTTGTTGCCGGCACTATCGTAGGAAAATATGAAAAAAGTATACACATATTCCGATAGGCCGTTGACAAGACATTTGACCGTATCGGAGGGATTGTGCGATGTAGACAATACCGTAGCCGAATCGGCATAATTGTTCCAGTATACCTTGTATTTTGTAATGCTTGGGTCGGGGCTCGGGTGCCATGTCAGCATCAGCCTGCCATTGCCAGGTAAAACCAAGGGATTGGAAAGCACCCCTGGATAAATAATCTCTGTTCCGTTTAGAAACGACTGGTAATCGGTTGGTTTTCTGCTACATGCAACGCCTATCAACAAGGCGCATAGCACCCAAACAATTGGCCTTTTATGATAATTTTTCATCGGTTGTTTTTTTTAGTATTTTTAAGAACCAGTTATTGCAAATTCATTCGCCCACACCATTCACTCCCTATGTTCCTATCTCGTATCTCCGTAAAAAGTCATTTCGTCTATGGTGTAAAAGTTGTTGGTGCCGCTCATATTGGTAAGGCATTCAAAACGGATATAACGGACTTTGGGTATTCTGCATAAAAGAATTCTTTGTTTTGGTACACATAAAAAACCTGCTGCATTTGTAATTGTCCGTTGCCAGATAAAGTAATTACATGGCGAGTACCAACCCCGTTTATATCATTTAATTTTGCAGTGGAATAATTGCGGTTTGTATAATTACGACTGTCATAATTTGTGTATGCATTACAAGCTGCATAAGCATCTGTAACCATTTCTTTTCCATTAAAAAATATATTATAAGTTCCGCTATCTAAATTATAATCAATATGATTATTTGCACCAAAATGTATTACTTGTACATGTGTTTTTTTAATTGAATTATTTTTTGCTTGTGCAATAACATCGCTTAAAATAGCAATTAAAAAAAGGCTAATAATTAGCAATGAAACCGTTTTGGTAAAATAGCTTTTAAACAGCAATACTGGTTTTATTTGGATCATTTTTAAAAATTTTATTAGCCGATTTATCGGTGGGCTTTGTCCAATGCTATTAGATGTCGTCACTTTGGGACTTGATTAATTTTGTTTCCTTGCGCCTTGTAGCTTGTACCTTGTTTCTTATTCTACTTTTATTTCCAATACCGTGCTTGTTAATGCTTCCGATGAAGAAACATTTAAACCGACCTTCATTAAATAATCTCCACTAAATGTTTTGTTATCTTCTTTTAATTGGCTTTTTGAGCCGGGCAAAAGGTTTAATTCTTTTACGGTGTAATTTTTATTTGCATCTAAACCCTGTAGTTTTACGGCATTAAACATTTCGTCGTATCTGGTATGTAAATTATAAGCAAACAATACCGCACTTGTTTTACTACTATCTACATACATTAAAACGGCACGTGGATTTTGGTAAGGATCGACCAGTTTATATAGACCGCCTTCATAAATGGTTGGCGTTAACTTTTTATAGGTTTTAAGCGCTTGCTGACTAAATAACAAATCGTTTGGCGTCATTTTTTCTACATCGATATCATAACCCAAACGGCCCATCATTGCAACATCTGTACGGTATTTAAGCGATTGTTTTCCCCAAGAAGTGATGTGATTGGAAATAGTTATGGCAGGAAAAAAGTAGGAATAACCCCATTGGATAAAAACACGCTCAACTGCATCGGTATTATCGCTCGGCCAAAACTCAGTGAAGTATTTCAATGCGCCATAATCCGTTCGCCCACCACCGCCAGAACATAACATCATTGGCAGCGTTGGATATTTTTTACGAAGGTCTTCCAGCACTTTGTAGAACCCACGAACATATTCAATGTAAACATGCGATTGATGATTTTTTAAATAAGCCGAATAAGTATTGGTCATCATCCTGTTACAATCCCATTTAATATAAGCGACGCCGGCGTTTTTGGTCAACATGCCATCTACCACGTCATACACAAATTGCTGCACGGCAGGATTGGCAAGGTCCAGCACCAATTGGTTGCGAAAATAATTTTCATCGCGATTGGGTAATTTCAAAATCCAATCGGGGTGTTTGTTATATAGTTCACTTTTAGGGTTTACCATCTCCGGTTCCAGCCAAATACCAAAATCCAAGCCTTTACTTTGCGCATCTTTTACCAAGCTCCCGATACCATTGGGCAATTTTGTTTTGTTTGCTTCCCAGTCGCCAAGGCCGGCATTGTCACTGTCCCTTGGATATTTATTGGCGAACCAGCCATCGTCCAATAAAAACATATCGACGCCCAAAGTGGCTGCATCTTTAAATATGGCCGATAACTTTTTTTCATCGAAATCAAACTGCGTAGATTCCCAATTATTCAATAAGGTCATCCGTGTTCCATTGCCATCCGTTACACCATAATTACGTGCCCAACTGTGTAAATTCCTGCTGGCTGCGCCTTTTCCGTTGGTGGAATAAGTAAAAATAAACGCAGGTGTTTCAAATGTTTTATTGGGTTCTAAAGTATATTCCGATGCAAACGGATTCATCCCGGCAATTACACGAAGAGCATTTTTTTCATCTATCTCAAACAACAATTGAAAACTGCCCGACCAAGCCAAAGTACCCGCAATTACGGTACCTTCCGTTTCAGTTGATTGTTGATTTAAGGAAAGAAAAAATGCCGGTGTTTGGAACATGTCAGCACGTGTTCCAAGTTTGCTATCCAATATTTTTATGCCGCTTGTCAATTCACTTTCCTGCATCTTCATTTCCTTCGCCCAATCGCCATGAAATTGTGTTAGCCAATAATGGTTGGCATCAAAATGTAACATGGAGGAAGCAAAATTCGACAACACAACAGGTTGCTTTTCTTGATGTTTTATTTCAGCCCATGTTTTAAATATATTTTCTTTAAAAAAAGTTGAAATATGAAGAACAACAGTAACAGGATAAACTGGATCTTTTAATGTGATATCGGTTAAAATATTATCATTATCAATCTGTGTTGTTTTAGTACCAGCAAATTTTAAATCCAGCGATGGATTCCCATCAACATGTGTAATTCTTATGGCTGGTTCAAATAAATTATCGGTGCCAAAAGGAATATAGCTTTCATGCTTTTTATAATTATTTTGTGGGTTGTTGGCAGCTGGTAATTTTTCACCTAAATAATCTTGATACAATTTTCCGTTTATCCCAACTGAAAAAATCAAATCAAGATTTGCGGTTTCAAGCGTAATTGTTTTTTGCGCGGTTACTTTAAAACTTGTAAAAAACAGAAATATAGCTAGCGTTAATATTATTGAGGTTTTATTCATCTTATTCGTTCTATTTAAATCCGCTTTAATTAATTTTTAGGCAAAAGATTACCGTTCGTCCAATTTGGGCGTTTAATTTTTATTAATACTTTTCGTTGATTTATTATTTTTATTTATTCATAGAATAGCGAGCAATTATTAAACAATGGATTTATTTGGCAATTCCAACCGGTGAAAACAACACAAACATCAATATCATTAAAACAAGCAAAAGAGCAGTATACCAATATCTATTTTTCCAAGGCTGAAGACTTACCATTGCCGCCGATTGTGCCTTATATGGAATTTCTAGGGGCTTAAATTTGCCAATCGCCAACATTAATAATGTGGTGACAACAAACAAAATGGCAAGCACGTGTAAATAATGTAAGCCTGTATTAAAAAAGAATTGTGTGCAGGCATAAACAACCACAAAAAACGCCAACCCGATTTTTGCTGCAATCGGTGGAACTTTCTTGGTTAAAAATCCCACCACGATAATCGTAAAAACCGGAACGCTAAAAAAACTCGCCACCATTTGTATATAAGTATAAAAGCCGCCCTTAAAAAACATAATTAAAGGCGCAATACAAATTCCCATTAACGTAACCAATATCTGAAAAACCATTCCACTCCGAATTTGTTTTGCTTCGTTCAAAGGCTTATTGTGCTTGGCTTTCCACGGTTTTAATAGATTCATTATAAACAGCGTCCCCGAACTATTTAAGCCTGCATTAAAGGTGCTGATGGCAGCACCAAAAACAATTGCCGCTAAAAACCCTGCTGCAACCGGCGGCAAAACATCGCTGGTTAATCTTGGGAAAACCGCCGCCGTATTTTCCATTTTTAAATACAAATGCAATGCAATCAATCCGGGTATATTTAATAATAACGGCGAAACCAATTTACCCACGCAAGCCAATGCAATTCCTTTTTGCCCAGCTTCCAAACTTTTAGATGCCAGCGCTTCCTGAATAATGTATTGTTCCATGCCCCAGTAATATAAATTCACCAATAGCATCCCGGTAAATATGGTACTAAACGGAACGGCATCTTTTGGACCGCCGATCGAATTTAAATGTTCGGTATGAGTATGTAAAACGGTATTTATCCCAGTCAAAACACTTCCGTTGCCAAGAAATCTAAATCCATAATAAGGAAGCAATAAACCGCCAATTAACATACCAAAACCCAACATGGTATCTGATATTGTAATTGCTTTTAACCCACCCAACAAAGTATATAAACAGCCAACTAAACCAATTGCCGCCACTAAAATGGCTATTGCAACAAAATGACTTACACCTAAAAAAGCCGTTACATTAAAAATCCCATCCAGCGCAACTGCACCCCCATATAAAACCGCTGGAACTAGATTAATTAAATAACCAGCTAAAAAGATAAGTGTGACTATACGTTTGGTCGATTTATCAAATCGCTTTTCTAAAAAATCAGCCGATGTAACCGCACCGATTTTTAAATAAACCGGCATAAAAAATTCTGACACAATCAACATCGCCAAAACTGAACTAATTCCCCATGCCATTACCGACATGTTATTGGTATAAACCGATTCGTTCTCACCGATAAATTGGTTGGCACTGATATTTGTAAGAAACAGCGAGCCGCCAACCATCATAAACCCAAAACTTCTATTGCCTAAAAAATAATCAGCCGGGGTACGAAATTTTTGCTTGCGTGTTTTATACCAAGAAATTACCGCAACGATTACAGTAAACAATAAAAAACTTATGATAACGCTTCCCTGCATACTGCAATCAAATGGACTTTCTTCTGATTAAAACCGTGGGTATAATTTCTTGTATTTTTTTACGGGTAAGGATAAATTCAGCGGCTTTTTCGGCCATTAATTTAAAATCGGTTGAGTAAGTTGTTATGCCATCGCAAATAATTTCTTTTACCACATCATCGTTGTGCGAAAGGATGCCTACATCTTTTCCTATTTTCAATTTTTTTGTTTTACAGTCACGCAACATCTCCCATAGTTCAGCATTGTTGATAGTGAAATATGCCTTTCCTTTTTCAATAGAACCCGGCAAATATTCGGGGCGGATATCTGCTTTTATTTTATAGTTTTTTATAAACTTTTTAAAGGCATTCAATATCTCGACAGGCGTGTCTGCTGCCGGGCGGTGGTAAAAAACCATCTCATCGAAACCTTTGATCGTTTCCGCCAAGGCGGCAAATGCCCTGTACGATGATTGCTCAAATTCTTGCGTTATATAGGAATAATCCCCCGCTATTTTTTCATATCTATCCACCATTAAAAACTTGTCTAGTGGCAGCGTCTGCAATATTTCAGCCGTTTTTTTATGGGGTATTGGCGCAATTACATACATGCCGTATTTCCCCCTGATCGTGGAAACGATGTTTTCGAAAACAGTGATGTTATTATGGTGGAAGAAAACATCAATTTGGGCAGTTTTGCCCAATTTTGAACGAAATGTTTTATAAAAACTTTCTTGGAAAGAATCAAAAGCGAAAAGAAGTAGGGCTATCTTTATTTTCCCTTCCATATTCTCGTTTGCAACGTAAAAGCCAAGGTTTTTTTTAGGTTCCACCAAGCCGCGGGCTGCTAGCTCTTTATAACCCTTCGCAATGGTTTCCCTTGCAAAGCCTAACTCTTTCATCATGTTGTTGACCGAAGGAAGCAGATCACCCTTAACGACCACTTTCCCATTTATGGCATTGATCATGCCCTGTACAAGTTGTTCGTGTTTTGAAAGTCCCGGTGTCCCTTCCAATTGGTTTATTTGCTCGTAAATGGCCTTCATAGACAAGGTTTAACAATCATTTGTTTTAAGTTGGTATGTTAAGTACAGAATCTTCAAAAATTGTTGCAAAATCTAATTATAGGAAATTTCAGTTTTACCAACCATCCTGTACTATACTATACCACAAATATAGAATGTTATATTTCTTATTGCAAAAAAAACTTAAAATATTTTTTTATAATTTTTTTTGATCCAGTAATTGACCATATTGGGATAGGAAAACTGACAATTGAAATAGCTGCGAAGTGCTTGAAAAAGTTTGCCAAGCCACGCAAAGCTTTAAATGACAGATATTTTAATGCCCGGCCATTACCTGCTCCACCTCTTCCAAGGTCTTACCTTTCGTTTCTTTTACTTTTAATAAAACAAAAACAAACCCGAAGGCACAAATAGCCGAATAAATATAAAAGGTATTATCCTTTAATTTTTCGAACAGGATGGGGAATGTAAATACCAGTATAAAATAAGCCATCCATAAACTAATAACTGCAATAGAAATAGCCATACCACGAACCTTTGCAGGAAAAATCTCGGAAATGAGTACCCAAGTAACGGGAGCCAGTGACATGGCATAGGTACCGATAGCGGCCAATAAGAACCATGAAACATTAGCCGAACCTGCCCCCAGCAAATGCACGATAATAATATAAATGATGGCCAAGCCACCAGCGCCAATCAGCATCAAAGGTTTCCGGCCAAGTTTATCTATCAATAACATAGCTAAAATTGTAAAGAATAAGTTTACGCCCCCGATAAAAACAGTCTGCAGTAACTGATCGTCCTGAGAGGCTCCGATGCTCGCAAATATTTTTGGGGCATAATTAAACACCGTATTGATACCGCAAAACTGTTGGAAAACGGCTAAACCAATACCAATTAAAACCGCAGGCAAAACTGCTTTTCTAAATACATCTGTATAGTTGGATTTAATTATTCCATGCAAGGATTTTTTAATCCTTACAATTGATTCATCAACAAAACCTTGATTGCCGATTTTTTTTAAAACTGAAGTTGCCTTATCTTCTTCCCCTTCTTTCATCAGCCAATGGGGGCTTTCGGGCAAAAAATAAGCACCGATCAAAAACAGGCCAGAGGGGATTATCCCAAGGCCAAACATCCACCGCCAAGCATCTTCCCCACTACTGCGCAATGTATAGTTTACTAGATTGGTAATTAAAATACCCAACACAACGGTGAGCTGATTTACGGCCACCATGCGGCCCCTTAGATGTGCCAGAGAAATTTCGGCAATATACATAGGTGACAGCACAGAAGCCATACCTACCCCTACCCCTGCCATAAAACGGGCGAGGATAAAAACTTCCCTATTTGGCGAAAATGCCATTGCCAAAGACGATAAAGCAAACAAAGCAGCAGCTAGCATTAAACCAGGCCTGCGCCCAAATTTATCAGCAACCTTTCCAGCTATCAAACAACCTAAAATGGCACCCAAAGCCAAACTACCAGTGGCAAAACCTTCCCAAGCGGCATCCAAAAAAAACTGCTTTTGTAGAAATGGCAAAGCCCCGGAAATAACAGCAAAATCAAAGCCGAAAAGATATCCGCCAAGTGCCGAAATAAATGAAATCCTCAAAATATAAATACTGTTGAACGATGGCTTACTCATGTTTAAATTTAGTAATGTATAATAATTATTCTGCCGCGACTTTAAACTCATAAATAGTAGTTGACGAATATATATCGTCAGGATATAAAATAGTGTTGGGAAAGTTTGGGTGATTCGGACTGTCGGGAAATGATTGTGTTTCCAATGCAACTGATCCATGTTTTAAATAGGGTTTGTTTTGTTGGCCAATTACCGAACCGTTCCAAAAGTTGGCAGTATATAGTTGGATGGCTGGTTGATTGGTATAAACATTTACTATCCTTCCAGTTTTTTTTTCGCTTAATTGCGCAGCCCACTCGATTTCTTTACCTACATTTTCTTTTAAAATATAATTATGGTCAAAACCTTTATCGGTTATTAATGCATTGATATTTTCACCAATTTTCTTTTGTTTTATAAAATCCAAAGGGGTATCCGACAATGATAAAACATTTCCTGTTGGCACATTATTTATATTTTTTTCAGTGTAGAAATGTGATGCGATTTGCAGGTCATGATTTAAAATATTATCCTCAAACCCAGTTAAATTAAAATAAGTATGGTTGGAAAGATTGACCGGTGTTGGTTTATCCGTTTCGGCAAAATAATTTATACTAAGCTGATTTTCTTCGTTCAAGGTATATTTTACTTTTATAGATAAATTGCCTGGATAGCCTTCTTCGCCATCCCTACTTACATAATTAAATTCAACCCCTATTTCGTTTTCATTGTTTATAATATTATCCATTTGCCAAATTTTTTTATTGAATCCTTTGATTCCGCCATGCAAATGATTTATGCCGTCGTTAACAGACAATTGAATTTCCCTTCCATCTAAATTAAAACGTCCATTGGCAAGCCTATTAGCATATCGCCCCAACACACAACCAAAATAAAATTCGTTTTGCTTGTAATCTTTTAAATCCTTAAAACCCGCAACAATATTTTTTTGAAATCCATTTTTATCTGGTGTACAAATTGAAGTAATGGCACAACCGATATTTGTAATCCCAACCGATATATTCTTATTCTTTAATTCGATTGAATAAATCGGGCTGCCCTTTATATGGCCATATAAAGTTTTTCTAATTATTAAATAGGGTTGCCGGAAATTGTCCACAATTATTTTTTATTTATTTAAAAAAGGAATCATTCGTAAATAAATTGCCGCACCTTGATGGTTTATATCCATTTCCAAAACCTTGTTCAAATACGCTTCACCTTGTTTAATGTCTCCCAAGCCTAAATAGCCCAGGCCAATTAAATAATTGCAAAATATCAGGTTTTTGTTATTTAAATCAACATCAAATACCAACATATCTGGCAATGAAACTGCGAAATAATCTATGCTTACCAAATCATTTTTATGGGTTTCACCAAACCGGATAAACTGTTCAAATATAATCCTGGCTTTACTTTCCTCGTGTAACTTTTGCCAAGCCAACCCTTGGTAAAATATTTTGTCAGGCTGTTGATCGTTATAAAAGATTGCCATTGCGGGTTGGCTGTTTCCTTGGGTGGCCTTTTCAAAATTTTCGGTTGCCCTTTCAAACATCCCCAATCCTTCGTAAGCCAAGCCGAGTAAATAATCGATGTCATTTTCTCGTGTACCGTATAATTTACCTTCGCCTAAATTGTCGGGATATTTTTCAGTAGCATTTAATAAATCAATTGCTTGCTGAAATTGTTTATTTAAAATAGCTTGTTTGGCCAATTCTATATGGCATAACAAAAATTGCCCGACAACTTTTCCTTCACCGCCTTCCCAAGGATGGAATTTTCTGAGCGACAGTAATTCTTTTGCTTTTTCAAATGCTTGCAAATTATTACAAAGTGTAATTTTTTCAAGGTACAGGTCGTCCCTTTGCTGCACTAAATAATCGAACTGTTCCAACGTATCCAGCCTTTCTTTAAATCCCTTTCCCGATATTTTATATAACTGGTCAAGTTCCATAAATACGCGGGCATCCGAGTTATCCAGCGCAAAAGCTTTTTCCATGGATAAAAACGCCTTTGCTTTTTCACCTGACTTATTGTAATAAGCCAATGATAAATTCCGGTGAACCGTTGGGAATAAATCATCCAGCGCAACCGACTTTTCCCAACATGCGATTGCTTCGGTATATTGTTTTTTATCATACCAAAAATTGCCAAGATAATAATTTGCTTTTGCGTCTGTGGGATTTACCAACAAAGCACTTTTAAGAATCAATACTTCTTCTATTTTATTCGGAAAACATAGATCCGGGATTTGTTTTTCAGCCAATTTATAATTTCTGATCGCTTCCTTGTCATGTTTTATTTGCATTGCAAACCAGCCTAAATAATAATAAATAAGTGGAGATGCCGTTTTTTTATTTTCAAGATAAATATCCAATACTTTTGACGCTTCCGCAAATAAGCCGGCTTGCGAATAATCAAGCGACAATTCCAAATAATTCTGTTCAGCACCACGCATTAAATGTTGCAATTCATTTAATGTGTTTTCAGCAGCATTTTCTTCATTTAATTGTTTGTAAACAAGGTACTGTTCAAAGTAGCACCCATAATTAAAAGGGTCTGCTTCAATTGATTTTTCCGCAAATGACAAGCTCTCGGAAAAGCTATTTGCAATTCTTAATAGCGCCGTTTTTATATGTCTTGCCGTTGAACTGTTATAATTCCTAACCAGTGATTTTTCAATCAATGACAACGCATCACTCCATTTATTTTGGGCGCAGGCAATCCTTGCTAAATTTAAAAAACCGCTGTGTTGAAAAGCATCGTTCCATGTGGCTTTATAAAAAAAACCATAAGCTTCGCTTAAATTTTCCTGCAACTTTAAACACACACCGAGGTTATAATATGGCTCGCCGTCATAGGGATTTGGATTTCGTTTTTCCAACGTTTTAATGGCTGCCCTAAAGTAAGGTTCGGCTTTTTCAAATTGCCCGCGGCGCAACAAAAGCAGGCCCAGGGCATTGTTGCAACGCACATCCCCTTCACTCCTTTTCAATCCTTCTTCGTAATAATCTATTGGGTTAAAAGTAGCGTGCCGATATTGTTCCAAATGTTGGCCGTTTAAAAACAGATCCTCTACCTGTTCAATTTCCCCGGGAGATTTAGCAGCAACCGCGGCAGCGGGGATTTCCCTTTTAACTACTGATTCCGGTTGCCACGAAACAAGTTCCTGACCCGTCTTATCCAAAACAATTACTTTCCATTGTTCGTTTAAACTATCATGGTCGGTGGCATACGCCTGTTCAAAAACACATACTGGCGAAAGTGTTTCTCGGTACTCTTTTATTACCTTTCCATCTTTCAACAATTTAATTTTTGCATCTTCGTAAACACTGGTTGTGTATACTTTTATAACCACTTTTTTATTTTCCCACTCTACATTCAGCATTGCTTCTTTGGTGGCGTTTTTAACTACGCCAATTTGGGCATAAGGCATAAAATATTGTTCAAACTCCTTGCCCTCATTGGGTTGTAGCCAACTAAAATCTGGCTGGTTATCGGTAAAAATGCCGGTCATCAACTCAATGTACGGCCCATCTTCATCCGTTAAATTCTTGTCCCAAGCAAAACCAAAATCACCGTTTCCCCAAGTCCATTGTTTTTTGCCGGGTGAAAAATGATGGTTGGCCACATGCAACATCCCAGCTTGTGCATCATGTTCATAACAACCCATAAAATCGTATTTCGATCGGATAGCCATGTAAGATGTTGGCACCGGAATGGTGGCATACCTAGATATGTCGGTGCCGGGCGAATAATCAACTTTGTAATAAGTTCCAGTCGCAACGGGAAAGTCGGAAAATAGTCC
>CAWJTH010000164.1:0-16052 GCA_963845495.1 uncultured Chitinophagaceae bacterium
GCATACATTCAACAAAACGTTGCTGGTATTAATGGTATAATATTCCACGGTACCGCTTAAGCGGTTTTTCAGCAAACTGAAATCCAACCCATAATTCCAGGTTTTGGAAAACTCCCATCCCAAAGAAGGATTGGGCAACTGTGTTACATAATAGCCGGTATAGTAGGTAGAAGGACCAAAATTATACGGGCTTACGGTTAGGGCACCAAGCGTTTGGTATGGGCCAATAGCCTGGTTGGACGTTTGCCCATAGCCTACACGTAGCTTTAGGTTATTTATAAATGAAAACTTTTCCATGAATCTTTCTTTGGTAAGATTCCATCCTGCGGAAACGGCAGGGTACGTATTCCATTGATGTCCCGGTGCCAATACTGAAGATCCGTCTGAACGTACGGTGGCACTCAATAAATAACGGTCATCATACGAATACATTACCCTGGCCATATAAGATTTCAGCCCCCTTTGTGCGTAATATGGGGTTGAAGGATTGGGACTTACTGTAATCTGTCCGGAAGGGTCGGTAACAGCACCAATATTATAGAATGCAAAATCGCTGTTTTGTATACCAGTTGCGTTAATTGATGAATACCAACTTGTAGTTTGTTCAGCAGAGTATAATGCCACTGCGTTTATCTTGTGTACACGGGCAAAAGTCCGATCGTATGTCAACAAATTTTCGATAGTCCAATTGAGCGAATGGTTATTGGTAACGGTAGCACTGGAGATTGTAGTGGGGGTAGCACTGAACACGCCATAACCGGTATAATTTCCATAATTACTTTGGCGGAAGTTTAAACCCACGTTGATGCGATAAGCTAAGCCAGTTATGCCTGGAATTTTTAATTCGCCAAAAATGGAATTATAAGAGCTGAAAGCCCGGGTGAGGTCTATATAATTGCTTCCTAACGAATCTAATGCATGCTTTGTGTAAGCCCAATTTGCCCCCGTGGTATTTAAGTTTACCGTTCTTTTCCATGAACCGTCTGCATTGCGGGGATTAATGGTTGGTGAAAGATTCATAGTACTATATGGGCCAAGGTTATTTCCATAATTATTTGAAAAATTGGTGTTGGTGTTAAGGCCAATCCTAATAGCATTGCCAATACGTTGGTCAAGCGCAGTCCGCAGGGAATACCGTTCAAAATATTGCAACGGTATCACACCTTGGTCTTTAAAATACCCAAATCCAATACTATAACTTCCTTTTTCTGAGCCGCCGGTAACACCAAGGTCATGGCTGGTTACGTAACCTGTACGGTATAACAGGCTCTGCCAATCGGTATTTACCGTTGTATCCTGTTCATCAATTGTATTGGTGCGTATGGAAGCGCCCGGGGTGGCGTTGTTTGCCTTACGGAGCGCCCAAAATTGTGGCCCGTTCATCATGGGGTATTCAGCCCAAACCTTTTTAACACCTTCATATCCATTGTAAGACAGGTGCGCTTTTTGGGCAGCGGCTCCCTTATTGGTAGTAACCAAGATTACACCGTTGGCTCCCCGGGAACCATAAATGGCCGTCGCGGAAGCGTCCTTTAAAATATCTATACTCTTGATTTCGCTTGGGCTTATATCGCTGAGCGATCCACCAAAAGGGATGCCATCAAGCACAACCAACGGATCATTAAGCCCATCCGTCAACGAGCGGGTGCCGCGTATGCGTATCTGTAAGCCAGCTCCAGGCTTCGAGGAGGTTTGGGCCATTTCGACCCCTGCGATACGGCCTTGTAATGCCCTGGAAATATCAACTGCCGGAACCTCATTGACCTTTCCACCGCTAATGGAAGCCACTGATCCTGTTATGGCTTCTTTACGCTGTGTACCATATCCAATTACAACTACTTCGTTTAAAGCAGTAGAAGTTGCTATGCCAAGAATTATATTAAGTATGTTGGCATTTTCGATCCTTATTTCTTTGTCTGCATGGTTAACGGCAGTTATCACCAACGTTGCGCCTTTTGTAGCCGAAATGGAAAAATTGCCCGAAGCATCGGTGGCCACGCCGAACTTGGTCTTTTTTATCGTGACAGAAGCACCAGCTACAGGCCCTCCATCCCCATCTGTTACATGCCCCTTTATTGTCAGATTTTGGGCAAAAGCAATAATTGTAAACACCTGCAGAACAAGCGTAGTTAAAAAAGCTTTACTTATTCGTTTATACATGGTCATTAATTTGTTTTAAAGCATTATTAGTTTGGTCTCCATAATAAATCTGATAATCGATTTAAATAAGGATAGAATTTAAGCTGAAGAAAAATAAAGGAGTAACGCCTTGGCATGTGAAGAAATATTGAAGCCATGGGCAAAAAGAAAAAGAATGGCACTTTTATCAAGACTGGTCTTTCGAACAAATGAATAAACTACCTTTTTAGCAATGTTTACCAAGCTACCAATAAAGAAAATCTTTTTCATATGCCAATACAATACATTAAGTTATTCAAATAAAATCAATTTGTAATCGTTTGCAATAATTATTCATATTTCAATCACTACCATACAATTACATATCATTTCATTAGGTCGGTCTCTTTAGTATATCAATCAATCAAGCCTTGTTGTTAATACAAATTATTTAAAAATTAGGCTTTGTATCAATCAAATACCTTAATTCAAATTAATTTGGCAATGCAATATAGAATTTTTTTACAAAATACAACCGATTACATTTTTTTTTACAAAACTACATACCTTAGCGCACTAATTCTTTTGTAAAGCATTGCCATGGTAAAAGAGATTACGATTTACGATATTGCAAGGGAACTTAAATTATCAGCCTCTACGGTGAGCAGGGGACTGCAGAGCAGTGATGTAATAAACAAAAAGACAGCAAAGCGAATAATAGAAAAAGCTGAGGAGATGGGCTACAGGCGTAACAATTTCGCCAGCAATCTTCGTCTACAGCAGTCTCACACCATTGGCATCGTACTGCATAAATTAAACAGCAATTTTATTGCATCGGTTTTGGCTGGCATTGAAAACATTACAACAAAGGCAGGCTATGACATATTAATTACCCATTCAGGCGAGAACTACGAGCAAGAAGTAGCAAACTGTTTAAATCTTTTCCATAAAAGGGTTGACGGAATTATTGCGTCCCTAGCTATTACCAGTAAAGATCTGGAACATTTCAAACCTTTTTTCGAGCGAAATATCCCCGTTATTTTTTTTGACCGGGTGGATGAGGATAGCGAGCAGACACATGTAATTATAGACAATTATAGATGCGGGTACATCGCCACAAAACATCTGATCGAGCAAGGGTGCAAAAGCATTGTTATGCTAACATCAAACCTTGAAAGAAACGTTTACAAACAACGCCATCTCGGTTATGCTAAAGCTCTAACTGATTATGGCATTGAATATAACGAGGACTTAGTTTTAATAAATGATATAAGTGAAGAAAGTGCGATTGAATCTGCAAAGGAAATTTTAAAAATGAAGCCTAGGCCCGACGGGCTTTTTGTAACCAACGATTTTCAGGCGGCCGTATGCATGCAAGAATTAAAACGAAATGGAGTAAAAGTGCCAGGTGATATTGCTATTGTAGGTTTTAACAACGATGCAATCAGTAAAATTGTTGAACCCCAATTAACCACCATTAATTATCCTGGTATGGAGATGGGTGAAATTACTGCACGGCAACTGATACATCATTTACAAGGTTTATCCAACATATCAACGACCAATAAGATAATTATGAAATCGCAAATTATTGTCAGGGCATCATCATTGCGAAAAAATTAATCTTTGCAAAACACACAATTCTAATCATAGTAAAATGGAAATCAACAAAAAAATATGAGTGTAAAAAAAGTAGCCATTGTAACTGGCGGCGGCAGCGGCCTAGGTTTTGCCATTGCACAAAAGTTTATAGAAAATGGAATCACCACTATTATTGCTGGTCGTAACTTGGACAAGCTAAACGCTGCAAAAGAACAATTGGGCGAACTTTGTTTTGCAATACCTTGTGACATAAGTGATTTGAAAACTGTTCCTGCTTTTGTACAACAGGTGTTAGCGCAGTTTGGGCAAATTGATATACTCGTGAACAATGCTGGTATCAACCAAAAAAAGGAATTTACCGAGGTTACCGATGAAGAATTCCAGAATGTACTCACCACAAACGTTACGTCAGTATTTGTATTAAGCCGTGAAGTGGTGAAATACATGCTAACAAAAAATGCCGGCTGCATCATCAACATTAGCAGCATGGCGGCGCAATATGGGTTACCAAAAGTAATAGCCTATAGCGCAAGCAAAACGGCAATTGATGGCATGACAAGGGCGATGGCAGTAGAGCTTTCACCAAAAGGCATTCGCGTAAATGCGATTGCACCGGGCTTTATTTATAGCGCCATGACGGCGAAAGCATTAGATAGTGACCCCGAACGCAAAGCGAAAGTTTTTGGTCGTACCCCGATGGGCCACATGGGCCAGCCAGAAGATATTGGCAATGCGGCACTTTATTTATCAAGCGATGCAGCAAAATATGTAACGGGTGTAATATTGCCAATAGATGGTGGCAACAGTATTGGTTTCTAAAAACAAATTTATATTGAATGAAAAAACAATTGGCTGCACTATTTCTTGTCGCAATAGCATATACCAGTCAGCGTTTCGGCACAAATAAAACTGCCCGCTATAATCAAAGACAGTATGATTTTGCAACGCAACGCCAAAGTGAATATTTGGGGCTGGGCATCGCCGGGCGAAAAAATTTCCATTTCCTTTAATAATAAAAAAATTGCTGCAAAAGCCGATGATAACGGTAACTGGAAAACCATGCTACCGCCAACAAAAGCTGGTGGCCCCTACAAAATCCAATTATCTGGTAAAAATATCGTTACACTAAATAATGTATTGTTTGGCGATGTATGGTTTTGCAGCGGGCAAAGCAATATGGTGCATCAAATGAACATCCATGATGTGCGGTATGCCAAAGAAATTGCTGAAGCGGATTATCCTGATATACGCCAGTTTTGGGTACCCAACGTTACCAACATGCAAGCACCGCAAAAAGATTTACCAAGCGGTAATTGGGAGCCTGCCGTTGGAGAAAAAGTACGGCCATTTTCAGCCGTGGCTTATTTTTTTGCAAAGAAGATTTACGACCAATTTCATATCCCAATCGGTATCATCAACGCTTCTGTTGGCGGCACGCCAATTGAGGCATGGATAAGTGAGGATGGATTAAAAGATTTCAGTTCGATTACTGCTACTATTAAAAAAAATCAGGACACCGCTTATCTAAACAGCTTTACCAGAAACCGTGGCGGTGGATTTAGAGGCCCAAGGCAACAAACCGACCTTGGTTTGGCAGCATCTACAAAATGGTTTGATGTAGCCTATCAACCAAAAGGTTGGAAGCCCATAAACATACCGGGCTATTGGGAAGACCAAGGTGTTAAAGACCTAAACGGCGTGGTTTGGTATAGAAAAGAAGTTGATTTGCCCGCTTCTATGTCCAACAAACAGGCAAGAGTATTTTTGGGACGAATTGTTGACGCCGATGAATTGTACATCAATGGAAAACTAGTTGGCGGCAACTACTTACATGTATCCCCAACGTCGTTATGCCATTCCTGCTGGCATTTTAAAGCCTGGTAAAAATCTTTTTGTGGTGCGTGTTTCAAATACTGCTGGCAAAGGCGGTTTTGTTCCAGACAAACCTTATTACATTTTTGCTGGGACCGATACCGTTGATTTAAAAGGAACATGGCAATATAAAGTTGGTGATGTTTTTCAACCATTCGGCCGTGGAGGAATGGGTGGCGGCGGCGGCGGAATCAATGCGCAAAATCAACCAGCCGCATTGTACAACGCCATGGTGGCACCCGAAATAAATTACAACATCAAAGGTTTCTGCTGGTACCAAGGCGAAAGCAATACTGGCAAACCAGAAGAATATGCCCAACTGATGCCGGCACTTATCAACGATTGGCGCAGCAAATGGAAACAAGATTCGCTCCCCTATTTGTTTGTGCAGCTGCCGGGCTTTATGGATTATAATTATCTGCCATCAGAAAGTGGCTCGGCCATGTTAAGGGAATCGCAGCGGAAATCATTATCTGTACCAAATACTGCCATGGCCGTCGCCATTGATTTGGGCGAATGGAACGATATTCACCCAGACAGAAAAAAAGAAGTGGGCGATAGATTGGCACTGGCCGCTTTGAAATTGGCCTATCATCAAAACATCGTTTACTCAGGCCCGTTGTACCAATCCGCTACTGTTGAAGGCAATAAAATTACCGTCAGTTTTACCAATATAGGAAGCGGCTTAACAACCAACGATGATGAAGCACCAGCCGAATTTGCCGTAGCTGGCGCCGATAAAAAATTTGTGTGGGCCAAAGCAAAAATTGAAGGCGATAAAATTATTGTGTGGAACGATGAGATTCAAGCGCCGGTTTATGTGCGATACGCCTGGGCCGATAATCCTGTAAACCCAAATTTATATAACAAAGAAGGGCTGCCAGCTTCTCCTTTTCAAAATAAATAGAAGCGATTAAAAATGATTTGTGCTAATACTGCAATAATTTCTCAACTATGCAATTGACATAAATTATTGGCTATAAAACTCATAATTGCTTTGCGCTCTTTGCTTCTTTGCGGTTAGGTTTTACCGCAAAGAAGCAAAGAGCGCAAAGCAGTTAAAAAGTATAAATTGTTCAAGTTTTTTTAAGTTAAAAAGGTTCAAACATTTGCAGCACGAAACCAATGCTCACACAGATTTTCAAAAAACAGCGCATCATCATAATAAATAAAAAAATCAAGATGAAAAATATTACGCTGCTCCTTTTATCACTGGTTTTTACAAACATTATAAATGCGCAAGTTGCCAACTATTGATAACAGCAAATATCCCAAGCCAGTAAATTTCACATCGCAGCAAGCTAGCGACGACATGATGCAACAACTGGGCATTAAAAAATTACGGCCTGGACCAAACGGTAATGAATCAGCACCCAATCATGCCAATTACGACGAAGCTTTAGCCAATCCCTGCCCAAAATTACCTGATGTGCTTACCACCAAATCTGGTAAAAAAGTAACCACCGCCGATATGTGGTGGAACCAACGCCGCCCTGAAATAGTAGAAGATTTTGAAACTGAAGTGTACGGTCGAATCCCAAAAAATACACCAAAAGTTACTTGGCAGCTAAAAATTACCGACAGGGAATTTATTGGTCGCACGCCTGCGATTGTTAAGCAATTGGTGGGGCATGTTGACAATAGCGAATACCCATTGATTAACGTGGACATAAACATGATACTGGTGTTGCCAACAAACGTAAAAGGCCCCGTTCCTGTTTTGATGATGTTCGGTTTTCCGTCTTTCCCAGCGCCGGCACAGCCCTCCCCTGCTGAGTTGGAAAAAATAAATTCCGCTTTTAAGGAAATGATGATAAAGAATGATACTTCGCTAAAAGCGATTTTTGAAAAATATCCAGTATATAGCCCGATTACAAAGCTGGCTGGACCGAATTTTTTTAATCTTCCAGCGGTTGAAAACCTTTCACCAACCGAACAATTATTGGCAGCTGGCTGGGGTTATGTCACGCTAGACCCAACTAGTGTGCAAGCCGATAACGGTGCTGGACTTACGAAGGGCATTATTGGTTTGATAAATAAAGGACAGCCACGCAAACCTACAGATTGGGGCGCATTGAGGGCATGGTCGTGGGGCGCTGCCCGTGCATTGGATTATTTAGAAACGGATAGTTTGGTTGATGCAAAAAAAGTTGGTATCGAAGGCGTTTCCAGATATGGCAAAGCGGCTTTGGTTACGCTGGCATTTGAGCAACGTTTTGCTGTTGGTTTAATCGGCTCTTCAGGCAAAGGTGGCGCAGCATTGCACCGCAGGGTATTTGGCGAAGCCGTAGAAAGCCTTACCGGCGGCGAATTTTATTGGATGGCTGGCAATTACATGAAATATGGTGCTGCCGAAGCTAGCTTTGGCAGTAAAACGGGTTGCGATTTACCCGTCGATTCGCATGAATTGATTGCACTTGCCGCTCCTCGCCCAACATTTATTAGCTATGGAATTCCTGAAAAGGGCGATGCAAAATGGCTCGACCAAACAGGCAGTTATATGGCAACTATCGCCGCAGGCCCAGTTTTTAAATTACTGGGTGCAAAAGATTTAGGCGTTTCCAACGATTACCTAACCGAAAAAATGCCGCCCGTGCTTACCGGCTTACTGAATGGAGAACTGGCGTGGCGGCAACATGATGGTGGCCATACGGATAGTCCAAATTTTAAATATTTTATCCCTTGGGCAAGTGGATTGTTGAAGTATCAGGTAAAAACACTTTAACAGTCCTGTTGCCTATCCCTTTTTCTGTAGCCGAATTGTTCAAACGGGCTTATGGAAAAAGGTGTTTTAAATTGACAATCCATTCTTTGGTTTCCAACAAAACAACTTTGCACTTTACGGTAAAGTTGACTAAACTTTTGTGCTCTCCTTGCTTTTGTATTAATTTGTTTTACATCTATAAATTGTGGCATTTACGAAAAAATAAGATTATTGAAATATGTATCAATATCGTTTTCCAAAAATATATTAGAATCTTGACTTATTACTTTTGTCATCACTTTTCTAGTTAAGTCGTCAATTTCTCTGGCAATATCTACTTGAATTTCAGGCAAATTATGATTTTTCCCAGATGATTTCATATTTAGTTTAGAACCATGCAATAAAGCAGAACGGAAATCATATGTAGTTTTTAGCAGTTTGTAAACTTCTATCTTGTTTTCTTTTGAACCTCCAAGATACACTGCACATCGTTCTGACACCTTATGACTTAATTCTGAATTCCCAGACGAAAAAAGACTTTCAAAAATAGGGATATACATTGCTATTTTAAGCGGTAAGAAAAACTCTTTTCGTGCCGTAAAAAGAAAGTTCATGGCTCTGTCTATCCTTGTGGAATTATTATAAGATTCAAATGGAATTTTATTGTTGGCTTGATTATTATTTGTTGGTTCATCCATTTTTGATAATGACTCATACTTCATAAGCATGTCCATGGAATATTGTAATTCTTCTAAAGAAAAATAAGTTTCTTTAGCTATGCAATCAGCGCTCGTAAAGAAGTTTACACCGTGCAATCTAATACTAGTTTTTGATTCTGGAAAATAGGAAACCAACTCAATTAAATTACAATTACAGTCCTTACTAAACCACAAAAATGTCAAAAACTTGACAATATCTAAAACCATTTGCTTAATATTTGTGTATGCTTCGTCAGGGTTATTTATCTCTATTTCGCCGTTATTTAATTTCAAATGAGACTGGATATAGCATTTTTTTTGCAACATAACGCTTAGTGTATGTGTACCAATAGCTTTTATTATATCTTCATTAAAAAAATTGTTAACCACGTAGTCTTCATCTCCTGTAAGCATTAGTGATTGTATGTAAAAACTTTTTGTCTCCTCAATTTTAAGGAATTCAAAACTTGCGAAAATATTTGCTTTCATTTCTATATTATTGGCCAACAATATCATTCTTTTCCTTGATAGAGAAAAAAGAACTTGCATCTTCGTAAAATTCGTCAAATGTCAATTTGAATTAAACTTAATTGTAAATCTATTTATTTGTATATTAAAAATTGTTGCCTCATCTTGCTATAATTCCCTGCATTTATCCCCACAAAAAACTTTAATTAACACTAAATCCAAAGCATTTTTTTAAATACTGTAATTTCATTAAATGTAACCGATTACATTTGCAAGGTGGACTTAAATTAAATACAACTTGTAGCCTATATGAAATCCAAGTATCCCAAAATTATTGCTTATTTAACCATTGCTTTTATGGGCATACTGGCTGCTTCGGCTCAGCCTGCCGCAGATGACGCATCCAATTACCAACAAGTAAATACCTACGCAAATCCCGTGTTGCCCGGCGACCATCCCGACCCTACCTTGCTAAAAGTTGGCGACGATTTTTACCATTGCGGTTCAACTTTTCACTTCACTCCTTACATGCCCATCTATCATTCAAAAGATTTGGTGCATTGGGAAGTAATCAGTAGGGTTTTGCCACCATCAAAAGCCACTCCCAATATTTCCGACCGTCCATCTGCGGGTATTTGGCAAGGAGCCATCACACATTTTTACGGTTCTTATTGGATTTATTTTTCAGCCGGCGGTCAATGGTTTTCAAAAGCAAGTTCGCCAAAAGGTCCATGGTCAGAACCTGTTATGGTGAGAACCAATCCTACTACTGGTCCGCTGGGTTACGACAATGCCATTTTTGTTGACGATGACGGCAAGCCGTACATGGTAATAAAAAATGGCCAAAAAGTTAATCGTTTGCAAGCGCTTGGAAAAGATGGACAATTAGCCGACACGGTTATTAATCTTGATTGGATAAATGCAAAATTGCAATATAGTTGGGCGGAAGGGCCCGTAATGTGCAAACGCAATGGCTATTATTACTATTTCCCGGCTGGTGATGTTTCTGGTGGACAATATGTTTTAAGGGCAAAAAAATTAACCAGCGATTCAACTTATTGGGAAAGATTGGGCAATTTCTTTCAACCTATTACAGATGCAAAGGTGGGTTTTCGTCGTCCAAACCATATTGGCGCACCTATACAATTGGCAGATGGTTCTTGGTGGACAATCGGTCAGAGTTACGAAAAATATGACCACGATGACTGGTCTGGCACAGGCCGCCAAACATCGTTGTACCCAGTAATTTGGGACGGCGACAGGCCTTGGGGTTTGGCACCAACCACGCAACCAATTGCAAAGCCCAACCTGCCGCAATCAGGCATTTTGTGGAGAAGCGTACTAAGCGATGATTTTGAAAAAGAAACCTTGGGCGAAGAATGGCATTTCCTCAATAGAAAAGCTGCCGCCAATTATTCCCTTACCGCAAAAAAAGGTTGGATAAGGCTAACGCCCGATGGTAACCGGACGCATATCGTCCAAAAAGAAACCGACCATTTTTATACTGCCATCACAAAAGTTGATTTGGACGCCGCAGACACGGCAACCAAAGCAGGTATTTACATCACCAATGGAAACCAGCAAGAATTTGCACGACTTTACACTGGTTTCGACGAAGGCAAAAAAATCATCTTTAAATTGGACGGAACAGTACAAAGCGTTCCAAATCAGTTTGGCAATACTGTTTGGTTGAAAATACAACGGAACGAACACAATCTTACTGCATATTTTAGTGGCGATGGTGAAAATTGGACCACTTTAGGCAACGCTATCAGTGCAATAAATATTGATAAAACCCAACCTAACTATAACTCTTGGGTTGGTACAAGCATTGGTTTATTTGCAGAAGGCAAACCTGCTGATTTTGATTTTTTTACTTGTAAAGATGGCTTTTCACCACTTGTAGCCGGTGGTTTTAGCAACTATTTTGGGGTTAAAAAAATGATGAAAGACAATGACATGCTGGTAACAAACATTTCTTCAAAAGGTGGTTGGTTCATGATATCGGGCGTTGATTTAAGTAAAAAATCACCATCTGCCGTAGAAATTACCGCCACTGCAACCGCGGCGGGAAAATTTGAAATATGGCTGGATGATTTGAAAAACGGTAAACTAATTGCAACCGTACCAGTTGAGGTTAGCGGCGAAAACAATTGTAAATCATTTTCCAAAACCGTTAAAAATATAACAGGTCACCATGATGTATTTGTAAAATTCCCAACAGGCAGCGATGGAAAAGTAACGATTAAAAGTATTCGCTTTCTTAAATAATCAACGCAATATTTTATTACCATTGATTAAAATATCCAAACATGAAAAAATTATTATTGCTGCTTTCATTGTCAGCTTTTGTTGCCGCATCGTTTGCCCAAGAAATTGTAAAACAAGCTCCTGTAGGTTTTGATGTGTTGAAAACAGACATTCCACATGGCAAAATTGACAGCGTTACGTACGAATCAAAAACTATTGGCACTACCCGTAAATGTTTGATTTATACGCCGCCTGGGTTTTCAAAAAACAAAAAATATCCAGTGCTATACTTGTTGCATGGCATTGGCGGTGATGAAAAAGAATGGCTGAACGGCGGCAAACCGCAGGTAATATTGGATAATTTGTACGCACAAGGAAAATTACAACCCATGATTGTGGTGTTACCAAACGGTAGGGCCATGAAGGACGACCGTGCCGTTGGCAACATTATGGACCCCGAAAAAGTGCAGGCATTCGCCACTTTTGAAAAGGATTTGTTGAATGATTTGATTCCTTATGTTGAAAGTAATTATCCAGTACTTACCGATAAAGACCACCGTGCCATAGCCGGCCTTTCAATGGGTGGCGGCCAATCCCTAAATTTTGGGCTGGGCAATCTCGACAAGTTTTCATGGGTTGGTGGATTTTCATCTGCCCCAAATACCAAAAAACCCGAAGAGCTTGTACCCGACCCCGAAGCGGCAAAACAAAAACTGAAACTGCTTTGGATTTCATGCGGTGCAAGTGATGGCTTAATTACATTTAGCAAGCGCACCCACGATTATCTGGTTGAAAAAAATGTTCCGCATATTTATTACATCGAACCTGGCGTACACGATTTTAAGGTTTGGAAAAATGGCCTGTACATGTTTTCTCAACTCATCTTTAAGCCAGTTGATGTTTCCACATTTCCGAAATACGTGTATGCTGAATAATAATATAATCCAAACGATGGGCGTTGCCCATCGCTAACAGATGTCATCTGTTCAGGACTTTTTATTGCGCTTGTTTCTTCTTTGAATACTACAAAAACAAACGGAAAGTTTGGAAAAATATAAAGCAAAGTTTCACAGAGGCACCCCTCGCCACTTGTGGAGAGGGGCCGGGGGTGAGGTACAATTACCGCTATTTTATTTATTTGTTCTATGGGTTTCCATAGCGGTATATCTGCGCAAAAAAAACAAGTTGCTAGTAAAGCGACCGACAAGCCAGCATCCGTTTCTGGTGTTTATAAAAATACTTTTTTAGAGGCTGGTTATAGCAAAGCAGACATTGATAAAAAACTGGCAAAAGCTTATTACGATGTTTTTGAAGGGCCGAACCATGTTTATTTTGAAGTAGGCGACACGATGGGTTATGTTTCTGATGTAAAAAACCACGATGCCCGTACCGAAGGGCTTTCTTATGGGATGATGATTGCCGTACAGTTGAACAAAAAGCAAGTTTTTGACCGTATTTGGCGATGGTCAAAAAAATATCTGCAACATCAGGATGGGCCACGAGAAGGATATTTTGCATGGAGCATCAATCCGCAAACCATGAAAAAAAATTCGGAAGGTTCGGCCTCCGATGGCGAGTTGTATTACATCACAGACCTATTATTTGCTGCCAACAAATGGGGCAACAACACGGGCATCGATTATTATGGCGAGGCAAGGCGGATATTGGATGCCATGTGGAAAAAAGATGGTACGGGAAATGTTTTCAACCTCATTAATACGGAACATAAACAAATAACTTTTGTACCAGAAGGTGGCAGTTATAATTGGACTGACCCATCCTATCACTTGCCGGCATTTTACGAGGTTTGGGCCATGTATGCCAAAGATGGACATGAACAATTTTACAAAGATTGTGCAGATACTTCCCGTGCCTTTTTGCACCGTGCCTGCGACCCAGTTACTGGCCTTAATACCGATTATGCGGAATTTAGCGGCGCCCCGCATCCAACCCGTTGGATGCCGCAAGCTTTCCGCTACGATTCGTGGCGGGTGCCAATGAACATCACCATGGATTATTACTGGTTTGGCAAAGACAAAACATGGCAAGAAGATTATGCAAAACGTTTTCAAAATTTCCTCCGTTCAAAAGGGATGGACACTTTTGAAGACCAATTTAATACAGATGGTAGTCGGCCCGATTTCATTTTGCAGGCCGGAAGCGTAAAGAAATTACGGCACTCCATCGGCTTGGTTTCTACCGCCGCAACCACTGCCATCATCAATAAAAATAACAGTGCCGATTTTTTAAAAGGAATATGGAATGCCAAGTTGGAACCTTATGAAGACGGTTATTTCGACCCTTATTATGATGGGTTGATGTATTTATTTTCCTTAATGCACTTGAGCGGAAATTATCAGATTATCACTCCACAAACTCATTAAAACATACTGCCAGTGCGGCTAAGCAACTTGTATAATCTTACACAAATATTATTCAAATAGTGCACAATTATTAAACCTCCAATTATAATTAAACATGATTATTTTGAATAAAAAGTTGACCGTTTTATTGCTTGGATGTTTTTCATTTTGCAAGGTTTTACTTGCACAACTCCCCTATCAAAACCCGCAATTAAGTTCAGAAGCCCGAGCCAAAGATTTGATTGGAAGGCTAACGATAGCGGAGAAAGCATCGTTGATGCTAGACCAATCGCCTGCTATACCACACTTGGGTATAAAGAAGTTTAATTGGTGGAGCGAAGCTTTGCATGGACTGGCGAATACAGGAAATGTTACCGTTTTTCCAGAACCAATCGGCATGGCGGCATCTTTTAATGATAGTCTCGTTTACGATGTTTTTAACGCCGTTTCTGATGAAGTGAGGGCAAAAAACAACGAGGCAAAGCAAAAGGGCGAAGAAAATCGTCGGTTTTTAAGCCTTTCTGTATGGACGCCCAATGTGAATATATTTCGGGACCCACGCTGGGGCCGTGGCCAAGAAACATACGGCGAAGACCCTTATTTAACTTCACGCATGGGCATTTCTGTTGTGAAAGGTTTGCAAGGGCCGATGGATTCTCGTTATAAAAAATTATTGGCATGCGCCAAACATTATGCGGTGCATTCGGGGCCTGAATGGAGCCGACATCAACTAAATTTGAATAATGTAAACCCGAGGGATTTGTGGGAAACTTACCTGCCCGCATTTAAGGCGCTTGTACAAGATGCGGATGTGCGAGAAGTAATGTGCGCCTATCAGCGTTTGGATGATGAACCTTGTTGTGCCAATAACCGTTTGTTAAATGACATCTTGCGTAAAGATTGGGGCTTTAAATATTTGGTGGTGTCAGATTGTGGAGCGGTAACCGATTTTTACACTAGTCATTACACATCCTCTGATGCCACACATGCCGCCGCCAAAGGTGTTTTGGCCGGCACCGATGTGGAATGCGGTTACAACTACGCTTATAAGTCGATACCGGAAGCGGTTGCAAAAGGTTTGGTGAAGGAAGAAACAATCAATCAAAGCCTGATGCGCTTGCTGATTGGCAGGTTCGATTTGGGCGAAATGGACGACGATGCACTTGTTCCTTGGGCAAAAATTCCTATTTCGATTGTAAATTCTGAACCCCATAAAAAGCTGGCGGTAGAAATGGCCCGTCAATCAATGACGTTGCTGCAAAACAAAAACAATATTCTTCCTTTATCAACTTCATTAAAAAAAATAGCGGTTGTTGGACCAAATGCAGATGACAAACAGTTGATGTGGGGGAACTACAACGGTACCCCATTTAACACGATTACAATTTTGGATGGGATGAAAACCAAATTTTCGCCCGATAAAATTGTTTACGAAAAAGGTTGCGACATTACCGACAACATGATTGTTGAAAGTGCAATCGCTAATTGTTCTATCAATGGTAAAAAGGGCATAAAGGCGACTTATTGGAATAACAGGAATTTGAAGGGTGATGTGGTAACCACCGAACAAATCGTAAACCCGATTAAACAGACCACTTTTGGCCAGCATGAGTTTGCTCCCGGTGTTCATCTGGACAAATTTTCTGCGCTTTACGAAACGGTTTATCAGCCTACCGAATCGGGCGATTTGGTTTTTAAAGTAGAAGCCTGCGGAACTTTTCAACTGATTGTGAACGGCGATACCATTACTCGTGTTCGCATGTGGCGGGCATTGCCAAAACGGGTTGTTTTAAAAGTTGAAAAAGGCAAAGACTACAAAATTGAAGCCCGTTTTAGGCAAACCGACAACTGGACCGCAAGCCTTGCCATGAACTTTGGTAAAGAAGTGCCCGTTAGTTACGATGACCTTATTACAAAATTGAAAGGGATTGATGTAGTGGTTTTTGCCGGCGGTATTTCTGCTCAATTGGAAGGGGA
>CAWJTH010000165.1:0-4821 GCA_963845495.1 uncultured Chitinophagaceae bacterium
CGGCAAATCAAGCCTGTAAATGGTGCGTTCGCTAAAAGTACCCTTTCTTTTTACAAGTGTATATAATTGTTCTTGGAGCACAACATCCCTCATCAAATCCCGGCTTTTCATCTCAATGATCTCATTTTCAACTGTTTTGCCAGAGCCATTCATGTTCATATCTTTCAAAACGTCTTTCTGGCCTTTTTCAGGATCTTCTATAATCAGGGATGACACTGACTTAAAAACAGGTTCGGTGCTTCGTAAATAAATGTATGCACAAGCGATACAAAAAATTAAGCTTACAATTATCCATGGCCATAAACGCAGAATGCGGAACAACCATTTTTTAACATCTACTCCGCTTTCTTGTGGTAAGGAGAACTGTACTTCGTTGGTATTTTGTGGAATCATGGAATTAAAATTGAAGCAGGTTATTAATTGAAGCTTCGTTTAAGTGTAATTGACTTTGATCAATTGAAAAATTAATATTAATCTTTCAATTATTTAATTGCAGGTATATTTTAGTTTGTTAGGATTAAACCTCAGCCAAGACTAGTGTTGTAAAAGTTATTTGAATTGTGCCTAAATTTTGCAGCTGTTATTACTTCTACATTTACCTTTTCTACTTCTGCCACCATAGCAAAACCAAGTGATGGTAGCAATATTTTTACTGACTGATTTCTTAGCTCTATTATTTCACCTTCCATCATTGTTAATGGGCCGCTTAAAATCCTTACCGTGTCTTTTATATTAACAGAAATCTGCTCGATCCTAATATTTTCATGTTCATTTAAGAACTTTTTAATGATATCAATCTCTTCTTCCCTAATAACCGCCGGTTTGCCTAACCAATACACAAAATTTAAAACGCCATCTGTTTGTTTTACTGCTAAGTGTTCCGCTTCCGAAGCATATATGAATACATAAGATTTAAACAATGGCTCCAAAACTGTTTTTTTTCTGTCCGACCATTGCCTAACCACTTTATTTAAGGGACAATAATTTTCAATTTGTTTTTTTTCTAACAAGTATGAAGTTTTTTTCTCCCACCTAGGCTTGGTATATACAGCATACCATTGTTTTGTTGTACTCATAAAAAAAATTTATACTATATTATAAATGCCATTTGTTCAGATACTAGATTACCACAAGCACCGAACCTTGGAATTATTACCGTTTCTTTCGGTAGTAAGCATGCCTCCGGCTATGTTACTCCCACCGTTATATCAATATTAAACTGTCAATGCCTCAATCCTATCCAAAAATATCGTTCAGTCTTAAAAAACCAGTTTCAGCAATAAGTGCTTGTATTTGTTCGTCATACCCTTTGTTTTTAGGCTTAATGGCACGTAGCAAATACAAATAAATTATATGCGAAAACTTTGTGTTTAAAAAACAAAACTTAGACGCTTTTATTTTATCAAAAATTTTTTCAGCTTGGTTGTGTTGACCTAATTTGTAAAGTGAATATGATTCTAACAAAAGCAGGTTGTTATAATAATTTAGCGGGCCAGCGTCTTTGATTACATATTTTTTTACAGTAACTAACTGAAAATAATGTAATACTTCTTCATAATGTGCGGTAAGTGCCAGTACTTCGCAAATTATATAATTAAACATCATATGTTCTCGGGTGCCCTGATATTCTAACACCAAACTATGATGAAATTCTTGTATATCTGCAAGTATTTGTTCCGTATTTGTTTTTAAGATGTTTGCATTTAAAAGTAAAGCCGCGAAATACCTAGCATACATAAATGATTGCTCAAAATTTACATGTCGCTCTTGTAATAATTGAGACATGTTTCGCCTTAACCCCTCATCGTTGCCATTTAACCAGTCTCTTAAAACATATATTGATGTTGCATAGGCCTGCGCATCTTCTGTTCCTTTGCCTTTTATATAATACCTTAAGCCTTCGCCGTAAAATGAGTTTAGTTTGTCAACGTTTACAAATTGTTCAAAATAAAATTTTACTCCATTCTCCGTTTTTGAAATTAAACTTTGGAATTTGTCTGCAAGAAACTGATGCATCGTCAAAAACTCTATGATCTGCGACACGATATTCAAAAATGTCTCATCATCACCACCTTTTACTTCGATAATGAGTATAGAAACAAGATGATGGAGTACACTTTCTCTATTGACCATCTCTTCAGACTGCGCAGGAACGTTTTTCTTTATGTTCAATAAGTCATCTGGGGAATGAAACCCACAATATTTGGAAAGAATGCTTAAAGTAGACTGCGAAGGGGGATATGCAGCCTTAACTAAACTAAAAAAACGTCGTAATGTATTTGAGTTTAGCTGAAATTTAGTTTTATGATAGATATCGTCACTTAATTCGATGCAATCCCTAGAAGATACAACGCGTCTTCCAAATACTTGCTCGATCTCAGATTTTATTGCTATCTCTAAATTTTGCTCCATGGCTTACGTATTATTTAGTATCCTGTACAAATTATACAGAATGCTTTTGATGCGGCTGAGCAAACGTTTAAAATAACATTTAAAATTCCTTTATTTGTTTTTGCTTTGTAAAAATACTCAGCAATTACCTATAGCCTTGTTCTTTTTTGTTCACAAATGTATAGTATTATCTTGAACTACTAACATTTTTTTGAATAAATTTTCTTTTATCTAATTATTTTCTTTGACAGGGCTACTGCTTATAAAACATAAGGTTTTCATTTTGGATAAAAAATTAAAACGATGTGTTTTTTATTTTCGTAGATTAATCCATTTTTTAATATTAGATTAAAATATTTAAATCAACAACTGCTAAATTAAGGCATTACTACAAATTTGCATCTAAAATATTTAAAATCCAAATAGTTTTTATAAACAAATTGTTACCAATTTGTAGAAAATGTTTTATATATAAATAACTACAATTATTTATAATTGCCAATTTAATCGTTAATAATAAAATTAATATGGTAGCTTTATTTGCTGTTATTATAACATTATTTTTTTTCTGGCCTTAGTATGGCTGTTATCAAATTTTGGCCATTCAACAATAGCTTAGCTGCGTCTTGAACTTCTTTTGCGGTTAAGGCCCCAACATATTTAGGATAATGTAAAAAACGATCAACATTACTGCCGGGAAATTTTGTTTCCAATATTTCAGTTAGCCAAGTGCCATTTTCCTTCATCGCGGTTTTATTTTGCTCAAGCCATTGTTGCTTCACTTTTTCAAGGTTAGTTTTGGATGGGCCTTCATTTTTAAGTTTGTTTATTTCCGCATTCATGGCAATTAGCAGGGTATCTACTTTTGCCGGTCCACAAGGCAATTCAACAAAAAATTGATAATGGGGATAAGGTAATTTTTGCAAACCGCCTTCCATACTGCCGCTATATATTCCTTGTATTTTTTCTCGAAGTTCCTCTATAATCCTAATATTTAATACCTCTGTTATTGCATTTGCTTTTAAATCCAATTCTTCACTGTATGGTATTTCACCAGAATACATTTGTAGTATTAAACTTTTTTCAGCTTGCCCTTTATTTACATTTAAATTTATTTTGCCCTTTACCGTGCGCAATCCATTATCCTTATAATTAAAAACCTTATTGGTTGCGGGCAAGGCACCGATGTATTGTTCTACTAATAGTTTTAATTTGCTTTCGTCGATGCTGCCCACAATAGCAAAATTCATTTCATTGGCATCCCCAAATCGTTCTTTATAAATATTAACGGCACGTTGCATGTCTATCTTGTCATAATATTCAGGTTTTGGTACGGCTATTGGTGCCAATGGATTGTTTCCATACATTGTTTTGTACAACGTGTCTACAAAAGAAGTTTCAGGATCGGCCATAGCAAATGCCGCCTGGGCCTTGCTTTTCTGAATAAAAGATTTAAAAAGACTGGTATCTATCCTAGTTTCAGTTGCTTTTAAATAAAGCAATTGAAACATGGTTTCAACATCTTTAACTGTACTACTTCCACTAAAACCGTCTGTTGTACCACTAAGCGCAGCCCCAGCCGAAATCGTTTTTCCTGCCAAGGCTTTTTGTAAATCGATCGGAGAAAAATGCCCGAAACCCATTACACTTGCAACTGTCGTAGCATATTGGGCATTTATCCTATCTGCTGCGCCATAATTGCTTATGCCTCCCTTACGACGTGCGCCCAATCGTATCTCATCGTTTTTAAAATCTGTTTTCTTAACGGTTACGGTTGTTCCGTTACTTAAAAACCATTCTTTTGTACCTAAAATAGGATCGACCGTTTCTCTTATTATTTTACCCGGTTTGGGTAGTTTATCTAACAATTTTACAGCTACCGCTGATTCTTCGTATGGTTTAATATCTTGTCTTGCAGTTGTGGCGCTGGCTGTTGTTAATAATGCATCAGCTGTTGGTAAAGTAATGTTGGCCGCAGGTTCGGGACCAGTCATAGACAAGAAAAAATTGGGCGTTTTTTGTAACGCTTTGGCGGCATTGTTTATGTCTTCTAAAGTAATTTGTGGCAACAAATCTTTATAATATTGATGTTCTACCGCAATGCCTGGAATAGGTTCATTGGTTAAAAAATTGCGGATGTATTCATCGGCATAACTGCTGGATTCGGTTTTATCGCGTTCGTTAAACTGTTTTTCCATGAAAGACATCATGTTCAATTTAGCACGGTCAAGTTCGGTTTGCGTAAAACCAAACCGCTTGGCCCGCTCGATTTCTTCAATTAACGCGGCTAACGCTTTATTGGCATCGCCCGTGCCAACACCAGCTTGCGCACCAAATTGATCGTATCCACGGGCTTCGCTACCAAAACCTACACCTGCGTAAACAAAAGGCGGGTTTTCTTTTTGGGTCAATTCACGTAGCCTTTGGTTT
>CAWJTH010000166.1:0-5549 GCA_963845495.1 uncultured Chitinophagaceae bacterium
AAAATAAAAGACACCCGACTGACGGAAGGCACTGATTTACAGCAATATCATACGTACGATTTTTATCAAATAACAGCTAAAGGCGATACGGCACGTATATCTTTTAACATACGGGTAGACGTAGTGAAAAACGCTGTTTCTAATGAAATGAATAAACGAGGTTTCAAAAAAGTGAGCTTCAATCCTGATTTGCTTATCAACATCGGCGTAATATCAAAAAACCAAGTGCAAACAAAAACCACCACTTTTGGGCAAGATGGACCTTATTATATGGGGCAACGCAATTATCAATGGAAAACCCAAGATCTGGAAATTGGTCGATATAAAGACGGTACCGCTACCGTGCATTTGGTGGATGCCAAACAAAATAAATTAGTTTGGCAGGGATCTGTACAAGGCATTGTGCCAGACAGGGAATTGCAATTGGAAGCCGCTATTAAACAAGCCATAGAAAAATTGTTTACTAAATTTCCGGTGGAAGTGAGGTGATTGTAACTGCTGACTGATAACAATTATCTAAAATTTTAATTCGATCTGCCAACTTTCAAATCAAAAACCGCAAGTGGCAATCTTATATATTTATTTTTGCGGGCATTATTCATATTTACGCATTCTACCGCATTTCCCATTAACCCCAGTGTATGAACAAAAAATTACGATGGTCTATTATTGGATGTATAATTTTAATAGTGGCACTTATTGTGCTTAAAAAAACTGGAATTATTGGTAAAGACCAAACCACAAAAGTTGCCGTAGAAAAAGTAGAATTCCGTACGATTGTTGAAACAGTAAATGCTACGGGCAAAGTTTATCCAGAAAAAGAAGTAAAAGTTAGTCCTGATGTAAGCGGTGAAATAACAGAACTAAATGTGCAGGAAGGCGACAGTGTAAAAAAGGGGCAAATATTGGCTCGCATTTCCGGACATAGTATGAACATTATGCAGCAATCAACTGAAACCCATGCCACGCTTACTGCTCCAATGGATGGAATTGTAAGTTATTTGTCAGCCAAAAAAGGCGAAAAAGTGAATGCCACAAATACAATGGCCGGTGCTGAAATGATGCGGATTGCTGATTTTAAAAGCTTTGAAATAAGGGTAGATGTTGCTGAAAACGATATTCCCAAAGTGACGGTTGGCGACAGTGCCACGATAAATGTGGATGCTTATGCCGATAAAAAAATAAGCGGTGTTGTTTACAAAATTGCGAGCAGCCCAAACGGCCAAACCATGGCTTCGGCCAACGATGTAACCAATTACAAAGTGTACATCCGTATTTTACCCGACAGTTATAAAGCATTAATGGATTCGCTTCATACAAATGGATTTGTTTTTAGACCTGGCATGGCGGGCAGCGCCGATATCCAAACAAAAACAAAACAAAATGTGTTAGCCGTTCCAATTAATTCAGTTACAACCCGCAACAAAAACGACGACGCAAAAACTAAACCGGATAACAATACCAATATATCAGAAGAAGCTATAAATCAATTGGTTGTATTTGTTTATCAGCAAGATGGAACAATAAAAAAAATCGTCGTAAAAACAGGGTTGCAAGACACAAAATACATTGAAATTACATCAGGGTTAACTGGCGGTGAACAAGTGATTAGCGATCCATATACAACAATCAGCACCATTTTAAAAGATGGCATGAAAGTGAAAGTGGTATCAAAAGATAAATTATTTACAGATGGAAAATAAGAAAGTAGTTAGTAGCTGATAATTAGTCGTTTGACAATTTACTAACTCCAAACGACCAACTACTAACGACTTGGTTTTATGAAAATAGAAAACAGCACATACAACGATCTCAGCGCCATATTTAAATTGTACGAAGAAGGAACGGCTTACCAAAAAAAAGTAGCCAAAAAGCATTGGAAAGGATTTGAGAGAAGCATGGTGGAAAAAGAAATTGAAGAACAGCGCCAATATAAAATAATTGTGGACGGACAAATTGCTTGCGTGTTTGCCATTACTTTTAGCGACCCATATATTTGGCAAGAAAAAAATAGTGATCCTGCCATTTATATTCATCGGATTGTAACCAACCCAGCGTTTCATGGACAAGGCTTTGTAAAGATTATTGTTGAATGGGCGAAAAATTATGCAAAACAAAATGGCAAGCTTTTTATAAGGATGGATACGGGCAGCGGTAACGATAAATTGAATAACTATTATATAAAATGTGGGTTTAACTATTTAGGAATCATTGAAATAAAAGAAGCAGAAAACTTACCGAAGCATTATATTGGTGGTTCGTCAAGTTTATTTGAAATAAAAGTTTAATGGAGTAAGTAAGTAAGTAATTAGGTAATTGTGTAATTATGTTTTAACAAGAATTAAATGAGACGCAATTACCTAATTACCATTTAGTTAATTACCAGCTTGAATATAAAATTAAAACGATTAGAAAATGCAATTCAGGAATTTTAAAATGGTTGATTACGTGGTGTACGGTCGCGGATCTTTTAATCAATTAGCCGAAATAATTGCCCCGCGCCGCAAGGCAGGCAAACCGATGATTTTTTTGCTGGATCATTTTTTTAAAGGCAAACCGCTGGCCAACCGTATTCCGCTAGAAGGCAACGATGAACTGATTTTTGCCGATGTAACCAACGAGCCAAAAACAAAATATGTTGATGCCATTGCGAAGGAATTAAAAGAGAAATACGGAATGGTAAGCGGCATCATCGGCATTGGCGGTGGCAGCACCATGGATTTGGCCAAAGCAGTAAGCTTAATGATGAATAACCCAGGTAGTAGCGCTGATTACCAAGGTTGGGATCTGGTAAAATTTCCGGGCGTTTATAAAGTGGGCATTCCTACGCTAAGCGGAACGGGGGCCGAAGTTTCAAGAACAACCGTATTAACCGGCCCTGTTCGGAAATTGGGCATGAACAGTGATTTTACCCCGTTCGACCAAATTGTTTTAGATCCAGAATTGATAAAAAACGCCCCTGAAAACCAGCGTTTTTATACGGGCATGGATTGTTATATCCATTGCATTGAAAGCCTTACCGGCACTTACTTAAACGAGTTTAGTAAAAGCTACGGGGAAAAATCTTTGCAGCTTTGCCAAGAAATATTTTTAGGTCACGATACTTGGACGAACGAATGCGATGATAAATTGATGATGGCTTCGTACGCAGGCGGTATGAGCATTGCTTATAGTCAGGTGGGCGTGGCACATGCGGTAAGTTACGGCATTAGCTTTTTGTTGGGTACCAAACATTGCATTGGCAATTGCATTGTGTTCGACCACTTAGAAGAATTTTATCCGCAAGGCGTAGCGGAATTTAAACAAATGGTGGCAAAAGGTGGCTACGAAATTCCAAAAGGTATTTGCGCCAACCTAACCGATCAGGATTTTGAAACCATGATCGACGTAAGCATGGGTATGAAACCGCTTTGGGAAAATGCACTAGGAAAAGACTGGGAGAAAATAATGACTAGAAAAAAGTTACGGCAATTGTTTGAAAAATTATAAGAAAGCGGTGCCAAAGAAAAGTGTTTCCGCTTGTTATTTAGAAATTTAAGCCACATTTTTAGATACTTCATCCATATAAATAAAAATTAAATTTTGGCAAAAAAAAGTTGGCAAAACCTGCTGAAACGTAGAACCAATAAGACTTTTATGAAATTTGTCGAAAATAGCTTCAATGAACTTTTTTGCTGACAAAAAAGATTAAGAATTTAGTTTTTTTAACCCTATAGCAATCCAATAAAATAAAACAGCCATTTTTTTAAATGGCTGTTTTATTTTATTGGATTGCATCAATCTTATTGCTGACAAGTTCCCCTCCAGCAGTGCCTATTTACTCTTCAGGTTGATAAGGAATTATGAAATATAAATCAAGAATTACCAACTTTTTTTGACCATATTACCAAAATTTTCATAAACCAGAATTAATCCGATAACTTTACGTAATAAAATTTTTACAATTTATAAACTATAGGCCAATTTCTATTCAACCAATAATCATTAACAATGAAATCATTATTATCCAAAATAAAGCACACGTTTTTTTATCTGTTTAAATATGGTGGCAAAAAAATCAAATATTTTAATGTAAATAAAAAACCACTTACTTTAATTTTAAAAATATTTGGATTTGAAATAATCAATATCGATGGATTCTATTCACAAGAGGGACAGGATGCGATTATCTTAAATTATTTCGGAAAAGCTCTACAAAATGTAAAAAAAGGCCTTTTTGTTGACGTTGGTGCTAATCATCCAACAAAATTCAATAACTCTTATTTTTTTGAAGAAAAATTCGGCTTCAAGACAATTGCCGTTGAACCAATAGCCAAATACAAATCACTTTGGGGTGAACTGCGTAGCAATGTTGAATTCCATAACGTTGCTGTTTCAACTGCAAATACCACTTTAAGCTTCACAATTTTAGATGGAGATAATGGAGAAGATATGTTTTCGAGCATAATGGATAATACAAAAAAACTACCTGGCAAAACAAAGGAAATTTCTGTGAAGGCAATGCCTTTATCCGAAATTATTGGCGTAAGGGATTTTGATTTTTGTATTTTATCAATCGATATAGAAGGTGCTGAATTATTGGCGTTAGAATCAATCGATTTCAAAGTTTTTTCACCGAATATCATTATTATCGAAAACAATGAAGATGTTTGGGGGGTGGATGAAATCCGAAATTTTATAGCAAAAAAAGGATATTCCTATTTTGGAAGGATCCACCACCTTGATGATATATTTTTTAGGATAGATAACACTACTTTATAACTAGCTTAATTGCGGATTATAACCCTTCAATCATATATTTCTTTAAGCCCACTTAAAGGTTCTTGTAAATTATTAAAAATTAAGAATAAACAAAGGGCATTTATATAGCAAAAGTGTCACTATTAGTGCCTCGTTGAAGAACACTAATAGCAATTTAAAAAGAAAATGACAATTTAATTTGCAAAAAAGTTATGTAATTTAACTACATAGCATAATTGGGCTTATAAATTCCTTAAAGCATCATCCCATTCCTTTTTTCTGGGGAACATCATATTTGTTTTATTGGAGGCAGTTTGGCCAGCAAAAAACTGGTAAAAATTGCGAAAGAAAGAGGATAATTTTACTTTCATAGGAATATCGTTTTAGTGGATGTATCTTTATTAGTGACAATTGAAACCTAAAATACGCTGCAACCATTCTTCAAAACCAAACCGATGGGTATTACCATCTTTTCAGTGAACAAACAATCAAACTATATACTAAAATATTGTGCCTTTGGTTTTTTATTGCCAAAATAAACAGCAAAAATCAATCCAAATTTATTAGTTGTAATATTTCTTGAAATATGTCTGATCTTACATTTACGTTGGTACAAACAAATTTATTTTGGGAGGATAAATCTGCCAACCTTAAAATGCTGGAAGAAAAAATTAAGACGATAGAAAATTTTTCACAAATTGTGGTATTACCTGAAATGTTCAGTACAGGTTTTAGCATGAAGCCTGAAATGTTAGCTGAAACAATGGATGGCACTACATTACATTGGATGAAAGAAAGGAGTGCCGAAC
>CAWJTH010000167.1:0-34685 GCA_963845495.1 uncultured Chitinophagaceae bacterium
TTGGCGATAGCGTAACCCCGAACATCCACCGCATTGCCCAACAATACGGATTAATGGATAATTATTATGCGTCTGGCAAATCATCGGCCGAAGGCCACCAATGGACAGACGCGGCTATGGTTTCTGATTACGTAGAAAGGAATGTTAGGGCTTGGTTCCGTAGTTATCCGCATGTGCAGCAAGATGCGCTTGTGTACAATCAATCGGGTTTTATTTGGAATAATGCATTGGACCATGGCAAAACGGTTCGCATTTATGGCGAAGCCTGTGAGCCACATTACGACGAAAAATTGGATTGGACGGCTATTTATCAATTATATCAAACAAAGAAACCCTTCAATTTTACTAATATTTCCACCATTTCAAGGGTACGGCCAATTTTATCTACCATTTATCCAGGGTATGATAACCATGCAATTAATGAACAAATTCGTGCTGATGCTTTCATTAAAGAACTAAAAAATTATGAAAATATGCCTGGCGACCAATGGCCGCAGTTGATGGTGGTGGCGTTGCCAAACGACCATACATCGGGCATGCGACCGGGTTTTCCTACGCCGCGGGCCGCGGTTGCCGACAATGATCTAGGTCTTGGGCGCATTATCGATGCTGTTACACATTCCCGCTTTTGGGATTCTACCGCCGTTTTTGTTACGGAAGATGATTCACAAGACGGTTGGGATCATATTTCGGCCTATCGAACCACAGGTTTTGTAATCAGCCCTTACTCAAAAACTGGACAAACCATCCATACAAATTACAATCAAACTTGCATTGTGCGTACCATCGAACAGATTTTAGGCATCCCCCCAATGAATAAAATAGATGCGACAGCTTTACCTATGTTTGAATGTTTTGGTACAACTGCCAATCCTGCTAATAAATATATGTTTGTACCAAATAAAATTCCATTGAACGAAATGAACAAACCTGTTTCGATGGTAAGCGGTAAAGAAAAGTTTTTTACAATAGCTTCTATGCAATCGCAGTTCGATCATATTGATGGTGGCAACGATGATTTGATGAACCGCATTATTTGGTTTTCGACAATGGGGAAAAAGAATTATCCCAAAAAAATGACGCTAGGTTTAAAAGATGACGATGACGATTAGTTAGTATTTAACTCATTTTTCTACAAATAAGCTTTAATACTGTTCTTAAAAAAATGTTTAAAATAGAACTGTTTGTATTAAGCTTACCTTTAAATATGGCCTAATATTTTTTGTATAATTTCTAGTAAACAGGCGGGTTGTACATTTTTTTATAATATTGCGTAACGATAACTGGCTTTTAGATGCTTGTTGTAACCCCAAAAAATTCACGAACAAGCAAAAAAACAAAGAAATGGCAAAAAATTTACTGATAGTGGAAAGCCCTGCAAAGGCTAAAACAATAGAAAAAATCCTAGGCTCTGATTTTGAAGTGAAAAGTTGCTATGGGCATATTCGCGATTTAGAAAAGGGTGATAACGCTATCGAAATCGAAAATAATTTTCAACCTAAATATATTGTTCCAGACGAAAAACAGAAAGTGGTAAGCGAATTGCGCAAATTGGCGAAAAGCTCACAAGAAGTTTGGTTGGCATCGGATGAGGACCGCGAAGGAGAAAGCATTAGTTGGCATTTGGCCGAAGTGCTTGGCCTTGATCCAAAAGTTACCAAGCGGATTGTTTTTCACGAAATCACAAAACCTGCCATACAAAAAGCGGTTGCCAATCCAAGGTTGATAAATATGGATTTGGTAAATGCGCAGCAAGCCCGCCGCGTGGTGGACAGGCTAGTTGGTTTTGAATTAAGCCCCGTGCTTTGGCGTAAAATAGGCCGGCAAAATGGCCTTAGCGCCGGCCGTGTTCAAAGTGTTGCTGTTCGTTTAATTGTTGAAAAAGAAAGAGAAATCACGCAGTTTAATTCGGTTGGCAGCTTCGCAGTAAAGGCATTTTTTACGGCAAAAGATATCAACCAAAAAGATGTTTCTTTTTCCGCCGAAGGCGCAAAATTTAAAACACAAGACGATGCCGAAAGCTTCTTAAAAAGCTGTATGGGAGCGGCTTACAAGGTAAACGATATACAAGTAAAGCCTGGCAAACGCACACCCGCTGCACCGTTCACCACTTCAACTTTACAGCAAGAAGCATCCCGCAAATTGGGTTACGGCGTTAGCAAAACCATGTTGTTGGCGCAGCGCTTGTACGAAAGCGGTTACATAAGTTATATGCGTACCGATAGTGTGGCGCTTAGCGATACCGCCATGGCCGATATTACCGCCGCCATCCACAATAATTATGGCCGGCGCTATTTGCAAGTACGCAAATACAAAAACAAAAACGAAAATGCGCAAGAGGCGCACGAAGCCATCCGCCCTACTTACATGGAAAATCAAACCGTGGATGACGCTGATGGAAAACGCCTATACGA
Organism: uncultured Chitinophagaceae bacterium; assembly: GCA_963845495.1. Taxonomy (GTDB): domain Bacteria; phylum Bacteroidota; class Bacteroidia; order Chitinophagales; family Chitinophagaceae; genus JAZKFT01. The sequence goes on from CAWJTH010000167.1 coordinate 2,415, forward strand.
ACTGATTTGGAAACGTACGATTGCTTCGCAAATGAGCGATGCAGAACTGGAAAAAACAATCGCCAAAATTGGCATTAGCACAAATAGGGAAGAATTAAGCGCCAGTGGCGAAGTAATAAAATTTGATGGGTTCTTAAAAGTTTATACCGAAGGGAACGATGATGAGGACGAAAGTAACAGTGAAAGTAGCCGTTTGCCAAATTTGGCTATTGGGCAGCCATTGGATTTTGTTGAAATGACCGCTACCGAAAAATTCTCTAAACCTTCTGCCAGATACACCGAAGCAAGTTTGGTAAAGAAAATGGAAGAATTGGGCATTGGCCGACCATCTACTTATGCACCCACTATTTCTACCATATTAAAAAGAAATTATGTGGTGAAAGAAGATAGGGAAGGCAAGCAAAGGGATTTTAGGGTGCTTTCTTTAAAAAATGACGAAATAAAAAGTGTTGTTTCGAAAGAAACATACGGCACGGAAAAATCGAAGTTATTTCCTACGGATTTGGGCATGGTGGTTACCGATTTTTTGAATAAATATTTCGACAATGTGATGGACTATGGTTTTACAGCCAGCATCGAAGAATTATTTGATAAAATAGCCGATGGAAAAAAGGAATGGCACAATATGGTGCGGGAATTTTACAACCCGTTTCATAAAGATGTAACCGACACTATGGATACTGCGGAACGTGCCACCGGTGAACGCTTTTTGGGTGAACATCCCGAAAGCCGGAAACCAATAATTGCCCGCATGGGTAAATTTGGACCGATGGTGCAAATTGGTAGTAGCGATGATGAAAACGAAAAGCCACTTTTTGCCAGTTTAAAAGCCGGCCAAAGTATTGAAACAATTACCTTGGAAGATGCGTTGGATTTGTTTAAACTACCCATGAGCCTTGGCCAACACGATGGTAAAGAATTGATGGTGGCCATTGGTAGATTTGGGCCGTATGTAAAATTTGGTGAAGAATTTATATCGCTTCCAAAAGGTGAAGATCCGCTGAAAGTAACTGTTGAAAGGGCTTTGCAATTGATTGGTGAAAAGCAACAAGCCGATGCCCCGATTGCGACGGTTGAAGGAATGCCGGTAACAAAAGGTAAAGGCCGTTTTGGTCCGTTCATTAAATGGAACAATTTGTTTATCAATATTCCGAAGGCATATAATTTTGATACACTCAACCAAAAAGATTGTGAGCAACTGATTGAGAAAAAAGTAGAAAAAGAAGCCAACCGCTATATCCAGCAATGGCCAGCCGAAAAAATAACTATTGAAAATGGCCGTTGGGGCCCATTCCTTCGTTTTGGCAAAAAAATGTTGAAACTAGGAAAGCCTGGCAAAAGCAAATACACCAATGAAGAAGCTGCTACCATTAGTTTGGAAGAAGTAAAACAAATAATTGAAGCACAAGTACCTGGCGCTTTCGACAAGAAGCCGGCACCTGTAAAAAAGCTACCCTCCGAAGGAAAGGTTGCCGCAAAAAAAGCGCCTAGTAAAAAGGCTGTATCGAAGAAAAAATAATTCAAAGACAGGGAATTGGTTTTAAATCAATTCCTTTTTTTACATACTAAAGAACTGTTTTAAATGCTAAACATAGATATCGCCTTACAGGAAAAAGATTTTATCAATTTTTCCTCCTTCACACAATTGCTATCGCCGGAAAAAAGAAAAAAATCTCAAAAGGCATTCGCTATAAGAATGGTCGTATTAGGAGTAATTTTAGGGGTGTATGTTTTAGCAAGCTCATCAAGTGGCGATTACACATCTGTGATTATTTATGCAGCAGTACTCGTTGTATTAACCGTAATTGGAAGGGTTTCACGCAAAAGCGTTTTCGAAAAGAGTTTAAAAGCAATGTACGAACAGCCAGAAAATGATTCACTTTTTGAACGTAAGGAATATACTTTTAGTGAAACTGGCATTTCAATTACGGCCAGATATTCTTTTACGCAATTTAAATGGGAAGCAATTGTAAAGAAAATTGAAATGGAAGGATACATTTTTCTTTATACCTCGGCCATCAATGCCTTGGTTTTACCATTGCGCTATTTTAACGATTGGCAAAAAGATGAACTTTATAAATTGCTTTCCCAGCATTTAAGTTTCCGTGCCGATGTTGGTCATGCCATCGCAGAATAGCCGTGAGCTTTAAGCTATGAGCTATAGCTATTAGCTTTTAACCTAGACTGAAAACTTGATTGTAGACTATAAAATCTAATTAATAACTACTAGTTTAAGCTCATAGCTAATAGCTCACAGCTAAAAGCTAATGCATTATTTCTTCTTCTTCAATTGTAAATAATCGATAAAATAAATCAATTTAAAAGATAAATTATTGTTTTGCGGTTGTTGCAACGTATGTGTAAAATCTTTCATGTAAGCAGAAGTTACATCAGTGTCGGAGGTGTAAACAGCACTTTTATACACGATGTTCACAAAGCTGCCTGGTGCTATCTGCCAAGTAAAAACGGCGTCAATATTAAATGCGTTGTAATTATTATTGGCATTGCCAGCATAGGTGGTGTTTTTAGCCAATGTTCCATTTTGCATTAAAGTAAAATATTCTGTATAGTCAACATTGCTCCAATAATGCCTTACACGGGTGGTAAATCCCATTTTATTGGTAAAATTATATTTGAAGTTTAGGATATTTTCTACCGTATTTTGGTTCCTGCGGCCAAAAATAATGTCCGATCCATCCATGTCTGCATAGCCGGTGCCGTTTTGGATGTGTTGCACATACAGGCTATGTGCCAACGAAAACTTTTTGGTAAAACGATATTGATTGCTGATGGTGGCATCGTAACGGCGGCCATCGTTTAAGGTACGGACGGCATGCAATAAATCGATATTGTATGAATATTTTTTAGCAAAATCGCTGTTGTACCAAACCTCTATTCCCTTTGCTTCTGTCGATCTAAAATAACGGCCATCCACACGTGGCTCATAATAATCATGGCCCCAAGGGTCGTACCAAATAGAGATGCCCGCATAGGCTAGGTTTTTTAATTGCCCGTTTAAATTGGTATTAAAATCAGCCGTTTGAAAATCGGCTTTATCAATTCTTCTTGAATAATAAGTATTTAGGTTGTAATAAAGATTGTTGAAATATTTGGTGGGTTTAGTCCATTTATAGCCAAGCCACAAGCTATGGTCTAAATAATTATTGGTGTACAAAATGCCCATGTCATTGATATCATAATTTTTATTCACCAGTTCCTGCGACAATTGAAAGTTGAACTTTCCGGCAGTTTTGCCAAACGTAAACAAATGTGAATAACCGCTTTGGTTGTTTCCATCCATGCCATATTTATTACTGGTCGCAATTTTACCGGTCCATTCGTAAGCATTTTTTTTGTTGTTGAAATCGAATAAAGCGGCCGTTACATTGGCATCATAATCTTTACCCGCCCTTGTAACATTGGTGTTGATAAGACTGACCGATGAATTGTGTTTTAACGCTTGGTCTAACACAAAAATATTGTAGTTGGTAAGCGGCGAGGTTTCAATCTTTCGTTGATTGCCTTTGTCATCTTCAACCGTTGCGTACATGGTATTTGTTACGGCATTAAAAAAGCCAATGCCTAAATTCTTTTCCGTTCTGCCCGATATTTTAGCTGCATTCAATAATTTGGCTTCCGTTGGATTTTGAACTATATGTTCGTTTGAAGCTAATTCATTTACCACATCGTCGTGGTGCAATGGTATGCCGCCCACACGCCTGGAATAAAAAAGGTTGCCTTTCGTAAAAAGCTCCGTGCCTTCTGTAAAAAAGCTGCGGTTTTCATTGTATTTTACTTCAAATGGGGTTAGATTCAGTACTTGGTTATCGCTTTGCACTTGGCCAAAATCTGGCACCAAAGTCATGTCGAGCGTAAAGCTTTGATTGATGCCATATTTTACATCCATACCACCGTTGATGCTGCCCGTGGTATTTTTTATGGCGGGATCGTTGTAGGGATAATGATTGACGTAGGTAGAAAAATAAGGCGAGAATTGCAAACGAACAGGCGGCTTGATATTTTCCAACCCGGTCCACAAACCTTCTTGGGTAAGAAATCCGTTTACATTTGGGTCGATAGGATTCCAAAAAAATTGCTCGCCCGATTTACGCCTGCGGCGGGTAATGCTCAAACCCCAATCCTGCGTGGGTTTGGTACTAAAACGAATGGCGGAAAAAGGCAAAAATATTTCAAACGACCAACCATCGTTATGCATTTGAGCGGCACTTTGCCAAACAGCATTCCAGTTAAAATCTTCGCTGTTATTGCTGTTTGATGTAAATTTTGCGTCCATTTGCTCACCCAGCGGCGTAATAAAATATTCAAAGCCGTTCAATTTATCTTTATAAGTATCAACCACAACACCAATATAATCGTTGGTGCCAAACCCATCGCGGCCAATTAATTCGGTAGCAATGCTATCTTTTGATTTTTCATGGCAGTAACCACCAATGTAAACGCCATCATCGCTATATAAAAGGTATACTTCGGTCCTGTTTTCCCGGCTTTCATGTTTAAAAGGAGTGGGGCGCAATTGTATAAAATCGGTGGCTAAGGGTGCTGTTTTCCATTCGGTTTCTTTTAGGTTGCCATCAATAATAATACGCCCAGCCGTTCTTACAGCAGGTAAGGTTTTTTGACTAATTGTTTGACTGAATAGCGAAGAGGAAAAAAGCAAGGCAAACAGTAGTGGAAGTATGGCTGTTTTGGTTGGTGTAAACATAACAAAGCATTAATTATACGAAATTATACGTAGGGTGCGCTTGTTTGTTACCGCTCATCAAAAAGATATTGATTTAGCCCATTCATATTAAAAATGTACACCATCCCATTCTTCGCGAAGCATTTTTGCTACTACTTTATCAATGGGCAAATGCATATCTTTTTCATTAAAAATGGCTTTAGGTATTAGTCTGAATGTTTCTGTTTCGCCGGTGGTTTTGTATTTTTCCATTTGTGCTACTGAGAAATCAAACGGCTTTTCGTTGAAAACGATTGTTATTTCGCCCACGGCTTCCGCATAATAATAAATGGAAATAATTTGGTGTTCTTTGTTGAAAGCGCTCATTTGGAAAAAATCGGTGGTGTAGATATGATCGCCGATGATGACATCTAGATTCATTTCTTCCAAAAATTCGCGTTTTAAACAGTCGCGGGTGCCTTCGCCAAATTCAAGTCCGCCACCGGGCAGCTTGGTGAACTTACCACCGCGGGTTATTTCGTCCGTCACCACCACGCAATCATCAACCAATAAAATACCATATACCCGCACATTGAACATAGCCATATTTTAAAACATTTTGGGTAAAATTATGGCAACAATCGTAATGTGAAATTGATGGGGTAAAAGTAAGTTTAAACCAATCATTTATGGCTAGTGTATTGTAATGTACACTACACCTGTGCGTACTACTTTTGATAAATATCAAATAAGGTGATTGACCTTTTTCCACATCAAACTATGATGAAGACTGAATAAGGTCATTCACCTTTTTGGGAGAACGATAGCTTTTTTAACTATAACCACAATAAAGCGGCCGCTACCACTATTTTTGCAGGGTGAAAAATTATCGTCAACAACCACAAAACAGGCCTAAGAAAAATACTTTGGTGATTGGGCGCCAAGCCGTTATTGATGCTTTAAAAAGCGGCCAACAATTGGAAAGGATTTACTTGCAAAATACTTTGCACGGAAAAGAAATTGAAGAATTAAAAAACGCGGCGGCTTTGCACCAAGCACCGATCAATAAAGTGCCGATTGAAAAAATTAATGGATTTAATATTGGGGTGCATGACGGGTGCGTGGCAGTGATTTCAAAAATCCAGTACCAAGACCTGCAAAATGTGATTTCGGCCGTTGTTGAAAGCGGCAAAGCGCCGTTGTTATTGATTTTGGACGGTGTGACCGATGTGCGCAATATTGGGGCGATTGCCCGTACGGCACTTTGTTGTGGGGTGGACGCCATCGTTATTCCAGATAAAGGCGTCGGGGCTTTGAATGAAGATGCAATGCTGACATCGGCCGGGGCTTTGGAAAAATTGCCGGTTTGCCGTGTAAGCAGTTTAATGAAAACGGTGGATGACTTGCATTTGAACGGGATAAAAGTTTTTGCGAGTGAAATGACTGCACCGACTTCTATTTTTTCGCTGGAATTTAATGAGCCTTGTGCCATTGTTGTTGGTAGCGAAGACAAGGGTATTTATCAGCCATTGATGAAAATTTGTGACCAACCTTTTAATATTCCGATGCAAAATGATTTTGAATCGCTAAATGTTTCGGTAGCCACCGGGATGATTTTGTATGAAGTGATGAGGCAACGGATGGCGGTTAGCTAATAGATGGCGGATGGCAGTTGGCAGTTGGCAGTTGACAGTTGGCAGTTGACAGTTGGCAGTTGACAGTTGGCAGTTGACAGTTGGCAGTTGGCAGTTGACAGTTGACAGTTGACAGTTGACAGTTGACAGTTGACAGTTGATAAAATAAACTTATAAAGTTAATGCTTTGTATATTTTAATTTGAAAATTGAGTGTTGAAAATTGATTATTGATTATTGAATATTTCTTCTAAAATGCAAGCCTCCGCCATCCATCATCCGCCATCCACCATCCATTTGGTGGAATGCCCTCGTGATGCAATGCAAGGCTGGCCACATTTTATATCCACTGAAAAAAAGGTGGAATATTTGAACAGCTTGCTGCAAGTGGGTTTTCATACATTGGATTGTGGCAGTTTTGTGTCGGCCAAAGCGATACCGCAAATGGCTGATACAAAAGAAGTTATACCGCAATTGGATATGGCGGGAACCGATACGAAGTTATTAACCATTGTGGCCAATTTTCGCGGAGCTGAAGATGCTATTACTTTTGACGAAATTACTTATTTGGGATTTCCGTTTTCGGTATCGCCCACATTTCAATTGCGGAACACTAACAGCACCATGGAAACATCTTTTAGAACCGTGGAAGCGATACAAAACCTTTGCAGCCAGAACAATAAACAATTGGTTGTTTATTTGTCGATGGGTTTTGGTAACCCGTACGGTGATGTTTACAATGAAACAATTGTAATGGAATGGCTGGAAAAAATGGTTGCGTTAGATATCAACATTATTTCACTTGCCGACACCGTTGGATTAGCTACGCCGGAACAAATCAGCAATTTGCTGAACCAATTGTTGCCACAATATCCTAAAACTGAAATTGGTGTTCATTTACATAGCAGCCCAACTAATTGGTTGGCAAAGTTTGAAGCTGCTGTAAACGCAGGCTGCATGCGTTTTGATGGTGCGTTAAAAGGCATTGGCGGTTGCCCGATGGCCAACGACGAATTGGTTGGCAATATGGATTCTGAAAAAATGATAGCTTATTTCAAGGAAAAGAATTTGTGGCAGCCTAAAAATACTGAAGCGCTGAAACAAAGTATGGCATTGGCATCCAGCATATTTGTGTAAAGAAATTTTTACGTGGTTTTGAGTGTTTTTTGGTTATTCTTCAACATCAACATAGCTTTTTCTGCCCTTATTTGTCTAGTTGCTTCCTGCTTTGCCGAACCAACCCAATCACAATAACCTTGTTTGTAAGACTTGGTCAGCGTTTCAAAAAAACTGTTTGCTTGTTCGTCTTTATCGAGCAATAATTGTAATTCGGCTGGTACGCCTTCAATGTGTTCACCTTTTTTTAGCATGGCCTATTGTTTAAACAAAACATTTATTGGGTTAAAATTAGTAAACTTTTAAACATTGAATCACTCGTTTTTTTGATAATCTGCTCTCTATTAATAATTGGTTTGTTTTGATCGATTTATTTTCAAATTGTAAAATATTATTTATCAAGAACTTATATCTTTAATTTTGAATAAAAGATTCACACCATATGCAATTTTTTGAACCGCTTGTGCCAGGTAATTATTATCACATTTACAATCGTGGTATCAACAGTGAAAATTTGTTTAAGCAACCTAAAAATTACGGCTACTTTTTGCAGTTATACCAACAACATGTAACTCCATTTGTTGAAACGTATGCATTTAATTTACTCGGCAATCATTTTCATTTAATGGTTTATATAAAAGAAAAGGTTTGGATAAATGAAGAATGGATAGATAATTCGGACGTGAGGGCGAGCAAAGCATTTTCAAATTTTTTTAATGCGTATGCGCAAGGTATCAATAAAGTGTATAAACGAACAGGTGGTTTGTTTGAAACACCGTTTAAGCGTAAACTGATAACCGATCAAAGTCATTACACTTGGCTTGTGTTTTACATTCATACCAACGCCCAATTGCATGGCATGGTTGCCGATTTTAAGTTGTGGCCGTCCAGCAGCTATCATTCTTATTTACATAATGGGCCAAGTTTGGTTTGTCGGGATAAATTATTGAATTGGTTTGGCGGAAAAGAAGCTTTCATTAAATATCATGAACAAATAAACTTTGACAATTTTGAAGATTTTTTGCTGGAGTGACCCCACCCTGACAGGGCTTGTATTTTTGCCCTGTCAGGGTTTTAGAGCTTGCTTAAAAAGAGGCAAAGCATAAATTTGACGAAGAACGTCTTTGTCTTATGTTTCTTTCAGTCTTCCTGTAAACCCTGACAGGGCGGAAATGCAAGCCCTGTAGGGTGTTGCGGTTCGGTTTCAGCTACTTTTTTCTGGCCTCTTGCCAAACCCTGACAGGGCAAAAATACAAGCCCTGTTAGAGTGCTTCGGTTTGGTTTCGCTGTTTTTCGTTGTAGTTCTAATAACCCTGACAGGGCAAAAATACAAGCCCTGTCAGAGTGCTTCGGTTTGGTTTCGCTGTTTTTCGTTGTAGTTCTAATAACCCTGACAGGGCAAAAATATAAGCCCTGTCAGAGTGCTTCGGTTTGGTTTCGCTGTTTTTTGTTGTAGTTCTAATAACCCTGACAGGGCAAAAATACAAGCCCTATCAGGGTGTTTCCGGTTCAGTCTCGCTATTTGTCTATCGTTCTATAAGCCTTATTAGGGTGCTGATTATCTTACTACCCGAATCACTTCGGCGCCATTATAACTATGATATTCGCCGTTATACATCGCATCTGCATTTACCGGCCCCATTTTGTAAGTGCCTGGCGAAACGGCCCGTACTGCATAATAAAAAGTTTGTTTTTCGCTGCCTAAATTGGTAAAGAAATTAATGCGGTCATCCCGCATGTCCAAGGTTTGCGGCGTGCTGGCATCTTTGATCCAATCCAAACCCGGAATTTCTTTGGTGCGGGGATTTTCGATTTCAAAACCAGCAGGCAATAAATCAGTGATTACAATATTATCGATGGAAGACGAATAGGCATTTTCAAGCGACACAGCCACAATGACCAAATCATTTTGCTTGAATGTATTGCCTAAAATAGGTTGACCGTTACGGTTGTAAAAATGTTTCCGCACCCTAATAAATTTATCTTCTTCCACATACTGCTGGCCGTTGCCAATACCTTCTACAACCCAATAGTAGTAAGCCCTTCCGCTGCCGGATGTAGCAATTTCCACCTTGCCACCAGCTAGTTCTTTATTGGTTAAGCGGATGTCTTTCCCATTTAATTTACCAATCTCTATTCCGTTTACTTTTATGGATGCGGTGATGTTCGACGCATTAGCGCTTCTTGCCAATTTTCCCATGGCTAAAAAGCCAAAAGCATTTTCTTGCGTGCTTAAATATCGTTGCGTCTTTAATTTATTAGCCACATGTTTTGCCATAATCGGTATTTGCGGATTGTTTGGTTCTACATCGAGCAAACAGTTTAATGCCACCGATTCGTCTCTCGTTTCGCTGTAAAAACTTCCACCAAAAACTGCTACGCTTACTTCACCGGCAAAAGAAGTTGGCAATAGTTGACGGAAACTGGCTTTATCGCCAGCTTGCGCATACGTAGCACTCAGCATGTATTTGCTGTCCAAGCTTAGCTCGGAATAATTCTGCCGATAATAATTCATCACGCTGGTTTGCGGTTTGTTCATCATCGCCAACACATATAAACTATACGTTACTTCTTTCGGTGCAATTTGGCGCATTTGCGTGCCATTGTAGAAATAAGGGATTGTTTGACGGCTTTTTAAACGGTTGATACAATAATTGCTGATGCTTTCCAGCAGTTCATTGTCCACATCAAAACCGGCTTTTTTAGCCTCCCACAAAAAATGCAGCGCATAAACGGTAGCCCACCAATTTTCTGAACCTTCACCATCCCAAAGTGTAATGGCACCATTGTACAATTGCCGCATTTTTATTTTACGGATGGCTTCTTGCACATTATAATTGGCATTAATGGTTCCAGTTTTATGGAAATTCATCAATTCACTTAAATCGCCATAATATAATTGTGGGAAAGCTGATGAAACCGTTTGTTCGGTACAGCCATACGGATATTCCACCAAGCTTTGCAGTTGCGAACCAAACTCAATTACAGGACTTTTTCCCACCACCAAACTATAATTGGCAGTATTTGGTAAGAAGAAATTTTGCGCCATGGAAATACTTTTTGTTTGGCCGCCTTCCACAAAACCACTGCCATTTTGCTTCATCAATGTAGAAGCTGGGCGAATGGTAATGTCTGTTTCATCGGTAAATTTTTCACCTAAGCCATTCACTTCCACCAATATTTTACTTGGTTGGATGGCTGCGCCTGCGGCGATTTTAAACATTACCTGCGCTTCGTTATTTGCGGATAACGTAACATTTTGTGAAGTAGTGCCAACAACACTCAAACCCGTAGCCACACTCAGTTTGGCCGTGGCAGAAGTAGCTTTTTTCGTAGTATTTGTAACCGTTACAGCTACTTCAACCGTATCGCCAGGACTCATAAATCTCGGCAAAGCCGTGCTTAAAACAATCGGGTCGGCCACAATCATCGAGGCATCTTTTCCGCCTACGGATTCGTTTTTAAAACCAGCGGCCATCAACCGGATTTCACCACTAAATTGTGGTATATCAAATTCAAAGCTGGCATCACCGCTACTGTTTGCTTGCGAAATACCGCTCCAATAACTTACCAATTTCACCCGCTTGTTGCGGATTGGGTTCGTACGTTTTTCCAAATCATAACCATCACCTCCGGTGCTGCTCATTTTACCACGTATTTCAGGAAACAATAATGGATACATGTTGTAGCCATTCACTTCCAACGCCCTTTTTTGGTAAAAGAAATCATACGGATCGGGCGTTTTATAATCATTTACCTGCAACACGCCATTGTCAACCGCAGCAAGCGTAACCATCGCATTGGGCGCTGCATGAACGGTTACTTTTTGATGCGTTCTACTGCGTACATTTTTGGCGGCAGTAATTTGCAAATTCATGTTCCGGTCTTTTTGTTCAACCGATAAACTTTTAAACCCATTGGCAACGGTAAGCGGAATATCGCTGACTTCATGCGGTTTAAAAAGCGTGGCGGTTACGTAAACATTTGGTAATTGTTCCTTCGCAATTTTTATTTCCATCGACGCCGTACGGTTACTTACATCTAAATATTGATAACTCAGCACGTGATCAGTTTCAGTAGTCACCAACATTTTACCATTGAAAGGCGTTTTAAACAATATTTTGGCATTGTCGCCGGTCAGGTATTTATCCTTGTCCACCTCAATATCAATATGGCCTTCGGTGTTCACCTGAAAAGCTGCATTATCGTTATTGCCCCAAAATCCATAACTGTAAAACGATTTGCTTACATAACTATTGGCGCCTTGTTTGGCTACGCGGATTTCGTAATCGCCAGGTTGGTTAGGCGTGTAAGGAAAACTGGTTCCATCTCCGTTGAGCGTCAATTCATAACTGGCAACGGTTTTATCTTGTTTTTGCGATTCGTACCTAAAGTATTCGCCGCTTTTGGTAAGCACGGTGCGGTATTCATGTTTGATGACATTCACCAAAACTTTTCCCTGCACTGGTTTATCATCTTTATTTACAGCCACCAAAGGGAATTTTATTGGTTGATTGAGCGGATAATAATTGTAGCCATCGCCGCCAATGCCCACAAAATAATCTTGGGTGAAAATATCGGCTGTTTGCAAACGGTTCACTGGTCGTCCGGTTTCATCAAATACAGTCGTATAAAATTTAGCTTGCAAAATGCCGATATTTTTATACATATCCGGCACGGAATAACCTTCGGTGGCAGTGCCGTTTTCGCTGGTTTTTCCTTGTCTGGTTACTTTGTCAAAAAAGGTATTTTGATTAGCTAACGAAAAATCATATTTGTCGAATTTTTTGGAATCAAACGCTTTCTGGGCTAACTGAATTTCCAATTCATAATTACGATTTGCCGCTGGCGGGCCAAAGAAATTTTGTGCCGCAATATTTAATTTGGTGCTTTCGCCCGGCAATAGGAAAGGCTTATCAAGCTTAGCTTCTACCTTAATCCTGTCCGGTAAAAATTCTTCAACCATCAGGTTTTTTGAAGCCAATAAAACATCATTGCCTGTAAATACTTCTACATTGTAACTGCCGGTTATGGCGCTGGTATTTAAAGGAACGGCGGCTTCTGCACCACCTTGCCCATTCAATGTTTTGTGGATGGTTGCCAGTTCTTTTCCATTCGGGAAACTAAATTTTATTTTAATAGGAACATCCACAATAGGCTGCCAATTTTTATCTCGCAATACCACGGCTACGTGCATGGTTTCGCCTGGGCGATACATATTTCTTTCTCCATAAATAAATGCATCCAATCCGGTACTGTTGCTACGTTTGCCGCCCACATCAAATCGGCTGGTGGCTACTTTTGTGGTGGCAAAAGGCAAGAAATTAAAATCTTCGCTGGTTTTGGCAATCACCATGGTGGGTGCAAAACCAGCTAGTTGATTCTTGGTAATTGGCACTTCAGCCACGCCTTGTCCGTTTGTGGTGGCAATGCCAAGTAATTGATTGTTAGTGCCATACACATTTACTGAAACGCCTTCAATTGGGCCGCTAGTTTTTATGCTGTTGGCAAAAACAAGCACTTTGTCAATACCTTCTTTTGCAATCAAACCAATATCGCTTTGGCTGATAAACCGGCTATCGCTTACCCAATAATCTTTGGTACTGCGGATTTTGATATGGTAAATGCCTTTAAAACTGGGCAATTGGTCGGTGATATCAAAATGAAACAAGCGGCTGTTGCCATATTTTGGCAATGTTTTGGTATCGATTTCTTTTTCAAAAATCACATCGCCCAGCACCATTTCACCGCCGCCACGGTCATAATCTTCCTCATCGCTTTCGCTGTTATTATCGCCGTTTTTTTCGTTCGGTTGGTAGCCATAACGTTGCGATGCCAAAATATTATTCTCGTAAATCTTTGAAATAACCACCTTTATTTTTTCTACGTTGGCAATTTTCACCTCAATATTTTTGGCGCCTTTGCTGCTGAGGTAAACGCCTTTTTCATTCATGAAACTGATTTGGGGTTCTACTTTTCCGAAAGCAACATTTGTGGTGTAAGCATCGGTTAAAACGCCGCCGATTTTTCCCCGCAAAGCCTTACTGAGATTGAGTTCGTAGGTTTTTTCTACGTCAAACTGCTCGCTATGGATGGCAAATCCATCGTCCAATATTTCGGTGGTAAATTTCACCGCAGGTGTAAAAGAAATACTGGCAGCCAAGGTTGGTTCGTCAATTTCTTGGCTAGTGCGAACGTGCACCGTTCCGCTGGTTCCGTCGTGGTTACTTTCGGCATCGGTAATAATTAATTTATAGGGCGAAGGAATAAACAGTTTTTCATCAATATTTTCCGCCGTTGGATTTTTTCCGCCGATCGGCACCATGCCTTTACTGATGCTGGCTTTAGCCGAATAATCTTTGTCTTCCGCTTTAAAGTTAAGCAGGCGCAGACTCACTTTGGTGTCATTATTGAGCGTGGTAATGGAATAATTTTGCTGTTGCCCTTCCACTTCCAAACTAAGGTGGTCTTTTAGCGTTTGCGGGTCAACCGGATAATTAAAATGCAGGTCAATTTGTGGTTGCGCCGTTTTTATTTCGCCGCCGCTACCCACCCACATCATGCTGCTATTGTCTAATTGCAGATCAGGCGTGTGGAAAGCAACATCAGATTTTTTAATGCTGCCAAATTTTGAAAATTTAAGGATGGCATTGTTTAGCGTTGCTTTGTAAGAAGTAGCAGGCATCAGCGGTTTGGCCGGACTGAATACCAATTTGTCGGGATATTCCCAACGGAATTTGCCTTCAATTTTTGGCGTGAAGTCAATGTATTCGGTTGAATCCCATTTGTTTAGGAGGGAATCAGGTGTAAGAGCTTTGTCGAAACGAAATTCGAGATTGGTGAGTTGTGGCACTTCGCCGGTAGCATTAGTGTACTCTACCTGAACTGTATTTCTGTTACAGGCAAACAATAGCACCGTTGCAGTAAAAACTGCAAACAGTTGGATAGACCGTTTCATAAAGGGGGAATTTTTGGTAAGCTTTGAAGGCAGGAAAATTTTATGATATGAATATACTAGCAGGTTCAATTCATTTCAAAATATTTTTATGTGAATGTTTTATTAAAGTGGGAAATTTTCTGTTTTTGAATGTCTTTTAAAAAAATGAAAAATTAGTAAAATATTTTGATTTTAAGTTAATAGAATTTTCCAACCTTCGGTAAAGCAATGAAACCTTCGCTTTCCTTTCTCAAAAAAATAAATTACAAAAAATGGTTGAAACGTAGCGGTTACGTTTTATTTGGCTTTATTGTTTTATTTTTTTTATTGAATTGGATTTTTCCGCTTCCAGACAAAATTGAATACTCAACAATTATTACTGATGACAATGGCGAAGTAATCCATGCATTTATTACCAAAGATGATAAATGGCGGATGAAAACCGAGTTGTCGGAAATATCGCCTTTATTAAGTAAAGCTATTGTTGCCAAAGAAGATAAGTGGTTTTACCAACATCCGGGCATTAATTTAATTGCAATTGGTCGTGCATTTTTTAATAATGTTTTTACTGGAAAAAGAACTAGCGGTGCCAGCACTATTACCATGCAAGTGGCTAAAATGTTGGAACCAAAACGCCGCACCTTTTTTAATAAATTAAAAGAAATATTTAGGGCAGAGCAATTAGAATTAAAATATTCTAAAAAGGAAATACTGCAATTATATATTAATTTGGTGCCGTACGGTGGAAATGTTGAAGGTGTAAAAAGTGCTGCGGTTTTATATTTTAAAAAGAATCCCGACCATTTATCGTTGGCAGAAATTACTGCATTATCCATTATTCCAAATAGGCCAAATAGTTTGCGGCTTGGGTTAAATAATAATTTTATTATTCAGGAAAGAAATAAATGGTTATTGCGTTTTGGCAAAGAAAATGTTTTTAATAAAAAAGAAATTGATGATGCACTTAATGAGCCACTAAATATTTCAAGGGGTGCTGCACCACAATTAGCACAACATTTTAGTTGGAAATCTAAAAAATTATCAGAGAAAAATATCCATAGCTTTTTACATGTTAATACCCAATTAAAAGCAGAAGAATTGGTAAAAGATTATGTGCAAACAATGGCTTTTAAAAATATTCAAAATGCCTCGGTTATAATTATTGATAACGAAACGCATAAAATAATTAGTTATGTGGGTAGCGCCGATTTTCATAATACGCATGATGGTGGACAAGTAAATGGAGCAGCCGCCATTCGCCAACCGGGCAGTACTTTAAAACCACTTTTATATGGCCTTTGTATTGATGCCGGATTAATGACACCTAAAACAATTATGACCGATGTGGCCATTAATTACGCAGGTTATGTACCAGAAAATTACGACCAAAAATTTAACGGATATGTGAGCATGGAGTATGCTTTAGACCATTCGCTCAATATTCCTGCGGTTAAAAGTTTGAAATTGTTAGGTAAGGATAAATTGATCCAAACCCTTGCCCAGTGTGGGTTTAAGCAGATTGCAAAAGATCAAAACAAGCTTGGGTTATCGATAATTTTGGGGGGTTGTGGGTGCAGCTTGGAAGAAATGACCAGTTTGTTTTCAGCCTTGGCAAATGAAGGAGAATTTGTTTCCCCGTTGTATACATCGGCTGATACCATTTCCCAAAAACATGTGCAGATTTTAAGCAAAGCTTCAGCATTTATGATTACCGAAATATTAAGCAAAATCAATCGGCCCGACTTCCCCATTAGTTGGACTAGCACAATTCATTTACCAAAAATTGCTTGGAAAACCGGCACCAGTTATGGCCGCCGCGATGCGTGGAGCATTGGCTATAATAAAAAATATACAGTGGGTGTTTGGTTGGGAAATTTTAGCGGCGTAGGCATTCCAGAATTAAGCGGTGCTAATATTGCAACACCTTTATTATTTAAGATTTTTAATACATTGGATTATGACGCAGACCATGCATGGTACACTGCGCCACCAACTTGCCAGCAGCGTTTGGTTTGCAGCGAAACCGGGATGTTGCCTTGCGAACATTGCACCAATATTGTAACCGATTATTTTATTCCGCTTATTTCAAGCAATTCAATTTGTAATAATACGCAAGAAATATTTGTAACGCCAGATGAAAAATATAGTTTTAAAAAAGAATGTTTACCAGCAACAGGTTATAAAAAGAAATTAATAAAACTGGTGCCGCCAGAAATGCAACAATATTTTGAAGAAAATAAAATTAAATACGAAAAAATACCACCGTTAAGTCCGGATTGCGAAAATGCAACTTCGGGAAATGCGCCTTTTATTAATGCACCGGTAAATGGCAGTGACTATTTTATTTCAAAACAAAAGCCAGAACCATTGGCGCTTTCATGCCAATCTGCGTCTGATGTAAATAAAGTTTTTTGGTATATTAATAACCAGTTTTATAAAAGCTGCAATCCCAAAGAAAAACTATTTTTTATGCCAACTGAAGGGCCGGTAAAAATTAGTTGCACCGATGATAAAGGCAGAAATAGAGATGTTTGGATTAAGGTTAAGTTTGTGGATCTTTAAATTAAATTCCAAATAAAGAAATTCCAAATTCCAACAAATTTATAAAGCATTTATATTTTTAAATTTCAATAAGACAATGTTCAAAAAAAGGGCAAAAGTTTAATTATTGGGATTTGGAATTTCTTTATTGGAAATTCCAAATCCCAACAAATTTATCAAGCATTTATATTTGAATTCAATAAAACAATGTTCAAAAAAAATAGGCAAAAGCTTAATTATTGGGATTTGGAATTTCTTTATTTGGAATTTATTTAAGTTGTTCAATCGTTCCGCTACCGACAATAGTTTTCTGTATAGCTGGGTTTCCGGCGTAATAAACATTGCCGCTTCCTGCAATCGAAACATCCAAACCTACACTGGCATATAATTTTACATTGCCGCTGCCAGCAATATTTACCTTGGCATTTTCGCTTTTTAAATTTTGGGTATAGCAATTGCCGGCGCCTCCGATGCTTAGTTTTTCGTCTTTGGTTTCGCCACTGATAGTGCCGGTACCACTGCCGGCAATGTCAAAATCTAATGAAGGTGCTTTTATAGGCATGGTAATATTGCCACTGCCGCTAATAGATAATTTAATTTCGTCGCTGTTTTCAATAGTGCCGGTTGAGGTAACAGAGCCAGAGCCTGCCACTGCAACGCCCTCAACCACAGGCATTTGCACGCTTACTTTTACTGTTTCCGACGGCTCAATATCAATACCATCTTGCACACGGATAGTTAAAACATGATTTTCTGTAGTGGTGAAAATATATGGCAAAATGCTTGGCTCGGCATACACCGTTACTTTGTAATTGTTGCCTTGCGTTAACGTAACATCAATATCATCTTGCACTTCTATTGATTTAAAGCCGGTGGTACTTCTATCTTCTGATTTTGCATTCCCGTTACCGTGTACCCGTTTACCATGGAAACCGCCATGGCAACTACAAATAAATAGCACACTTAACAGCAATAAATTTTTCATGTTTTAAGGTTTATTTTAATGTAAAAATGGCTGATTAATTTTTTAACTTATTAATCTACTGGATTTTATCTATTTGAAAATTGAGTGTTGAATATTGATTATTGAATATTCTTTGTCGAGTTTTCCGCTTCTTTTTCTTTCCGTAATTGTAAGGTCGTTTTTCCTTGTCCATCGTGGCTCCAGCCCGGTGGATTCAACAAATATTTAACAGCATTGGATAAAGATTTGCCGCGTCGGATATCTTTTCCCAAATTAATCCATTCAATAAATGCAATTTTTATCGGATTAAAGGTATTGATATTTTTGGTAAGTCCATAAGTGGGGCGTTCTTCCTCGGGTTGAAAAGTGCCAAACATCCTATCCCAAATAATTAAAATGCCTGCATGGTTTTTATCTAAATATTTAAGGTCGCTAGCGTGGTGCACTCGGTGGTGCGATGGTGTGTTCATCACGGCTTCAAACCAGCGTGGCATTTTATTAATGGCCTCAGTGTGTATCCAAAATTGGTACAACAAACTAATGCTTTGTAACGTAAGTATCATCACGGGTTCAAAACCAACCAGCGGCATCCAACACCAAAACAGAAATGTACCCATAAAATTGCCCGTCCAAGTTTGGCGCAAAGCCGTGCTGAGATTGTATTTGCGGCTACTGTGATGCACTACGTGACTAGCCCAAAAAAATCGGATGACATGGCTATTTCGATGGAATAAATAATAAGAAAAATCTTCACAAAAGAAAGCCAATAACCAAACCCACCAGGCATAGCCGAGCGTAAACAATCGAAATTGGTATAAAAAAGTAAAAATAGCCAGTATCATCAATTTGCTACCAAGACCAATGAT
The DNA here is from genome assembly GCA_963845495.1 of uncultured Chitinophagaceae bacterium. Lineage (GTDB taxonomy): Bacteria > Bacteroidota > Bacteroidia > Chitinophagales > Chitinophagaceae > JAZKFT01. The sequence continues at coordinate 21,153 of CAWJTH010000167.1, forward strand.
AACATTGCCAATACCCATAGCCATACTGCTAAAAGCATCTTTGGTTTCGTACAAATCCCTTTTTTCAACCGCGGAAAAAATGGCTTCTGCGGAAACTAGGATGACAAAACCTGGTATGGCGTAATGGATAAGGTTGACCATATTTTAAAATTCCAAAGAAAGAAATTCCAAATCCCAATAAATCAAATCTTACATTTTTTCGTCTAATAAACATCGGTTCTTAAGGCTAAGCAAGCCGGCATTATCAATTATTCATTATTCAATTATCAATTATTGTCCATATTTTTTTTATCGCTTTATCCATATCAGTAATATTGTATTTGCCTTTTACCGTTGCTTGATCCATTAAAACAATCCCGATTTTGCTACGCAAAAATGTTTTCATTACCGTTCCATCGCAAATAAAAACCGGTAGGTTAAAGTTATTTGTTTTATTAAAATAATGATCTACTTGTTCGCCATTGCTACTAATTAAAATTAAAGGAATTTGTTTTGCTTTGCAAGCATTTACGACTTTTTCAAAATCAGGTTGCCAATCAGGTTTTACATCATCAAAATTTCGGATAAAGAAAAATGCGTAGCTATTTTTTTGATTTAATATGCCTTGCGTCGTATCGGTTCCATCTAATTTATGCAACGAAAAATCCTCGATTTTTGGTTCGTCAACCGCTTCTTTTAATACCACGTCGTTGCGGCCAATATATTCGTAAGTAGTATCGTTTAAATCGGCGGGCATGTGTTCGGTATCAAATTTTATTTCTTTACCGTTGTGTTTATAAATCATATTCACCTGTATTTTCGCCGCCTGAAAGTTAGGCCCAGGCTGCATTTGCTTGTTTAAGTCATTGCCAACGGCATAAGGTAAACAATCTTTTAAAGGCAAATGTTCTAAAATATATAATTGTCCAAAAACGCTGATGAGTAATGTTAGCAGCATTAAAACTGCCAAAGGTTTCGCCGATAAAAGAGGTAATATTTTTTTTCGGTTGGCGAATAAAAATATTACCAACGCAGATAATACTACATCTTTTAAAAATGATTGTTTAGCAGTTAATGGTAAACAATCGCCAAAGCAGCCGCAGCTTTTAAACTTGCCGCTGTAAACTGCGTAGCCGGTTAAAAAAGTGAAGAAAATGGTGAGCAATAACAATAACCAACTAAATAATTTTTGTTTCCAACCTAGTAATAGCGCAACACCGGCAATTATTTCGAAAGCAATCATGGCAATCGAAATAAATAGGCTAAAGGCAAAAGCCCAATTCCAGTTCCAAGCGGCAAAAAATTCATCCATTTTATAACTTAGCCCCAGCGGATCGTTGGCTTTTACCAAACCGCTGAAAATGAAGAGGATACCGACGATGAAACGGATAATATTTAAAAGGATTTTCATAAAAGAAGTTTAGGGATTCGGAGGTTAGGAAGTTATAAGGGTTACGATTATTTCAATTGTTTTAAATTGGGATTGGAGATAATTGATTTTAACTGTATTATAGCAATTTGATTAAGCTTAAAAATGCGCTCACTTTGAATTAACCCCATTCTGATAAATTCTGCATTCATACTTTCCAAATTGGCTAGACCAACAATTGTTCTAGGCTGGCTTGATCTCTTAAATTCCCATCTGTATTTGGGTTCTCAGCACGCCACTGTTTGGCCGTTTTGCCAAATAAGGCCATGTTCAACATGTCTGCCTCATTGGCATATATAAAATTCGCTTGTTCTTTTGTAATAATGTTGGGGACAATATGTTCTTTTATAGCATCAGTATGTATGCGATAATTTATTTTTGAAAGCGTCCGGTTTAGATCCCAAGCAAGTGATAAACGGTTGTTTTCATCGTTTTTAAGTCGTTGGAATTCAACGATAAGGTACATTTTGAATTCAGCGCTTATCCAACTTGCAAATTCAAAAGCAATATCCCTGTGAGCAAAAGTACCGCCATATCTGCCGGTTTTAGAAACTATGCCAACAGCGTTCGTTGACTCTATCCATCTTTTGGGAGTTAGAGAGAAACTGTTTGAACCAGCCATATTTTTAATTCCATCGAATTCGATGGAATTAAAACCGGGATTTTTCAATTGCTCCCAATGACCAATAAATTCAATAGTACTCCTGTTCCTTAACCAGTTTTGCAATATATAATCGCTTCGGTCGGGATCCCGCTGACGTGCAGTGTGTGTGATAGAAATGTAATCATTATTTTCTTTGCTAATGATATTTATTGCCAGTCCTTGCACTTTTATCACTGTCTTTTTATCTTTCATTTCCTTTTTAATTTAAGCTCCACAATCACCAAAAACATAAAAATCACAGTTCAGCACATTTTACATCATTATCAAAGCAAACACCGCATAATTCAGCATGTCCATATAATTGGCATCCAAGCCTTCGCTAATAATGGTTTTGCCGTCGTTGCGGATGATTTGCTTCATGCGGTGTATTTTTTGCAGGATCAAATCAACAAAACTTTCTTGCTCCATTTCCCGCCATGCCTCGCCGTAATCGGTATTTTTATTTTGCATCAAAGCCTTGGTGGCACTCACTTTCTCGTCGTACAAACTAGATAATTTTTCAAGCGGAATGTCTTCGATTACTTCGCCGCCCAATTCCAATTGCATCAACCCAATCACACAATAATTAATAATGCCGCGAAATTCATCGGCAATGCCATCGGCCACCAATTGTTTGTTGTTTTCTTGTATCGTGCGGATGCGTTTGGCTTTGATATAAATTTGATCGGCAATGCTGATGGGCCGCAAAACCCGCCAACTGGTGCCATAATCCTTGGCTTTTTTCATGAAAATATCTTTACAAGTACCAATCACTGTGTTGTATTCCGCATTCGTGTCGTTCATATTTATTTTTTCTCTGGTTGCTAATTGTTTATTTCGTGGTTTGAAACAGTCCAAAAATACGTAGTCCATGTTTACCCTCAATTGCAAAGGAAAATTAGTAACGATAGACAAGCCTGTGGTAATGGGCATCATTAACATTACGCCCGATAGTTTTCATTCGAACAGCCGCAAGCAAGGCCGCGATGGTATTTTGGAGCAGGCTGAAAAAATGATCAGCGATGGTGCCGTCATTTTGGATATCGGCGGACAAAGCACCAGGCCTGGCGCTGAATTAATAACTCCCGAAGACGAAATGGAACGGGTTTTACCAGCCATCGAAGCAATCCATCAACAATTTCCTGAAGTAATTATGTCCATCGATACTTTTAATGCCAACGTAGCCAAAGCCAGTGTGGAAGCGGGTTGCAGCATTGTGAACGATGTAAGCGGTGGCATGATGGACGAACAAATGTTGCCGTTTGTTGCCGCTTTGCGTGTTCCTTACGTGTGCATGCACATGCAAGGAACGCCAGCAAGCATGCAGGCCAAACCGCAGTATGGAAATGTGGTAAAAGAGATCCTTGATTTTTTGATTGAAAGGATAGAAGCTTGTCGGAAAGCTGGCATAAATGATATAATTGTTGACCCCGGAATTGGTTTTGGCAAAACAATGGCGCACAATTATGAGCTGATAAAACAACTATCCGTTTTTAAAATGCTGGAAAAACCCATTTTGTTGGGTGTTTCTAGAAAAGGTTTTATCAGAAAAAGCTTAGGTGTTGATACTGAGCATGCTTTAAACGGAACAACGGTTTTAAATACCATCGGCTTAGTGAACGGTGCCCATATTTTAAGGGTACACGATGTAAAAGAAGCGGTAGAAGCGGTAAAATTGTATTGCGAAGTTTATGGTAGATAAGTATAAAGTTGTAAGTAATAAGTTTTAAGCAAGGTAAATTGCAAAGGTGGGTCAACGGTTTTTGCTGCCAAACTCGGAAAGAAGCGGGAGATCATTAATGGTTGTTACTTTACTTACGTCAAATTCTGCGGTTTCCTCGTTTTCAGCGAGAAAACAAAAAAGCAAGACACCCAAAAGATGCCTTGCCATTGAATGTGAATTACTTACAAAAGATGAGTGGCAAAAATCAAAATTGTTTTTCAGTCTAAAAAATTAGAATTTAAACGCCAAACCGGCAGCCAAAATATATTTACCATAGCCAGCTTCCACAAAAAATCCAGAATTCTTGTTGAAGTTTACTTTCATACCCAAGCTCACTTGGTAAGCTAAATCAGGCAAACCGCCATCGTTTATCAATTTGCTGCCGTCAGTCAAAATGTAGTTGTTGGTCCAAATGTTGGCGCCAATTGCACCGCGGAAATAAGGCGAAACCGTTCTTGTACCTGGCATATAGCTTACCAAATTTAACATTACGGCAGTGTTTTGTAGCTTGCCGTTAAAAGCCAATGCACCGGAAGACGCATCGTAATAATTGCGGTTTACCGAGCCGCTTGTAACCATAACGCCAAGGCTAAGGTTGCGCTGGAATTGATAATCGAGTGTTCCCATAAAAGGGCCTGTTTGCGAGGTAGAGCCTGGATAAGAATTGCTGAATTGCAACAATTGGTCTTTATCGAGGTTGGGAAAACCATAACCAATGGTAAGGTTTACGGAAGGTTTAAAGCCGTCATCCACATGATGTTGGGCTGGGCGGGCGTAGCGAGGCCTTGGTCTGTAATACATGCCGCCGAATTGCGCATTTGCTTGCACCATTGCAAACAAAATCACCACTATTGCACCTAATTTTTTCATAAGAAAATGTTTTCCCTATGATGAGAAAGGGCAACATGGGTTTAAAAGCCAATTGTGAAAGAAAGTTTAAAAGCTTTAAGCTTTCTGCTTTAAGCTTTTTTGGGCGCATCCCGGCGAAAACCGGCCGGGTCGGGCTTTCAGCAGTACTCCGCAGCCGCAATTCACTCATCAGAGTTATTCATTATTAATTATTCAATTATCCATTAATCATGCGGCTTTGCGGGGTACTTGCCTCAATCCCTTGCGCACGGTTACGGTCGGCGTTTTGTTTGCTTGGCGTTTTTAACAACAATAAATTTCTGTTTCATACTCAAACCTTACCGTTCCGTTTTTACTAAATTCGTTAAATAACGTTTCCAACCCTATCATTAAATTGTCATGTTCAGGTCCTTCTTTCGGACAATAAGAAGAAGATAAAACCCTGCCTTGTAATCCCACCAAATCAAAATTTTGGTGGTTGGATAAAACGCCCTTAATTACCTTTTGGGGAGCCAAAAAATCGGCAATTGCACTTTCGTCGATATTGCGGTGTGTTACTAATTTGTATTCTTTTAGGGTTGTTTTTAATACTTTTTCGTAGGCTTTTTGAAAATCGTTGTTCAGCGATCTTGCATTCCAAACAATGGCAATATGGCCGTTTGCTTTTAAAATCCTATTAAATTCAAGTTTGGTTTTGGCTTTATCAAACCAATGGAATGCCTGTGCGCAAAAAATAATATCGATTGAATTATCGGCTAAAGTTGTTGCTTCCGCCGTTCCGTTTATGCTAATAAAATTTTTATTACCAGCTAGCTGTAATTCAGCAGCAGACCGCATTTCAGCATTTGGCTCTACCGCAAAAACGGTATTGTTATTTTGCAAAAATAATTGTGAAGAAATGCCAGTACCAGAGCCAATGTCTGCAATAATGGAATCTTTATTCAATCCAATTTTATGCAAAAAATTAATTAATTCAGCAGGATAATGCGGCCGATATTTAATGTAATCGTCAACCCGGTCGGAAAATCTTTGGGTATTGTCAGGCATAACTTCCTTGTATTATACGAAATATTCATTATGCATCATAAAATGCTTTTATTAATTCTTTCAATTCTTTGTCTGAAATACTGTCAACATCAACCTTATCAAAAATTGTTATAAAATTCACGGTAATTTCTTTATCAGATATCATTTCCGTAATGCCAATAATTTCGGTTTCTCAACTGATGTAATAACTCTGTCGCCACCGCTTTTGCCTTTGCCCTTACTGGTAATTTTTAACCTGATTTTATAAGTGTCTTGCCCTAATGGAACGCCGATTTTGGGCATTAGCATTAATTTTTTTTCTAATTCCAATAAATCTTTTGCTAAAGAATGGTATTTTTTAAGCAAAGGTTTGGCAGCAATCTTAAAACTTTTGGCGATTCTAATAGTTACCTTCATGCAAAAAGTCTTTTAACGTCTGTAGCTTTTTTCCTGACTTTTTAGCTATTCTAATTTCGCCCAGCCCGTCTTTAATGCTAATAAATACTTTTAGTTTATTTTGAAGTTTAATGTGTTCCTGATTTATTTTTTCCCAAGTTTTTAAAGGAATAAGTACGGATGTTTTGTCTCCGTTTTCATCAATAATATATTTAACCGCGTTTGACATAATATCTTTTTTCAAAAATAAATATTTACCTCAGGTAATTTAATCGTTACTTTTATTAAAGCCATTCACTTCCCTTTCAATCTCCGTTTAATTTTTTTTAAAATATCTTCTTTTCTTGGTTTCGGTTTTCCATCGTGGGTAAGTTGGTTGTCGTAATGGTTTTGCAATTCAGCGGCATATTTTTTATCAGCTACGCTGCCCTTTTTTAAAGTTTCAATATAAGGTAGCGAGACAATATTCAACGTGCTATTTTCTGAAACGGTAAAATATTCACTTCTTTCAATCCCCAGCTTATTTTGGTTGATGGTTGGTTTGCCATTTTCTGAAAAATAATCAATTTGGTATATTTCAGGGTTTAACTTTTTTAGTCTTTTGGTGCCTTTTCGCTCGTTCCGCCAAGGGTGTTCGTCTTTTGCCATTTGGTTTAGCAAAAATTGTTTGTTCCACAAAGTAACTTGGTGGCTCATTAAAAAATCGGAAGCGGCATTATCAAGTTTGCTCACATTAAAACCATCAATAAAAAACTCTGTGGGATATGTTTTGTACACTTCACTGCTGTGCAGTTTTACCTGTAGCCATTTTTGTTGGTCTACCAAAACAAATAATTGTTCAAAAAACGAAGCGTTTACGGGCTTGTTTAACCACATATCTTCTTGAAAATAAAGGATGTATGGCTCTTCAATCTTTTCCAGCAAAATGCGCAAGCGATCGCTCCATTGGCCGCTGCCCGATTGAATATTTTGAAAGCCTTTAACCTGCACTGATAATTTTTCGGTGGCAAAATAATATTTACAGGGTATGGACAATGGCCAATATTTATTAAAAAAAGTCTCGAAACCTTGGTATAAAAACTGGTAACGGTCGCAACTGTGCACCAGCAATGCCACGGTTGGTTTTTGTTGGGATGTCATGTGCCAAAAGTAAGTATAAAACCGTAGGGGCGGCCTTTGCAGCCACCGGCGTAAAAACGGGACGGCCGTTGCAGCCACCCGGTCTAAAACGGGCGGCCACAAGGGCCGCCCCTACAAAAATTGGAATATAATTTGCATAATTTATTTTCTCATAATTTTATGCATGAAATTTTTTGTACCGCTCACCATTTTTGTACTGCTTTTTAACCAAAAGACGACTGCCCAAAACCACGATTATGCCATTGCCCAAAGCCGCCAATATGCACACTATTCGTTTGATAAAATAAAACAGCGGGTGTTGCCAACTGCAAAAGAAGAAGGATTAAATGCGATGCTTACCCAATCGCTGCATACGCAATTGGATACGATACAACAACAAATTGAGCTGGATACGGCCACATCGAACAACAAAAAAATAACCTATTTGCGTGGACTTGGCGAAACCTTGGAAGGCGCTGAGAACATTTACAAACATTTGCCTAACAATGTTCGGCTGGTTGTGTTGCCGCAAATAGTTACGGCGTGGTACAATGTGTATTTGTTAGATAAAAACGACGCATCCATTGCATTGCTCATGAAAAGTTATCCTTACAATGTGTGCAATCTATTGTTGAAAACGGTGTCGTTTAATGAAAATCCAGATATTGCCGATTGTCGTAATGAGCTGACATTGAAGCATATACAACCAAATGACCCAAATGCGGTAAATATTTTAAATGTAAATGCCGATTTGCCTTTTTCGGACAGTATCATCAATATTATTGCCAGAAAAGAACCTGATATTTTGTACACGTATGCACAAGCATCCAATAGTAAATTAGGCAAACGGTTACAAAATAATCCAGACACTGCGGTAAAACTACTGTACCGTTTAGCCAACAACGGCAACGGCCAATTGTATTTTCCTTTTTACGATGATTTATTAAGTGGCAAAACAACGGTTGAGGCAATTAAAAAAGAAACCCAAGAAGACGCTGGTTATTATAGTTTGTTGGTAAAAACGGCCATAGAATATGCTGGTCGTGCTGCACATGGCGATACCCCGACGGCATGGAACCGATTGCGGGAAATGTTACATACAAAAGCTTACTTGCTGTATGTAAATGCCATTAATGGTTTGCACGAATCTGGTGATGCGGTGCGTTTTAGGTCTATACAAAATTTAAGCGCCGAAGAGTTATATTATTTAATTATTAGTTGCGAAACGGAGATTTATACCAGCAGTTATATTTACGTGTACAACCGTTTATGGCAACGCATGCAAAAGCCGAACGCTAATGCCCTACTGGCTTTGGTAAACAGCGACCGCTATAAAAAGTTTATTGCCATGGCTGCCAATTACAATACGCTGGAAGATTTTTTGAAAAGGATGAGCAAAGAAAATGCAACGGCTTTGATGACAGGTTTTGTAGATAATTTGGACAAGGGAAAAGACAGTAATTTGGAAGATGCAGTTGATGTGGCCAATAGTTATGCCAGCATTACCAACGATAGTTTGCGCAATTTAATGATGGATGAAGTGCGGGTAAATTACCACAATGCACTTGCGAGCAGCAATAAACGCGGACAGGTAATTTATAGGCTTGAGCAATTGATTTTATCGAGCAGCGATACAACATCGGGCATAAATATTTCTGACAGTTTGGGCATTTTGCCTATATTTAAAATGCCCAATAAAATGCTGACCGATAAATACGACCGTGTTATTTTGCGGATGTTTTTTTATAACGATAAATCGGTGATGAGCATGTTTAATGCTTTTATTGGCGGGTTTAACCGTACCAATTGGAAAATTGCAAGCAATAAAAATTGGGTAACGGTGAATTCAATAAAAGGAAAATCGGTAACGATTTATGCCAATAAGGCTAGTGCCAAAGAGGATTTTAGTGATGCTGCTAATCAACGGGCACTGAACAGTTACATGGAAATCAATAAATTATATCCAACTATCACCATCCACCGCGGCCATAGTTACACGGCCGATTTAACCATAAAACAAATGTCGCCCACTTCAAAAATTGTGTTTTTGGGTTCGTGCGGCGGCTATCACCAAATGGACGAGATTTTATCTATTTCGCCTGATGCTCAAGTAATTGCAACAAAACAAATTGGTAAAACAGCTATTAACCAGCCATTTTTTTCTTTGCTTACGGAAACATTAAGAAACGGCAATGATATTGATTGGATCCCGTTTTGGAAACAGTTTGGAAAAAATGCCCACAACGAAGGGTTTGACGATTATATTCCGCCTTATAAAAACTTGGGTGCTATTTTTATTAAAGCTTATAAAAAGGCGGAAGGGGAGTAAATGATTGGAACATCACCATGTTGTGTATAGCCGATAGATAAGACTTACAATGGAAATTGAAAAAGATATTATGGCTAACACTGATGAAGTATAAAAGTTTTTAAAGCCTTTTTGTAAAGAAGATGAATCTTTATTCTTTATCCCATTTAAAATAAAACCGTATCCATTGTAAGCAAGTATGCTGGTCATAATTTGGGTTGACAATAAAAATATGACTATGATTGGGCGCACTTTATAGCGATAAATGAAATGTGATCCATTTCTTGCTATATTGTTTAGACTACTCAAAATTGAATACCAATCTATTAGATCAAAAATACTATAGGTTATATTTAAAATAATAAAGACAAATGAAAGTCGATATAACTTACTAATGATTTCCGCTGTACTCTCGTTGATTAATGTGTTCGAAATAATATCGTTTTCCATATTTATCTATATTTTATATCCGTTTTAATCTTGCTTTGTTCTTTGGTACCCTGCTTTTTATTTATCCTTTTTTCTAAAAATAATTAATTCCACCCTTCGGTTCAAACTACGGCCTTGCGGCGTTGTGTTAGTAGCAATTGGCCGGCTTTTGCCAAAAGCGTGAATGGTAATATTTTTTTCTGGAATAATATTTTCTTTAATCAACCAATTTTTTACGTTTTGGCTTCGTTGAAATGCTAACTGGATATTTTGTATTTCTGAACCAATTGAATCGGTATATCCTTCCACAAAAATACTATCGATACTTTTCAATTCTTTTTGGGTAAAAACGTTTTGTAATAATTGTAAAGCCGTCTGTTTTAATTGCGCTTTATTAAAGTCAAATAATACATCACCTAATCTTACTGTGTCTGATTTAGCAAATTTATTAATTGGAGGAATTATTTCTTTAGTTGTAAAACCGCTATCATTTCCGGCAAATTTTATCGGCAATTCACCTTTGGCATACAAAGCATAGTCCATTGTTTTATGTCTAAAGTTGTAGTTGTAAATAGCTAATTTATTTATTTCATAATCGCTACAAACAACTTCATTTGGGTCGTTTGAAATTAATTCAAAATTATCAACCGTAAGCGAAATTTCATCTTGGCCCATAGTAATATGCTTGCCATTTAATGTATCTTCTGTAATAAAATTTCCGATCGTTAAATATTTCTCCGTGCCGTTGGCGATAAAGTCATAATTAAAAGTAAATAAGTTTGAATTTGGTAATTCAGCAATTTCTGTGATGCTATCTAATTTTATATTTTCGGTAAAAGGTTTTCTCGGCACATAAAAATATTCGCCTAAAGCCACGCCTAATTTAAAATTTAATCTGGCATTTGATCTAGCATTAAATAAACCTTTGAAATGATAATGATGTCCTTTTTGTAATTGGCAAGGCAAAATGGTCCCAATAACGGGCGTGAATGGATTGATGCGTATCCAATCGTAGTAAATGGTCAAAGTATTATTGCCAAGTATAGGATTGCCGGTTTCAGATTTCGCAAGATTTACATGCGTGGCGCTCATGTAAAACCAAGCTTCTACGCCACATTCAGAATGGTATTCAGAACAGATGTTGATGTCTTCGAAATTGCCGTTTAAGAGCAGATTATGCTGGGCTTGTGCATGAAGTGAACATGTGAAAACAAAAACATGAGCAATCCAAAACCGTAAATTAAAAAACATGCGAATGTATAATGAATAATAGCATAACTTTTACGCCCTATATGCAAATTATCTGGGCAAAGGTGATTTCAGCTTTTTCAATAGCTTATTGGCTTCTTCCAGCTTTTTAGGGGCAAGCACTTTGCCTTTTAGCTTATTAAGATTTTCATCAACAATATAGATTACTTCTGGCTTAATGGAAGCTTTATTATATCTTGTTGTGTTTTGCATAACACAAATTTAGGTCTTTTTTCGTTTAATCAAAAAAGCTGTTAGTTCCATGTTTCGGGTAAAAAGCAAGAGTTCGTCCTTAACAAAAGCATAAATTTCAAACTCTGCCGATAGCTCTTCAAAATTAAGTCCAATAGCCATACGATAAAGTCGGGTTCTTTCATTGGTACTTCCTTTGAAAACAATCAAACGTTCGGGAAATTTTTGTGTATAGTTTTTGACTACGTCAGCTACGGTGGCTAATATTTTATTCCTATCGCCATTACCACTAATATTAAAATCATTTATTTCACCATATTCGTCGATATCTCCGAAAGAAAGATTGTATACATTTTCAACCTCGGTTGCCGTAAAAACGATCCTTTTAAAAATATTTCCATATTTTCCTTTGCTTATAAAATCTATCACACTTAAATCATTAGCAATGCGTCGATTGGTGTAAGTTTCGTGCTTCATTATGTTTATTAAATATGCAATTCTAAGGCATAAATAAACGCATAAATATTTAATTGATAATCAGGCTATTTACTTTCGACTTTTTTTTAAAATTTATTCATTACAATTACAAAGGAAGTTGCGCAAATCAAAAAACGCCCTCATTTACAAACCCTCCAACAAATCAATTACTTTTTCTCTTTTCAAAATTAAATATCCTAACCTATCGTTGCTAATGCCGTTTTTTAATTGGTAACTAAATGTCAATTGCTCGTTGTTCACAGCGGTTTCAAAATAGCGGAAAGCTATATTGGGGAACACTTTCAGCTCTTCGCCAATTTCGTATAAATGCGTGCTTAAAATAAATAGCGAGCTTTTAATTTTAATTAATCCTTTTATTACGGCGGAGCTGCAATTCATAGCATCTTGCACATTTGTTCCTTTAAATAATTCATCAATTAACACCAACCATTTTTGTCCGTTGTTAATTTTTATAATGGTGTTTTTAATGCGTTGTACTTCGTTATAAAAATAACTTTCGCCTTTTACAATATTATCGTTTACCTGAATATTGCTAAGCAAACCATGAAATAAACTTAATTGCATTTCCTTGGCGGGAACGCCCATGCCCAAATGTGCTAAATAAGTTGATACACCAACAGCTTTAATAAATGTGCTTTTCCCCGCCATATTAGCACCGGTTAAAAAAACGAAATTGGTGTTTTTATCCATTTGAATATCGTAAGGAACAGGCACGGTAAGCAAAATATGGAACAACCCGTTTGCTGTAAATTTCGGTTCGGCGTTATTTTCAAAAACCGGAAAATTTAAATTTAATTCGTGGGTGGAAATGGCCATTGCGTACCAAGCATCTAATTTGCCATGCAGGTCGATCAATTCAAAAATATCTTGTTTAAAACGGTGGCGTAAAAAGAAACCAAATTGCAACACTTGGATGCCGGTAATATTTTCTTTGTTTTTTACATTTAAAATTTGTTGCGCCGTGTCGGTCTGCAAAATCATTTTTATTTTTTCTAACTCTTTTGCTAGAATTTTTGGTGTTGCGGCATCTTTAAAATAATCAAGCGTTTGCTGCATCCCTTTTAAAAAATCAACGCAATGGCCAATGGTATATTTAATAATAGAAAAATCGGGTTTGTGAAAAACTTGATACATCAATGCCGATTGCATACTGGGATGCCTTGGAATATCATCAATTTGTGTTTCGTAATATTTTTCCAGCACCATTAAAGTGCCGTTGGTAATAATGGTAGGCCAGTTTGCAACGTTTTTTGTAATAAGCTGCAATGTTTGCTGCGTCTGTGTTATGGCATCTAAATTATTAAATGGATGGCTAAAAAATTCGCGGAGCCAAAACCTGCCCGCATTGGTGCGTGTGCGGTTCAATTGATGAAAAACAGATTGTTCCTCGTCGGGATGAAATATTGAAAGGTCAAGTAACGTCGTCTGGTCGATATGCATAAAAAATACTTAGTAATTAGATGTTAGTAGTTAGACTTGGAAGCCTGTTTTCGGTAGTGTCTCAGTTTGAAATTTAATGCTTTGACCGTAAAGCAAAAAGATTAAACAATATCTCAATTAGTGTTTCTGTGCCTCAGTGGCAAATATCGGTTTGCACTGAGGCACAGAAACACTGAAACTTTTAATGCTCAACTTCAAACTGAGGCACTACCTTGTTTTCCAGTTTTCTTATTTTTTATTTTCCATTCCTTATT